>NZ_CP149586.1:6137500-6810649 GCF_037903935.1 Pseudomonas idahonensis | reverse complement strand
CACGACATGAAACGTACTTTCCAACCAAGCACTATCAAACGCGCTCGTACCCACGGTTTCCGTGCTCGCATGGCTACCAAGAACGGTCGTGCCGTCCTGTCGCGTCGTCGCGCCAAAGGTCGTGCGCGTCTGGCAGTTTGATAATCCGGCACTGGAGGTGAGTCAGGACTTCAGTCGGGAAAAGCGTCTGCTTACCCCCCGGCACTTCAAGGCGGTCTTTGACTCCCCTACCGGCAAGGTTCCGGGGAAAAATCTCCTGCTCCTTGCGCGCAACAACGACCTGGATCATCCCCGTCTGGGGCTCGTGATCGGGAAAAAGAGCGTAAAGCTCTCCGTTGAGCGCAATCGCCTCAAGCGTCTGATGCGCGAATCGTTTCGTCTCCACCAGGACTCACTGGTCGGATGGGATATCGTTATCGTCGCGCGCAAAGGTTTGGGCGATGTAGAAAACCCCGAATTGATTCAGCATTTCGGCAAACTCTGGAAACGTCTGGCGCGCAACAAGCCGGAACCAGCAGTCAAATCCGAAACTGTAGGGGTAGACAGTCCCGATGCGTAAACTGGCACTCGTTCCGATCCAGTTTTACCGCTATGCCATTAGTCCTCTGATGGCCAATCACTGTCGTTTCTACCCCAGTTGTTCCTGCTACGCGTTAGAAGCCATCGAAAATCATGGCCTTCTGCGCGGTGGCTGGCTGACCTTTCGTCGTTTAGGTCGCTGTCATCCGTGGAATCCCGGTGGTTATGACCCGGTTCCACCTATCCCTACCTCCCGTTCTTCTTCGATGGCCGAGTAATCATGGATATCAAACGCACGATCCTGATCGTCGCCCTGGCAATCGTGTCCTATGTCATGGTTCTTAAATGGAACCAGGATTATGGCCAGGCTGCCCTGCCGACTCAGAATGTTGCTTCCAGCACGACCGCTCCGGGCTTGCCGGATACGCCAACTGGCACTTCCGCTGCCAACGACGACA
This sequence comes from Pseudomonas idahonensis, assembly GCF_037903935.1. Taxonomy (NCBI): domain Bacteria; kingdom Pseudomonadati; phylum Pseudomonadota; class Gammaproteobacteria; order Pseudomonadales; family Pseudomonadaceae; genus Pseudomonas; species Pseudomonas idahonensis. The sequence goes on along the minus strand of NZ_CP149586.1, from coordinate 6,809,672 downwards.
TTCCACGCGCCGCAAGCGATACCACTGCACCCGCAGAAGCGCCGGTTGCTGCAAGCAAAGATCTCATTCAGATCAAAACGGATGTGCTCGACCTGGCTGTCGATCCACAAGGTGGGGATATCGCGCAACTGCGTTTGCCACTGTATCCACGTCGTCAGGACCACCCGGAAATTCCTTTCCAGCTGTTCGATAACGGCAACGAACGGACTTACCTGGCACAAAGTGGCCTGATTGGCAGCAGCGGCCCGGACGCCAACCCGGCCGGTCGCCCGATCTACTCGGCAGAGAAGAAAAGTTATCAACTGGCTGACGGTCAGGACCAATTGGTGGTCGACCTGAAGTTCAGCAAGGACGGCGTCAACTACATCAAACGCTTCACCCTGAAGCGTGGCCTGTACGACATCACCGTTTCCTACCTGATCGATAACGAAAGCGCGCAACCTTGGACCGGTGCGATGTTCGCCCAGCTCAAGCGCGACGCCAGTTCCGATCCATCCTCCAGCACCGCCACCGGCACTGCGACTTACCTGGGCGCCGCCCTGTGGACAAGTTCCGAGCCGTACAAAAAAGTGTCCATGAAAGACATGGACAAGGTGAACGAGGACAAAACCAAGGCGCCCATCACTGAAAATGTTCAGGGTGGCTGGGTAGCCTGGCTGCAGCACTACTTCGTGACCGCCTGGATTCCGCCAAAAGGCGAAAATAACCAGGTTCTGGCGCGCAAAGACAGCAAAGGCAACTACATCATTGGCTACACCGGCCCTTCGATGACCGTTGCTCCAGGCGCCAAGGCTGAAACCAGTGCCATTCTGTACGCCGGCCCGAAAAGCCAGGCGGTTCTGAAAGAGTTGTCCCCAGGTCTGGAACTGACTGTCGACTACGGCTTCCTGTGGTTCATTGCCCAGCCGATCTTCTGGCTGCTGCAACATATCCACAGCCTGGTGGGTAACTGGGGCTGGTCGATCATTTTCCTGACCATGCTGATCAAGGGGATCTTCTTCCCACTGTCGGCTGCCAGCTACAAGTCGATGGCGCGCATGCGTGCCGTGGCTCCTAAACTGGCCGCGCTGAAGGAAAAGTTCGGCGACGATCGTCAGAAAATGTCCCAGGCGATGATGGAGCTGTACAAGAAAGAGAAGATCAATCCGCTGGGCGGCTGCTTGCCGATCCTGGTGCAGATGCCGGTCTTCCTGTCCTTGTACTGGGTACTCCTGGAAAGCGTGGAAATGCGCCAGGCACCATTCATGCTGTGGATTACCGACCTGTCGATCAAGGATCCGTTCTTCATCCTGCCGATCATCATGGGCGCCACCATGTTCATCCAGCAGCAGTTGAACCCGACGCCTCCGGATCCGATGCAGGCCAAGGTGATGAAAATGATGCCGATCATCTTCACCTTCTTCTTCCTGTGGTTCCCTGCAGGTCTGGTTCTGTACTGGGTAGTGAACAACTGCCTGTCGATCGCACAACAGTGGTACATCACTCGTAAGATCGAAGCGGCTACCAAGAAAGCTGAAGCCTGACCTACGCTGTGGATAACCACACAAGACGCCCCCTAGTGGGGCGTTTTGCTATCTGTCACTTTTGTCTGGATGTCGGTTTATGAATGTCCCTCGTGAAACCATCGCCGCTGTCGCCACTGCCCAAGGTCGCGGTGGCGTGGGCATCGTACGGATTTCCGGGCCCCTGGCGAGCCTGGCCGCCAAGGCCATCAGCGGCCGCGAATTGAAACCGCGGTTTGCGCATTACGGCCCCTTTCTCAGTGAACAGGGAGAGGTGCTGGATGAAGGCATTGCCCTGTATTTCCCGGGGCCGAACTCCTTTACCGGCGAAGATGTGCTGGAGCTGCAGGGCCATGGCGGCCCCATCGTTCTCGACATGTTGCTGCAGCGCTGCCTCGAGCTGGGTTGCCGGCTGGCCCGACCTGGAGAGTTCAGCGAGCGCGCCTTTCTCAATGACAAGCTCGATCTGGCACAAGCCGAAGCCATTGCCGACCTGATCGAGGCCAGTTCTGCACAGGCCGCGCGCAACGCCTTGCGCTCGCTGCAGGGGGCATTCTCCCAGCGTGTGCATAACTTGACCGAACAGCTGATTGCCCTGCGGATCTATGTCGAAGCGGCGATTGATTTTCCCGAGGAGGAAATCGACTTCCTCGCCGATGGCCACGTGTTGAGCATGCTCGACGCGGTCCGCGACGAGTTATCCACAGTACTGAGGGAAGCCGGGCAGGGCGCCTTGCTCCGTGACGGCATGACGGTGGTGATCGCTGGCCGTCCGAACGCCGGCAAGTCCAGCCTGCTCAATGCCCTGGCCGGGCGCGAGGCGGCCATCGTCACTGATATCGCCGGCACTACTCGGGACATTCTCAAGGAACATATCCACATCGACGGCATGCCGTTGCACGTGGTGGACACCGCCGGCCTCAGGGACACCGAGGATCAAGTGGAAAAAATCGGCGTCGAACGTGCGCTCAAGGCCATCGGTGAAGCCGACCGGGTATTGCTGGTGGTGGACGCCACTGCAGCAGAAGCGGCTGATCCCTTCGCCCTGTGGCCTGAATTTCTTGAGCAGCGTCCGGACCCGGCCAAGGTGACCTTGATCCGCAACAAGGCCGATCTGACTGGCGAGCCCATCGCTCTTGAAACCTGTGAGGATGGCCATGTGACCATCAGCCTCAGTGCCATGTCTGCCGGTGTCGGGCTGGATTTGCTACGTGAGCATCTCAAGGCTTGCATGGGTTATGAACAGACGTCGGAAAGCAGCTTCAGTGCCCGCCGCCGGCACCTCGAAGCGTTGCGCTACGCCAGTGCCGCACTGGAGCATGGCCGTGCCCAGCTGACCTTGGCCGGCGCCGGTGAGCTACTGGCCGAGGATCTGCGGCAGGCCCAGCAGTCCCTGGGAGAAATCACCGGGGCCTTCAGTTCCGATGACCTATTGGGACGGATCTTTTCCAGCTTCTGCATCGGCAAGTAGAGCCGCCCCCGGAGCGCTCCGGCAGAGGTTATCCACACCCCTGCCGGTAGCGGACGGCGTTTATTCCACCGACAGGTAGATGCGTGTCTGCAACTGTGCGGGTGGGGTGACGCGTGGATCGTTCACATAGTGTTCAAACATCGGAAAATCCCCTGGTGTCAGCCCACTGTCAGGCAGCCACTCGGAGAACATCCAGGCATAGGCTTTATCCATCTCGTTGTAGGGGCCCACGTAATTCAGGATTGCGTAGCGCCCTGGAGGAATGTCGAACCTTTCCAGCTGTTCGCCCAGGTCTGCATCGGGCGCGACCGCGACTCCGGCTAGAGAGCGCAATTGCTCAGTCGGGACCTGCTCGGGATCGTTGAAGTAGACACCGAATCCGCTGGTGTCCGAATGCATGAGCCCCCGGCTGGCGGCCAGCATGAAAGCACGGGTGAACACCGGACCGATTTCCTGGTAGGAGCCCTGATGAGGCAGGGCTGCCAGAACAACGCCGGGGAAGGTTTCAATTGTGATGGAGTACATATTTGACACCTCAGGGTCGAAAGGACGGGAACGGGTTGCGCGATAACGCCCAGGCGGCAACCCGAAAACGCCAGAGAATGCCCGGTTGAACGCCGCTCCCGACTCGTAGCCAGCACGCAGAGCTACCTCGGCCAGATCCGCGTCAGTGCCTGCCAGCGCTGCGGCTGCCAGGTGCATGCGAATGCGTTGCACCGTGGCGTTCAGCGTTTCTCCCATCATTGCGCGGTAGATGCGATGAAAGTGGTAAGCCGACATACAGGCCAGGTCCGCCAGGTGGTACAGGTCCGGATCGCTGTGTGGATGGCTTGCCAGCCAACGCAGCACCGGCTCCATGCGCTGGCCGTAATGGATTCGGGTTGCAGGTTTCATAAGGCCTCCTTGGTACTCCACTGTAGCGACGGCAGATTTGCAGATTTTGCGATTTTTACCGGCCCCGGGGGACAACGACGTTACCTTTACCCCCTTTCCCGATTCCAGCCGATGTACCTGCGGTCTTGAGTAACAGGCCCATTTCGTAAATGGGCTAAAGTTTCCGCCATTTATCCGCACTAGCCGACGCGTTCGGCACTTTTATCCTTCATTCCCCAAGTGGTACCTGATTTGCATCCTGGCAGATGTACAGGTTTGTACACCTGAGGAAATAGTCCGGCTATTACCCCTGGGTCGGCCGATGGACGCCGATGGGGTCGACAGTCCGGCATTCAAGGAACAGAAATGGCTAGCACGACTGCGTTAAACCGTGGCTTGAGCACCCGGCACATCCGTTTCATTGCGCTGGGTTCAGCCATCGGCACCGGGTTGTTCTACGGTTCGGCGGCCGCCATCAAGCAGGCCGGTCCTTCGGTACTGCTGGCGTACCTGATCGGCGGAGCGGCGATCTACCTGACCATGCGCGCCTTGGGGGAAATGGCTGTCAGAAACCCGGTATCGGGTTCCTTCGGGCATTACGCCAGTTGTTATCTTGGACGCTTTCCGGGGTTTCTCACCGGCTGGAGTTATGCTTTTTCGATGCTCATGGTGTGCCTGGCGGACGTCACCGCCTTTGGTGTCTACATGAGCCTGTGGTTCCCCGATACGCCCCGCTGGATCTGGGTGCTGAGCATCGTGCTGGGGATCGGCGCCTTGAACCTGTGCAGTGTGCGGATCTTTGGCGAAATGGAGTTCTGGCTATCGCTGCTCAAGGTCGCGGCGATCATCGCAATGATCGGCGGAGGCTTTGCGGTGCTGCTGTTCGGTATCCAGCTGGGTGACGGACAGCATTCTGTGGGCCTGAGCAACCTGTGGGCCTATGGTGGTTTTTTCCCCAATGGCCTGGAGGGCATGATCGCCTCGTTCACCATTGTCATGTTCGCCTTTGGCGGGATCGAGGTCATTGGCATCACGGCGGGCGAAGCCAAGGACCCGCAACGCATGATTCCCAAAGCGATCAACTCCGTGCCACTGCGGATTCTGATCTTCTACATCCTGACCCTGCTGGTGTTGCTGATGCTGTTTCCCTGGTCCGGTATCGGCAGTCAGGGCAGTCCCTTCGTGCAGATCTTCAGCGGCCTGGGGATAAATTCGGCGGCAACGGTACTGAACCTGGTGGTGATCTCCGCGGTGTTCTCGGCGATCAACAGCGACATTTTCAGTGCCGGCCGCATGATGTACGGCATGGCGGCGATCGGTCAGGCCCCTGCGGCGTTTGCCAGCACCTCGCGCTTCGGAGTCCCCTGGATGACGGTGCTGGTGATGTCGGTGGCTCTGCTGTTCGGTGTTTTGCTCAACTACCTGGTACCCGAGGAATTGTTCCTGGTGTTTGCTTCGCTGGTGACCTTCTCGGTGGTCTGGGTCTGGCTGATGATCCTGCTCTCGCAGATGGCCATGCGCCGCAGCATGAGCCCGGAGGAAATCGCTGCCCTGGGCTTTCCCGTACCTTTCGGCGCCGCTGGCCAGGTCTGCGCGGTGCTCTTCATGCTGTTCATCTTTGTGGTGCTCGGCGCCTTTGCGCAAACCCGCCTGGCGCTTTATGTCGGTGTCGGCTGGCTGGCATTGCTGTCACTAGCCTATTGGATATGGATCAGGCCGAACACCGCCCTCACTGATGTGCCCCTCCCGGACTGAGGATCTCGGCCGTTGTGCCGCCCTCCATTGGATGAAAAGGAAAACACCATGCAAGCGTTCCACCTGCCCCCCTCAACCATCGAGGCGTTTCAGCGCGATGGTGCCGTGTGTATTCGCCAGCTGTTCAGTGCCGACGAAGTGGCGCTGCTGGAGCGGGGGATCGAACACAACCTGGCCAGCCCCAGCGAGCGGGCCAAGGTCGCTAGCCAGGCGGATGATCCTGGCTGGTTCTTCGAGGACTTCTGCAACTGGCAGGACAACCCCGACTACAGGCGCTTCATCTTCAACAGCCGGGTAGGCCATATCGCCAGCCAGCTGATGCAAAGCGACAACGTGCGGCTCTATCACGATCACCTGCTGGTCAAGGAGCCCAACACTCGGCAAGCCACGCCCTGGCATCAGGATCAGCCGTACTACAACGTCGAGGGCCAACAAAACTGCAGCATGTGGATGCCCGTGGACCCGGTGGCGCGGGCATCCACACTGGAGTTTGTCGCCGGTTCCCACCGTGGTCCCTGGCTGATGCCGCGAACCTTCCTGGACAATCAGGCCAAATGGTTTCCCGAAGGCAGTCTGGCGGACCTGCCGGACATCGAAGCCGATCGCTCGGCCTTCAATATCCTCGGCTGGGCCCTGGAACCCGGGGACGCGGTGTTCTTCCACATGCTCACCCTGCATGCCTCTGGCGGTGTGGGGGGCGATCGCCGGCGTCGGGCATTTTCGCTGCGTTTTCTGGGAGATGACATGCGTCATGCCCCCCGACGCTGGCGCACCTCGCCCGAGTTTCCAGGGCTGGCCACGGCTCTGCCTGCCGGGGCGCCGATGGAACATGAGCTTTTCCCTTACTTGTGGACATGCCAGGGCAAATGAAGCCTGTTCAGAAACCAGCGGATCAGCGGCTTGAAGCCGTCGGAAGAATCGGAATCAGCTGATATTCATTCGTTCAAGCCCCGGCCAGCATCCGCGGTCGCTGCTATCAAATGGATGGAAGGGTGTTTATGCGCTTTTGTAGCTATCTCGCGGTACTGGGTCTGGCCCTTGTCTGCCAAGGCAGTTGGGCTCAACTTCCCTCGGATCAGGCGCCTGTGGCGGAGGGTGTCGCCGCCTTCGAGCCCTCCGCCGTTTCGGCCCAGAACTCCCCAGAGGTTGAAGCTGAAAGCTTGAACGGCGGGATCTCGACGAACCCATCTCTGGCGGGCAATGACATGACCAGCGCCTCGATACTCGATAGCGCCAAGGCTGGCTTGAAGAAGTACTGGCTGGTGCTGGTCATTGTCACGCTGGCGTTGAGTTGGTGGATACAAGGTCGCCTGGTCAAGCGCCCCGAGTGACCGCTGCAATCATCACCTGGTGTTATCCACAGACAGGCTCGCGCAGCCTGTCTGTTTCTCCCTCTTCCTGATCGATCCGTTGTAGCCGTTGAGGCCACAACAAGGTCTACCTGTGCCTGAGTTTCCCTGGACGCGGATGTTTTCTGTGGATTAAGCCCTGTGAATAACTGCCCTTCAGCTCGGTTGATAACCAGGCTTCAAAACTGAGGAAAACCACGCCTGTGGATAACCACCCCATTCATCCACAGGTTTAAACCGCTTATCCAAGGGCCTCCTGGCCACCTAATCACAGAGTTTAAAACCTCTGTACATATTGAATATAAAGGCCTGTAGCAATCTATCCACAGAAAGGCATGTGCATAAGAATAAACATAAAAACAAGGATTTAATAAATTTCTCTCTTTTAATTTCTATTGACCGTGATCCATCCACAGCTGGTTAAATTTTGTGCAAAGGGTTCTTTAGGAAGGGCTAAGTCCCTATACTTGCCGCCTTGGTCCAAAAACCAACCCGACAACTACTCCTAATTACTCCTACTTGAAGCAGGCACGAGGTGCGTGGTGGATTTCCCTTCCCGTTTTGAAGTGATCGTCATCGGCGGCGGTCATGCCGGTACCGAGGCAGCACTTGCATCAGCACGAATGGGGGCCAAAACCCTGTTGCTGACGCATAACGTGGAAACCCTCGGAGCAATGAGCTGCAACCCCGCAATTGGTGGGATCGGCAAGAGCCATCTGGTCAAGGAAATCGATGCCCTGGGTGGCGCGATGGCCATGGCTACCGATAAAGGTGGTATTCAGTTTCGTGTCTTGAACAGTCGTAAAGGCCCAGCCGTGCGCGCTACTCGCGCCCAGGCCGACCGCGTTCTGTACAAGGCAGCTGTTCGCGAGATTCTTGAGAACCAGCCCAACCTGTGGATATTTCAGCAAGCAGCCGATGACCTGATCGTCGAGCAGGATCAGGTGCGGGGCGTAGTGACTCAAATGGGTCTGCGGTTCTTCGCTGAATCCGTGGTCCTGACGACCGGGACCTTTCTCGGCGGACTTATCCACATCGGGATGCAGAACTATTCCGGCGGTCGTGCCGGCGATCCACCTTCGATCGCCCTGGCCCAACGTCTACGGGAACTGCCGCTGCGCGTTGGTCGGCTGAAAACTGGTACTCCGCCACGCATCGATGGCCGTTCTGTGGATTTCTCGGTCATGACCGAACAGCCTGGGGATACACCGATTCCGGTGATGTCGTTCCTGGGCTCGAAAGAACAGCATCCACAACAGGTCAGTTGCTGGATTACTCACACCAACGCCCGCACCCACGAGATCATCGCCTCGAACCTCGATCGTTCGCCGATGTATTCCGGGGTGATCGAAGGCATTGGCCCGCGTTACTGCCCGTCGATCGAAGACAAGATCCATCGCTTTGCCGACAAGGAAAGCCATCAGGTGTTTATCGAACCTGAAGGCCTGACCACTCACGAGCTGTACCCGAACGGTATATCCACATCCTTGCCATTCGACGTGCAGTTGCAGATCGTGCAATCGATCCGCGGCATGGAAAACGCACACATCGTGCGCCCGGGTTATGCCATCGAGTACGACTACTTCGATCCGCGGGATTTGAAATACAGCCTGGAAACCAAGGTCATCGGCGGCCTGTTCTTCGCCGGTCAGATCAACGGCACCACCGGGTACGAAGAAGCCGGCGCCCAGGGTTTGCTGGCCGGGGCCAACGCCGCACTGCGTGCCCAGGGCAAAGACAGCTGGTGCCCGCGCCGCGATGAAGCCTATATCGGTGTGCTGGTGGATGACCTGATTACCCTGGGTACCCAGGAACCGTACCGGATGTTCACTTCCCGAGCGGAATACCGCCTGATTCTGCGCGAAGACAATGCCGACCTGCGTCTGACCGAAAAAGGTCGCGAGCTGGGTCTGGTGGATGACGTGCGCTGGGCCGCTTTCTGCAAGAAACGCGAAGGCATTGCCCAGGAAGAGCAACGCCTGAAGTCCACTTGGGTCCGTCCGGGCACCGAGCAGGGCGATGCCATTGCTCAGAAATTCGGCACCCCGCTGACCCACGAGTACAACCTGCTGAACCTGCTGAGCCGTCCGGAAATCGACTACGCTGGTCTGGTCGAAGTGACCGGACACGGCGCAGAAGATCCACAGGTCGCGGAACAGGTCGAGATCAAGACCAAATACGCAGGCTATATCGATCGCCAGCAGGACGAAATTGCTCGTCTGCGGGCCAGCGAAGACACCAAGCTGCCTGTGGATATCGATTACACCGGCATTTCTGGCCTGTCGAAGGAAATCCAGAGCAAGCTCGGCGCAACCCGTCCGGAAACCCTGGGCCAGGCGTCGCGGATTCCCGGCGTGACCCCCGCGGCGATTTCCCTGTTGATGATTCACTTGAAAAAACGCGGCGCGGGCCGTCAGTTGGAGCAAAGCGCTTGAGTTCTATGGTCACCCCACAACACGCGGATGAGTTATCCACAGGCGCTCGCCAGCTCGGTGTCAATCTGAGCGCAGCCCAGCACGAATTGCTGCTGGGTTACCTGGCCCTGTTGATCAAGTGGAACAAGGCTTACAACCTGACGGCGGTGCGCGACCCGGATGAAATGGTCTCCCGCCATCTGCTCGATAGCTTGAGCGTAATGTCGTTCATCGAAAACGGCCGCTGGCTGGATGTTGGCAGTGGCGGCGGGATGCCTGGTATCCCTCTGGCAATCCTGTTTCCCGAGTCGCAAGTCACCTGCCTGGACAGCAACGGCAAGAAAACCCGCTTCCTGACACAGGTCAAACTCGAACTCAAGCTGGATAACCTGCAAGTTATCCACAGCCGGGTCGAAGCCTTCACGCCCGAACAGCCTTTCAACGGGATCATTTCCCGGGCGTTCAGCAGCATGGAGAACTTCACCAACTGGACCCGCCACCTGGGCGACCGCGATACACGCTGGCTGGCAATGAAGGGCGTCCATCCCTCGGATGAGCTGTTAGCATTGCCGGCAGACTTCCACCTCGATAGCGAACACGCCTTGGCCGTACCCGGTTGCCAAGGCCAACGCCATCTGCTGATACTGCGCCGCACGGCATGATTGGGAATACAAGCAAGAATGGCTAAGGTATTCGCGATAGCGAACCAGAAAGGTGGCGTGGGCAAGACCACCACCTGCATCAACCTCGCAGCATCCCTGGTAGCGACCAAGCGCCGGGTGCTGTTGATCGATCTCGATCCACAGGGCAACGCCACCATGGGTAGCGGTGTGGATAAACACGGTTTGGAAAACTCGGTCTATGACCTGCTGATTGGTGAATGCGACCTGGCCCAGGCCATGCACTTCTCCGAACACGGTGGTTATCAATTGCTGCCGGCCAACCGCGACCTGACGGCCGCGGAAGTGGTGCTGCTGGAAATGCAGATGAAGGAAAGCCGTCTGCGCAGCGCCCTGGCGCCGATTCGTGAAAACTACGACTACATCCTGATCGACTGCCCGCCGTCGCTGTCGATGCTCACCCTCAACGCCCTGGTGGCCGCCGATGGGGTGATTATCCCCATGCAGTGCGAGTACTACGCGCTGGAAGGCTTGAGCGACCTTGTGGATAACATCAAGCGTATCGCTGAACTGCTCAACCCCGAGCTGAAGATCGAAGGCTTGCTGCGTACCATGTTCGACCCGCGCCTGAGCCTGATGAACGATGTTTCCGCGCAGCTCAAGGAACACTTCGGCGATCAGCTGTACGACACCGTGATTCCGCGCAACATCCGTTTGGCCGAGGCGCCGAGCTACGGCATGCCGGCATTGGCGTACGACAAACAATCCCGTGGCGCGCTGGCCTACCTGGCCCTGGCGGGCGAGATGGTTCGCCGGCAACGTAAACAATCGCGCGTCGCAGCCGCCCAGCCAACTTAAGGAATCCCCATGGCCGTCAAGAAACGAGGTCTCGGACGTGGACTGGATGCACTGTTGAGTGGTCCGACTGTCAGCGCACTGGAAGAACAAGCGGTGCAGGCCGACCAGCGTGAGTTGCAACACCTGCCCCTGGACCTGATCCAGCGTGGCAAGTACCAGCCACGCCGGGACATGGACCCGCAGGCACTGGAAGAACTGGCCAACTCGATCAAGAGCCAGGGTGTGATGCAGCCGATCGTGGTCCGTCCCATTGGTGGTGGTCGTTTCGAGATCATCGCCGGTGAACGCCGCTGGCGCGCCAGCCAGCAGGCCGGCCAGGAAACCATCCCGGCGATGGTCCGCGATGTACCGGATGAAACCGCTATCGCCATGGCGCTGATCGAGAATATCCAGCGCGAAGACCTCAATCCCATCGAGGAAGCGGTGGCCCTGCAGCGCCTGCAGCAGGAATTTCAGCTGACTCAGCAACAGGTCGCCGAAGCGGTGGGCAAGTCCCGCGTCAGTGTGGCCAACCTGCTGCGCCTGATTGCCTTGCCTGAGGTAATCAAGACCATGCTGTCCCACGGCGACCTGGAAATGGGTCATGCCCGTGCCTTGCTCGGATTGCCGGAAAATCAACAGGTTGAAGGGGCGCGACACGTTGTCGCACGAGGTCTCACTGTACGTCAGACCGAGGCGCTGGTTCGCCAATGGCTGAGTGGCAAACAGGAGCCTGCTGAACCGGTCAAGCCAGACCCGGATATCGCCCGTCTCGAGCAGCGCCTGGCCGAGCGCCTAGGCTCTGCGGTGCAGATTCGTCATGGGAAGAAGGGCAAGGGACAGCTGGTGATCGGCTATAACTCCCTGGATGAGCTGCAAGGCGTCCTCGCTCACATTCGCTGAAACATTTCCTCATGTAGCGCGCAGTCGGAAATCACTACCCGGCAGTTGAATAGGGGCTGAACCGCCCCTATACTCTGCGCGCATTTTGTCGGCACAAATTATGCCAAGTTATTGAATTCTGGCGGCCGACCCTTGAGGAGCAAGAGCGATGGAAACCCGCACGCCAAACCGCTTGCCGTTTCATCGCTTGGCGGTTTTTCCGGTTTTATTGGCTCAGTTGGTCATTCTGCTGATAGCCGCTCTGGCGCTTTGGCAATGGCGTGGAGTCGTTGCCGGGTACTCAGGCCTTTGCGGAGGACTGATAGCCTTGCTACCCAATGTGTATTTCGCTCACAGGGCATTTCGGTTTTCCGGCGCTCGAGCGGCCCAAGCCATAGTCCGGTCTTTTTATGCCGGTGAGGCGGGCAAACTGATTTTGACGGCGGTGCTGTTTGCACTGACGTTCGCAGGTGTGAAGCCACTGGCGCCGCTGGCTGTATTCGGCGTCTTCGTGCTGACCCAACTGGTCAGCTGGTTCGCTCCCCTGCTAATGAGAACAAGACTTTCGAGACCTTAGGGCGTTTGAGGCAACCATGTCAGCAGAAACAACCGCTTCGGGCTATATCCAGCACCACTTGCAGAACCTGACCTTCGGTCAGCTACCCAATGGGAGCTGGGGCTTTGCCCACTCCGCAGCAGAAGCCAAGGAAATGGGCTTCTGGGCATTCCACGTCGATACCCTCGGCTGGTCTGTCGCACTGGGTGTGATCTTCATTCTTCTGTTCCGCATGGCGGCCAAGAAGGCGACTTCCGGCGTGCCGGGCGCTTTGCAGAACTTCGTTGAAGTCATGGTTGGCTTCGTCGATGGCAGCGTGAAGGACAGCTTCCACGGCCGCAGCCCGGTGATCGCACCGCTGGCGCTGACCATTTTCGTCTGGGTGTTCCTGATGAACGCCATCGACCTGGTACCGGTGGACTGGATTCCACAACTGGCCATGTTGATCTCGGGCGATCCGCACATTCCATTCCGTGCCGTTTCCACCACTGACCCGAACGCCACCTTGGGCATGGCCCTGTCGGTGTTCGCGCTGATCATTTTCTACAGCATCAAGATCAAGGGCATCGGCGGCTTCATCGGCGAACTGACCCTGCATCCGTTCGGCAGCAAGAACATCTTCGTTCAAGCGCTGCTGATTCCGGTGAACTTCCTGCTGGAATTCGTGACCCTGATTGCCAAGCCGATCTCTCTGGCACTGCGTCTGTTCGGCAACATGTATGCCGGCGAACTGGTGTTCATCCTGATCGCTGTGATGTTCGGCAGCGGTCTGCTGTGGCTCAGCGGCATGGGTGTGGTTCTGCAATGGGCGTGGGCTGTGTTCCACATCCTGATCATTACCCTGCAGGCCTTTATCTTCATGATGCTGACCATCGTCTACCTGTCGATGGCGCACGAAGAGAACCATTAAGACCAGTCTCGACTAGTCTGATGTCCCTCTCGTTGCGGCGAGAGGGGGCCCGTCTCGGGCTCGATGAAACGATTTGTTTTACCGCTTTAATCTAAAAAACCTAAACCATACGACGTAAAAGTCGGGAGGAAAGATGGAAACTGTAGTTGGTCTAACCGCTATCGCTGTTGCACTGTTGATCGGCCTGGGCGCACTGGGTACCGCAATTGGTTTCGGCCTGCTGGGCGGCAAGTTCCTGGAAGGCGCTGCGCGTCAACCAGAAATGGTTCCAATGCTGCAAGTTAAAATGTTCATCGTTGCCGGTCTGCTCGACGCCGTAACCATGATCGGTGTTGGTATCGCTCTGTTCTTCACCTTCGCAAACCCCTTCGTTGGTCAACTCGCTGGCTAATCACTCGAGTATTCGAGTTGATTGGTGTGACGGACAACGAACGAGCGAGGTGTTGGCGTGAACATTAATGCAACCCTGATTGGCCAGTCCGTTGCGTTCTTAATTTTTGTATTGTTCTGCATGAAGTTCATTTGGCCTCCGGTCATTGCTGCTTTGCACGAACGTCAAAAGAAGATCGCGGATGGACTGGACGCTGCCAGCCGAGCAGCTCGTGACCTGGAACTGGCCCAAGATAAAGCGGGTCAGCAACTGCGCGAAGCTAAAGCTCAGGCAGCTGAAATCATTGAGCAAGCCAAGAAGCGCGGTTCTCAGATCGTCGACGAAGCCCGTGAACAGGCTCGTGTCGAAGCTGAACGTGTGAAGGCTCAGGCTCAGGCCGAGATCGAACAGGAACTGAACGGTGTCAAAGACGCGCTGCGTGCCCAACTGGGTAGCCTGGCAGTCAATGGCGCAGAGAAGATCCTGGGTGCCACAATCGATCAAAACGCGCACGCAGAGCTGGTTAACAAACTGGCTGCTGAAATTTAAGCGAGGGCGATCATGGCAGAACTGACCACGTTGGCCCGACCTTACGCTAAGGCGGCCTTCGAGCACGCTCAGGCCCACCAGCAGCTGGCCTCTTGGTCAGCCATGCTCGGCCTGGCTGCAGCGGTGTCACAAGATGACACCATGCAGCGCGTGCTTAAGGCCCCGCGACTGACGAGCGCAGAAAAGGCCAACACTTTTATCGAAGTGTGTGGCGACAAGTTTGATGCACAGGCACAGAATTTCATTCACGTTGCCGCCGAGAACGACCGTCTCCTGCTGTTGCCGGAGATCGCCGCTCTGTTCGACCTGTACAAGGCCGAGCAAGAGAAATCGGTGGATGTGGATGTAACCAGTGCGTTCGCATTGAACCAAGAACAGCAAGACAAACTCGCCAAGGTTCTCAGTGCACGGCTCGGCCGGGAAGTGCGACTGCACGCTGCGGAGGATGCCAGCCTTATTGGTGGCGTCGTAATCCGCGCCGGCGACCTGGTTATCGATGGCTCGATTCGCGGCAAACTCGCGAACCTTGCCGAAGCATTGAAATCTTGAGTTTGAAGGGGCAGCAGAGCAATGCAGCAACTCAATCCTTCCGAAATAAGTGAAATTATCAAGGGCCGCATCGACAAGCTCGATGTGACCTCCCAAGCCCGTAACGAAGGCACTGTCGTCAGCGTATCTGACGGCATCGTGCGGATTCACGGTCTGGCCGACGTCATGTACGGCGAGATGATCGAGTTTCCGGGCGGCGTCTACGGTATGGCCCTCAACCTGGAGCAAGACTCCGTAGGTGCCGTTGTATTGGGCGCGTACACCAGTCTGGCTGAAGGCATGAGCGCCAAGTGCACCGGCCGCATCCTCGAAGTTCCGGTTGGTAAGGAACTGCTGGGTCGCGTAGTCGACGCACTGGGTAACCCAGTTGACGGCAAAGGTCCGCTGAACAACACCGAGACCGATGCGGTCGAGAAAGTTGCTCCAGGCGTGATCTGGCGTAAGTCGGTAGACCAGCCTGTACAGACTGGCTACAAGGCTGTCGATGCCATGATCCCAGTCGGCCGTGGCCAGCGTGAGCTGATCATCGGTGACCGTCAGATCGGTAAAACCGCTCTGGCGATCGACGCGATCATCAACCAGAAAGACAGCGGCATTTTCTGCGTCTACGTAGCGATCGGTCAGAAGCAATCGACTATCGCCAACGTGGTTCGCAAGCTGGAAGAAAACGGTGCCCTGGCTAACACCATCATCGTTGCTGCCAGTGCTTCCGAATCGGCTGCACTGCAGTTCCTGGCACCGTACTCCGGTTGCACCATGGGCGAATACTTCCGCGACCGCGGTGAAGACGCGCTGATCGTTTATGACGATCTGTCCAAGCAAGCAGTGGCTTACCGCCAGATTTCCCTGCTGCTGCGCCGTCCACCAGGCCGTGAAGCCTACCCAGGTGACGTGTTCTATCTCCACTCCCGTCTGCTGGAGCGCGCTTCCCGCGTTTCCGAAGAGTACGTAGAGAAGTTCACCAACGGCGCAGTGACTGGCAAGACCGGTTCCCTGACCGCTCTGCCGATCATCGAAACCCAGGCTGGCGACGTTTCCGCGTTCGTTCCGACCAACGTGATTTCCATCACCGACGGTCAGATCTTCCTGGAATCGGCCATGTTCAACTCCGGCATCCGTCCGGCTGTGAACGCCGGTGTTTCGGTATCCCGTGTGGGTGGTGCCGCTCAGACCAAGATCATCAAGAAGCTGTCCGGTGGTATCCGTACCGCTCTGGCTCAGTACCGTGAACTGGCGGCATTCGCCCAGTTCGCTTCTGACCTGGACGAAGCGACCCGTAAGCAACTTGAGCATGGTCAGCGCGTTACCGAGCTGATGAAGCAGAAGCAATATGCGCCGATGTCCATCGCCGACATGTCCTTGTCCCTGTACGCCGCTGAACGTGGCTTCCTGACGGACGTCGAGATTGCCAAAGTTGGTAGCTTCGAACAGGCCATGATTGCTTACTTCAACCGCGATCACGCCGACCTGATGGCGAAGATCAACGTGAAGGGTGACTTCAATGACGAAATCGACGCTGGCCTGAAAGCCGGTATCGAGAAGTTCAAAGCCACCCAAACCTGGTAAGCCGCAGCGGGAGCCGCAAGGCTCCCGCTTGCTAACCTGATAGGTGTTACATGGCAGGCGCAAAAGAGATTCGCAGTAAGATTGCGAGCATCAAAAGCACGCAAAAAATTACCAGCGCCATGGAAAAAGTGGCGGTCAGCAAAATGCGCAAGGCACAAATGCGCATGGCTGCTAGCCGTCCTTATGCGGAGCGCATCCGCCAGGTTATTGGTCATCTGGCCAACGCCAACCCGGAATATCGTCACCCGTTCATGATCGACCGTGCTATCAAGCGCGTCGGTTACGTTGTGGTGAGCAGTGACCGTGGTCTGTGTGGTGGCTTGAACACCAACCTGTTCAAGGCCCTGGTCAAGGACATGGCGGTAAACCGCGAACAAGGCGTCGAGATCGATCTGTGTGTGGTCGGTAGCAAGGGTGCGGCCTTCTTCCGCAACTTCGGCGGTAACGTCGTTGCAGCTATCAGCCATCTGGGTGAAGAGCCGTCGATCAACGATCTGATCGGCAGCGTCAAGGTGATGCTGGATGCGTACCTGGAAGGCCGGATTGACCGCCTGTCCGTGGTATCCAACAAGTTCATCAACACCATGACCCAGCAGCCGACCGTGGAGCAGTTGATTCCACTGGAGGCAACCCCGGATCAAGAACTCAAGCACCACTGGGACTATCTCTACGAACCGGATGCCAAGGAGCTGCTGGACGGCTTGATGGTCCGTTACGTGGAGTCGCAGGTCTACCAGGCGGTGGTCGAGAACAACGCAGCTGAACAAGCGGCGCGGATGATCGCAATGAAGAACGCTACCGACAACGCCGGTGATTTGATCAGCGATTTGCAGCTGATCTACAACAAGGCGCGTCAGGCTGCGATCACCCAAGAGATCTCGGAAATCGTCGGCGGCGCTGCCGCGGTTTAACGGTTCAAATATTCAGAGGATCCAGCTATGAGTAGCGGACGTATCGTTCAAATCATCGGCGCCGTTATCGACGTGGAATTTCCACGCGACAGCGTACCGAGCATCTACGACGCCTTGAAGGTTCAAGGCGCCGAAACCACTCTGGAAGTTCAGCAACAGCTGGGCGACGGCGTGGTGCGTACCATTGCGATGGGCTCCACCGAAGGCTTGAAGCGCGGTCTGGACGTCAACAACACTGGCGCAGCCATCTCCGTACCGGTCGGTAAAGCGACCCTGGGCCGGATCATGGACGTACTGGGCAACCCAATCGACGAAGCCGGTCCTATCGGTGAAGAAGAGCGTTGGGGCATCCACCGTCCAGCTCCTTCCTTCGCAGAACAGGCAGGCGGCAACGACCTGCTGGAAACCGGGATCAAGGTAATTGACCTGGTTTGCCCGTTCGCCAAGGGCGGTAAAGTCGGTCTGTTCGGTGGTGCCGGTGTAGGCAAGACCGTAAACATGATGGAACTGATCCGTAACATCGCCATCGAGCACAGCGGTTATTCCGTGTTCGCCGGTGTGGGTGAGCGTACTCGTGAGGGTAACGACTTCTACCACGAGATGAAGGATTCCAACGTTCTGGACAAGGTTGCTCTGGTCTACGGCCAGATGAACGAGCCACCAGGAAACCGTCTGCGCGTAGCGCTGACCGGCCTGACCATGGCCGAGAAGTTCCGTGACGAAGGTAACGACGTTCTGCTGTTCGTCGACAACATCTATCGTTACACCCTGGCCGGTACCGAAGTATCCGCACTGCTGGGCCGTATGCCTTCCGCAGTAGGCTACCAGCCGACCCTGGCTGAAGAGATGGGCGTTCTGCAAGAACGTATCACTTCGACCAAGCAAGGCTCGATCACCTCGATCCAAGCGGTATACGTACCTGCGGACGACTTGACCGACCCGTCGCCAGCGACCACCTTCGCCCACTTGGACGCCACCGTCGTTCTGTCCCGTGACATCGCTTCCCTGGGTATCTACCCAGCGGTAGACCCACTGGACTCGACTTCCCGTCAGCTGGACCCGAACGTGATCGGCAACGAACACTACGAGACCGCTCGCGGCGTTCAGTACGTACTGCAGCGTTACAAAGAGCTGAAGGACATCATCGCGATCCTGGGTATGGACGAACTGTCGGAAGCCGACAAGCAGTTGGTATCCCGCGCTCGTAAGATCCAGCGCTTCTTGTCGCAGCCGTTCTTCGTGGCTGAAGTCTTCACTGGTTCTCCAGGCAAATACGTTTCCCTGAAAGACACCATCGCTGGCTTCAAAGGCATCCTCAACGGTGACTACGACCACCTGCCAGAACAAGCGTTCTACATGGTCGGCGGCATCGAAGAAGCGATCGAGAAAGCCAAGAAACTGTAATCCCGGCGCCCGGCAACGGGCGCTAATTTAGGTTGAGGCAAGCAGATGGCTATGACAGTCCATTGCGATATCGTCAGCGCGGAAGGGGAAATCTTCTCCGGTCTGGTGGAGATGGTGGTTGCGCACGGTGAACTGGGTGATCTTGGTATCGCTCTGGGTCACGCACCGCTGATCACCAACCTGAAGCCAGGTCCGATCCGCTTGATCAAGCAGGGCGGGGAAGCCGAGGTGTTCTACATCTCCGGTGGTTTCCTCGAGGTTCAGCCGAACATGGTCAAGGTTCTTGCCGATACCGTGCAACGCGCTGCCGACCTGGACGAAGCCTCCGCTCAGGAAGCCGTCAAGGCTGCTGAGAAGGCCCTGAATGAAAAAGGCGCAGATTTCGACTACGGTTCTGCTGCTGCACGTCTGGCCGAGGCCGCAGCTCAGCTGCGTACCGTCCAGCAGATCCGCAAGAAGTTCGGCGGCTAAGTCGCAGGCTTTCTGTGTGATTGATTAAAAAGGGTAGCCTCGGCTACCCTTTTTATTTTCCGCCATTCACCCCCCTTGGTCGCAGTCGCCGGCCCCCCAGGATTGGTAGCCAGTCATGTCTCTCGAAATCGTTATCCTCGCCGCGGGTCAAGGCACTCGTATGCGCTCGGCGCTGCCGAAGGTGCTTCACCCGGTCGCCGGCAACTCCATGCTCGGGCATGTTATCCACAGCGCCCGGCAACTCGATCCACAGCGCATCCACGTGGTGATCGGTCACGGCGCGGACGCGGTGCGTGAGCGCCTGGCGGCCGATGACCTGAATTTCGTGTTGCAGGACAAGCAACTGGGCACCGGCCACGCGGTGGCCCAGGCTGTACCTTTCATTACCGCCGACACGGTGCTGATCCTCTATGGTGATGTGCCACTGATCGAAGTCGAGACCCTGCAGCGCCTGCTCAAGCAAGCGGGTCCGGAACAACTGGGCCTGCTCACCGTCGAGCTGGATGACCCGACCGGCTACGGGCGCATCGTCCGTGACGCCAGTGGCAAGGTCACCGCCATCGTCGAGCAGAAGGATGCCAATGAAGCCCAGCGCGCGATCACCGAAGGCAACACCGGGATTCTCGCGGTGCCCGGCAAACGCCTCGGTGACTGGACCGGCCGCCTGTCCAACAACAACGCCCAGGGCGAGTACTACCTCACCGACGTGATCGCCATGGCGGTCAGCGACGGCCTGATTGTCGCCACCGAGCAGCCCCACGACGCCATGGAAGTGCAGGGCGCCAACGACCGCAAGCAGTTGGCGGAACTGGAACGTCACTACCAGCTGCGCGCGGCGCGCCGGCTGATGGCCCAGGGCGTGACCCTCCGTGACCCCGCGCGTTTCGACGTGCGCGGCGAAGTCTCGGTCGGCCGCGACGTGCTGATCGACATCAACGTGATTCTCGAAGGCCGAGTGGTGATCGAGGACGACGTGGTGATCGGCCCTAATTGCGTGATCAAGGACAGTACCCTGCGCAAGGGCGTGGTGATCAAGGCTAACAGTCACCTCGACGGCGCGGTAATGGGCGAGGGCAGCGATGCCGGCCCGTTCGCCCGTCTGCGCCCCGGCACCGTGCTGGAGGCCCGTGCCCATGTGGGTAACTTCGTCGAACTGAAGAATGCCCACCTGGGCCAGGGCGCCAAGGCCGGTCACCTGACTTACCTGGGTGACGCGGTGATCGGTGCTCGCACCAACATCGGCGCTGGCACCATCACCTGCAACTATGACGGGGTGAACAAGCACAAGACTGTCATGGGCGAAGACGTGTTCATCGGGTCCAACAACTCCCTGGTGGCACCTGTGGATATCTTGTCCGGTGCTACCACGGCCGCCGGCTCCACCATCACCCAGAACGTGGCGCCAGCCCAACTGGCAGTGGGTCGGGCCCGGCAGAAGAACATCGACGGCTGGAAGCGGCCGGAGAAGATCAAGAAAGACTGAGGTTATCCACAACCGCGGCGAACCTGTTCGCCGGTCAGCCAGTTCCTATGCTCAGCGGTAGGGGCTGGCTGAATGTGGATAACTTCCAACCCAACAACAGCGATTTTTTCACCTCCCCCGCTTGACGAAGTTTCGATCATAGGTTTTTATTGCGCCTGTTATCTTTCGAATCGAAACTTAAGCCGCCATGTCGAAGCGCAATACCCCCCAACGCCGCCACAATATCCTTGCCTTGCTCAATGAACAGGGCGAAGTGAGCGTTGATGCTTTGGCCAAGCGTTTCGAAACCTCTGAAGTTACGATTCGAAAGGATCTGGCCGCTCTGGAAAGCAATGGCTTGCTGCTGCGTCGTTACGGCGGCGCCATCACCATGCCTCAGGAACTGGTCAGCGACCTTGGCCAGCCGGTGTCCCTCTACAAGCAGGCGATTGCCCGGGCCGCGGTACAGCGCATCCGGGAACACGCACGAATCATCATCGACAGTGGCAGCACCACCGCCGCCATGATTCCCGAACTCGGCCAGCAACCCGGCCTGGTGGTGATGACCAACTCGCTGAATGTGGCCAACGCCCTGAGCGAGCTGGAGCACGAACCCGTGCTGTTGATGACTGGCGGCACCTGGGACCCCCATTCCGAGTCCTTTCAGGGCCAGGTGGCTGAACAGGTTCTACGCTCATACGACTTCGACCAGCTGTTTATCGGTGCCGACGGCATCGATCTGGCCCGCGGCACCACCACTTTCAACGAATTGCTGGGGTTGAGTCGGGTCATGGCCGAAGTGGCTCGTGAAGTGGTGGTGATGGTCGAATCCGACAAGATCGGCCGCAAGATTCCCAACCTGGAGCTGCCATGGAGCAGCGTCCATACCCTTATTACCGATGATCGCCTGCCCTTTGAGGTCCGCGACCAAATCCAGGCCCGCGGCATAACTCTGATTTGCGCGGCTGTCAGCTAGGAGAAAAACCATGTGTGGAATTGTTGGCGCCGTTGCTGAACGCAATATCACCGCCATTTTGCTGGAAGGCCTCAAGCGTCTCGAATACCGCGGCTACGACAGCGCCGGTGTGGCGGTCTACACCAACGCCGGCAAGCTTGAGCGCATGCGCCGCCCGGGCAAGGTCAGCGAACTGGAACAGGCCCTGGCCAGCGAGCCGCTGGTCGGCCGCCTGGGCATCGCCCACACCCGCTGGGCCACCCACGGCGCGCCGTGCGAGCGTAATGCCCACCCGCATTTCTCCGGCGACCTGGCGATCGTGCACAACGGCATCATCGAGAACCACGAAGCCCTGCGCGCGCAGCTCAGCGCCCTGGGCTACGCGTTCACCTCGGACACCGACACCGAAGTCATCGCCCACCTGCTGAACCACAAGCTCAAGGACCTGGGTGACCTCACCGTGGCCCTCAAGGCCACCGTCAAGGAACTGCACGGTGCCTATGGCCTGGCGGTGATCAGCGCCAGCCAGCCGGACCGCCTGGTGGCAGCCCGCAGCGGCAGCCCGCTGGTGATCGGTCTGGGCCTGGGGGAAAACTTCCTCGCCTCCGACCAACTGGCCCTGCGCCAGGTCACCGACCGTTTCATGTACCTGGAAGAAGGCGACATCGCCGAGATCCGCCGCGACAGCGTGCAGATCTGGGACATCGACGGCAAAGCGGTTGAGCGCGAAGCAGTGCAGTACCGCGACGGCGCCGAAGCGGCGGAGAAGGGCGAGTTTCGTCACTTCATGCTCAAGGAAATCCACGAGCAGCCATCCGTGGTGCAGCGCACCCTGGAAGGTCGCCTGAGCGCCAATCAGGTGCTGGTGCAGGCCTTCGGTCCACAAGCCGCCGAGCTGTTCGCCAAGGTGCGCAATGTGCAGATCGTTGCCTGCGGCACCAGCTATCACGCCGGCATGGTCGCCCGTTACTGGCTGGAAGAACTGGCCGGCATCCCCTGCCAGGTGGAAGTGGCCAGCGAGTTCCGCTACCGCAAGGTGGTGGTGCAGCCCGACACCCTGTTCGTGACCATCTCCCAGTCCGGCGAAACCGCCGATACCCTGGCGGCTTTGCGCAACGCCAAAGAGCTGGGCTTCCTGGCCAGCCTGGCCATCTGCAACGTCGGCATCAGCTCCCTGGTGCGCGAGTCCGATCTGACCCTGCTGACCCAGGCCGGTCGCGAAATCGGCGTGGCCTCGACCAAGGCCTTCACCACCCAACTGGTGGGCCTGCTATTGCTGACCCTGTCCCTGGGCCAGGTACGTGGCACCCTGGCCGCCGGCGTCGAAGCCGAGCTGGTAGAAGAACTGCGCCGCCTGCCGATCCGCCTGGGCGAAGCCCTGGCCATGGACGGCGTAGTGGAGAAGACCGCCGAGCTGTTCGCCGACAAGCACCACACCCTGTTCCTCGGCCGTGGCGCCCAGTACCCAGTAGCGATGGAAGGTTCGCTCAAGCTCAAGGAGATTTCCTACATCCACGCCGAAGCCTACCCGGCCGGCGAGCTCAAGCACGGTCCCCTGGCCCTTGTGGATAACGATATGCCTGTGGTCACTGTGGCGCCGAACAACGAGCTGTTGGAAAAACTCAAATCCAACCTGCAGGAAGTGCGTGCCCGTGGCGGCGAGCTGATCGTGTTTGCCGACGAACAAGCCGGCATGACCAATGGCGAAGGCACCCACGTGATCCAGATGCCGCACATCCACGACATCCTCTCGCCGATCCTCTACACCATCCCGCTGCAACTGCTGTCCTACTACGTTGCCGTGCTCAAGGGCACCGACGTCGACCAGCCGCGCAACCTGGCCAAGTCGGTGACCGTGGAGTGAGTTATCCACAGCTGCCTGCCAGGCGGCTGTGAACCCATCACCCAGAAAGTCCCGGCTTGTGCACAGGCCGGGACTTTTTATTGAGCTGTGGAAAACCTATGAAACTGCGTTTGATTTATGGATGGACGCTGGTCCTGATGCTGGTTGTCCTGCTGCTGGGCGGGCTGACCCCGGTGCTGTCCAACAGCCTGTTGCTGCTGAAGGATCGGGCCAACTTCATTCCCGCCGAATCCTCCATCTGGACCTTCGAGCCGACCCTGATTAATCAGGGTTCTTCTTCCTATTGGCTGTACGGGGAAGATCGGCACTACTACTTCTATTTTTCCTACGCCGAAGATCAGCCCTACCGGCTGATTGCCAAGAACAACCCGTGCCCGGGATTTGATCGGCACGATGTCGGCACCTGGTGTATCCCCTGAAGCCGGAGCCCTGGATTATGCTGCTGGCTCGCGGCGCTCACCGGGCAGGCGCCGGCAGCTGAGGTAGGGCATGGACAGGTTCCAGGAAATGCAGGTGTTCGTTTGCGTCGCTCAGGAGCAAGGCTTCGCTGCTGCCGCTCGGCGCCTGAGTCTGTCGGCCGCCAGTGTGACCCGCGCCGTCGCCGCGCTGGAGCAGCGCATCGGTACTCAGTTGTTGATCCGCACCACTCGCAGCGTGCACCTGAGTGAAGCCGGGCAAGGCTATCTGGAGGATTGCCGGCGCATTCTGGCCGAGGTCCAGGACGCCGAGGCTTCGGCCGCCGGCATCCACGCCCAGCCCCGGGGCCAATTGACCCTGACTGCGCCGGTGCTGTTCGGTGACCTCTTCGTCACCCCGCTGCTGGTGCGCTACCTGCAACGTTATCCACAGGTCAGCGTCAACGCCCTGCTGCTGGACCGGGTGGCGAGCATGGTGGAGGAGGGCATTGATGTGGCGATACGCATTGGTGAGTTGCCCGACAGTGGCCAGCACAGCGTCCGAGTCGGCGAAGTGCGCCGCGTTGTCTGCGCCGCGCCGGAGTTTCTTGCCGTCCACGGCCGTCCCCAGCATCCCGATGACCTGCGCCAGGCGCCGGTGATCGCGCCGTCGTCCGTGGGCCAGGCGCGCAACTGGCAGTTCAACGATGCCGGTCGGCCCCTGAGCATTCGGCCCGAGCCGCGGTTGCTGGTGAGTGCCAACCAGGCAGCCATCAGCGCTGCCTGTCTGGGGTTGGGCCTGACCCGGGTGCTGTCCTATCAGGTTGCCGACCAGGTCGCGGCGGGGCAGTTGGAAATTGTCCTCCAGGCCTTCGAGCTGGCGCCCTTGCCGATCCATGTGGTGTACCAGGGCGGGCGCAAGGCGCCGGCGCGGGTGCGCAGCTTTGTCGACTTCGCCGTACAGGCCCTGCGTGAGCATCCATCGCTCAATCCTTGATCAGCGTTATTGCGCTGGATGAAAGGATGGATTGCGATTTCTGGTGATTCTGTTGTTTTTTCCCAGGGATCAAGATGGGGCTCCCAGCGCGGCACTTCGACCGCGCCTCGTTCGCGGAGTCGACCATGTCCCTGCTGCCGATCAAGTTCTACAACTTTCCCCGTTCCGGGCATGCCCATCGGGTCGAGCTGATGCTGTCCCTGCTGGACCTGCCCAGCGAAACCATCTTTGTCGACCTGGCCAAGGGGGCCCACAAGCAGGCGGACTTCCTCGCCCTCAACGTCTTTGGCCAAGTGCCGGTGATCGATGACCAGGGCGTGGTGCTGGCCGATTCCAATGCGATCCTGGTGTATCTGGCCCAGCGTTATGGTCAGGGCCGCTGGTTGCCCAGCGATCCGGTGGGCGCGGCCCAGGTGCAGCGCTGGCTGTCGGTGGCGGCGGGGCAGATCGCCTTTGGACCGGCGGCGGCGCGGTTGATCACGGTGTTTGGCGCCTCGTTCAATGCCGAGGAAGTCATCGCCCGTGCCCACGCGCTGCTCAAGATCATGGATCAGGAGCTGGCGAGCCGGCCCTTCCTGGTAGGGCAGCAGGCGACTATTGCCGATGTCGCGGGCTACAGCTACATCGCCCATGCCCCGGAAGGCAACGTGTCCCTGGACGCTTACCTCCATGTACGGGCCTGGCTGCAGCGTATTGAAGCCTTGCCCGGCTTTGTCCCCATGCCATCCACGGCGGCGGGTTTGAAAAGCGCCTGAAGAGCCACTCTGCGGAGGCCACCACATGAGCACGCATTCACCTTGGCATGCCGGCGAACGGCAATTGCAGATCCAGGCTGGGGTGGCCGAGCGCATGGAAGCCTTCGGCGCCAAAGTCATCCGTCCGGCCATGCCCGAGCAGCACCAGCAGTTCTTCGGACAACTGCCGTTCATCCTGGTGGGCGCGGTGGATGCCCACGGCGATCCCTGGGCGAGCCTGCTTGAAGGTCCGCCCGGTTTTGCCCAGGCCCCGCAAGCCAACCTGCTGCGCCTTGCCAGCCTGCCGGCCGCCGATGATCCGCTGCAGTTGCAGGAAGGTGCGGCAGTGGGCCTGTTGGGGATCGAACTGCATACCCGGCGACGCAATCGTCTCAACGGTCGTATCGGCGAGCTCGATAGCCGAGGCTTTTGCCTCAGGGTGCAGCAGTCGTTTGGCAACTGCCCGCGCTACATCCAGTTGCGCGATCTGCAACGGGTGCCCTTGAGCGATCCGGTCAGCCGCCCGGCCCAGCACCGACAGGACCTGGACCCGGCGGCCCGGGCCCTGATCGGCGCCGCCGATACCTTCTTTGTCGCCAGCTATGTCGATGTGGAGGGCCAGCGTGCGGTAGATGTCTCCCATCGTGGCGGCCCGGCCGGGTTCGTTCGGGTCGAAGGCAACTGCCTGACCATCCCGGATTTCGCCGGCAACCTGCATTTCAATACCCTGGGCAACCTGCTGCTCAATCCCCGGGCGGGCTTGCTGTTCATCGACTTTCACAGTGGCGAGTTGCTGCAACTCAGTGGGCGTACCGAAATCATCTTAGGCGGCCCGCTGGTCAGCACCTTCCAGGGGGCCGAGCGCGTGTGGCGCTTTACCGTGGAGCGGCTGGTGCGGCGGCCGGCAGCCCTGTCCCTGCGGGGCTTGTAACGGGCCCTGGGCGCCTGCAGAAAAAAGTCCTCGCCAGCGATTGCCGCCAGCCGCGGCCCTGCGTAGGCTGGCGCGATCTCAAGGTTGATCATCTGCAGAGCGCCCGGCACGCCGGGGCTTTGTTGCGTTAAAGGGAATCAACGATTCATGCTGCCCCGGGTCTTGCTCCGCCTCTTCGCCCTATTGCTTTGCCCGGTGCTGCTCAGCGCCTGCCGCCACGAAGACGCCCCCCCTCTGGATCAACAACTCTACATCTGGCAACGGCAGTGGACGCCCGCCCACGCCGAAGCCCTGGCCGGTTCCCGGGCCGACTTTTCCACAGCCCGGGTCCTGGCCCTGCAGGCTTTTCCACAGGCTGGCTGGAGCCGTGCGCGGATCGACGCCGGCTTGCTCAAGCAGGATGCCCGGCCGTTGATCGCGGTGATCCGCCTCGACGGGCAACTGCCGTCCCTGGACCAGGACGAAATCATCCGTCAGGTCCAGCAACTGCTGACGGACTGGCAGGAGCAGGGCCTGACCCTGACCGGGATCGAGATCGACCACGATGCCGGCAGCGCGCGATTGCCCGCCTACGCCAAGCTGCTTGAGCGCTTGCGGGCTGTACTGCCGAGCCACCTGGCCCTGAGCATCACCGCCTTGCCGGCCTGGCTCGACAGTCGCGAGTTGCCGGGCCTGCTGGCCAAGGTCGACAGCAGCGTGCTGCAGGTGCACGCCGTGAGTGATCCTCGGCAGGGCCTGTTCGACCCACGACAAGCCGAACAGTGGGCCAGGCGTTGGGCGCGCATCAGCGACAAACCCTTCTATCTGGCCTTGCCCGCCTACGGCGTCGCCTTGCTCCCCGCTGCCGAAGGCGCGCCCCTGGTGGAAAGCGAGGCGCCGCTGCGACGGCGCGGTCAGCGCCAGGAGCTGATGGCCGACCCCGAGCAACTGAGCCAGTTGGCCAGAACCCTGCGCAACGACCCGCCGCCGCATCTGGCCGGCCTGATCTGGTTTCGCCTGCCCCTCAAGGGCGATGTGCGGGCCTGGAGCCTGGAGACCCTGCGGGCGGTGGCCCGGGGCGATGCCCTGGCCGGCCAACTGGGCATCCGCCTGGAGGAACAGGACGGCCTGTTCGACATCCGCTTGAGCAACGCGGGCAACCTCGATCAGCCCTTGCCTGAACAACTGACCCTGGCCGTTGCCCAATGCGACGGATTCGACGGGCTGGGCGGCTATGCCGCGCAGCTGCGCGACGGCCAACTGCGGTTGACCCGGCAACAGAGCGGCCGCCTGGCCGCAGGTGCCAGCCGCGCCGTGGGCTGGGCCCGCTGTACAAAAATTGACCAAGGAGCTGCGCATGTTCGTCCCTAGATCCCGTCACCTGCTGTGCCTGAGCCTGTGCCTGCCCCTGGCTCCGGCCCTGGCCTGCGGACCGACTTTCCCCATGCGCCTGCTGGACGACCGGCCACAGACGCTGGCGCAGCTGCCCGAAGGCAGTTTCCAGTTCGAGATCAGCCGCCTGGGTCAGCCCATCGTCGGGCTCATGCCGGTCGCCAAGAATGGTTTCAGTGTCGATTACAGCCTGCCTGACAGCTATTCGGTGCAAGAGCGTAACTGGGCCGAACAGCAAGGGCTGGACCAGGCTCAGCAAACCCTGGTCGGCCAGCTGCGCAAGCTCAATGACGCACGCGTGGCGGAGCAACAAGGGGCCAGCCTGCCGCTGGAGATCAAGCTCTACACCGCGGGCGCCGTGGCCTTCAGCGCCGGGGATCATGAGTTGGCGGCGGAGTATTTCCGCAAGGTGCTGGCGCTGCCCGCCGAGCAACGCGCCCTGCGCAGTACCTGGGCGGCCTATTCCCTGGGGCGGGCCCTGTCCTTTATCAGCGAGCAAGCCAACGAGCTGGACGATCAGGGCCGGCACGACATGCGCCAGTCGGCGCGCCAGGCGTTCGCCCAGACCCGTCAGCTGAGCATCGACGCCTTCAGCGACCCCCTGGGCCTGGGCGTCGCCAGCCTGGGGGAGGAGGCCCGCATCCTCAAGGATCAGAACGACTGGAGCCAGGCCATCGATCTGTATGCCGTCCAGAACCAGCTGGGTTCGGAGGTCGGCTACAGCTCCCTGAAGCAGGTGGTGGGCGAATTGAGCGGCCTGCCGGACGCGCAGTTGCTGGAGCAGCTCAAGCATCCTTCCGTAGCCCGCTTGCTCACCGCCTCCTTGATCTCGCACCAGGCCTGGTCCTTTGGCGAGCGGCCCGAGTCGGAGGTGAAACTGATCAAGCTGCTGAGCCAGGGCACTGCGGGCAGCTTCGACAACGCCGACCGGCTGGCGGCGCTGAATTATCAGAATGGCGATTTCGCCACCGCCCAGCGGTTGCTCGAGCATGCCGGCGATGGCGGCCTGGCCTGGTGGTTGCGGGCCAAGATGGCCCTGCGTGATGGCGACAAGGTGGCTGCTGCCGCCGCATACGCCAAGGCCGCCGCGGCCTTCCCCCGAGACGAGAGCTGGGGCTTTCGCGGTGATTACGACGGCAATTACGAAGACCTCAAGCCCGGTTGCCGGGTCGAAGGCGAAAGCGCCCTGCTGGCCCTGGATCGTGGCGACTACGTGCAAGCCTTCGAGCTGCTCTACCGCAGCGGCGACATCTACTGGCACGACGCAGCCACTGTGGCGGAGCGGGTGCTGACCCTGGATGAACTCAAGCAGTTCGTCGATACCCAGGTGCCCGCACCGCCGCCGACGCCCAAGCAGCCGGACGCCTACTACGAAACCCTGCCGATTGCCGCCCAGGTGCGCGAATTGCTCGGCCGGCGCCTGCTGCGCGAAGGCCGCTACGAAGAGGGTTGGGGCTACTTCGACAGCCCGGAGCGCCAGGCCATCGCCAAGGCTTACGGTGAGTACCGGCGCAGCGCCGAGTCGGCCTGGTTGCCCACGCGTCGGGCAGAGGCCTATTACCAGGCCGGCAAGCTGGCCCGTGCCTCGGGGATGGAGATCCTGGGTTACGAAATGGGCCCGGACTATCACAGCCTCTGGGGCAGCTACAGCCTGGAGATCCCGCCGGTGCAGGCCGGGCCCTTTGTCAGCGCCGATGAAGTGCAGCGTCAGCAAGCCACCACCGCCGCGCCCGACGTGCGTTACCACTACCGCTACCTGGCCGGGGAACTGGGCAACCAGGCCGCGGACTTCCTGCCTCACACCAGCCAGGCCTATGCCGCGGTGCTGTGCAAGGCGGCGCGCTGGACCCGGGGCAGCGATGCGGAGATCACCTACTACCGGCACTACGTGGAAAACGGTCCCTTTGTGGAGTGGGCCGGCAACTTTGGCATGAACTGCCAGGAGCCGGACTTCGGTAGCGCCAACAAGCGCTACCTGACCCAGTGGCTGTCGGCCTCGCGCACGGCGATGAGCGAGCACAAGCTGGCGACGGGGGCGGGGGCCGGCGTGGTGCTCGGGGCTGCCTATTGGCTGTGGCGCCGCCGCGTCCAAAAGGCCTAAACAAGACCTGTAGCCGCTGCCGCAGGCTGCGAACGAGCTGGGCGGCACTCCGACGCAGCGGTCGCGGCGATTGTTGGGGCGTGCGCATGCTGTCGGGAGATTGCCAGGCAAGGCCCTTTGGGCCTTTTCGCAGCTTCGCTATGGCTCAGCAGCGGCTACAGAGATCGCTGCAGCAGAGATCGGTGTAGCAGAGATCGAAGTGGCGGCGATCCTTGGGCCCGTCAGGCCTGCTGGACGAATGTCAGGCGCAAGGCAAAGCCGATCAGCAGGCTGCCAAACAGCCATTGCTGCAAACGTTGCGCCGAGGGGCTGCGCTGCATCCAGCGGCCCAGCCCGGCACCGGCCAGGGCGTAGCAGCAGTCGAACAGCCCGCCCACCGCCACCAGCAACACACCCAGGGTGACGAATTGGGGGGCTACCGCGCCGGCCTGGGGATCGATGAACTGCGGCAGCAGCACCGAGCAGAACAGCAATGCCTTGGGGTTCAGCAGGTTGGTCAGCAGGCCGCGCTGAATCGCCTGGCGCCAGCGCAGGGGCGTGGCCGCCGTGCCGGCGCTGTCGAGGTTGGGCAGGAGGTTGGCCCGCAGGCACTGGATACCGATCCACAGCAGGTAGGCGGCGCCCGCCAGGCGTACCACGTCGAAGGTCCAGGGGGCGGCCTTGAACAGCGCCGCCAGGCCCAGGGCGGCCAGGGCCACATGACAGCCGCGGGAGACAGCCAGCCCCAGGGCCGTGGCCAGCGCCTGGGCCTTGCCCTGGCGGGCACCGGTCTGCAGCAGCAGGATCATGTCAGGCCCGGGCAGCAGGTAGACCACCGCCAGAGCCAGGAAATACATCCACAGTTGCGCCACCTTGCACCCCCATTCGTTGTCGAGTCGGTGCGCCCAGTTTAGGGCCACAGGGGCGGGCAGGTGCTTGCGTAATCAACCAGCAAGGCGGTGAAAATTGGCATAATCTTCCAACTTTCAATGGAGTGACCATCCGGATATGCCAAACATGAAACTCGATGCCTACGACCGTAAGATCCTCGCTGCCCTGCAGCGCGACGGCCGCCTGAGCAATGTGCAACTGGCCGAGGAGATCGGCCTGTCGCCGTCACCCTGTTTGCGCCGGGTGCGCATGCTGGAGGAGGCGGGGGTGATCCGTGGCTACCAGGCGACCCTGGACCGGGATGAAGTGGGGCTGGGGCTGACGGTGTTCGTCGGGGTCAAGGTGGAACGGCACAACGACGCCGAGGCCGAAGCCTTCCGCCAGGCGGTGTTGCAGTTGCCGGAAGTGATCTCGGCGTTCCTGGTCTCCGGCGAATCGGACTTCCTGCTGCAGGTGGTGGTCCCGGATCTGCGCGGTTACGACCGTTTCCTCACTGGCCACTTGCTGAAGATCCCCGGGGTCAGCGATATCCGCAGTAACTTCGCCATTCATACGGTGAAAACCCCGGGGCCCCTGCCATTGGGGCATCTACCGGGGTGATCAACAGCGCTGGCCGGGGCGTTTGTTCGCGCATGACCGCGTAACGGGCGCAAACCCGCTACTGGTGGACCTGTCTCAGGTCCACCAGTAGCGCACCAGGTGGAAGAAGATCGGCGCGGCGAAGCACACCGAATCCAGGCGATCGAGCATGCCGCCGTGGCCTTCGATCATGTGTCCCCAGTCCTTGACCCCGCGGTCGCGCTTGATCGCCGACATGACGATGCCGCCGGCAAAGCCCAGCAGGTTGATCAGCAGGGCGATCAGGAACGACTGCCAGATGTTGAACGGGGTGATCCAGAACAGCGCGCCGCCGATCAAGGACGCCAGGAGGATGCCGCCGACAAAGCCTTCGACGGTCTTGGACGGTGACAGGTTGGGGGCGATCTTGCGTTTGCCGAAGAGTTTTCCACAGACGTACTGCAGCACATCCGAGAGCTGCACCACGATCACCAGATAGGCGATCAGCAACAGGTTGCGGCCTTCGTAGCCGGCGATGTCCAGGGTCAGCAGGGCCGGCACGAAGGACACGCAGAACACCGCGATCATCAGCCCCCACTGAACCTTGGAGGCGCGTTCCAGAAAGTGCGTGCTGTCGCCCCCCAGGGACGCCAGGATCGGCAGCAGCAGGAAGACGTAGACCGGGATGAAGATCGAGAACAATCCGTACCAGTCGGAGTAGATCAGCAGGTACTGCAGGGGCAGGGCCAGGTAGAAGGCCGCCACCAGGGCCGGGTAGTCGCTGCGCCGGGTCGGGGTCAGGGTGAGGAATTCGCGCAGGGCGTAGAACGACACCGCGTAGAACAGCAGGATCACCGCCGCCGTGCCGAGCCAGAAGGCGATGCCGATCACCAGCACCATCACCCACCAGGCATTGATCCGCGCATTGAGGTTGTCGATCACCGGGTTGGGCGCGCCGCGGGTGCGCCACTTGAGGATGAAACCGATCAGCGAGGCCAGCACCAGAATGGCGCCGATGCCGCCGAACAACATCAGGGTCTGCTTATCCATTTCAGCTGTGCTCCGGAGCCATGGCCAGCAGCGCGGCGCGGCTGCGTTCGAGAAAGTGTTCCTTGCTTTCATCCTCTTCCAGGGTCAGTGGCGCACCGAAGCTGGTGGTGCACAGCAGGGGCAGGGGCAGGAAGCGACCCTTGGGCATGACCCGGTTGAGGTTGGCGATCCACACCGGAATCACCTCCACCTGTGGATAACGTTTGGCCAGGTGGTAGATCCCGCTCTTGAACGGCAGCAGGCCGTCTTCCAGGTTGCGCGTGCCCTCCGGAAAGATGATCAGCGAGTCGCCGTTGTCCATGGCATCGAGCATCGGCTGCAGCGGATTGTTATCCACAGCCTCCTTGCGCTCGCGGTCGATCAGCACGCCGTTGAACACCCGGTTGATGATGTAGCGGCGCAGGGCGCTTTTGTGCCAGTAGTCGGCACCGGCCACGGGCCGGGTCAGTTTGCGCAGGGCCGGCGGCAGCGAGGCCCAGAGCAGCACGAAGTCGCCGTGGCTGCTGTGGTTGGCGAAGTAGATCCGCTGCACCGGTCGCGGCGCGGAGCCGAGCCACAGGCTGCGGGCGCCAGTGATGCTGCGGGCGGCGGAGGTGATGAGGTTGGCAACCAGGGGTTCGAACATGGGCATTCCTTATCCGGCGAAGGTCAGCCAGGGGCTGGCCAGGATCAAGCTCAACAGCACCAGCACTTGTGCCGCCAGCAGCAACGCCTGGCGGCGCAGCAGGCCCAGGGCACCGCGGCTGCGTTCGTTCCAGGGCCTGCCGCCGCGCTGCGCAGGTTGCAGGCCGAGGGCGCTCAGGGCCTGATCCAGGGCCTGGGTGCTGTGTTCGAGGGACGCGGGGCCATCGGCCACGCGCTGAAACAGGTCGGCGTCGAAGGCCACGCGCAGCGCCAGGTACTTTTCCACCAGCCCCAGCAGCACCAGGGCGAGGCTGATGATCAGGCCTCCCAGGCTGACACTGGCCAGCAGGTACTGGCCCAGGCCATACAGGGCGCCCAGCAGGGTCAGGCCTGTGGATAACTGATCCAGGGCCCGGCCCCGGCGCAGCAGGCTGGCGACGCTGTAGAGCTGCATCTCACTGGACATGGGCCGCTCTCTTGCTACTGATCAGGGTTTCCAGCGCCTGCCGATGGGCCGCTTGCAGGACGATCTGCGGGCGTGCCCGCTGGATCTGCACGATGGCCGCGTCCACGGTGGCGGCGCGGCCGCTGTGCAGCAGCCAGGCGGCAATGGCCGTGGCACTGCGGGAATAGCCCAGGGCGCAGCACACCAGCAGCGGGCCTTGCTGGCGCAGGCGTTCAACGGCTTGCGCCGCAGCCAGGCACTGCTCGGGGCTGAGGGCACACAGGTCCAGTACCGGCAGGCTCTGGTAGGCCTGCAAGCCACGGCGGTCCAGGGACAGCTCGGCGCACAGGTCGAGCACCGCGACAAAGGGGCTGTCCTTGAGCTCGGCTGGGGTGGGCAGGCGGCCGAGCCAGACGTTATCCACAACCTGATCCGGCTGTGGATGTTTTTTTGTCCACAGCCGCGAGTTGATCCAGGCCGCTGCCAGATAGGGCGCCAGCAACCAGCGGGCGGCGGGGCTCAAGCGTCCGTCCTCGCGTTTCTGGAACCCTGCGGCGCCGAGCAGCGCGTAGTTCAGGGCCACCAGCAACAGCGCCACGGCGGGCCAGATCAACCACAGCCCGGTGCCGCCCCAGGTGAAGGCGGCCACCGCCAATAGCCCCGCGCCCAGGGCGTAGCGCCAGGCCAGTTGGCGGCGCCGCGGGTCCTGAGCCCGTTGTGCGCTGAACAGCGGGCTGGGGCGATCCAGCGGCCACAGCCAGACGCACAGCCAGCCGGCCAGGGCGCCGGTGGGCACATCGACAAAGTGGTGTTGATAAGTGGTGAGCACCGACACCCCGATCAAGCCGAACCAGCCATGCACCAGCCAGCGCCAGAAGCCCTGGCTATGCCGGGCGTAGCAGACCCACAGCACCACCAGCAGCGCGATGTGCAGGGAAGGGGCCTGGTTGAAGGGTTTGTCGAAGCCGGCCAGCACCTCGAACAGCCAGCCGAACACCCCGTCCAGCTCTGGCCGGGCAAAGGTGAAGCGCAGCGGCCAGAGCAGGAAGCAACTGACCGCAATCACCTGGGCGGTGAGCAGGCGCAGAGCGTGGCGCTTGAGCTCGTCCCGGCTGCGCGGCAGCAGCAGGGAGAAGCCGTAGAGCAGGTCGATGGACCAGTAGGGCACGATGGTCCAGGCCCAGAACGGCATATGCCGCTCCCAGTCGAAGACCAGACTGCCGACGTCGTCCCGTTGCGCGGTGACCCAGGTGGCGAAGCCGTAGGTGCTGAAGAACAGCGGTGCCAAGAGCAGCAGCCAGAGCACCGCCGGTTTCAGCAGGCCTGGCTCCCGCGCCGGCAAGGCGCCTGCGCTCATCATTGCACCCGTTGCGCCAGGGACACGCTGAAGATCCCCCACTCATCCACGCGCATGGTGATCTTGCGAAAGCCCGCGGCCTCCACCAGCTGATCCATTTCCGCCTGGGTGCGGCGGCGCATGACCCAGGCTTGGCCTTCGCGGTGGCTGGTCAGGGCGCGGGCGATCAGTTCCAGTTGCGGGTGCCACGGCTGGCCTGTGTACACCAGGTAGCCGCCGGGTTCCACGGCGCTGGCCAGCCCCGCCAGGGAACCGCCGACCATCTGGTTGTCGGCGAACAGTTCATAGAGCCCGGAGACCACCGCCAGGGTCGGCTTGGGATCAAGGGCGGCGAGGTCCTCACGGTCGAAGGCGTTGCCTTTGACGAAGCGCGCGATGTCACCCAGGCCCTTTTCCTGGATCAGGGCACTGCCGTCGCGCACGTTGATGTCGCTGTAGTCGCGCAGCAGGATCGATTCCGGCAGCGGGCTGACCCCTTGCAGGGCTTCGAGGATGTAGCGGCCGTGGCCGGCGGCGATGTCGACGATGCGCACTTCGCTGTCCTGCTCACGGAGCTTTTCCATGGCCTGGCGCAGCAACTCTTCCACGTGCAGCTTGCGCTGGCGAATGCCGCGCCAGCCGATGGAGTTCAGGTAGTTCTGGTCAATCAGCCGGCCCAGGGCGGAATGCCCGGTGGGCTGGTTGCGGTAGACGTAGTCCAGGGTGCTGCCGGAGTCGAAGCCGGTGTCGAAGCCCAGCTTGACCCCCGCCGACAGCTGGCTGCCCAGGCGCATGCTGGCGCGGGTGGCGCGCCAGTACAGGTCGCGCAGGGAGTTGTGGGGCAGCGGCGCGGCCAGGGCTTCGGACTCGGCGCAGGTCACGCCCAGGCGGTCGGCGTCCAGCAGGGCAGGGCGGTTCAGCGGGCGGGCGAAGTTCTGCAGGATGAAGCGGCGGATGCTGGCCATGGCCGGCGCGCGGTTCTTTTCTCCCAGGGTGTCGTGGAAGAAGCCCGGGAGGATGTGTTTTTCCTTGTGCAGGCTGCCCAGGCGTTCGAAGAACTGCTCCTGGGGCTTGCGGTGCACCACGAAGTCCGAGCCGGAGATCAGCAGTTGGGTCGGCACCTGAATGGCCTGGGCATCGGCTACTACCCGGTCGGCTGCTTCATACAGGCCCAGCAGCACGTTGACCGAGATCGCCTTGGTGATCAGCGGGTCGGCGTCGTAGCTGTGGACCCGTTCCGGGTCGTGGCTCAAGAAGCGCGCCTTGACGTAGCTGTTGACGAAGAAGTTGCCGCGAAAGCGCCGCATCAGGGCCAGGCCCGGGCGGGCGAAAGGCACGTACAGCTTGACCTTGAATGCCGGCGAGGCCAGCACCAGGGAGCGAATCCGTGGGGCGTAGTCGTGGACCCAGGTGGAGGCGATCACCGCGCCGACGCTCTGAGCCACCACGGCGATGTTTTCTTCGTCGATGCCGTGGGCGCTGTCCAGGTGGTCGCAGAAGGTCTGCACGTCACGCACGCTGGTGGCGAAGCTCGGGCTGTCGCCCCGGGCGCCCGGCGATTGGCCATGGCCACGGGCGTCCCAGGCGAAGAAGTCGACCTGCGGCAGGTTCAGCTCGTCCACCAGATGGGCAATGCGCCCGGAGTGTTCGTGACCGCGATGAAACAGCATCACCGCCTGCCGCGGTTCGCCTGGGGCCACCTCGGTGGCCGGCCAGTGGCGGTAAAACAGTTCGACGCCGTCATGGGTCCGGAACGTCTGGTGTTGAGCGTCGCGCATTACCATTTCCTTATGCAGAGGGAGCGTTGTGCTGAACTTCTTTGAGGCCCTGGCGGACCCGATTGATCAGGGTGTAGACCAGCAGTGCGGCGACCAGTGCCAACACGCCGTTGATCCACAGGGCGCCGAGCCAGCCCAGGGCGATGCCGGTGGCCAGCACGCCGAGGATGAAGGCGCGGTCGCTTTTGCCCATGGGCCCGTCGTAGCGCCGTGAGGCGCCGACCATCGGCCCGAGCACCCCGGCGTATTCGCTGAACAGCGCCAATAGGGTCACCGCCAGCACCAGCAGCAGGCTGACGCCCGGGAGCAGGGCGAAGGGCAGGATCAGGGCGCTGTCGGCGACCACGTCGCACAGTTCATTGAGGTAGGCACCCAGGCGCGATTGCTGGCCGAATTCCCGGGCCAGCATGCCGTCAATGGCATTGAGCGCCATGCGCAGGATCATCCACAGCGGAATCAGGGCGAACAGCCAGGTGTGGCTGGCGAACAGGGCGATGACGGTGCCGACCAGGAGTGAGATGACGGCGGCCAGGACGGTGATCTGGTTGGCCGTGGTGCCGTTGTCGTACAGGCGCTGCACCAACGGCCGCAGCAAGTTCTGAAAGCGCGGTTTGAGCTGGTAAATCGAGAGCATGATGGGACGGTTCCTTGTCGCACGCGGTGAGCAGGGCTGGATTATTGCCATAAATGCCAGGGGCTGACATCAGAAGTTTCTGCGTGAGCAACTGGCTGCCAGTGGTGTCTGGGCTCTGTACGAAAAGCCTGGATACTCGGTGATGCTGCGTTGAAAACGGTCTCGTGCGCGAGTCCGATCGGAATGCTCATTTACACCCCGTAAAGTCGAACGCGACCCCGGCCGTTCCTCGACCGTTTTCGCCTTGCCTGACCTTCGTCTCAAAACTGTTCGTACAGAGACTACGACGCACGCCGTAGATGAAAAGGCATGGCGTGCGACAAAAAAATCACTCGATGGCTTATACCGCAACGCATTGTCCCAGCGTTATCCGCAGCGCCGGCGCGCCTGGCGGTATTGATCGGCGCGCAGTTCCGGGTACTGGTGGATGGTCCGCCGAGCCTGCCGAGCAAAGCATCCGGATCGCAGTCATGAGTAAGGTTCCACGTGGAACACATGAATTGGGTAGCCCGTGGATTCCCGCCGGTCGTCTGGCGTTTATCGCTCTGTTTGCTGTCGAGGTACTGGCTGCTGCGGTGTGTGTGCTGCTGACCCGCGGCACCTGCTGCGGTTTCAGGAGCCGTTGCTGAAGCCTGTAGCTGCCGGGTTACCGGCGAAAGGCCGCCGCGCAGAATTTTTTTATCCCGGCTGTAACGCCGGGGAGCTTCCTCTCTCTAGTGCTATGACGGGATTGCACACGCCTCCCGTCGTCCCCTGCGATTATTGAGGAACAAAAAATGAACATGAAGAAAACCGCTGCTGGTGCTGCCCTGGCTTTCGCTGCCGCCACCCTGTTTGCCGGTGTTGCCACTCAGGCGTCGGCAGCTGATGCCCAGGTTCATTGTTATGGCGTCAACGGCTGCAAAGGCCAGAACGACTGCAAGACCAAAGACCACGCCTGCAAAGGCATGGGCGCTTGCAAAGGCCAGGGCTTCAAGGCGATGACCCAGTCGGAGTGCGAAAAAGCCGGCGGCAAAGTCGGCGAGTAAGCGGCGAATCCGTGCAGCCGCAGTGGGACTGACGACCACTGCGGCCACCTTGCGAGGAGTTCGCTATGTCTGACCTTTCTTCCTGCCTGGGCTATGGCCTGGGTTTGCGCAGCGCCTACTACCAGCAGATTCTCGATGAAGCACCGGACGTCGACTGGTTTGAAGTGGTGTCCGAGAACTTCATGGTCGAGGGCGGCAAGGCCCTTTACTACCTGGACGCCATTGCCGAGCGTTACCCCATCGTGATGCATGGGGTGTCGTTGTCCATTGGCGGTCCCCACGCCCTGGACCTGGACTACCTCAAGCAACTCAAGCAACTGGCCCGGCGGGTTGAGCCGGCCTGGATTTCCGATCACCTGTGCTGGAGCCGCGGCAACGCTCATCAGTTGCATGACCTGCTGCCCTTGCCCTATACCGAGGAAAGCCTGGAATACGTGGCGGGCCGGGTGCGCCAGGTGCAGGAGGTGCTGGAGCGTCCCCTGGTGCTGGAGAACGTCTCCAGCTATGTGCGCGCCGCCGCCGATCAGTTCAGCGAGTGGGAGTTCCTGGCCGCCTTGAGCCAGCTCAGTGGCTGCGAGCTGTTGCTGGACGTGAACAACGTCTACGTCAGTTCACGCAATCACGGTTTCGATCCCTGGCAGTTCATCCAGGGGCTGCCGGCGCAACGGGTGCGGCAATTGCATCTGGCCGGGCATCAGGATCATGGCGACTACGTGATCGACACCCATGACCAGCCGGTGTGCGATCCGGTCTGGGCGCTGTATCAGCGCACCCTGCAACACCTTGGACCGGTCGCGACCCTGCTGGAGCGTGACGATCATTTTCCGCCGTTGAGCGAACTGCTCGGCGAACTGCACAAGGCTCGCGAACTGGGGCAACGGGTGCTGTCCGGGAGGCTTGAATGCGCCTGAACGAATGGCAACTGGCCTTTGAACGCTACCTGCTGGCCGAGCAGTCCCAGGCGGACAGCCTACTGGGCAACAGCCTGATCGGCGGACCGACCCTGAATGTCGCCACCGGTCTGGCGATCTACCACAACGCCTACCAGGCGCGGCTGCTGGAAGTCATGGTGGCGGACTTTCCGACGATCCTGCAGTGGCTCGGCGATGAGGAGTTCGCGTCACTGGCCGGCGCTTATATACGCCAATCTCCCTCCCGGCATTTCAGCCTGCGCTGGTTGGGGCAGGGCTTCGCCGAGTTCATCCAGGGCCATCTGGTGCCGGAGCAGGGCCTGCCCCTGGCGGAACTGGCGCGCCTGGAGTGGGCGTTCACCCTGGCCTTCGACGCCGCCGAGGCCCAGGTGCTGACGGTGGCGGACATGGCGGCCCTGGACGCCGAAGAGTGGCCGCTGCTGCAACTGCAACTGGCGCCTTGTGTGCAGTGGCTGGACTGCCGTTACAACAGCCTCGCCCAGTGGCGCGCGGTCAAGGATCGGGCGGATTTCCCCGAGAGTGCTTTACTCGAACAAGAGCAGCCTTGCCTGGTATGGCGGGTGGATCGGGTCTGCCGCTATCGCAGCTTGTCGTCAGCAGAAGCCCAAGGGTTGCGAGGCATGATTGAGGCGCAGTGGAGTTTCGCGGAACTCTGTGCCGAGCTGGCCGTCACTTACCTTGAGGGGGCCCCGTTGCAGGCCGTTACCTGGCTCAAACAGTGGGTCGAAGACGGCCTGGTGGTACGCCGCGAGTCCTGGAAAACCGCTGAAAATTCGATAGCCAGCTAATTTTCCAAGATGGTCTACCCTCATTTCAGACGTCTGAAACAGGGGGGATTTTTCATGCTCGCGCAACTTCCACCGGCCTTACAGAATCTGCAATTACCCTTGCGCCTGCGGCTCTGGGATGGCCATGAATTCAATCTTGGGCCGGAGCCCAGCGTCACCATCGTGGTCAAGGACCCGCAGCTGGTTGCGCAATTTACCCATCCCAGCCTGGACGCACTGGGGGGCGCCTTTGTCGAGGGCAAGCTGGAACTCGAAGGCTCCATCAGTGAAGTCATCCGGGTGTGCGATGAGCTGAGCCAGGCCTTGCTGAATGAGGATGACGACGATCAGCCGGTGCGCACGCAGCACGACAAGGCCATGGACGCGGCGGCCATTTCCTACCATTACGACCTTTCCAACGCCTTCTATCAGCTCTGGCTCGACAGTGACATGGCCTATTCCTGCGCCTACTTCGAGACCGGCAGCGAGTCCCTGGAACAGGCCCAGCAAGCCAAATTCCGCCACCTGTGCCGCAAGCTGCGCCTGCAACCGGGGGATTACCTGCTGGATGTCGGTTGCGGTTGGGGCGGGCTGGCCCGTTACGCTGCCCGCGAGTTCGGCGCCAAGGTCTTTGGCATCACCTTGAGCAAGGAACAACTGGCCCTGGGCCGTGAACGGGTCAGTGCCGAAGGCCTGGACGATCTGGTGGAGCTGCAGTTGCTGGACTATCGCGACCTGCCTCAGGATGGCCGCTTCGACAAGGTGGTCAGCGTCGGCATGTTCGAACATGTGGGCCATGCCAATCTGCCGGAATACTGCCGGACCCTGTTCAACGCGGTGCGCGAGGGCGGGCTGGTGATGAACCACGGCATCACCGCCAAGCACACCGACGGACGTCCCGTGGGCCGGGGCGCCGGGGATTTCATCGAGCGGTATGTATTCCCCAATGGCGAGCTGCCGCACCTGGCGATGATCTCGGCGCAAATCAGCGAGGCCGGGCTGGAAATCGTCGATGTCGAAAGCCTGCGCCTGCATTACGCCCGCACCCTGGATCACTGGAGCGAGCGCCTGGAGGACAACCTGGAGGCGGCCGGCCAGCAGGTGCCGCCGCAAGCGCTACGGATCTGGCGGCTGTACCTGGCGGGTTGCGCCTATGCGTTTGCCAAGGGCTGGATCAAT
Organism: Pseudomonas idahonensis; assembly: GCF_037903935.1. Classification (NCBI taxonomy): domain Bacteria; kingdom Pseudomonadati; phylum Pseudomonadota; class Gammaproteobacteria; order Pseudomonadales; family Pseudomonadaceae; genus Pseudomonas; species Pseudomonas idahonensis. The sequence goes on along the minus strand of NZ_CP149586.1, from coordinate 6,768,672 downwards.
CTGCACCAGATCCTCGCGGTCAAGACCCATGCCGATGGCAGTCATGAGTTGCCCTGGACCCGGGACGACCTCTATCACCCCTAGGCCCGGCAGCGTTTGCTGCAGACCCTGAGTGGCTCCCTACAGGATCGGTGAAATCAGCCGCGCGACCCGCATGCCCAGTTGTTGCAGGCGGTGGGTCTGGCGGCTTTCTTCCCGGGCGATTTCCCGGGCCTTGGCGAAGTCGGCGTCCAGCATCTGCTCCACCTCGGTGGCAAAGTCGTCATCCACGGTCAGCAGCATCACTTCGAAATTCAAGCGGAACGAACGGTTGTCCAGGTTGGCGCTGCCAATGGCGCTGATCTCGTTGTCGATCAACACCACCTTTTGATGCAGGAACCCCGGCTGATAACGGAAGACCCGGACCCCGGCGCGCACCGCCTCGAAGGCGTAGAGGCTGGAGGCGGCGTAGACGATGCGATGGTCCGGGCGCGAGGGCAGCAGGATGCGCACGTCCACATCCCGCAGCACGGCCAGGCGCAGGGCGGCGAAGACCGCTTCATCGGGAATGAAATACGGGCTGGTGATCCACACCCGTTCGGTGGCGGCATGGATCGCTTCGACGAAGAACAGCGAGCACGTCTCGTAGGCATCGGCGGGACCGCTGGCGAGCAATTGGCAGAGCACGCCGTCATCCGGGTAGGTGTCTGGAAGGATCAGCGGCGGCAGTTCCCGGGCCGCCCAGAACCAGTCTTCGGCAAAGGACTCCTGCAGGCAGGCCACCACCGGACCGCTGACCTGCACGTGGGTATCGCGCCAGGGCGCCAGGGGCGGTTTCTTGCCCAGGTATTCGTCACCGACGTTGTGCCCGCCGACAAAACCCAGCAAGCCGTCCACCACCACAATCTTGCGGTGATTGCGGAAGTTCACCTGGAAGCGGTTGAGCCAGCCACTGCGGGTGGCGAAGGCATGCACCTGGACCCCGGCGTCACGCAGGGTCTGCACATAAGCGGCGGGCAGGGAATGGCTACCGATGCGGTCGTAGAGCAAGTGGATGGAGACGCCTTCGGCGGCCTTTTCCAGCAGCAGGCGTTGCAGGCGCCGGCCCAGCTCGTCGTCGTGAATGATGAAGAACTGGATCAGCACCGCCTTGTGGGAGCGGCGGATGGCATTGAAGATCGCTTCGAAGGTGGCGTCGCCGTTGACCAGCAGGCGCACCTGATTGTTGGCCAGGCACGGCATGCGCCCCAGCTTGGGCATGGCCCGCAGCGTGGCATAGGCCTGGGAGGCACGGGCAGTGAGCGCCTCTTCGACCCAGGGCCGCCAGTTCAGCTCATTGATGGCCTTGTGCATTTCCACGTTGGCTTGGCGCCGGGCCTGGATGTAGGCATCGAAGGTGCTGCGGCCGAACACCAGGTAGGGAATCAGGGTCAGGTAGGGCATGAACATCAGTGACAGGGCCCAGGCAATGGCGCCTTGGGCGGTCCTGACGGTGAGCACCGCGTGGATCGCGGCGATCAGCCCGAGAAAATGCAACAACGCGATGAGATAGCCGAAGATGTGCGGGCCAAAATAATCCATGGGGCAACCTTTGCTCCTGAAGATTCAATGCCTAACAGACCATGTTCCACAGCGAATGTCGCTATTTTATTCTGCATGCAACGCCGTGCCTTGGCCGAAGTCTAACGGCCACTACTGTCTAGGAGTCATTCGATGAAACTTCGTTTACTGGGTTGGGCCTTGGCGGCGGGATTGGCGCTGCCACTGGCTGCGCAGGCGCAGATGCTGCAACCGGGCTTGTGGGAACTGACCAGCAGCAACATGAAGGTCGATGACCAGAACTTGCCGGACTTGTCGCTGATTCTTGGCCAGCTGCAGCAACAGATGACCCCAGAACAACGGGCGATGCTGGAGAAACAGGGCGTGACCATGGGCGGCAAGGGTATTCGGGTGTGCTTGACGCCGGACCAGGTGAAATCCGACACCATTCCGCTGCAGGACCCGCAATCGGGTTGCCAGCAGCAGGTCACCGAGCGCAACGGCAATCAATGGAAGTTTCGCTTCACTTGTCCCAAGGCTCAGGGCAACGGGGTGGCCAAGTTCATCAGTGATCGCGAGTTCACCACCAACGTGATCGGCACCTTCAATGCCACCGGCATGCAGCAAAAGGGCAGCATGGACACCCGCGCCGTATGGCTGGGCCAGGACTGCGGCACGGTCAAACCTCGCGCTTCCTGAGCGACCCTGTAGCAGCGACGGCCGCTGCGCTTGCCGGCGAAGCGGCCCTCCAGTCACCTGGACCAGGGCCCTCGCCGACAAGCCCGGGCACCACCGGCTAGCTAATCCGTTCCACTACCTGCTCCAGCGTCAGCTGTCCCAGATCCTCGCCATTTCTGCTGCGCAGGCTGACGTAGCCACCGGCTTTCTCCTTGTCCCCGATCACCAGCAGATAGGGCACTTTCTGCAGGCTGTGCTCACGGATCTTGTAGCCGATCTTTTCGTTGCGCAGGTCGGCACTGGACCGCAGCCCCTCTCGGCGCAGGCGTTCGCTGATTTCCCAGGCATAGTCCGCCTGAGCCTCGCTGATGTTGAGCACCACCACCTGCTGCGGCGCCAGCCACAAGGGCAGGGCGCCGCCATGGTGCTCGATGAGGATGCCGATGAAGCGTTCCAGGGAACCGAACAGCGCGCGGTGCAGCATCACCGGTTGCCGGCGTTCGCCGTTGTCGGCGATGTAGCTGATGGCGAAGCGCTCGGGGAGGTTGAGATCCACTTGCAGGGTGCCGCACTGCCAGTCGCGGCCGATGGCGTCGCGCAGCACGAACTCCAGCTTCGGGCCGTAGAAGGCGCCTTCCCCCGGGTTGAGCCGATAGTCGATCTGCATGCTTTGCAGGGCGCCGACCAGGGCGCTTTCCAGCTGATCCCAGGTCTCGTCGCTGCCGATGCGATTGGCCGGGCGCGTGGAGAGCTTCACCGCCACTTCGTCGAAACCGAACTCCTTATAGATGTCGAACACCAGGGCGATGGTGCGGGCGCATTCGTCCTGCATCTGTTCCGGGGTGCAGAAGATGTGGGCGTCGTCCTGGGTGAAGTGGCGGACCCGCAGCAAGCCGTGCAGTGCCCCTGAAGGTTCGTAGCGATGGACCTTGCCGAATTCGGCGATGCGCAGAGGCAGGTCGCGGTAGCTCTTCAAGCCGTGGCCGAAGATCGCCACCGCGCCGGGGCAGTTCATGGGCTTGAGGGCGAAGGTGCGCTGATCTTCGGTGCTGGTGGTGAACATGTGGTCGCGGTAGTTCTGCCAGTGCCCGGAGGTTTCCCAGAGGCTGCGGTCCATCACGTCCGGGGTGTTCACTTCCTGGTAGCCGGCCTGTTCCTGGCGCTGGCGCATGTAACCGATCAACAGCTTGAACAGGGTCCAGCCCTTGGCGTGCCAGAACACCGAACCCGGCGCGCAATCGTCGAAGTGGAACAGGTCCAGTTGCTGGCCCAGCTTGCGGTGGTCGCGCTTGGCGGCCTGTTCCTGACGCAGCAGATAGGCGTCCAGATCCTGGCGGGTGGCCCAGCAGGTGCCGTAGATCCGTTGCAACGGCGCGTTGCTGGCATCGCCGCGCCAATAGGCGCCGGCCACCTTGGTCAGCTTGAAGGCCCGCAACTGGCCGGTGGTACGCACGTGGGGGCCGCGGCACAGGTCTTCGAAATCGCCCTGGCGGTACAGCGACAGCACGGCCTCCGGGGGCAGGTCGCGGATCAGCTCGACCTTGTAGTGCTCGCCTTGGTCGGCGAAGTGTTGCAGCGCCTGCTCCCGGGACAGCTCGCGGCGGCGCAAGGTGTGGTTGGTGGCGGCAAGGCTGTGCATGCGCGCCTCGATCAGTTCCAGATCCTCGGGGGTGAAAGGGCGCTCATAGGCGAAGTCGTAGAAGAAGCCGTCCTCGATCACCGGGCCGATGGTGACCTGGGCCGAGGGATACAGCTGCTTCACCGCCATGGCCAGCAGGTGGGCGCAGGAGTGACGCAGGACTTCCAGGCCATCGGCATCGGTCGCGGTGACGATGCTCAGGCGGCTGTCGGTGTCCAACAGGTAGTCACAGTCCACCAGCCGGCCATCGACCCGTCCGGCCACGGCGGCTTTGGCCAGGCCGCTGCCGATGCTGGCGGCCACTTCGAACACGGACAACGGCTGGTCGTACTCACGGCACGCGCCATCAGGCAGGGTGATGCGGATCATCTTCGGTGGTCCTTGGTCAGGCTTGGGGGATTAGCGGGTGAAGCGCAGGGGCAGGCCCTGACAGTGGTCATACAGACGTCCCTGGTGCCAGGCGAGCTGACCCGAGACCAGGGTGGTGGCGACGCTATGGCGAAAGCGTTGGCCGGCAAACGGCGTCCAGCCGCACTGGGCAAGAATCGGCTGCTGGTCCACCAGCAGGCCCGCGGGCTCGGGGCGGATCAGCACCAAGTCGGCCCAGTAGCCTTCGCGCAGGTAGCCACGGTCGGGAATGCCGAACAGCTCGGCCACCCGGTGGCTGGTCTTGGCCACCAGAGTGGTCAGGGGCAGGACCTGGTCCGCCACCAGTTCCAGCAAGGCCGGCAAGGCGTGCTGCACCAGAGGCAGGCCGGCGGGCGCACGGGTGTAGGGCTGCTGTTTCTGTTCCCAGGTGTGGGGCGCGTGGTCACTGCCGATGATGTCCAGGCGCTGGCTGTTGAGGGCCTGGCGCAATGCGTCGCGATCGGCCTGGGTCTTGATCGCCGGGTTGCATTTGATCAGGTGGCCAAGACGCGAGTAGTCGCGGTCATCGAACAGCAGGTGGTGCAGGCAGACTTCGGCGGTGATGCGCTTTTCGGCCAGGGGCCGGTCCTCGAACAGGGCCAGTTCCCGGGCGCTGGTCAGGTGCAGGACGTGCAGGCGGGTGCCGTGTTTCTTCGCCAGTTCCACCGCCAGGGATGAGGAGCGGTAGCAGGCCTCGGCGTCGCGAATGCGCGGGTGAGCCGCGGCGGGAATCTGCTCGCCATAGAGTTGCTGCCAGCGTTGTTGCTTGAGCTGGATGCTCGGGGTGTGTTCGCAGTGCGCCAGGAGGAGGGTCGGTACCTGGCGAAACAGCCGGTCCAGCACGTGCGGATCGTCCACCAGCATGTTGCCGGTGGAGGCGCCCATGAACACCTTGACCCCGGCGACCTCGGTGGGGTCGAGGGCGGCGACGGTGTCGAGGTTGTCGTTGCTGACGCCGAAGTGAAAGCCGTAGTTGGCCACCGAGGTGATCGCTGCGCGGCGTTTCTTGTCGGCCAGGGCGGCCAGGGTCAAGGTTGCCGGCGAGGTGTTGGGCATGTCCATGAAGCTGGTGATGCCACCGGCCACTGCGGCGCGCGACTCGCTATGGATGCTGCCTTTTTCCGGGGCGCCGGGATCACGAAAGTGCACCTGGTCGTCGATCATCCCCGGCAGCAGCCATTGGCCCTGGGCGTCGATTTCCAGTTCGGCGCTGAGGTGGTCGAGGCTGCCGATGGTCTCGATGCGCCCGTGATTGACCAGCAGGTCGGCGTCGAACTCCCGTCCTTCGTTCACCAGGCGGGCATTGCGGATCAGGATTCGGCTCATGCTCAAAACTCGTTCTGCAGGGCCTTGTAGCCGCGGACCAGATCGACGTTGGTGCGGGCCACGTCCTCGGAAAACTCCGAGGCACTGATGCTCACCGGAGGGAACTGCGCCAGGTCGGTCTTGGGGCCGATGCGGGTGGTGGAGGGCACGTAGAAGCCTGGGGGCAGGTCGCGACCGTCCACCACCGAGTTGTGGCGGACCACGCTGCCGTCGCCCACCACGCAGTTGAACAGCACGCTGTTGAAACCGATGAACACCCGGTCGCCGACCACGCAGGGGCCGTGGACGATGGAGCGGTGGGCGATGGAGGTGTGCTGGCCGATGGTGACGGCGGCGCCGGATTTGGAGTGGATCACCACGCCGTCCTGAATGTTCGAATTGGCGCCGATGGTGATGGCTTCCATCTGGCCGCTGGCGTCGACCTCGTCGGCGCGGATCACCGCGTAGGGGCCGACGAACACGTTGTCGCCGATCACCACCTTGCCGCAGATGATGGCGGTCTTGTCCACGTAGGCGGATTCGGCGATTACCGGCAGATCGCCGGAAGGGTTTTTACGAATCATGGCGCGAGTCCTTCAAGGGGGAACTGATGACTTCCACCGCGCCATCGCGAATGGCGTTGTAGAAACAGTTGGGGCGGCCGGTGTGGCAGGCGGGGCCTTGTTGCTCCACTTGCAGCAACACGGCGTCGCCATCGCAGTCCAGGCGCGCTTCGATCAGGCGCTGGCGGTGGCCCGAGCTTTCGCCCTTGCGCCACAGGCACTGGCGCGAGCGCGACCAGTAGCAGACTTGGCCGCTGGCCAGGGTTTCGGCCAGGGCCCGGCGGTTCATCCAGGCCAGCATCAGCACCTCGCCGCTGCCGTGTTGCTGGGCGATGGCGGCGATCAGTCCGTCGCTGTTCCAGGGCAGGGCATCGAGCACTGCGGTCAGCGGCCAGCGACTGCCCTGGGCAGCGCTTTCCAGGTCCAGCAGTGTCAGTGGCGGGCGTTGGATCATGGTCGGCTCAGGGCGTCGTACAGGGTGTTGAGGTTGTATTCGAACAGCCCGATGAAGGTGCTGGCCGGACCCGTGGCGCAGAGCGCGTCGGAGTACAGGGTGCCGCCGATATGGGCGCCGCTTTCGTCGGCGATCTGCTTGAGCAGGCGGGCGTCCTTGATGTTCTCCATGAACACCGCCTTGACCTTGGCGTTGCGGATCTGGGTGATCAGCGCCGCGACTTCGGCGGCCGAGGGTTCGCGTTCGGTGGACAGACCCTGGGGCGCCATGAAGTCGATACCGTAGGCCTGGCCCAGGTAGCCGAAGGCGTCGTGGGAGGTGACGATCTTGCGGTTGCCCGGGGGCAGGGCGCCGAGTTTGGTCTTGGCCTCGGCCAGCAGGCGGTAGATCTGTTGCAGGTAGGCCTGGCTGTTGCGCTGGTAGTCGGCCTGGTGGGCCGGGTCGGCGGCGATCAGTGCCTGGGTGATGGTGTTCACATAGAGTTCGCTGTTGGCCAGGTTGTGCCAGGCGTGCGGGTCGGGCACCTGTTCGCCGTCCTCGTCCAGGGTCCGTGGAATCACCCCGCGACTGGCGGTGATCACCGCAGTCTTGGTGGCCGAGCTGGCCACCAGGCGATCCAGCCAGGGTTCGAAGCCCAGGCCGTTCTTGATGATCAGCCGGGCCTTGAGCAGGGCCTTGGCATCGTCCGGCGTGGGTTCGTAGGTGTGGGCGTCTTCATCGGCGCCTACCAGGTTGGTGATCTGTACATGCTCGCCGCCGACCTGGCGGGTGATGTCGGCGAGGATGCTGAAGCTGGTGACCACGGCCAGCTTGTCCGCGGCTTGGGCGGTGGACCACGACAGTGGCAGCAGCAGGCTGAACAGCACGAGTAGAGCGCGCATCGGGAAACACCTCATGGGGATGTGAGCAACGGAGGGCGGTGCAACAGGCCGTGTACCGGACCGAACACCACGGACAGCAGGTACAGGCTGCCCGCCACCAGCACGATGGCCGGTCCGCTGGGCAGCGAGTAATGGAATGACAGCAACAGGCCGAGCCACACCGAGAGACAACCCAGCAGCGCGGCGATGCCCATCAACAGCGGCAGCCGCCGGCTCCAGAAGCGCGAGGCGGCGGCCGGCAGCATCATCAGCCCCACCACCATCAGGGCGCCGATGGCCTGGAAACCGATCACCAGATTGAGCACCACCAGGGTCAGGAACAGGCCGTGAGCCAGGGGACCCAGGCGACTGACGCTGTGCAGGAACAGTGGGTCGAGGGTGTCCAGCAGCAGGGGTTTGTAGATCAGGGCCATGGCCAGCAGGCTGACGGCCGAGACCAGGAGCATGCCGTTGAGGGTCGGGCCGTCCACCGCCAGGGCCGAGCCGAACAGCAGGTGCAACAGATCCAGGCGTTTGCCCGCCAACCCGAGGATCAACACGCCGCTGGCCAGGGAGATGGGGTAGATAGCCGCGATGCTGGCGTCTTCCCGCAGGCCGGTGCGGCGGGTGATCCAGGCCGCGAGGCCGGCCATGCCCAAGCCGGCGCCCAGGCCGCCGAGGGTCAGGGCCGGCAAGCTGAGACCGGCGAACCAGAAACCCAGAGCGGCGCCGGGGAGGATGCCGTGGGCCACCGCATCGCCGATCAAGCTCATGCGTCGCAGGATCAGGAAGACGCCCAGGGGGGCGGTGCTGCAGGCCAGGACCAAACCGCCGAGCAAGGCCCGGCGCATGAACACGAATTCGCTGAAGGGCTGCCAGAGCTGTGCGGCGAACTGCATCACGCCACCTGCGTCTGGAAGGGCGGGGCGATCAGTTCTTGGCTCTGACCCCATACGCAGCCGCTGCTTTTGACCCACAAGGTCTGGGGGATGTGCTGGCGCACGGCGGCCAGGTCATGGCAAACCACTACCAGCGTCCGGCCCTGGGCGTGCCAGCTGTGCAGGTGTTGCCAGAGCAGGGTCTGGCCCGCTTCGTCGAGGGCGGCGTGGGGTTCGTCCAGGAGCAACAGAGGCGCTTCGGTCAAGCTCAGTCGGGCCAGCAGCGCACGCTGTAATTCACCGCCGGAAAGGGCCATCAACGGGCGGCTTTCCAAGCCACTCAAATGCCAGTCTTCGAGCACCGCCTGCAGTTTTTCTGCCCGGGCCCTGGCGGGTTCACGCTTGCCCCAGAAGCCACCGGCCACCAGCGCTTCAAGGCTGATAGGGAACTGGCGATCGAGGTGTTGCTGTTGCGGCAGAAACGAAAAGCCGCCCCGTTTGGGCGCCGCCAGATCGACCTTGCCGGCCAAGGGTTTTTGCAGCCCGGCCAGGACTTTCAGCAGGCTGCTTTTGCCCGAACCGTTGGCGCCGATGATGGCGCTCAGGCTGCCGCTGGGCAGGTGCAGGTCCAGGGCTGGAGTCAGGGGTTGGCCCGGCGCGCCCCAGCGCAAACCTCGACAGCGGATCATCAGGCCTCCCAGTTCCAGCGGCTTTGCGCCACGGCGTCGTGGGCGTGCAGGCTTTCCGCATGCACGACCCGCAGTTGGAAGGCGTTGACCCCGGGGGAGCGACGCAGGGCCAGATTCAGCCGGCGGGCGGCGTCTTCGCAGAACATCAGGTTTTGTCCGTTTGCCAGGGCGAAGGCCTGTTCATCGGCGCGTTTGACCGCCGTCTGCACGGCAGTGCCCAGGGCGTTTTCCGCGTCGTTGATCAGTGCAATCAACGGCAGTTCGTCGAGGAAGTCGTCCAGGCGCAGGTGCAGTTCGGCGTTGCTGCGTTGGCTATGGGGCGTGGCAACTATGCCTTGGGTCGAGCCCAGCCAGGCCAGGATCTCGGCGTGCTGCAGTGGCCGGTTGGCGAAATCGTCGACGAATTGCTGTTGGATCAACTGACGGGACAGGGCGGCCGAGCAAGGGCAAGTGGAGGAATAAGGCACGACAATTTTTAGTTCCACGTGGAACATCGCGTTTTTCAGCCGTGCTTCGATGCTCAACGGATAGCTCTTCCAACCGGCCAAAGGACTGACCAATGCCGGGCGTTTGAGCAGCAGATCGAAGTGCAGGCGCAGGTAGGCGCTGTTGGCCATGCCTTCGTGACTGTCGAGAAAGCGCTGTAGCACTTGGCGCAGCAGAGCAGGCGTGAGGTTGTCCTGTTCGAGCATTTCCAGGGCCAGGTACAGCCGCGACATATGAATGCCTCGCGCCTCGCCGTCGTCGAGGCTGACTCCGGCGTCCGCTTTGGCAGCGATCCGTTGGCTGTCCATCAGTACAGGTAAGGCAATGCCGCACATGCCCACCCATTCCAGGGGCAAGGCTTGGCGTGAGGCCTGCGCGGCGATATCCGGCAGAGTCAGCGCGTTCATGAACAGGTCCGTCGTTAGGAATATTTCTGCATGTTATATTATAACAATACATCCGATGAAACATTTTTCCTCGGCGGTTCTTTGGCCTGTTCTTGTGAGTACGGACACTCCCTCATCTGCGGTATTTGTCATGCACAGACGTCAATTGCTCAACCTGCTGTTGGCCGGTACGGCCCTGATGTTGCCCTGGGCTGTTTCTGCCGCGCAGATCCGTAATGCGCGGCTGTGGAAAGACGCCGACAAGCTGCGGCTGGTGCTCGATCTGAGTGGCCCGGTGCAGTACAAGACCTTCACTCTGAGCGCACCGGAGCGCTTGATCATCGATTTGAACGGCGCTCGCCTGAGTGGCGATTTCAGTCAGTTGCCCCTGGACCGTACGGTGATCCGCGCGATCCGCTCCGGGCATTTTGGCCAGGGCGATACGCGGATCGTCCTCGACCTGAATGAGCCAGTGCAGCTCAACAGTTTTCTCCTGCCGCCCCAGGATGGGCAGGGCCATCGACTGGTGCTGGACCTGTCTGCGCCCGGCAAGGTGCCGTTGCAGATCGCCGCGGCCGCTGCGCCCCTGGCCAAACCCGAGGCGTCGCCGGGCAAGCCTCATCCCAAGCGCGACATCATCGTGGTGGTGGACCCCGGCCACGGTGGCAAGGACCCCGGCGCCGTGGGGGCCAAGGGTGAGCGAGAGAAGGATGTGGTGCTGTCCATTGCCCAGTTGCTGGCCAAGCGGCTCAAGCGCGAGAAGGGCTTTGCCGTGAAGCTAGTGCGCAACGACGACTTCTTCGTGCCGCTGCGCAAGCGGGTGGAGATCGCCCGCAAGCACAAGGCCGACATGTTCATCTCGGTGCACGCCGATGCGGCGCCGCGCCTTAGCGCTTCCGGTGCCTCGGTGTATGCCTTGTCCGAAGGCGGGGCGACTTCGGCCACTGCGCGCTTCATGGCCCAGCGGGAAAACGATGCCGACCTGCTGGGGGCCAGCAGCCTGCTCAATCTCAAGGACAAGGACCCGATGCTGGCGGGGGTGATTCTCGACATGTCGATGAATGCCACCATTGCCGCCAGCCTGCAGCTAGGGGGCACGGTGCTGGACAGCCTGTCGGGGATCACCACTCTGCATCAGAAGCGCGTGGAACAGGCCGGGTTCGCGGTGCTCAAGTCGCCAGACGTGCCATCGATCCTGGTGGAAACCGGCTTCATCTCCAACCGCCGCGACAGCCAGCAACTGGTCACCACGCGGCATCAGCAGGCGATTGCCGACGGCCTGTTCCAGGGTTTGCAGCGCTACTTCGAAAAGAACCCGCCGGCCAACAGCTATCTGGCCTGGCTCCAGGAAACAAAGAACAACCGCACCGTGTAGCCACCAGCGCCTGCACCGGGCGCGATGTGGGGGCGGCTAGCAACCGCTAATGCGGCTGCAGGTGAACTTGGCGCTGCTGCCGCCAGAACTGGAGAAGCGATTGCGGGTGGTCCAACCCACGCGCTGGCTGTAGCCCACCCAGGCTTCACCATCGGAGGCCAGGCCGGTGAAGAAGGTCAGTTGCCCGTAGCGACTGTTGGTCTGCGCCCAGTAGCGTTTGCCGATCACCTCGAACCCGCGCAAGTAAGTGGTGCTGCCCGCCGTGGCGACGCTGTAGGCGTTGCCCAAGGGATCGACGCAGGCCAGCAGGGTGGCGCTGCGGGTGCAGGTGGCCAAGGTACTGGGCACGGCGGCTGTGGCGTGGCCGGCCAGCAGCATCAGGCTTGAAAGCAGAGTGGGCAGGACAAGGCGCATGGCAGTTCTCGTGGCGACAGGGGCGCAGCATTGCGCCCTTCGTCGTGGTCGGCAAGGGAGTATTGGCTAATCTGCATTGTTATAATATAACATAAAATAAAGCCTGACCCGTGACCCCCGCCATGACTGAACAAGAGCTCCTCGCCGAACCCTCGGCGCATTACATGAACGACGCCCAGCAGGGCTTCTTCCGCGATCTGCTGCTGGCCCAGCGCAGCGAATTGCAGGAGCGCATTGCCGCTGAGTTCGACCAACTGCGCGAGCAGGAACCCCACAGCGACCCCGCCGACATCGGCAGCGCCGAAGAGCAGCGGCAATGGCAACTGCGCCTGCTGGAGCGGGAAAAGAAGCTCCTGGACAAGATCGACGAGGCCCTGGAGCGCCTGGCCCGCGGCGAGTACGGCTGGTGCCGCGACACCGGCGAGCCCATCGGCCTGCAGCGCCTGCTGCTGCGGCCCACCGCCACCTTGTGTATCGAAGCCAAAGAACGCCAAGAGCTGCGCGAACGCCACCAACGGGCGCTTTGACCCAGCCGCGAACCTGATGAGGCCCCCCCCCATGACCGAGCGTCTTCCCGTTACCGTGCTGTCCGGCTTTCTTGGCGCGGGCAAAAGCACCCTGCTCAATCACGTCCTGCGTAATCGCGACAACCTGCGGGTAGCGGTGATCGTCAACGACATGAGCGAAATCAACATCGACGGCAGCGAGGTGCAGCGCGATGTCAGCCTCAACCGCGCCGAAGAGAAGCTGGTGGAGATGAGCAACGGCTGCATCTGCTGCACCCTGCGCGAAGACCTGCTGGAGGAAGTGGGCAAGCTGGCCCGCGACGGGCGCTTCGACTACCTGCTGATCGAATCCACCGGGATCTCCGAGCCGCTGCCGGTGGCGGAAACCTTCACCTTTCGCGATGAGGCCGGGCAGAGCCTGGCGGACATCGCCCGCCTCGACACCATGGTGACTGTGGTCGACGGCATGAACTTCCTGCTGGATTACCAGGCGGCGGAAAGCCTCGCCAGTCGCGGTGAAACCCTGGGCGAGGAAGACGAGCGTTCGATCACCGACCTGCTGATCGAGCAGGTGGAGTTTGCCGACGTGATCCTGGTCAGCAAGATCGACCTGATCAGCAGCGCCGAGCGCCAGGAGCTGATGGCGATCCTGGCGCGGCTCAACGCCCAGGCAGAGATCATCCCCATGGTCATGGGCCAGGTGCCCTTGGCCAAGATCCTCAACACCGGGCGCTTCGACTTTGAACGCGCGGCCCAGGCGCCGGGCTGGCTGCAGGAGTTGCGCGGCGAGCACGTGCCGGAAACCCAGGAGTACGGAATCGCTTCAACCGCCTATCGGGCGCGGCGTCCCTTTCATCCGCAGCGCTTCTTCAACTTCATCAACCGGCCCTGGGTCAACGGCAAGCTGCTGCGCTCCAAAGGCTTCTTCTGGCTGGCCAGCAAGTACCAGGAGGCGGGCAGCTGGTCCCAGGCCGGTGGCTTGATGCGCCACGGTTTTGCCGGGCGTTGGTGGCGCTTCGTGCCCAAGCAGCAATGGCCCCAGGACGAGGAAAGCATGGCAGCGATCCTGCACAACTGGACCCCGGCCACGGGCGACTGTCGCCAGGAGCTGGTGTTCATCGGCCAGAACATCGACTTCACCCGGCTCTGTGCCGAGCTCGACCTGTGCTTGCTGGATGACGATGAAATGGCCCTGGGTGTCGAGGGCTGGAGCCTGATGACCGACCCTTTCGGTGCCTGGCATGAAGAGGAGGCGGCCTGATGCTGACCCTGAGTTCTCCGGTGACTCCACTGAGCATTCCATTGGCGGCCAGGAGCTTGCTGCTGCCTTGTGCGGTGCCGCTGGTTTCCCGGCGCGCGGCCATTGGCCCGACCCCGGCGGTCCTGGCCGAGGTGCTGGACGATGAGGTCAACCTCGGCCTCTGGCAGCGCCAGTTGCCGGCGCACATTGAGGACTTCGGCCAGTTGCTGTTGTCCCTCAACGAGCCCTTGGCCGAGTCCCTGTCCCTGGAACTGCCGGATGAGGAGTGCCCACCGAACCTGCGGGGCCTGGCCTCGCGCTTCAGCGACTTGCACGGTTATGACGGCTTTATCGCCGACGTTTCCTGGCTGGTCAGCGCCTTTGCCTGCCTGTTGGGCGCCAAGCGCGTGGGCTTGCGCTTGCGGGTGCTGGACAAGGCCATGTGCCCGCGCTTTCACGTCGACCATGTGCCCGTGCGCCTGATCACCACCTATGCCGGGATTGGCAGCCAGTGGTTGCGCGAAGGGGCGATGGACCGTCGGCAACTGGGACAGGCCAGCGCTGAACCCCGAGACCCGGCGCTGATCCAGCAGATCGGCAGCGGTGAGGTGGCGCTGTTCAAGGGCGAGAAGTGGCACGGTAACGAAGGTTTCGGCCTGATCCACCGCTCGCCGCAACCGGCGCCGGGGGAGCGCCGGCTGATCTTTACCCTTGATTGGCTGGGTTGAGCCAGGCGTGTAGCCGCTGCCGAGCCTGCGAGGCTGCGCCAAGGTCCGCAGAACCTTCAGTGCGCTCAAGAACGGCGTCTGCTGCGACGTCGTTCTTGAGCGCGCGGATTTTCGCCCTGCACGGGAAGGGCGTAGCATCACCTCACAGGCTTTCCGGACCCCTTCCCATGCTGCAGAACATTCCTACCCATGTGATCGCCGGCCCCCTGGGGGCCGGCAAGACCAGCCTGATCCGTCATCTGCTGAGCCAGCGCCCGGCCCATGAGCGCTGGGCGGTGCTGATCAATGAGTTCGGCCAGATCGGCCTGGACGCGGCCTTGCTGACTCGGGATGACGATGGCATCGCCCTCGGCGAAGTGGCCGGCGGCTGCCTGTGTTGCGTCAACGGCGCACCGTTTCAGGTGGGCTTGGGGCGTCTGCTGCGCAAGGCCAAGCCGGATCGTCTGTTCATCGAGCCGTCCGGCCTCGGTCACCCGGCGCAATTGCTCAAGCAACTGAGCGTCGCGCCCTGGCAAGGGGTGCTGGCGTTGCAGCCCTGTGTGCTGGTGCTCGACGCTCAGGCCCTGGCGGCCGGCAAGCCGCTGCCCCAGGCCCAGCAGGACGCCCTGTCCAGCGCCGGCCTGTTGGTGTTGAACAAGGACGAACTGCTCAGCGACAGCGATCGGCTGCGGGTGCTGGAGCAGTTGCCGGACTTGCCCTTGTTCTGGACGCGCCACGCCGCCTTGCCCCTGGCCGAGCTACCGGGCCTGGAGGCCAGCGCCGGGGCGGCGCTGGAGCACCTGGATATTCCCCAGGGCCTGGCACAGTTACCGGCGGTGTGGAGCGATCCGGCGTTGCCGATCTGCCTCAGTCAGTCTCAAGAGGAGGGCTGGAGCATCGGCTGGCGCTGGCACCCGAGCCAGCAGTTCGACCTGACCCGGGTCGATCACTGGCTGCAGAACCTCGACTGGCGTCGGGCCAAACTGGTGATCCACAGCGATGAGGGCTGGCGCTCGGGCAATGGCTTGGATAATTCACCGCTGAACTGGCTGCCCAGCGAATGGCGACGGGATTCGCGCCTGGAGTTGATTTTCAGTGCCCCTCAGGACATGGCCGGCCTGCAAGCCAGCCTCAGCGCTTGCCGGCTGTAGGCGCAGGCTTGCCTGCGCATCTCACGGCTTGAACTTGCGATGTTCTTCGCGCCACTGACTCAGCTCGATCACCTCGGCGCTGGGCAACGGCTCTTTCACTTCGAATGGATAGGGTGCCAGCTCGATGTGCGCGCTGTGGGCTCCGAACTGAGTGATGGTTCCGGCGTGGCGGGTTTCGCCAGTCACGGTGAATTCGAAGTTGTAGATTCGCGCCAGGCGCCGACGACCGTTGGCGTCCTTGACCAAACCGATGCGCTTGAGTGCGACGTTGCCGTCCAGCAGCTCGATGTCGAGCCGTGCACAGTGCTGCTTGACCCGCGCCAGCGCCCGCTCCCGCAGGCCGTGGTTGTGCCATAGCCAGGCGGCGCCGGTCGCCAGCAGCATCAGCACAAAAATGTTTCCAAGGGTCAGCATGAAGGTTTGCTCCAACGAAGTGGCGTCAGCTTAACTGCGTCTCCGGTCTGTCGTACAGGCTGCGTTTAGTCGCATACTGCGCGGCTTGAATTCCACCGGTTTTATGGAAAATCCTGCATGAAACGTACGCCCCACCTGCTTGCGATCCAGTCCCATGTGGTTTTCGGCCACGCCGGTAACAGTGCTGCGGTGTTTCCCATGCAGCGGGTCGGGGTGAATGTCTGGCCCCTGAATACCGTACAGTTCTCCAACCACACTCAGTATGGTCACTGGGCCGGAGAAGTGTTGGCGCCCCAGCAGATTCCCGAGCTGGTGGAAGGTATCGCCGCCATCGGCGAGTTGGGCAACTGCGATGCGATTCTCTCCGGTTACCTGGGCAGCGCGGCCCAGGGCCGGGCGATTCTCAGTGGCGTGGCGCGGATCAAGGCGACCAACCCCAAGGCCTTGTACCTGTGCGACCCGGTGATGGGCCATCCGGAGAAGGGCTGCAGCGTGCCGGCGGAAGTCAGCGACTTCCTGCTGGATGAGGCGGTGGCCATGGCGGATTTTCTCTGCCCCAACCAGCTGGAACTGGACAGCTTCTGCGGACGCAAGCCGCAATCGTTGTTCGATTGCCTGGGCATGGCCCGCTCGCTGCTGGAGAAGGGCCCCAAGGCGGTGCTGGTCAAGCACCTGGACTACCCCGGCAAGTTGGCGGAAGGCTTCGAGATGCTGCTGGTGACCGCCGAGGGCAGCTGGCACCTGCGGCGCCCGCTGCTGGCGTTTCCGCGCCAGCCGGTGGGGGTGGGCGACCTGACGTCGGGTCTGTTCCTGGCCCGGGTGCTGTTGGGTGACAGCCTGGTGGCGGCGTTCGAATTCACCGCCGCGGCGGTGCATGAAGTGCTGCTGGAAACCCAGGCCTGCGCCAGCTACGAGCTGGAGCTGGTGCGGGCCCAGGATCGCATTGCCCATCCGCGAGTACGGTTCGAGGCCACGCCGATCGGCTTCTGATGGCGACCGGCGGGCGCTGAGTCAGGCCTGTTCGGAGAATTGCACCGTCGGCGCCGGCTGACGGAAGCCCCGGGTGTGGACGCCCAGGTACGCCAGGCCCAAGGCAAACCAGGCCAGGCCAATCCCCAGGGTCAGGGCCGAGAGGCTGGTCCACAGCCAGACGATCAGGCCGAAGCCGATCAACGGCAGCAGGCCGTACTGCAGCAGTGGCGCCCCCGTGCGCGGCTGCCCCTGCCCCAGGTGACTCTTGATCACCGCCAGGTTGACCACCGAGAACGCCACCAGCGCGCCGAAGCTGATCATCGACGCCAGGGTGGTGAGGTCGATGACCACGGCCAGCAAGGACACCAGCGACACCAGGACAATGGCGATCACCGGGGTCTTGTAGCGCTCGGACAGGGTGCCGAACACTCGCCGTGGCAAGATGCCGTCGCGGCCCATGCTGAACAGGATGCGCGACACCGAGGCCTGTGACGCCAGGGCTGAACCGGCGGCGCCAGCGACATAGGTGGCGGTGAAGAACATCTCCAGGAAACGTCCGCCGGCGTGCAGCATCACCTCGCTGGCTGCCGAATCGGCGTCCTTGAAGCTGCTGCCGGGGAAGGCCAGCTGGCTGGTCATGGCCAGCAGGATGAACAGCAGGCCTGCGCCCAGGGTGGTGATGACAATGGCCCGGGGGATGTCCCGGCGCGGGTCGCGGGTTTCCTCGGCCAGGGTCGATACCGCGTCAAAGCCGAGGAACGACAGGCACAGCACCGCCGCTCCGGCCATCAACGGCAACAGCCCGCTCTGGCTGCCGTCGCCGATCCAGGGCGCGCTCAGGTCCAGGCTCTCGGCCCCGGCCAACTGGCGAATCACCAGGGCGACGAACACCACCACGAACACCATCTGCGCGCAGACGATCAGGTTGCTCATGCTCGATACCGAACCGATGCCGCGAATGTTCAGCAGCGTCACCAGGCTGATGGTCGCCACCACGAAGACCCAGGCCGGCACGGCGGGAAAGGCCAGGTTGAGAAACAGGCCGATCACCAGGTAGTTGATCATCGGTAGAAACAGGTAATCCAGCAGCAGCGACCAGCCGGCAAGAAAGCCGATGCCCGGTCCGAAACTGAGGCTGGCGTAGGAATAGGCCGAGCCGGCAATCGGGTACTTCCTGACCATGACGCTGTAGGACAGGGCGGTGAAGATCATGGCCAGCAGGGTGATCACGTACGCGGCGGCGGTACGCCCGCCGGTGATCTGGGTGACCACGCCGTAGGTGGTGAAGACGGTCAGCGGGACCATGTACACCAGGCCGAAGAACACCAGGGCCGGCAGCCCGAGGATGCGGCGCAGGGAGGTGCCCTGGGCACTGTGGGTGAAATCGCTGGGGGCGAGGGTGGGATTGTCGGAGAGAGTATTGGCGCTGGGCATTGTTATTGTTCTCACGCGTTCGTGGGTTCGAAGGCTCCCCAAACGGGGAGTGCGCTTGTGCCTTGCCCAACGATTCTGGCAGCGGTGCCCCTGGGGCATAACTCTCTAAGTGGTCAAAAAGGGATGGATGTGGCCATTCGGGATGACCGCAGAAGACTGCCTGGAGCAGCGGAAGGAGAGGGGGCGAGTGCGCAAGGCTTTGCAGGGGCGTGGCGAGGGGACCGTCCGTGGTCCTGCTGAATCAGCGTATCTGTCTGAGGATCAAGGGCCGTCGGCCTTGATTTCCTGGTAGCGCTTTTCCAGCTCCTGGCGGATCTGCCGACGCTGCTGGGCCTGGATATAGCGGCGTTTGCCGTCGGCGGTCTCGGGCTGCAGCGGTGGCACCTGGGCCGGTTTGCGCTGGTCGTCCACCGCCACCATGGTGAAGAAGCAGCTGTTGGTGTGGCGCACCGAGCGCTCGCGGATGTTCTCGGTCACCACCTTGATGCCCACCTCCATGGAGGTGTTGCCGGTGTAGTTGACCGAGGCCAGGAAGGTCACCAGTTCGCCGACATGCACCGGCTCGCGGAAGATCACCTGGTCCACCGACAAGGTCACTACGTAGCGGCCGGCATAACGGCTGGCGCAGGCATAGGCGACTTCGTCGAGGTACTTGAGCAGGGTGCCGCCGTGGACATTGCCAGAGAAATTGGCCATGTCAGGGGTCATCAATACCGTCATCGACAGCTGGGCGTTTCCGGGTTCCATAGCACACTCACGGTTCAAGGCAGGGGTTGCTGGAGCACCTCTGCGGGTGCTGGTTTCAAGGATTTTCAAACCATCGATAACGGGACGCCGGGCCGCGTCGTGCCGTCACGCTCCGGTGGATCTGTTTCCTAATATTGCATCGCCTTTCTGCCAGAAGTCCCGGTGTTAACCTGCGAAACACCCGTTTCAGGGCTTTTTCCTCTAATTTTTTGGATATTTCTTTGTACTGATCAGATTTTTCTTTTTAGGCGATCTGCGCCGCCCCGCATTCAAGGAGAACTCCGGCCATGCATGCCATCAGCTTCATTCAGGACCTGGCCGTGATCATGCTGGTCGCAGGTGTAGTGACCATTCTCTTTCATCGATTCAAGCAACCGGTGGTGCTGGGCTACATCGTCGCTGGCTTCATCATCGGTCCCCACACACCGCCGTTCGGCCTGATCCACGACGAACAGACCATCAAGACCCTGGCCGAGCTTGGGGTGATTTTCCTGATGTTCTGCCTGGGGCTGGAATTCAGTCTGCGCAAGCTGTTCAAGGTGGGCGCCACGGCGTTTATCGCGGCGTTTCTGGAAATCGTCCTGATGATCTGGATCGGCTACGAGATCGGTCGCTGGTTCGATTGGAGCACCATGGATTCGCTGTTCCTCGGGGCGATCCTGGCCATTTCCTCCACCACCATCATCGTCAAGGCGCTCAACGACCTGAAGATGAAGAACGAGCGCTTCGCCCAGCTGATCTTCGGTGTGTTGATCGTCGAAGACATTCTCGGCATCGGCATCATCGCCTTGCTGTCGAGTATTGCGGTCAGTGGCACCGTGAGTTCCGGCGATGTGTTTTCCACCGTCGGCAAGCTTTCGCTGTTCATGATCGTGGCGCTGGTGATCGGCATTCTGCTGGTGCCGCGCCTCTTGGCCTACGTGGCCAGGTTCGACAGCAACGAGATGCTGCTGATCACGGTGCTGGGGCTGTGTTTCGGCTTCTGCCTGCTGGTGGTGAAGTTGGAGTACAGCATGGTCCTGGGCGCCTTCCTGATCGGCGCGATCATGGCCGAGTCCCGTCAGTTGCTGAAGATCGAACGGCTGATCGAGCCGGTTCGTGACCTGTTCAGTGCCATCTTCTTTGTCGCCATCGGTCTGATGATCGACCCGCAGATCCTTCTGCAATACGCCTGGCCCATCGCCGTGATCAGCGTGGCAGTGGTGCTGGGCAAGATGCTGTCCTGCGGCATGGGCGCCTTTATCGCTGGTAACGATGGACGGACCTCGTTGCGAGTCGGGATGGGCCTGTCACAGATTGGCGAATTTTCGTTCATCATCGCCGCCCTGGGCATGACCCTGCAGGTCACCAGCGATTTTCTCTATCCGGTCGCGGTTGCCGTGTCGGCGATCACCACCTTGCTCACGCCTTATCTGATTCGCGCGGCCGATCCTTTGTCGCACAAGCTGGCTGGAGTCCTGCCTCAACGCCTGAGCCGGGTGCTGGGCATGTATGGGGAGTGGTTGCGCAGTATCCAGCCTCAGGGTGAGGGCGCATTGCTGGCGTCGATGATCCGCAAGATCCTGCTGCAAGTGGGGGTGAATCTGGCGCTGGTGGTGGCGATCTTCTTTTCCGGCGGCTATTTCGCCAAGCGCATCGGCACTTATCTGGAGGAATGGGTCAGTGATCCTAGCTGGCAGAAGGCGCTGATCTGGGGCGCAGCGTTGCTGCTGTCCCTGCCATTCCTGATTGCCGCCTATCGCAAGCTCAAGGCGCTGTCGATGCTGCTGGCGGAGATGGGGGTCAAGGCGGAAATGGCCGGGCGTCATACCCAGCGAGTGCGTCGGGTGATCGCCGAGGTGATTCCGATCCTGTCGCTACTGGTGATCTTTCTGCTGTTGGCGGCGCTGTCGTCGAGCATCCTGCCGACCCTGGAGTTGCTGGTACTGATTGCCGTGGTGGCGGCGGTGGTGGCCGCGGTGTTGTGGCGCTGGTTCATCCGCGTGCACACGCGGATGCAGGTGGCGCTGATCGAAACCCTCGATCACAGCAAGGACAACGGTGGGCATTGACCTTGCCGCTCGCCAGCAGGGCGCTGGCGAGCCGGTTGCAACGGCGGGGGCTCAGCTTTCCAGCCAGACGTCCCGCGCCCAGTGCCACACCGATTCCCAGGACTCTTCGGTGATCAGCTCTTCTTCGCCGGACCACAGCACCACGGTGCCGTCTTCTTCGACGCAGTAGTAGTTGTCGCCGTCCTGGCAGATCGGGATCAGCTCACGAGGCACGCCCAGGTCCCAGGCGGTCGCGGCCACTTCCGGCAGGTAGGTGTGGGATTGCGGGTCGGTGACGGTGACCGGTTCCAGGCTGCCGTAAACCACGTCGCTGACCGTCAACAGGAACTCTTTGAAGACGAACGGGATATTGATGAACAGCTGTTCTTCAATTTCCACCAGTTGGTCTTCGTCCGGCAGTTCCAGGGGGACGGGTACCGGTTCGTTGGCTTCTCGGAGTTGTTCGATGACTTCTTCCACGGCCTGGGTCCTCTTTGCTCTATGGCGCGGTTGTTTGACGGCGGTTTATACAGTAGCTCGCTATAAGTGCAATCGTGAAATGCAAAACCCCGACCTGAGTCGGGGTTTTGCCTTACAGCTGTGACAGCAGAATGAATCAGCCGTTCTGGCGGATACCTGCCACCAGCCATGGCTGGTTGTCGCCCTGGGCGCGTTCCATGTTCCAGCTTTCGCTGAACACTTCGCCCTGGTCGAAGCGCGAGGTCTTCGATACACCGCTGAAGGTCAGGGTGGCGATGGTCTTGTCGGCACGGTCATCCACACCTTCAAGTTGCACTTGCAGGTTGTCGATGTAGGTGGACTGGAAGCTGTCGCCCAGATCGGCACGTTCCTGTTTCAGGAACTGCAGCATCTGCGGGGTGACGAACTCGGCAATCTTGTCCATTTCGTTGGCGTCCCAGTGTTGCTGCAGGGACTGGAAGTGATTGCGCGCCGCTTCAATGAAGCGCTCTTCGTTGAACCAGGCCGGAGCGTTGATCACCGGACGCGCGGCAGGTGCTGCCGAGCCACCGAAGATCGAACCGCCAGCCGGTTGCTGAGGCTCGAAAGCTTCACGCTGCATCGGTGCGTGACCCGCTGGAGCGAACTGCTCCTGCTGCTTGCGACGGCGAGCGGCGATAAAGCGGAAGATCACAAAGGCGATGACCGCCATGATCAGGATGTCGAAGATCTGCATGCCCTGGAAGCCGTCACCCATGAACATGGAGGCCAGCAGGCCACCGGCTGCGATGCCGGCCAGAGGGCCGAGCCAGCGCGAAGCACCACCGGCCTTGGCCGCGGCACCTGCAGCTCCGGCTGCGCCAGCGGTGGCTGCAGCGGCAGGAGCGCCCGGAGTGGTTGGCGCCGCCTGGCGAGTCTGGTGGGTCGGGGCAGCGCCGGCGCTTTTGCCGCCACCGAAGCGCTTGGCGTTGGCGTCGAGGCTCATCGTCAGGCCGATGCACAGCGCCATGGCGATGCTAAGAAAACGTTTCATAAAGGGGGTTCCCATTTGTGGATGGCACGCGCGCCATATTGCACAGGTCAAGTGTCAGTGGCGAGCGGCATAATGTTTCGGGCTTTTGCCTGAAAGGCTTGATTCAGCCCTGTCCGCAATCATGCTCGCCGATAGGTTTTTTGTCTGTAAGGACGTGGTTTAGGTTCAATCCCCAAGCCGAACAGCGACGCATTGCCAGCAGTACCACGCCAGCCCTGATCAGGGCGATTTCTGCGCTGACCTGTAGCAGCCGGCTTGCTGGCGAAGAAGTTCTTCACCAGCAAGATTCGCTGGCAAGCCAGCGCCTGCGGATCGTCTGCGGTTAGATGGCTTCCAGCTTGGCGTAGCCGAGCATCAGCCATTTGCTGCCTTCACTGAAGTTGACCTGGACCCGGGCCTGGGCGCCGGCACCTTCGAAGTTGAGGATCACTCCGTCGCCGAAGACCGAATGGCGCACGGCCTGACCCAGGCTCAGGCCGGTGTCCGGAATCTCGCTGCCGCCGAACAGGCTGCTGGTGCTTTGCGACTGGCCGCCACCGAAAGGCCGGCTGACGCTGTTGGACAGGCGCACTTCCTGGATCAGCCCCTTGGGCACCTCGCGTACGAAGCGCGACACCTTGTTGTAGGTTTCGCTGCCATATAGACGACGGGTCTCTGCATAGGTCATCACCAGGTTCTGCATGGCCCGGGTAATGCCCACGTAGGCCAGGCGGCGTTCTTCCTCAAGGCGGCCGGGTTCCTCCAGGCTCATCTTGTGGGGGAACAGACCTTCTTCCATGCCCACCAGGAACACGTAGGGGAACTCCAGGCCCTTGGCACTGTGCAGGGTCATCAGTTGCACGCTGTCTTCGTGCTCGTCGGCCTGGGTATCGCCGGCTTCCAGGGACGCGTGGCCGAGGAAGGCCGCCAGGGGCGTCAGGTCCTCGTCCTCTTCGGTGTTCTCGAAGTTGCGCGCGGCGCTCACCAGTTCCTCAAGGTTTTCCACCCGGGCCTGGCCTTTCTCGCCTTTTTCCGCTTCGTGGTAGGCGATCAGCCCCGACTGCTCGATCACCGTCTGGGTCATCAGGTGCAGGGGCATTTCCTGGGTCTTGGCCGCCAGGTTCTCGATCAGCTCGATGAAGGCGCCGAGGGCGCCGGCCGCACGACCGGTGAGGCCTTTATTGGCCACCAGTTGGCGCATGGCTTCCCACATCGACACATCGCTGTGGCGCGCGTGCTCGCGGATGGCTTCGACGGTCTTTTCGCCGATGCCCCGGGCTGGAACGTTGATCACCCGTTCCAGGGCTGCGTCGTTGCCCCGGCCTTCCAGCAAGCGCAGGTAAGCCATGGCGTTCTTGATCTCGGCCCGTTCGAAGAAGCGCTGACCGCCATAGATACGGTACGGAATGCGCTCGCGCAGCAGGGCTTCTTCCAGCACCCGGGACTGGGCGTTGGAGCGGTAGAGAATGGCGATATCGCTGCGGGCCAGGCCGGTTTTCAGCGCGCTCTCGATGGTTTCCACGACATAGCGGGCTTCATCGTGCTCGTTGAAGGCGGCGTACAGGTTGATGGCTTCGCCGTCGCCGCCATCGGTCCACAGCTCCTTGCCCAGGCGCCCGGTGTTGTTGGCGATCAGGGCGTTGGCGGCCTTGAGGATGCCGGCGGTGGAGCGGTAGTTCTGCTCCAGGCGGATCACTTCGGTGTCCGGGAAGTCGGCGGAATACTGATGGATGTTCTCGATTTTCGCCCCGCGCCAGCCGTAGATCGACTGGTCGTCGTCGCCCACCACCATCAGGCTGTCGCCACCCTGGGCCAGCAGCCGCAGCCAGGCGTACTGCACGGCGTTGGTGTCCTGGAACTCGTCCACCAGCACATGGCGGAAGCGCTTCTGATAGTGCGCCAGCAGGCCCGGGTGGTCGCGCCACAGGTCCAGGGCGCGCAGCAGCAGTTCGGAGAAGTCGATGACCCCGGCGCGCTGGCAGGCGGCCTCGTAGGCCTCATAGATGCCGCGCATGGTGGCCAGGAAAAGATCGCCGCTGGCCTGGATGTGTTGCGGGCGCAGGCCTTCGTCTTTCTGTCCGTTGATGAACCACTGGGCCTGACGGGCCGGCCAGCGCTGCTCATCCAGGCCCAGCTCGCGGATCACCCGCTTGACCAGGCGTTGCTGGTCGTCGCTGTCGAGAATCTGGAAGGTCTGGCTCAGGCCGGCTTCCTGCCAGTGGGCTCGCAGCAGGCGGTGCGCCAGGCCGTGGAAGGTGCCGACCCACATGCCCGCCGGGTTGATACCCAGCAATTGTTCGATGCGGTGGCGCATCTCGGCGGCGGCCTTGTTGGTGAAGGTCACCGACAGGATCGAGTGGGGCGAGGCGTTCTCGACCTGGATCAACCAGGCGATACGGTGCACCAGCACTCGGGTTTTGCCGGAGCCAGCACCGGCCAGGACCAACTGACGACCCACGGAGGCAGCTACGGCCTGGCGTTGGGCATCGTTGAGGGAGTTCAACAGGAGGGAGAGATCATCGCGCATCGGGGCATTCTAGGGGGCCGCGTCACCCCGGGCAAACCCGGCATTGCATTAGCCGATAAAACAACGGCCGGGGACGACCGGTTGGTCACAGGCCGCAGCCATTGGTGTCTCTCGCGCGCACACTTGCACGGCGGATTACGGAGGGATTTGTTTTATCGATTTTATGATCCAGAGCAGTTTGGCTCGAGCTTGTGCTTGTGTATGCTCCGCCGACGTTTCGGGCTCTACATTATAAGAATACTGCCTATGACACTTAACCCCGACCCGTCCGGGCCCTTCATGGCGCCGGGGGGCATCCGCCAGCATTACGCCGTCGAGATGGCAGTGGAGCGTACGCGCCTGCTGTATCAGGGCTCGCTGCTGCCGACCCTTTTCATGCTGCTCAACGGTCTGGTGTGCACCTGGTTGCTCTGGAGTCCGGCGCGCTATCTGTTGCTCAGCGTGTGGATGGTCTGGCTGCTGGCCCTGGTGGCCTTGCGGGTGATCCAGGTGGCGGCGTTCGACTCGGCGATTCCCAGTCGCCAGGCGCAGCCCATCTGGCAGCGCATGTTTCTTCTGGGGTCGGCGGTCAGTGGCCTGACCCTGGCCTGCGCCGGCATCGCCCTGGTGCCCACCGACAGCTTTTTGCAGCAGGCCTGGGTTTTCGGCCTGATCGGCGCGGCGATTCTTTCCGCCAGCGTGGCCTACGCGGTCAGCCTGCAGGCCTTTCTCTCCTTCACATTGCCCTGCCTGTTGCCGGCCATCGCCTATCTGTTCTGGGGCGGAGACGATCAGCAGCGCGGCTGGGGCTGGCTTGGGCTGATTCTCCTGGTATCCCTGAGCGTGGTGGCCTGGCAGGTCAACCGCCTGATTCAGCGAGGCCTGTTGCGGCGCTTTCAGAATCAGGCGCTGATCGAGCATCTGCAGGATGCCCAGAGCCGCGGCAGCCAGCTCAACCGCGAGCTGGCCCGTGAGATCGAACAGCGCCGACGGGCCGAAGAACAATTGCGTGAAGCCCAGGCCGGGCTGGAGCAGCGGGTGGCCCAGCGCAGCCTGGAACTGGACCAGGCCAACCAGGCCCTGAGCAAGAGCGAGGCGCGCCTGGCCCTGGCCCTGAATGCCAGCGAGCTGGGACTTTGGGACTGGAACCTGCAGACCGACGAAATCCATCACACCCAGATCAAGGAACTGTTTGGCCTGGAGCCCGAAGACGTCACCGCGATGCTCAGCCATCTCAAGCCGCGCCTGCACCCCGAGGATTTGCCGCTGCTCAAACGTGCCCTGGTGGAGCACCTCAAGGGCCGCAGTGAGGATTACCAGGTGGAGTACCGGGTGCGCCATGGCGACGGCCATTGGGTGTGGATCGAGGACCGGGGCAGGGCGGTGGAGCGCAGTCCTGGTGGAAGGGTGTTGCGCATGGTGGGCACGCGGCGGGATATCAGCGCCGACAAGGAAGTGGAGGTGCAGCGCAATCTGGCGGCGACAGTCTTCGAGGCGGCCAGTGAAGGCATCGTCATCCTCGACCCCGAGTACGCCCTGATCGCCGCCAATCAGGCCTTCAGCCAGGTCACGGGCTATCAGATCGAGGACATGCTCGGGCGCAATGTGGTGGAACTGTCCTGTAGCCGCGATGCCCGCCGGCATTACCCGTTGATTCATCAGGCCCTGGAGCAGCACGGCAGTTGGCAGGGCGAGCTGGTGGAGACCCGCAAGAACGGCGAGCTCTATCCGCAATGGCTGCAATTGAACGTCGTGCGGGATAAGCGAGGGAAAATCCGCCACATCGTGGGCTTCTTCGCCGATCTCTCGGCTCGGCGCGAGTCCGAGGAGCGCATGCGCTACCTCACTCACTACGATGAACTCACCGGGCTGGCCAACCGCTCCCTGTTTCGCGAGCGCCTGGGCGAGGCCCACCAACGGGTACGCCAGGGCGGCCGCAGCCTGGCCTTGCTGCACATCAATCTGGATCGCTTCAAGTTGCTCAACGACAGCCTCGGCCATGAAGTGGCCGACCAGTTGCTGCAGAAGATGTCCAGGCGACTGGTCAATGCCCTGCCGGAGGCCGACACCATCGCCCGGCTGTCTGGGGATGAGTTCGCTGTATTGTTCGACGCCTACGGCAGCCTGTCGAGCCTGACGCGGGTGGCGACCCGGCTGCTGAGCAAGCTGCGCCTGCCGATCACCGTCGATGGCCATGAATTGGTGGTCAGCGCCTCCATGGGCATCAGCATGCTGCCGGACAGCGCCCGGGAGATTGCTGCTTTGGTCAGTCAGGCGAACATGGCCATGGCCCACGCCAAGCACCTGGGCGGCAACAACTTCCAGTTCTACACCGAGAGCCTGCAGGCCAGCACCCTGGAGCGTCTGCAACTGGAGAACCAGCTGCGCAAGGCCATCGAAGAAGGCCAGTTGATGGTGTTCTACCAACCCAAGCTGTGCCTGGCCACGGGCCGGCTGAATGCTGCCGAAGCCCTGGTGCGCTGGGATCACCCGACCATGGGTCGGGTGCCGCCGGGGGACTTCATCGGCCTGGCGGAAGAGACCGGGCTGATCGGGCCCATCGGCGAATTTGTGTTGCGCCAGGCCTGCCGCCAAGCCTGCGACTGGCAGCGCCAGGGGCTGGAGCCGATTCGGGTGTCGGTCAACCTGTCGGTGTATCAACTGCGCCAAGGCAAGCTGGTGAGCCTGGTGCGCCAGGTATTGGAAGAAACCGGCCTTGCGCCGCACTTCCTGGAGCTGGAGCTGACTGAAAGCCAGCTCCTGGACAGCGTCGAGCACATCATCGCGACCTTCCAGCAACTGCGTGATCTGGGAGTGAAGCTGGCCATCGACGACTTCGGCACGGGCTACTCGTCCCTGAGCTACCTCAAGCGCATTCCGGTGGACTACGTGAAGATCGACCAGGCCTTTATCCGTGGCCTTGCCGAAGGTGGCGAGGACGCGGCGATTACCCGGGCAATCATTGCCATGGCGCACGGGCTGTCGCTGAAAGTGGTGGCCGAGGGGGTCGAGGACCCGGCGCAGTTGACCTTCCTGCGGGCCGAACACTGCGATGAAGTGCAGGGCTACCTGATCAGTCGTCCGGTGAATGCCGAAGCGCTCGCGCAGCTGTTGCAGGCCCAGTCTGGCTAGTGGGCGGCGACGCCAGCCACAACGGCTACATAAGTCCTACCCGGCTGAAAATGGGGGGCAGGCCGGCAAATTGATGATGCATTGAACAGGCAAAAAGACGATTCCTGTAGTATAACTACAAGCTTGCTACATCCCCGGCGTCAGCCAATAACAATGAGTCCAGCCCTTTGAACCTGTTGCAGCACATCGCCCAGTCACGTCATTTGTTACGCAAATCGGAACTCAAGGTCGCCGATCACGTGCTCCTTGATCCTGCGGCCGTGATGCACAGTTCCATGGCGGACCTGGCCCACAGCGTGGGCATCAGCGAACCGACCATCGTTCGTTTCTGTCGGGCCATCGGTTGCTCCGGTTTTCAGGACCTGAAGCTCAAGTTGGCCCAGAGCCTTGCCGCCGGTGCCAGCTTTGGCCAGTTCGCGATCCATGAAGACGATTCTGTCGCTGACTACAGCCTGAAGATCTTCGACACCACCCTGCACACCCTGATGGAAGTTCGCGAGAAGCTCGATCCGGTGGCCCTGCAGCAGGCGGTGACGGCCATGTCCCAGGCCCAGCGTGTGGAGTTCTACGGCTTTGGCGCGTCGGGCGCGGTGGCGGCGGATGCCCAGCACAAGTTCTTCCGCCTGCTGCTGACTGCGGCGGCCTATTCCGACCCGCACATGCAGGCGATGTCGGCGGTGACCTTGAAGCCTACCGACGTGGCCATCTGTATTTCCCAGTCCGGGCGCTCCAAGGACCTGCTGATCACCGCCAATCTGGTGCGTGAAAGCGGCGCCTCGCTGATCACCCTGTGTCCGAGCCAGACGCCGTTGGCCGAGCTGTCCACGGTCAACCTGGCCATCGATGTGCACGAAGACACCGAGATCTATACCCCGCTGACCTCGCGTATCGCCCACCTGGTGGTGATCGACGTGCTGGCCATGGGCGTGGCCATGGCTCGCGGGCCGAGCCTGGTGAACCACCTCAAGAGCGTCAAGCGCAGCCTTCGCAGCCTGCGTCTGTCGCCCAAGTCGGTCAAAGCCCTGGACGATTGAGTCTGGAGAGGGGCGAATGTTCATCGTCCTGTAACCGACCCGCCGCCAAACCGTAACCGCCGACGTCCATCGTGAAGCTCCCGTACTCGCATTGGGAGACTCGAAATGGCCCGGCCTTACGAAGAGAGCAACAGCGCAGTCAAGACCCGTCGTCAGCAGGAAGACCAGCGCCGCATGGAATTTCGTCGTGCGATCGAACACCGCTTCGAGCTGCGTCAGTTGCAGCAGCAAATCAACGATTACCCCGAGCTTGAGGCTGTCAATTACTGGCAGGCGGCACCCGCGGCTTCCCGTCGAAGCGTTCAACCAGCCCGCTGATCTGCACGCGTTCGCTGCGGATGAATCCCAGGAACGCATGCGCTACCGGTGACAGGCGTTTGGCTTTGGCCTGCACCAGGCACCAGCTGCGAAGCAATGGCAGCTCTTCGACCGGCAACTCGATCAAGCCGCCGGTCGCCAACTCAAGGTTCAGGGCGTGGCGCGTCAGCAAGGCCACGCCCAGACCCGCCCGCACACATTCACGCTGAGCTTCCGCCGACGACACTTCGAGGATCTGGGTGAAGTGCACGCGCTTCTCCTTGAAGTACTCCTCGCAGGCCAGGCGCGTGCCCGAGCCCGGCTCGCGCAGCACCAGGGTGTAGGGCTCCAGGTCCTGCAGGCGCAGCGGCCCCATGTGGCTCAGGGGATGATCCGGCGGCGCCACGGCGACGATCGGGTTGTTGAGGAAGGGCAGGAACTCCAGCTCCATGTCCTGGGGCACCATGGACATGATCACCAGGTCGTCGCGGTTGTCCGAGAGGCGGCGGATTACCTGGGCGCGGTTGACCACCGTCAGTTGCAGGTGGACTTCCGGATGCTGGCGCTTGAAGGCGGCGAACAGGTGCGGGACGAAGTACTTGGCGCTGGATTCCACCGCCAGCTTGAGCTGGCCCTGCAGCGAGCCCTGCATGTCCGAGAGCTGCATGTCGAGGTTCTCCAGACGCCCGAAGATGTCCCGGCTGGCCCGTTGCAGGGCCTCGGCGGCTTCGGTCATGTAGAGCTTCTTGCCCACGTAATCGAACAGCGGCTGGCCGATCAGTTCCTCCAGCTGGCGAATCTGCAGGCTGACCGCGGGCTGGGTGAGATTCATTTCATCGGCGGCGCGGCTGTAGGAGCGTAGATCGCAGACTTCATTGAAAATCTGCAACTGACGTAATGTCAGTCTCATCAAGGACTTACGCATTTTTCATTGCTCGCGCCAAGGGCTGGTAGCACGACTATAAGTCTTTACTTATGCCCAACCCAATAATTATTGATTTTTGTTAATCCCTCTGCAGAGCTAGTGTGACGCGGCGACTGACTTGAAACATTTGGTCACGCGCCGACTCGGTCTAGCGGGTCGTTTGTTCCAACGGCTCAAGGGAACCTCCAAGTGATAAAAAAGATCCTGATCGCCAACCGTGGTGAGATCGCCGTACGAATCGTGCGTGCCTGCGCCGAGATGGGCATCCGTTCGGTAGCGATCTTCTCCGACGCTGATCGCCATGCCCTGCATGTAAAGCGTGCGGACGAGGCCCACAGCATTGGCGCCGAGCCGCTGGCCGGCTACCTGAACCCCCGCAAGCTGGTGAACCTGGCGGTGGAAACCGGCTGTGATGCCTTGCATCCCGGCTATGGTTTCCTTTCGGAAAACGCCGAACTGGCGGACATCTGCGCCGAACGTGGAATCAAATTCATTGGCCCGTCGGCGGAAGTCATCCGCCGCATGGGCGACAAGACTGAAGCCCGTCGCAGCATGATCAAGGCCGGTGTGCCGGTGACCCCAGGCACCGAAGGCAACGTCGCGGATATCCACGAAGCCCTGACTGAAGGCGACCGCATCGGCTACCCGGTGATGCTCAAGGCCACCTCCGGTGGTGGCGGTCGCGGCATTCGTCGCTGCAACAGCCGTGAAGAGCTGGAGCAGGCCTTCCCCCGAGTGATTTCCGAAGCCACCAAGGCTTTCGGTTCGGCGGAAGTGTTCCTGGAAAAGTGCATCGTCAATCCCAAGCACATCGAAGCGCAGATCCTCGGCGACAGCTTTGGCAACGTGGTGCACCTGTTCGAGCGCGACTGCTCGATCCAGCGCCGCAACCAGAAGCTCATCGAGATCGCCCCGAGCCCGCAACTGACCCCGGAACAGCGCGCCTACATCGGCGATCTGTCGGTGCGCGCGGCCAAGGCCGTGGGCTACGAGAACGCCGGCACCGTGGAGTTCCTGCTCGCCGAGGGCGAGGTGTACTTCATGGAGATGAACACCCGGGTGCAGGTGGAACACACCATCACCGAGGAAATCACCGGCATCGACATCGTCCGCGAGCAGATCCGCATCGCCTCGGGCCTG
The DNA here is from genome assembly GCF_037903935.1 of Pseudomonas idahonensis. Taxonomy (NCBI): domain Bacteria; kingdom Pseudomonadati; phylum Pseudomonadota; class Gammaproteobacteria; order Pseudomonadales; family Pseudomonadaceae; genus Pseudomonas; species Pseudomonas idahonensis. Next base: position 6,737,313 of record NZ_CP149586.1, on the reverse strand, counting down.
CCACTGTCGGTGAAGCAGGAAGACATCCACCACCGTGGTTTCGCCCTGCAGTTCCGGATCAACGCCGAGGACCCGAAGAACAACTTCCTCCCCAGCTTCGGCAAGATCACCCGTTACTACGCCCCCGGCGGCCCCGGCGTGCGCACCGACACGGCGATCTACACCGGCTACACCATTCCGCCGTTCTACGACTCCATGTGCCTGAAGCTGGTGGTCTGGGCCCTGACCTGGGAAGAAGCGATGGACCGTGGCCTGCGCGCCCTCGACGACATGCGTCTGCAAGGGGTCAAGACCACCGCCGCCTACTACCAGGAAATCCTGCGTAACCCGGAATTCCGTAGCGGTCAGTTCAATACCAGCTTCGTTGAAAGCCATCCGGAACTGACCAACTACTCGATCAAGCGCAAACCCGAAGAGCTGGCCCTGGCCATCGCCGCCGCCATCGCCGCCCACGCAGGCCTGTGAGGAATAAAACAATGTCCAAGAAGATTCATGTAACCGACACCATCCTGCGCGACGCCCACCAATCGCTGCTGGCGACCCGCATGCGCACCGAAGACATGCTGCCGATCTGCGACAAGCTCGACAAAGTCGGCTACTGGTCCCTGGAAGTCTGGGGCGGCGCGACCTTCGACGCCTGCGTGCGCTTCCTCAAGGAAGACCCCTGGGAACGCCTGCGCCAACTGCGCGCGGCGCTGCCCAACACTCGCCTGCAAATGCTCCTGCGCGGGCAGAACCTGCTGGGCTATCGCCACTACAGCGATGACGTGGTCAAAGCCTTCGTGGCCAAGGCCGCGGTCAATGGCATCGACGTGTTCCGCATCTTCGACGCGATGAACGACGTACGTAACCTGCGGGTGGCGATCGAAGCGGTGAAAGCGGCCGGCAAGCACGCCCAGGGCACCATCGCCTACACCACCAGCCCGGTGCACACCATCGAGGCCTTCGTGGCCCAGGCCAAGCAGATGGAAGCCATGGGCTGCGACTCCATCGCCATCAAGGACATGGCCGGTCTGCTGACCCCTTATGCCACCGGCGAGTTGGTCAAGGCGCTGAAGGCCGAGCTGTCGCTGCCGGTGTTCATCCACTCCCACGACACCGCCGGCCTGGCTGCCATGTGCCAGCTCAAGGCCATCGAGAACGGCGCCGACCATATCGACACCGCCATCTCCAGCTTCGCCTGGGGCACCAGCCACCCGGGCACCGAGTCGATGGTTGCGGCCCTTAAAGGCAGCGAGTTCGACACCGGCCTGGACCTGGAACTGCTGCAAGAGATCGGCCTGTACTTCTACGCCGTGCGCAAGAAGTACCACCAGTTCGAAAGCGAATTCACCGCGGTCGACACCCGGGTGCAAGTCAACCAGGTGCCGGGCGGGATGATTTCCAACCTGGCCAACCAGTTGAAAGAGCAGGGCGCGCTGAACCGCATGGGCGAAGTGCTGGCTGAGATCCCGCGGGTGCGTCACGACCTGGGCTACCCGCCGCTGGTGACCCCGACCTCGCAGATCGTCGGCACCCAGGCGTTCTTCAACGTCCTGGCCGGCGAGCGCTACAAGACCATCACCAACGAAGTGAAGCTCTACCTGCAAGGCGGCTACGGCAAGGCCCCGGGTCAGGTCGACGAAAACCTGCGGCGCCAGGCCATCGGCAGCGAGGATGTGATCGATGTGCGTCCGGCCGACCTGCTGAAACCGGAAATGACCAAGCTGCGCGGCGAAATCGGTGCCCTGGCCCATTCCGAAGAAGACGTGCTGACCTACGCCATGTTCCCGGACATCGGGCGCAAGTTCCTCGAAGAGCGTGAGGCCGGCACCCTGGTTCCGGAAGCGTTGCTGCCGATCCCCGAAGCCGGTGGCGTCAGCAAGCCGGGCGGTGAAGGCGTGCCGACCGAGTTCGTCATCGACGTCCACGGCGAAACCTATCGCGTCGACATCACAGGCGTTGGGGTCAAGGCCGAAGGCAAGCGCCACTTCTACCTGTCCATCGACGGCATGCCGGAAGAAGTGGTGTTCGAGCCACTCAACGAGTTCGTCGGCGGCGGTACCAGCAAGCGCAAACAGGCCAGCGCCCCGGGCCATGTCAGCACCACCATGCCGGGCAACATCGTCGATGTGCTGGTCAAGGAAGGTGACGTGGTCAAGGAAGGTCAGGCGGTGCTGATCACCGAAGCCATGAAGATGGAAACCGAAGTCCAGGCGGCCGTCGCCGGCAAGGTCGTGGCGATTCACGTGGCCAAGGGCGACCGGGTCAACCCGGGCGAAATCCTCATCGAAATCGAGGGCTGAATTCAGGCCCTCATCTGCAACGGTTTACCTCGGGGGAGCTACGGCTCCCCTTTTTTTTGCTTTTCTGAAGTGTCTTTTAATGCATTTTATGGGAGGAATATTTTATTGAAATGCATTTTGATGCACTTATAGGCATATTGGCTTGGAAAAACTGCAATACAATGCACGGATGATTGAAGCGGAGCGTCTCTTGAAGTGCAGCAAATGACAGGTACCCCAATGCTCCGGCTGACGTTGCAGCTCTACGGCGCAGGGGCGTGGGCCGATGCCATGACCCTGAGTTTCGACAACCCTGAAGAGGGCTTTGCCAGCCCTTGCAGCTTTGGTTATGTCCCGCAGTATCTGGTGGACAACCTGGACGCTGTTGCCAGCCCGTTGGGCCGTTCGGTCAGTGCCCAGATACCTCTGGGGTGGGAGCCCTGGCGAGAGGACCGGGCTCCGGCCTTTCTTTATGACCTGGTCGCCACGCCGGCGGCACGCAGCTTTTTGCTCCGCCAGATCGGCCATGAGCGACCCGATGGCATGGGCAGCGAGTTGTTCCTCCTGGCCCGAAGCACTGCGGCGCCCATTGGCCATCTGCGGATCAAGGAATCCCTGGCAGGGTTGCACAGGCGTCCGGCCCTGGGCTTCACCCGGGAACAGGTGGTGACCCTGGATAACCGTTTTCTTGAATACGCCCATGAGCAGGCGGCGGCTTTTGGTGGCACGGCGAGCATCGGCGACGAAGCGCCCAAGCTGTTGCTGACAGAAAACCGCGAGGGCTTGTTGTACCCCGATGCGCTGCTCGATGACGCTTGTGCAGCGCGTCACTGGTGGGTGAAGTTCCCCCGTCACCCGGCTTCGCCGAATGCCTGCGACATCCTCAGAAGCGAGTTCCATTACTACCGGGCGCTGCAGCAGCTGGGTATCGAGACGTTCCCGGCGCCTGGGCTGGCGCTGGAAGAGGGGCGGCGGCCAAGCCTGTGGATGCAGCGTTTTGACCGTCGGCTAACGCCCGCCGGAGTCGAGCGTCTGGCGGTGGAGTCGATCTATTCCCTGGCCGGGCTGGTGGGGCATGGCCAGGGCATGCGCCATACCGAGGTCCTGGGGATTCTCGCTGAACTGTGGCGCGCCACCGGCCAGGAGGCGTCGATCCCTGAACTGGTGGCGGACTACCTGCGGCGCGACCTGCTCAACAGGATCCTCGGCAACACCGACAATCATGGCCGCACGCTTGCGGTGGTTCGCACGGATACAGAGGTGCGCCTGGCCCCGATTCATGACCTGGCGCCCAAGGTCATGGATGACCAGGGGATTGCCCGCACCACCAAATGGCCCGGACGCATGGAAGTAGCCGGCGACGTCGACTGGCGCCTGGTCTGTGCCAGCCTCAAGCCGCTGCTCGATCCCGAGGCCGCCCTGACGCGCCTGCGCGCAGATGCCGAACACCTGCGGGCCCTGCCGGACCTGTTGAGTGCCGGCGGCCTGCCCGAAGCCACCTTCAATCATCCGCGCATTCACCTGCGCCACCTGGACCGACGCCTGCAGGAGTGGGGATTGCGATGAGCATGACGCTGGAAGAACGCGGGGCCTTGATCGACCACATCCAGCAGGAGCTGGCGGGCGGTCGCTTGTCGCTTGGCGACGCGGTCAAGCGCCTGCGCACTGAAGTCACGGGGCTGCATCAGAGCCAGTTTGCCCGTATGTGCCGGATTTCCCTGCGCACCCTGATCCATATCGAACACGGTGACGGCAACCCGACCCTCAAGTCATTGAATGCGGTGTTCAAGCCGTTCGGCTTGCAGATGGGGGTGGTGAAGGTGCAGAAGACCAGCCGCGCCCGTTCGCTGCTCGATGAACTTGAGCGCTCGGCAAGAAGCCCGGGTATTCCCGGGCCTTCGACGCTTGCCTGAGCCTTAGCCGCGTTTGGCGTAGCCCTTGCCGTAATGCTTTTCCATCCGTGCCTGGATCAGTTCCAGGCCGATGGACAGCAGCCAGTAGATCAGCGCCGCGGTGCTGAGCATTTCAATGTAGCGGTAGCTGGAGCGGCCGTAGGACTGGGCCAGGAACATCACTTCCCAGACCCCCATCACCGAGATCAGCGACGAGTCCTTGAGCATCGAGATGAACTGGTTGGTGGCCGGCGGAATGATGGTGCGCATGGCCTGGGGCAGGGTCACCTGCCAGAAGATCACGCTGTCGCTCATGCCCAGGGCCAGGGCCGCCTGGCGTTGGCCGTGGGGCACGCCCAGGATGCCGGCACGGAAAATCTCGCTGAGGTAGGCGCCGTAGTTCAGCGACAGGGCGATGATCCCGGCGGTAATGGCGCCCGGCACCACCCCCAGTTGCGGCAGGCCGAGGTAGATCAGCAGGATCTGGATCAGCAGCGGCGTGCCGCGAAAGAACGAGGCATAGAAGCTGGCGATGCCGAAGGCCACGGCGCTGGAAGACAGGCGCGCCAGGGCGGTGACAAAGCCCAGCAGCGACGAGGCGACGATGGAGCAGGCGCAGAGGAACAGGGTCAGCGCCGCGCCCTGGAGAAAGCCGCTGGGGGACAGGTGCAGGCCCAGCAGGTTCGGCAGCTTGTCGAGGATGATCGAGAACTTCAGATCGAAGCTCAGGAAGAAGCTGGCGAACAGCACCAGCAGCGCCGCCCAGGTCAGGTACAGACGAGTGCGAAAGCCCAGCAGACGCTTGAGCAGCGGTTCAGCCACCGGTTGCGGTGGCTGAGGCGGTGGCGTGTAGGCAGTCATTGGCTGATATCGGCGCCGATCCATTTCTGCGACAGCTTGCTCAGGGTGCCGTCCTGCTTCAACTGGGCGAAGACTTCACGCACCTTGGCGTTCCACTGGGCATCGCCTTTCTCGATGGCCACCGAGTTGGGCTCGGCGTACAGCGCCTCGCCGGCCAGCTTGAAGCGCGCATCCTGGGTCAGCCGCGGCTGGGCGGTGACCAGGTTGGTGAGGATCGCATCCAGACGCACGCCCGGGCCCAGGCCGAGGTCCTGGAAGGCCACGTTGTCGGTGTCGTAGGGGGCGATCTGTACGTTCTCGAAGGGATACTGCAGGTGGGTGTCTTCAGCGCCTTCGATCACCAGATTCTTGTTCAGGTAGCTCTCGTAGCTGGAGGCGGCGGTCAGGCCGACCTTCTTGTCGCTCAGGTCCTTGGCGCTGTGGATACGATCATCCTTGGCATTGACCACAATCACCGCCGGCGAGGCGTAGTACTGCACCGGGAAGTCGAAGACTTCGGCGCGGGCCTTGCTCGGGGTCATGGAGCAGATGCAGATGTCGTAGCGTCCGCTCCAGCGTCCCGCGGCGATCACATCCCAGGACGGTGTTTCCAGGCGCAGCTTGACGCCGAGCTTGTCGGCCACGGCCTTGGCCACGTCGACATCGAAGCCGTCCAGCTGGTTCTGGTCATTGAGGAACGAGAAGGGCGGGTAGCTTTCCATCAGCACTCCGACCAGCTCCTTTTTCTGCTCGATACGCTCCAGGGTGGCGCCGGCGAAGGCTTGGGAAGAGGCGGTAAGCAGGGTCAGGCCGAGGGCCAGCAGCGGTTTGAAATTCATCGGAATCCTGACTGAAAAAGAGTTGTTATTAACCGAATGGTGCGTATTTAATAGTTATAAGAACGACTCCGGTAGTGAGTTATTTTCATAAGCATATGAGTAAAAAGCATATGGGCGCAGGTAGCACGGTAATTCTGGATGGCGGTATGGGTCGTGAGTTGCAGCGCCGTGGTGCGCCGTTCCGGCAGCCCGAGTGGTCAGCCCTGGCGTTGAGCGAGGACCCCCAGGCGGTGGAGGCGGTGCATGCGGCCTATATCGCCAGCGGTTCCAACGTGATCACCAGCAACAGCTACGCCGTGGTGCCTTTCCACATCGGTGAAGAACGTTTTGCCGCCGAAGGCCAGGCCCTGGCGGCCCTGGCCGGTGAGCTGGCGCGCCGCGCAGTAGAGGCCTCCGGCAAGCCGGTGCGGGTGGCGGGTTCGTTGCCGCCGCTGTTCGGTTCCTATCGCCCGGACCTGTTCGATGCGTCCCGGGTCGAGGAAGTGCTGAGCCCGCTGGTTAAAGGGCTGGCGCCTTTCGTGGACCTGTGGCTCGCAGAAACCCAAAGCTCGATCGCCGAGGCACGGGCCATCCACGCCGGACTGCCCAAGGACGGCAAGCCGTTCTGGCTGTCCTTCACCCTCAAGGACGAAGAGGTCGATGAAGTGCCGCGCCTGCGTTCCGGCGAGCCGGTGGCTGAAGCGGCGGCGGTGGCGGCGCAGTTGGGCGTGCAGACCCTGCTGTTCAACTGCAGCCAGCCGGAAGTGATTGGTGCGGCGGTGGATGCCGCTCGCGAGACCTTCGAGCGCCTGGGGGTGCAGATCCATATCGGCGTGTACGCCAACGCCTTCCCGCCGCAGCCCGAGGATGCCACCGCCAACGACGGCCTGTGCCCCCTGCGGGAAGACCTGGACCCGCCGGGTTATCTGCAATGGGTGGCGGACTGGCACCAGCGCGGTGCCAGCCATGTCGGCGGTTGCTGCGGCATTGGGCCTGAGCATATTGCGGTATTGGCGCAGAACCTGGGCTGACCCCTGTAGCCGCTGCCGCAGGCTGCGCCAAGGTCCGCAGGACCTTCCGCGGCCTTCAACGGCGGCGCACGCTGCGTCGGAGTGCCGCCCAGCCCGGTCGCAGCCTGCGGCAGCGGCTACAGGTCTTCTGCCAGGCCGGGTTCACCGCTCCCTTGTAGGCGCCGGCTTGCCGGCGAAAACCACGGTTACCCGCGACACTCCGCCAGCGACTTGAGCTGCCCCGCGCCGCTCTGGTTCTCATCGCTGAGCCATTGCTCGAAACCCTTGGCAATCACCGGCCATTCCCCGTCTAGGATCGAGAACCACGCGGTATCGCGGTTCTGTCCCTTGGCCACCATGTGCTGGCGGAACACCCCCTCGAAGCTGAAACCCAAACGCTCGGCGGCGTAGCGCGAGCGGGCATTGGCGTTGTTGCACTTCCATTCCAGGCGCCGGTAGCCCAGGGCGAAAGCTTCCTTGGCCAGCAGGTACACCGCCTCGGTGCTCTTGGGCGAGCGCTGCATCGGTGCGCCGAAAGTGACGTGGCCGATCTCGATGCGGCCCTGGGCCGGGACGATGGACATCAGGCTGATCAGGCCCTGGGCCTGGCCACTGGCGCGGTCGATCACGGTGAAGAAATACGGGTCACTGGCAAGGGCGTGGTTACCGAGCCAGGCATCGAACGCCGCACGCTCGGGGAAGGGGCCATAAGGCAGGTAGTTCCACAGCACGGGGTCGGCGCCGGGGCCTTGCAGCACCTGGAACAGCTCATCGCCATGGCGCACCGGGTCGAGCCTTTCCAAACGGATGAAACGCCCTTCAAGCAGGGTGGCCGAAGGGGCGGGGACGCCTTTCCAATCGGCGAGAGAAATCGACATGCAGTGGCTCCTTGCGGGTTCAGAGGGGTTTGCGGAACTGGATAAAGCCCGGGCGCTCGGCGATGCGCTCGTAGAGCTGGATGGCCGTGGCATTGGTTTCGTGGGTCAGCCAATGCACCTTGGCGCAGCCGTCCTGTTTCGCCTGGGCGTAGACGAACTCGATCAGCTGCCGGCCGACGCCGGTGCCGCGCTGGTCCGGGGTCACCAGCAGGTCTTGCAGGTAGCAGGAATTCTCGATGCTCCAGTTGGAGCGGTGGTAGATGAAATGCACCAGGCCCACGGCGCGCTCGCCGTCCCAGGCCAGGGCCGCGTGGGTCGGTTCGCGGGCATCAAGGAAGCGCTGCCAGGTGCTCTGGGTCACGGCGTCCGCCAGTTCGGTTTCGTAGAAGCGCAGGTAGGCCTGCCACAACGGCAGCCAGGCGGCGTGGTCGGCGGTGGTCACCGGGCGGATCTGGATCTGGCTCATGAAAGCTCCTTTATTGTTCTGGGCGGGCACTCAGCCCATCAGTTGCGACAGGTGTTGGTCACGCGGGTCGGCGCTGGCCGCCAGACCGTCGCGGACCCCGGCAATATCTTCGGCATTGCGGTTCTGGCTGAGCTTGCGCTTGCCCTCCAGGCGCTGGATCGGCAGGGCGAAACCGACAATCGCTTTGAGCATGCCGTCGATGTAGTCGGCCGGGGCATCGGCCACCTTCCACGGTTGCGGGCGACCGGCCTCGTGACGCTCGGTCAGGCCCTCGACCACCTGCAGCAGCCGCTGCGGGTCGGTGAAGACCTCCGGCTGGCCATAGGCGTGCACCGCCACGTAGTTCCAGGTGGGCACCACTTTGCCGTGTTCGGCCTTGCTCGGATAGAACGAAGGACTGATATAGGCATCCTCGCCCATGAAGATCAGCAACGCTTCGGCGCCACTGGCGAGCTCGGTGCACTGTGGGTTGGCCTTGGCCAAGTGTCCGTAGAGGGTGCCATTGGCCCCCTGTTCGGGGTCCAGCAGCAGCGGCACGTGGCTAGCCTGCAGGCCCAGGGCGCCCCAGGTCACCAGGGTCGCCAGGCGGCTGTGCTGGATCACGCCTTGCAGGCGGGGGAGGTCTTCATCGACGAAAGCGCGCGGTAGGTACATGGAAAAAATCCTTGGCGAGTGGCTGCATCCTAGGCAGGCTAATGGTTCGTTGTAAGAGCCATCTTTGGTCTATTTTGTGGGTCCAATCCCTGGGGCGCCTCGATGAACAGTGCTTTGCCTCCGCTGTCTTTCAACCCTGCCGGGATCGAGCTGGATCGCCGCCAGGGCCTCAGCCGCCAGCTGTACCAGGCCCTGCGCCTGCGGGTGCTGGACGGGCGCCTGGCCAGCGGCACGCGCTTGCCGGCCAGCCGTGATCTGGCGGCGGCATTGGGGATTTCCCGCAACAGCGTGGTGCGCGCCTATGACCAGCTGTATGCCGAGGGTTTTATCGAAGGCCGGGTCGGCGATGGCACCTACGTGGCCCAATTGCCAGAAACCCGCTTACCCATCAAAAAACTATCCACAAAAGTATCCACAGGGTTGTCAACAGGCTTACCCACAGGGTTATCCACAAAATCGACCGAAATAACTGGTGATGCATCCAGTAAAGTTATCCACAGCAGTGGTGTGCAGCGCCTGCAAAAGCACCATCTGAGCACGCCACCCAGTGGCCCGCCGCGGGCTTTTCGGGTCGGCGTGCCGGCTTTCGATCTGTTCCCGTTCGAGGTCTGGGCCAAGCTGAATGCGGCTTTCTGGCGCAGGCCGGACCTGCGTCAGCTGTGCTACGGCGATTCCGCTGGCGATTCGCGACTGCGCAGCCTGATCGCCGCTTACCTGCGCAGTGCCCGTGGGCTGCAATGCAGCGCTGAACAAATTGTGATCACCAGTGGCGCGCAACAGGGCATCAGCCTTTGTGCACAGCTGCTGGTGGAGCCCGGCGACAGCGTGGCTGTGGAAAACCCCGGCTATCGGGCGGCCGGTCACGCCTTCGCCGTAGCCGGGGCACAGTTGCAGGGCGTGGCGGTGGATCAGGAGGGCATCGACTGCCGTCAGCTGGAGCAGTTGCCCAACTGCCGCCTGGCCTATGTCACCCCGTCCCACCAGTACCCCACCGGGGTGATCATGAGCCTGGCCCGGCGCCTGGAGCTGCTGGCCTGGGCCGAGCGCAGCGGCGGCTGGATCGTCGAGGACGACTACGACGGCGAGTACCGCTACAGCGGCGCGCCCCTGGCCCCCCTGGCGGCGCTGGACCGGCAGGGCCGGGTGATCTACGTCGGCACCTTCGGCAAGGTGGCGTTCCCGGCCTTGCGCCTGGGTTACCTGGTGCTGCCGCCGAATCTGGTGCAGGCCTTCGCCCAGCGCCGGGCGGTGGACGTGCGCCACTCCGAGGTCAGCACCCAGGCGGTGATGGCCGAGTTCATGGCCGCCGGGCATTTCCAGCGGCATATCCGGCGCATGCGCCGGGCCGCCCTGAGCCGGCGCAATACCTTGCTCGCCGGCTGGCCCGAGGCGATCCCAGGCGTCGGACCGCTGCCCACGGTGGCCGCCGGGTTGCACCTGACAGTGCGCGTGGACAGCCTGGCCCGGGAGCAGCAACTGCTGGAGCAGGCGGCCAGCGTCGATGTCGAGGTTAACGGCTTGAGCACTTATTGGTTACCGGAAACCCTGTTGCCCGAGGACCAACGGGCTGGGCTGGTGCTGGGCTTCGCCGCGGTGCCTGAGGCCGATATCCAGGCCGCCCTGGGCCGCCTGCGCCAGGCCTGGCGGGTCTGACGGGTTATACTCGCGGCCATTTCCCTGCCCGAGAAGCCTCATGAGCCAGACCCTCCCCGTGGCCCCGCAACGCATGTTCGGCGCCCCCCTGTTCGCCTTGCTGCTACTGGTGGCCGGCGCCCTGTTCCTGCAGACCCAGGTGGGTGCGCGACAGGTGCTGCTGTTGCTGCTGGGTGCCGCCCTGGGGCTCACCCTGTACCACGCCGCCTTCGGTTTCACCTCGGCCTGGCGGGTGTTTATCCGTGATCGGCGCGGTGCTGGCCTGCGGGCGCAGATGGTCATGCTGGCCCTGGCGGTGTTGCTGTTCTTCCCAGCGCTGGGGGCGGGCAGCCTGTTCGGCCAGCCGGTGGTGGGGCTGGTGGCGCCGGCCGGGGTGTCGGTGATCTTCGGTGCCTTCATTTTCGGCATCGGCATGCAACTGGGGGGCGGTTGCGCCTCGGGCACCCTGTTCACCGTCGGCGGCGGCAATGCGCGGATGCTGGTGACCCTGGCGTTCTTCATCTGCGGCTCGCTGATTGCCACCCATCATGTGGACTGGTGGTTTGCCTTGCCGTCGCTGCCACCGATCTCCATCGTCCAGAGCTTCGGCGTCGGCCCGGCCTTGGGCTTGAGCCTGTGCCTGTTCGCGCTGATCGCCTTGCTCACCCAGACCCTGGAAAAACGCCGCTACGGCAGCCTTGAAGCCCCGGTCGCCAGCCAGCACCAGGGCTGGCGCCGACTGTTGCGCGGTCCCTGGCCGCTGGTCTGGGGCGCGGTGGCCCTGGCGTTGCTCAACTTCGCCACCCTGGCCCTGGCGGGGCGGCCATGGGGCATCACCTCGGCCTTTGCCCTGTGGGGCGCGAAAGTCGCCAGTGGCTTGGGCGTAGACGTGGGCAGTTGGGTGTTCTGGCAGGGCGCGGCGAACGCCAAGGCCCTGGCCGCCCCGGTGTGGCAGGACATCACCAGCGTCATGGACATCGGCATCGTCCTGGGGGCCTTGCTGGCAGCGGGACTGGCGGGACGTTTTGCCCCCAACCTGAGAATCCCCACCCGTTCCCTGGTGGCGGCGGTGATTGGCGGGCTGCTGCTGGGCTACGGCTCACGCCTGGCCTACGGCTGCAACATCGGCGCCTACTTCAGCGGCATCGCCTCCGGCAGCCTGCATGGCTGGCTGTGGCTGGTGGCGGCCTTTATCGGCAACGGCGTCGGCGTACGCCTGCGCCCCTGGTTCTTCGCCGAAGAGCGCACGTCCCAAGGCCTCACGGGCTGCTAACCGCCACTGTGTAGGAGCCGGCTTGCCGGCGAACAGCGGCGACGCGGTTCGTCACCCACCGCGTCCCCCGCCCGCCCGAACACCGCCCGTGTGCTTGCGCCGGATCAGGTCCCGGACTTGATCTTGGTCCAGGCCCGGGTCCGCGCCCGCTCTGCATCACGGGGCAGCGGTTGCAGGGTGTACAGGGTGCTCATCGCCGCTTCCGTCGGATACAGGTTGGGGTTGTTGCGGATCGAAGGGTCCACCAGTCCGGTGGCGTCCTTGTTCGGGTTGGGGTAACCGACAAAGTCGCTGACCGGGGCGATCACCTGAGGTTGCAGCAGGTAGTTGATGAAGGTGTAGGCATCTTCCGGGTTCTTGGCGCCTTTAGGGACCGCCAGCATGTCGAACCAGATCGGCGCGCCTTCCTTGGGCAGACGCATGTCCACGGTCACGCCGTTCTTGGCTTCCTTGGCGCGGTTGGCGGCCTGGGAAAAGCTCCCCGAGTAGCCCACCGCCACGCAGATATCGCCATTGGCGATGTCGGCCATGTACTTGGACGAGTGGAAGTAGGTGATGTACGGCCGGATCTTCATCAGCAGCGCCTCAGCCTTCTCGTAGTCCGCCGGCTTCTTGCTGTTGGGGTCCAGGCCCAGGTGTTGCAGGGCCAGGGGCAGGATTTCCGAAGGCGAATCCAGCAGGGCCACGCCGCACTGCTTGAGTTTGCTGATGTTCTCTTCCTTGAAGATCAGGTCCCAACTGTCCACCGGCGCCTTGTCGCCCAGGGCGGCCTTGACCTTGTCCGGGTTGAAGCCGATCAGGATGGTGCCGTACATGTAGGGCACGGCGAACTGGTTGCCCGGGTCGTTGGCCTCGATCAGCTTCATCAGCTTGGGATCCAGGTGGTTCCAGTTGGGCAGCTTGCTGCGGTCCAGGGGCTGGAACACCCCGGCCTCGATCTGCTTGGCCAGGAACACGTTGGACGGCACCACCACGTCATACCCGGAGTTGCCGGTCAGCAGCTTGGCTTCCAGGGCTTCGTTGGTGTCGAAGATGTCGTAGACCAGCTTCACCTGGCTGTTCTGCGCCTTGAAATCTTCCAGGGCCTTGGGGGTGATGTAGTCGAACCAGTTGTACACCCGCAGCGTGCGCTCCTCGGCGTGGGCGGCGGTGCCCAGCAGGCTGGCGCACAGGGCGGGAACCATTAAGCGTTTGAGTCTTTGCATGATGCGAGTCCCTCACTGGGCGCTTTGAAAACCTTCGAGAACGTTCACGGCGTTGATGCCGATTTCCTCTACCGCGTAACCGCCTTCCATGACGAACAGCGTCGGCTTGCCGAGGGCGGCGATGCGCTTGCCCATGGCCAGGTAATCCGGGCTGTCGAGTTTGAATTGCGAGATCGGGTCGTCCTTGAAAGTGTCCACGCCCAGGGACACCACGATGATGTCGGCGTCATAGCTGTGGATCTCGTTGCAGGCCTGCTCCAGGGCTGCGCTCCACACATCCCAGCCGCTGCCGGCAGCCAGCGGGTAGTTGAAGTTGAAGCCTTCCCCGGCGCCTTCGCCGCTTTCGTCGGCATAGCCCAGGAAGAACGGGAACTCGGCTTCCGGGTGGCCGTGGATCGAGGTGAAGAGCACGTCGCTGCGCGCGTAGAAGATCGACTGGGTGCCGTTGCCGTGGTGGTAGTCGACATCGAGGATCGCGACTTTCTTGTGGCCCTGGTCGAGGAAGGCCTGGGCGGCGATGGCCGCGTTGTTCAGGTAGCAGTAGCCGCCCATCAGGTCGCTGGCGGCGTGGTGTCCTGGTGGCCGGCACAGGGCAAAGGCGCTGCGGGCACCGCGCTGGATCACCGCCTGGGCGGTGAGGGCCACTTGCGCTGCGCTGTAGGCCGCCTGCCAGGTGCCGGCGGTGATCGGCGCGCCGCCGTCGAAGCTGTAGTAGCCGAGCTGGCCATGGAGGCTGGTGGGAATCACGCTGCGCAGGGTGCGCGCCGGCCAGGTGTAGGGCAGCAGGTCGCCGTCGATGCCCTGTGCCGCCCAGCGCTCCCAGGCGCCTTTGAAGAAGTCCAGGTAGGCCCGGCTGTGGATGCGTTCGATGGGCCCCAGGCCGAAGTCCTTGGGCGCCTCTACCGGGCCAAGGTTGCGGTACTTCACCCGGTCCAGCACATGGTCGGCCCGGGAAGGCATTTCAAAGCAGGGCATCAATTGCCCGTCGATAAGTTCACAACGGCCGTGGTGCAGGTGGTGATCGTCCGAGTAGATCGTCAGCATTTTCTTGTTCTCCGCAGGCTGATTCGGTGGATCACAGTCTTGCGGGGCGCGGGGTTTCGGAGAACGGCAGGAGCGGCCAAAAGGGGATTGATCTGGCCAAAGTGTTTGACCGAAATTCGCCCCTTAAAGAGGCAGGGCGCCCCGTTGCGGGGCGCCGTCCGGTTCAACTGGCGGGCGGGGTGGGAACGAAACGCTGCAGCACCTTGAGCATGTCCTCGCGTTTTTTCCGGGCGATGGCTTCCAGCAACAGCGCGTAGCCCTTTTTCTCGCAGTGCTGGCCGACATTGGGATCGGCGCCTTTTTCCAGCAGCAGGGTGAACAGGTCCAGGGTGTCCCGTTGGCTGACGTAGGGCGCCTTGTCGTCCGCGGAGGTCTTGTCGGCCACCAGGGTCAGCAGGCTCTCGCCGACGGGCTGGTTGTAGCAGGTGCCACGGCCGTAGCTCAGGTTGAGGTTGGCACCAGCGGCTATCAGTTGTCGCACGGCCTCGTAGTTGTTGCCCGAGAACGCCCGATACAGCGCGGTTTCACCATCGTCGGTTCTGCGCCGGTCGAGGTTTTGCGGGTGTTGCAGCAGCCAAGTGAAGCCTTGCAGGCTGCGCTTGTTCTCGGCCATCTGCATCAGGGGCGTCTGGCCCTGGCTGTCCGGCTCGTCGACGGCGACGCCAGCGTCGATGAGGAACTTCAGGCGCCCGCCCTGGCTCAGGTCGGGGCTGTCGCCCAGGTCGCGGCGCATGGCCAGGGTCGCCAGGGTGGTCCAGTTGTACAGGCCGCTGGTGTGGGCGCCGTGCTCCAGCAGCAGCCGGGCGATGTCCAGGCGCGGGGCGTCCAGGGCGTGCAGCAAGGCGTTGCGACCATCGTCGGCCATGACCTCGCCGCTGATGCCACTGGCCAGCAGGCGCTGCACTTCGGCCAGGTCGCCGGCATCCACCGCGTCCACCAGCGGCCAGAAGGCCTGGCAGTCCCGGGGGTTGGCGGCGTTCAGGCCCAAGCGCTGCAGGACCCGGGGCGGGATGCTCATCTGGCGCTTCAGGCGCAGGCCGCAATACACCCGGTAACCCTCGATGGCCCGGCCCTGGTGGATGTTGTCCTGCGTGCGTTGTTGGTAGATCGCCCAGTCCAGGTCCGCCAGGTTGAGGTAGGTCGGCATGCGTCCGGGGTCGCGGCGCAGCACTTCCTTGAGCCAGGGGCGGGCGGTCCTCAGGTGCCCGGCTTCGCTGGTCCAGTAGGCGATGTCGTTGAGCAGGCCGGCGTATTCACGGCGCTCGGTGGCGATGCTGCGAAAGTCATGGGTGACGAAGAAGTCCTCCACCCGGTTGATGCCCGGTTGCTTGTCCTTGGCGGTGCGCAGTTGTTCGTGCAGCGCGCGGAACGCTTTCCAGATGCTGTCCGGGTTCGAGGCTGGCGCTGGCACAAAGGCGTTGACGGTGATCGGCCCGCTGCCTTGGGTGAAAGGGCGGAACCACGGCGGGAATGTCTCCAGGGCCTGCAACCACTGCCGCCCGGTTTCCTCGCTGATGGGCTGCAGCGGGGTGAACTCCATCTGGGTCAGGTCCCGGCGGTGACTGATCGCCAGCAGCGGGCGCTGCGGATCACGTTGGTCGATCAGCAGGTAGCGTCGGCTGAGTTGCCAATCGCTGGGCTCCTGGCACTTGAAGTCGAGCGAGGTCAGGGTGATGCCGGTGTCCAGGGTATTGCTCGTGGGCCAGTTGTCGGCGACTGGCACCGGATACTCCGGGGCCGCACAGGCCCGTAGTTCTTCGGGGCTGAACAGGGCCATGGGCGGCGATTTGTAGACCCGCTGCTGGTACTTCAGGTCCTGATAGGCGTTGAGGTAGAACAGCCCGCGGTACTGGCTCAGGACGATCCGCGCCGGCACTCGCTCCCGGCCCGGCACGGGGAACGGCTTGAGTTGCAGGGTGGCGGTTTCCGGGTAGTCGATGACGAAGTAGCGAGCCATTCCCGACCATTTGATCGCGCCCAGGTCCAGGTCGAAGGCCTGGGCGGCGGGTGCGCCAGCCAGCAGCGCCAGCGCCAGGCCAAGCCCGCGAATGCCGATGCGCCGGGCGATGGCGCCTGAGAATAGCTTCAACGTTGCAGTCCCTTGCCGGTAGAAAGCTCGGCAATGTAATGCAATCGGCGCCGTTGTGCCGGGCTTTGTTTCAGGGGCTCAGCGGGTTCGGCGCCACGCCTCAAAGGCGAAACGCCGTCGCCGGCGGTGGCGGCGCAAAGCCTTGCAGCACCTTGAGCATGTCGTCGCGCTTGCGCCGGGCCATGATCTCCAGCAGCCAGGTGTAGCCGTTGTTCTTGCAGTAGCGGCCGACGTTGGGGTCGGCGCCTTTTTCCAGCAGCAGGGTGAACATGTCCAGGCTCTGTTGCTGGCTGACCCAGGGATTGATGACCTCGGGCGAGCCCTGTTCGGCGACGATCATCAGCAGGCTTTGGCGAACCGGCTGCTGTGCGCAGAAACCGCGGCCGTAGCTCAGGTTGAGGTTGGCACCGGCCTCTATCAGTTCTCTGGCAGCGGCGTAGTTGCCGCCCTTGAGCGCCAGAAACAGTGCGGTTTCGCCGTCTGGCCCGCTGCGCTTGTCGAGGTCTTGCGGGCGTTGCAGCAACCAGTTGAAGCGCTCGATGTCGTCGCGTTCCTTGGCCATGGCCTGCAGCGCGGTGCCGCCCTGGGCATCCTGCTCATCGATGGCAGCACCGGCTTGCAGCAGGAAGTTCAGGCGCTTGGCCTGGTTCAGGTCGGGGTTGTCCTTGAGGTCGCGGCGCATGGCCAGGACCACCTGGGTGCGGCCGTTGTACTGACCCTGTGGACGGGCGCCATGGGCCAGCAACAGCCGGGCGATGTCCAGGTCGGGTTTATCCAGGGCGTGCAACAGCGCCGGGCGCCCATCGGCGGCGATCACGTCGCCGCTCAGGCCGTTCTCCAGCAGGCGCCGGACTTCGCCCGCGTCACCCTGGTCCACCGCCGTCACCAGCGGCCAGGCGCTTTGGCAGGCCGGTTCGCTGGGTGCCTCAAGGCCCAGGCGCTGGGTGACCCTGGCGGGGACCCCAAGCTGGCGTTGCAGGCGCAGTCCGCAATACAGCCGATAGTTCTCCATGGCCCGGCCCCGGTGCCGGGTGTCTGCGGGCTGCTGTTGGTACAGGCGCCAATCCAGGTCCGCCAGATTGAGGTAGGTCGGCATGCGCCCTGGGTCGCGACGCAGCACGTACGCCAGCCACGGTCGGGCGCTCTGCAACTGGCCGGCCTCGGTGGCCCAATAGGCGATGTCGTTGAGCAGGCCCGGGTAGGTACTGCGCTCGGGGGCGATCGCGCGAAAGTCATGACGGTTGAAGAACTCTTCCACCCGGGCGATGCCCGGAGCCTTGTCTTTGGCATCGCGCAATTGCGTGTGCAGCTGGCGAAATTCTGTCCAGACCTGCTCCGCGCTGGGCGGCGGCGCATAGGGCTTGACGCGCAGCTGGCCGCGGCTGGCGTCAAAGGGTTCCAGCAGCTTCGGGTACTTCTGCAGGGCTTGCAGCCATTGCTGCTGCAGTTCGGGGCTGATCGGTTGCTGCGGGGTGAAGTCGATCTGTGCCTCGCCCTGACGCTGACCGATGGCCAGCAGCGGCCGCTGGGGATCGCGGCTGTCCACCAGCAGATAGCGATTGCTCAACTCCCAGCCTGGGCTCTGGCAGTCGAAACTCAGTTTGGTCAGGCTCAGGGCGGCTTCCAGCTGCTTGCTCGGCGGCCAGTTGTCCGTGGCTCCAACGGGTCGCTGCTCGGGCACGCAGGCCTGTAGTTCCTGGGCGTTGAACAGCGGCAGGGGCGGCGATTTGTAGACCCGCTGCCGGTACTGACCATCCGCATAGCCGTTGAGGTAGAACAGGCCGTGGTATTGGCTGAGGATCACCCGTGCCGGCGCTTGGGCCAGCCCGGGCAGGGGAAAGGGTTCGAGTTGCAGGGTGGCGGTTTCCGGATCGTCCAGGAGGATGCTGCTCTGCATCTCCCACCAGCGGATTTTGGACAGCTCGAAGGCTTGGGCGAGGGGGAGGCCGGCTAGCAGCACCAGCGCCAGGCACCCCCCGCGAATACCGATGCGCCGGGCGATGGCGCCTGTGATTAGGTTCAAGCTTGCAGTCCCTTGCCGGTTTCAAAGGTCGGCAATGTAATGCAATCCGCAGCTTTATGTCGGGGTTTGTCTCAGGGCCGGAACTGGCTCGGCGCCACACCGCTCCAGCGGATGAAGGCATGGCGAAAGCTCGCGGTTTCACTGAAGCCCAGGGCTTCGGCAATCCGGTAGATGGGCAGCTGGTCTTCGCAGAGCATCTGCTTGGCCCGCTCGAAGCGCAGCTCGTCCAGCAGTTCCTGATAGCTGCAACCCAGGTCCCGTAGATGGCGGCGCAGGGTCCGGGCCGAGCAGTTCATCTGTTCCGCCAGCCCCTCCAGCCCCGGCGCGGCGTCCAGTTGCGCCGCCAGCAGCTGGCGGATGCGCCCCAGCCAGGCCTGGCGCCCGGTGAACTCGGTGTTCTGCTTGCGGCAGCGTTCGGCCATGGCCTGGTGGGTGATGGCATCCGCCAGGGGCAGGGGGTGTTCGAGCCATTGCTGGTCGAAGGCGAAGGCGTTGCTGCGGGCGTTGAACTGCAGCGGACAGTCGAAGGCTTCGCGGTAGCGCCGTTGATAGTCCGGTGCCGGATAGTCGAAGCGCGCCCCCAGCAGCGGCAGCGGGTGGCCCAGCAAGTCGTCGCAGATGACCTTCAGCGACACCAGGCAGAACTCGGTATTGAACGCCGCCAGGGCCGGGCTTTCGCGGTAGCCGGCGGCGGTGAACCAGATGCGCGGGCCGTCGGCTTCCAGGCTCAGTTCGAAAAGTGTTCCCATCAGCGCCGGATAGCGCATGGCCAGGCGCAAAGCGTCACCTAAGGTGGCACTGGTGAGCAGGGCATAGCCGAGCATGCCGTAAGAGGAAACGTGCATGCGCCGGCCCAGTTCCAGGCCGATATCCCGTTGCAGGGCCACGGCATTGGCGCACACCAGCATCTCCTGGTTGGTGGTGATGCGAGTGTCGGCGCGGCTCAGGTCGGCGGGGTTGATGCCGCTGCCGGCCAGCAGCGCGTCGCTGTCCTGGCCCTGCTCCTTGAAGGTATTGAGGACCAGTGAAACCGCATTGAGGGTGGTGAGGTGCGAGTGCAGCATGCGCAGATTCCAGCCTGGGGAAGACCCTTAACCGGAGCAAGTTGCATGCCGCCCCGCATCTGCGGGTGCCGGAGCTGGTTGTAGGAGCTGGCTTGCCAGCGAAGAGGCCCTCAAGACCGCCTTCGCCGGCAAGCCGGCTCCTACAGAGTGTTCAGGCCAGTTCGCCGCACAGGTCCAGTTCCACCAGGCGCCGCACTTCGCTGTTGGCCAGCCCGGCACCGAGCAGCGCATTGAGCTTGCCGAACGCCGCTTCGCGAGTCATGCCGCCACCAGACAGCACGCCCACGCCGCGCAGGCGGCTGCCGGCTTCGTAGATGTCCAGCTCCACACCGCCTTCATGGCACTGGGTCACCGCCACCACGACGATGCCTTGCTCCTGTGCGCGCTTGAGACTGGCCAGGAACGCCGGGTTGTCGCTGGGCCCGGTGCCGCTGCCGAAGCACTCCAGGACCAGGGCCTGGATGCCGCTGTCGAGCACGCCGTCCAGCAGCTCGGCGCCGATGCCGGGGAACAGCGGCAGCACGCCGACCTTGGCCAGTTGCTTGGCCTGGCGGTAATCAAGCGCCGACGGAATCGCTTCGGCCTTTGCGCCGCCGCCATTGCGTTGCAGGGCGGCGAACGGGTGCCGGCCGAAACTGCGGATTTTCGCGCAGCGGGTCGGGGCCAGCAGTTCGCCGTGGAAGTACAGGTGCACCCCCGGTGCCAGGCCCTGGCCCAGGGCCAACAGGGCGCCACTGAGGTTTTCCCAGGCGTCGCTGTCAGGCACACCGGCCGGCAGCATCGAGCCGGTGAACAGCACCCGCGCTGGCAGCCCCAGCAACTGGAAGCTCATGGCGGCGGCGCTGTAGGCCAGGGTGTCGGTGCCGTGGAGGATCAGCACGCTGTCGCAACCCTGATCCACGGCTTCGACCACCGCTGCACGCAGGCGCTGCCAGTAGTCGGGGGTCATGTTGGCGCTGTCGATCAGCGGCGCCATCTCGCGAAAGCGCCAGGCCGGCACCACCAGTTCGGGCTGGCTGTCGAGGTAGGCGCGCATGCGCACGTCGAAACCGGACGCCGGGGCCAGGCCGTCGGCGCTGGCCTGCATGCCGATGGTGCCACCGGTGTAGAGCACCATGACGTGCTGGGCGGCAGGGTAGGTCGAAGGGTTCATGGGATTCTCCGAAACGGTGAGTTCCTGTGGGAGCGGGCAAGCCCGCTCGCACATTTATCGCACTGTAACCGACGGGTGCAGAGGATGCGCCCGTCGTTCACCCGTCAGCGTTGCGCTGCGGGCACGCCTTGCGGCTCGGCCTGGGTGGCGGCCGAAGGTTCCGCGGGCCAGGCCTTCAGGTCCAGGTCCAGATCGGCGAATTTGCGCGAGTCGAACACCGGCTGGTCGACACCGGCGCGGCGCTGCTCGTCGTAGTCGCGCATCACCCGCAGGCCGACCTTGAACAGCATGGCCAGGGCCACCAGGTTGACGAAGGCCAGGCAGGTCATGGTGATGTCGGCGAAGGCGAACACGGTCGAGAGGTTCTGCATCGAACCCCAGACCACCAGCGCCAGCACCAGGCCGCGGAACAGCATCAACACAGTGCGGTTGCGGGTGAGGAACTGCAGGCTGTTCTCGCCCAGGTAGTAGTTGTAGAGGATGCAGGTGAAGACGAACAACGACAGCGCGACACTGACGAACACGCGGCCCCAGTCACCGACCACGGCGGCCAGCGAGTTCTGGGTCAGGACGATGCCGTCGCCTTCGAAGCCCGGGGTGTAGAAGCCCGACAGCAGGATCAGCAGCGCGGTGCAGGTGCAGATCACGAAGGTGTCGAGGAACACGCTGAAGGCCTGGACCACGCCCTGGGCGCCCGGGTGCTTCACGGCGGCCACGGCGGCCACGTTCGGCGCACTGCCCAGGCCCGCTTCGTTGGCGAACACGCCACGCTTCACGCCCATGACGATGGCGCTGCCGAGCAGGCCAGCGAAGGCCGGGTCGAGGCCGAAGGCGCTCTTGATGATGGTTTCCAGCATGGCCGGCACGTGTTCGATCTGGGTGCCGATCACGTACAGGGTCACGGCGATGTAGGCCAGGGTCTTGATCGGGACCAGCAGGTCGGACACCGCGGCGATGCGCTTGATGCCGCCGATGAAGGTGATGGCCAGCAGCACCGCCAGGACGATGCCGGTGTGGCGTGGGTCGAAGGCAAAGGCGTCCTGCAGCGAGTGCGTCACGGTGTAGGACTGCAGGCCGATGAAGGCGAAGCCGTAGGTGACCAGCAGCAGGATCGAGAACACCACCGCCATGCCTTTGAGCTTCAGGCCGTGCTGGATGTAGTAGGCCGGGCCACCACGGTACAGGCCGTCGCCGTCGGCGCGCTTGTAGACCTGGGCCAGGGTGCATTCGAAGAAGCTGCTGGACATGCCGACCAGCGCGGTCACCCACATCCAGAACACCGCGCCCGGGCCACCCAGGGTCACGGCGATGCCGACGCCGGCGATGTTGCCTGCACCCACCCGGCCGGCGAGGCTGAGCATCAGCGCCTGGAACGAGCTGAGCTGGCCGCCGCTGCTTTTCAGGCTGTCGCGGAACACCGCGAACATATGGAGGAAATGGCGCAATTGAACGAAACGCGAGCGGATCGTGAAGTAGCTGCCGAGCCCGACAATGAGCACGATCAGTACTTTCCCTGAGAGGAAGTCGTTGATGACTTCGAGCATGGATTATTCCTCGCTGTTTTTTGTGTAGGCAAAAGCAGAGCGGACGGAAACATTCAGTTACACCGCTGATTGCACGCACGGCAAGGCGGTGGGGCGAGCGTTCGTCCCGGTTCTATATTTCGCGGGTTGTTATTAGTTCGGGTTTCCCGTGGGGGTGAGCCTCGTTACCGACGGCTGTCCACGTGAAGAGGGGGCGCACTATACCGGTGCGCGGGCTCGCCGTCTGCATGTTGCGTGTCGAGCCGAGGAACGGCAGTGCTGGCGGGAGGCTGAATCGGTTCTGGTCCTGCCCGGCAAACCCCGCGAACAGGGGCTCCAAGGGGCCCGTATCATCCCCGCGAGCCCCCTGGTAATCGCAGGCGCTGGCTGGCCAGCGAAGGGGGCCGCTTGAGCAGTGTCCGTCTTGAAGCCCTGTTCGCCGGCCAGCCGGCTTGCGGGGCTACAGCCAGAATTCCTCTCGGCGTTCTTGGAAGTCCTTCAGTTCACCCTGCTCCAGCAACTGGCGAATCCACGGCCCCAGCAGATCCAGCGAGCTGTCCAGAGGCGTGGGCCGCTGCCAGCGCAGTGGCACCTGGGCAAAGCGCTGCTGGTTGGCGCTGACTTTTTCCAGGATCTGCCGGTCCTGCTTGAGGATCACCTTGAACAAGGGTTGCAGCACGCCGCGTTTGAGCCAGCCCGGCAGGCGGCCCTGGGCTGTGGCGATGCGGGCGAACAGCCGCAGTTGGCCCTCGGCGGCCGGGCTCAGCCAGGCGCTGACCAGCAGGTTGAGCCGGCCCTGGCGGTCGCGGTATTCGATTTCCGCCAGCCCCGGCAGGCGAAAGCGGCCCATGCTGAGGCCGCGTTCGCCTTCGAACAGCCGCGAAATCAGTCCGGATTGGGTGCCTTCTTCGCTGTATTGGGCTTCGACCCCGTCTTCGAGCTGATGCACCCAGGCGCTAATGCGCTGGCGCTGGCGGTCGTGGCGAATCCAGCCGGCATGCACGAAGTGGGTGTGGAAACCGTCGAGGAAGTTCTCCGCGGCGTCCTGCAAGCTGCACTGCACCCGGTCGTTGATCCAGAACACATCCAGGGCCTGGGCTTGCTCGGCGGCGGCCACTGGCGGCTCTTCCGGCCGCTCGCTGGCAAGGCTGGCCCACACCAGCCCCTGGGCTTCGCAGCTGTGCAGCGGCTGCAGCAAGGGCTGGCTGCACCGCTGCTGCTCCTGGCCGGGCAGCTGAGTGCAACGGCCCTGGGGATCGAAGCGCCAGCCGTGGTAGGGGCACTGGATCTGCCCGTCGCGCACCCGGCCGGCGCTCAGGGGCGCAAAGCGGTGAGGGCAACGGTCCGGCAGCACCGCGGCGGCGCCGTCGGCGTCGCGAAACAGCACCAGCGGCACGCCGTGCAGGGTGCAGGCCAGAGGTTGCTTGTGCAGGTGCCGGCTCAGGGCGACGGGCCACCAGCCCGAGTGACTGTTCACAGTTTGAGCTTCCTCATCAGCGGTACGCCGATCCGTTGCAGCAGCAGGCCCATCAGTTGCCACACCAGGCGCCTTGGCCAGGGCAGGTGGGCGACGTGGATCAGGCTGTATTCGATCTCTGGCTCACCGCCGCGCAGGCGTTTGAAGGCGGCGGCGCCGGAGCTGAAGTTGAGCACCTGACGACGGTTCACCGCCTCTTGCAGGCACAGCCTGGTCAGTTGCCGGTACAGACCGGCGCGCTGGGGCAGGGCGGTGTCGTAGCCGACGATGGGCGTGCTGATCAGGGCGCTGTTGGCGAACCAGCCCAGGGCGCCGTCGATGCGCCCTTCGGCGTTGCGCAGGGCGCGCACCTCCAGCCAGCCTTCGGCCTGCCCGCGTTGCAGCCAGTGGGCGCTGTAGTGGGGGTTGAGGCGGCTGTATTTGTCCAGGTACAGCAGGTTGTACAGCTGTTCGATGCGCTGGAAGTCAGCCTCGTTCAACTCGCTGCCGGGCACCACCGTATACGGGCTGCGGCGCAGCAGGGTGGCATCCAGGCGAGTGTTGTGGTGGCGCAGGAAGGCTGAATGTTCGCCCTCGCGGCCGTCGAACAAGTACACCTGACGGCTGGGAATCGCTAGGTAGCCCAGGGCTTGCAGGCGCTTGCGCAGTTCGCGGTTGTTGAAGTCGTTGAGCGAGCGAAAGCCAAAGCCGTGGTCGGGAAACTGCCGGCGCAGCAGTTCGGTGATCGCCGGCAAATCCGCGCCGTCCCAATCGGCGGGGTAGAGGTTGGTCGACAACAGCCAGTTATTGACCTGCACCAAACGGTCGACCTTGGCCGCGCTCAGTAGCCGGTCCACTCCCTGGGTCAGCAGCTTCAAGGGCCAGGCCAGCCAGGGCCGTTTCAGGCGCTGCAGTTCTTCCCGGGCATAGCCGCTGTAGGCGGTTTGCGGCGAGACCACGTAGCAGTTATCCACAGGGTCGTGGCCGTGGTTGATGCTCACCGGGAACTGCTGGCGGCCGGTGTCCAGCAGGGCCAGGGCGGTGCTGACATTGCCGATCAGCGCGCCGCCGGCGCAGGTACGCACGTACCGCCGGGCGTGGCTGTCGCCGGCGCTCGGGGGCTCAAGGGCCAGTTGCTCGGGCAGCAACAGTTTCATCGGCGCGGCGCTCCCAGGGGCTGGCCGTTCCACTCGATATCGGCGGTGGAGGCGGCCAGCAGCCCGCAACGGCGGGTCAGGGCGCGGCCGATGATCTCGCTCAGGCTCAGCAGCTGGGCGGTCAGCGGGCCGCGATCGCCGTCCTGGACGATCACGTCCCGGGCTTGTTGGTAGTCGTGCCAGAACTCGCGGCTCAAGAGCCGTGACGGCGCCGCCAGAAGCAGCATGGCCAGGGCGATCATCCGGGGTTCCAGGGTCGCCTCCAGCGTTGCGTCGGCTTCGCTGCCCAGCGCCGCTACCAACGGCACCCGCTGATCGTCGAACAGGTGCACGCCGCTGGTGGCCCTGGGGTTGCACTCCAGCACGTGGAAGCGGCCCTGCTGGTCCTCGATAAAGTCAAAACCCACCTGCCCGGTGTAGCCGGTGGCCCGGCCGAACTGCTCCAGAAACGCACGGATCGGCGCTGGGGCACAGCTGTGGAAGTAGATCCCCGAGCCGCGCCCGACCCGGTAGCGCGGCTGATAGCTGCTGTGGGCGCGTAACTGGCCGTCCACCAGCACGCTGAAGCTGCAGTACTCCTGGCCGGGGACAAAGCGCTGGGCCACCCAGGGCGCATCGCTACTGGGCCGCACTTTCGCCAGTTGCGCCGGGCTCGGGCGGATCAGGGTCTGGGAGGCGAAGCGCGAATAGGCCGGCTTGAACACCAGGGCGTCGTGCTCCGCCGCCAGCGCTTGCAACGCGGCCGGGTCATGCAGCACTTGGGTCGGCGGCGCGGCCACGTCCCAGCCCTGGGTCATGGCAGCAAAATCGCCCTTGTGATGCAGGCGGTGCAGCAGCTCGAAATCACTGGTGAACACCCGGCACAAAGGCCGCAGGCGCTCCAGGCCGTGGGCCAGGTAGAACACCTCTTCGCAGGTCGGCAGCAGCAGGTCGATGGCCTGTTGGCGGATGACCTCGGCCAGGGCTTCGATCCAGGCATCCGGGTCGTGGCGCGGCTCCGGCAGGCGCACGAAGTGCTCGGCGGCGCGGCTGAAACGGCTCAGGGGCTGGGCCAGGGAATCGGCCACGGTCACCGTCCAGCCGGCTTGGCTAAAGGCCCGGGCCCATTCCAGACAGGCCGGGGCCCGGGCGCCGAGAATCAATACACGCATGGCAGTCCCTCGGGCAGTTGCAGCATCAGCAGGCGGCGTCTTTTCGCGTGTGGCGGCGGTGCCTGCCAGTGGCCGAAGCTCAGCTGAGGCGCCTGCAGCCCTTGTTGCGCGCAGAGTTCGGCCAGGGCCTCGCTCAAGCGCTGGCACAGCCCGTGGTAGTCGCCGCGGGTGTGCAGGTTGATCTGCCAGAGCAGCCCGCGCTGGTGAATTTCGTATTCCTCAAGCGCCGCCCCGAGCATCAGCAGGGCCCGGCGCAATACGTCAGGGTAGAGCGGTGCCAGCTGCGGGCCGTCGAGCCGGGGCAGCCAGAGGATCTCGTCGGCGCGGCCTTCCACGGCGGCGATGGCCCGCTCCGCACGGCCACAGGGGCAGGGCGCGCTGGCCACCCGCAGAATGTCGTTGAGGCGATAACGCACGATCAGCTGCGTACGCCGGGAAAAGTCGGTGATGATCGGCTGGAAGCGCGTGCGCTCAGGGTCCAGCCATTGCGGTTCGATATGCAGGTGGCTTTCATTCAGGTGCAGGGTGCCGGCCTCGCAGGTGTAGCCGAGAAAGCCTTCGCTGGCCTGATAGATCTGCTGCGGCTTGCGCCCGAAGGCTTGCTGCACCAGCTCGGCGTCAGTGCTTTCCAGCACTTCGGCCACCGACAGGATGTGCCGTGGGCGGATCGTCAGCTGCCCGGCCAGAGCCGCCTGGGCCAGCCCCCGCAGCACCGTGGCCGGGGCCACCAGCACGTCCGGGTTCTGTTGGTTGAGGCGTTGCAGGGAGGCGGTCAGGCCCAGTGTCAGGTCATGAAAGGCGAAGTCGATGCGGCGGCTGGCCAGGGTGGTGTACAGGCGGCTATTGGCCCGCAAGAAGAAGGCGATCCGCAGCGGCGCCAGCCAGGGGCACAGCAGCCGGGGCAACAGCGCCCGGGGCAAGGTGCGCGCCAGCAGGATGCCGGCCCAGCGTTGGCGTTCCACGCTGCTGACCAGGAACACCCCCTGAGCCCCCGAGGTGCCGCTGGACAGGCCCACGGTGATGTCCCCCAGGGTCGGGCTGAAGTCTCGGGAACGCTCCGCCCGCAGAGCTACCGGCAACACCTGTTCCAGGCTCAGGGCGCGGGTGTTGAAGGCAGCGAAATCGCTCATCAGGGTGGCCTTGTCCATGATCGGCAAGCTGTGCAGGCCGTCGTGGGTCAGCCCGTTGAAGCGCTGGCCACGGGGCAGGACTTTGGCCATGAAGTGCTTAAGGCGCCGGGCCTGCCAGGCTTCCAGCCGCTCACGGCGGCGAAAGCGCAGGGCGTAGCGGCTGAAGACGAAGGAGCCGATGCTGTGCAGGGTGCCCAGCAGGCGTTCACTGTTCATTGGCGAACGCCTCCCAGGCCTGGGTGCAATGGGACGGCAGCACTGCCACCGCCGGTTCGCGGCGGATCAGCTGGCCCAGGCCGTGGTAAGTGCGCACGTACTGCTGACGGTCGGCGCTGGCAAACCACAGTGCCGGTGCAGCGGGCAGGCGCTCGGCGCGGCAGGCCGGCACCGACCAGCAGGCGTCGGCCACCAGGAACACCGGTCGGCCCTGGGCGTCGGGGATGAACAGGCCCAACTGGCCTTCGCTGTGCCCGGGCAGCGGCACGCCGATCAGGCTGCTGTCGCCGAACAGGTCCAGGCCTTGCTCGAAGGGCGCCATCCAGCTTGGCAGCGCACAGCTGGGGCTGGCTTCGGCCAGGCGCAGGCGGGCGCTGAAGTCGTCCGGCAGCAAGCCCGGTAGATGGCCGCCGAGGGTGGCGCGCCAACGCTGGCCGCGCAGGCTGTCGATATGCCGGTAATCGGCTTCCAGGGCGATAAAGCGCGCGTTGGCAAAATCCCGCAGCCCGGCGATATGGTCGGCGTGGAAGTGGGAAATGATCACATGGCGGATATCCCCCGGGCCGATGCCCAGCTCATGCAGCTGCGCCCCCAGCTGCTCGGCCACCGGCAACTGCACCGGCACCGCACTGCGGTACAGGCGCTCGGGCAGGGCGCGGGTGGCCTGGAAGAAGTGCTCGGCGTAGCCGGTGTCGTACAAAATCCAGCCGTGCTCCGGGTGCTGGATCAGCCCGCACAAGGCCGGAAACTGCACCGGCGCCAGGCGCCCGCCACGGTCGGCCATGCATTCCAGATGCTGGCACCAGCCGGCCCGGAGGATCTTCAAACTCACGCTGCGGCTCATGCTCGTTGCCTCTGTTGGGCCAGCCACCATTGGGCGTGCTGGGCGATGCCCTGGTCCTGGCTGATCACCGGGCGATAGCCCAGCTCGCGCTGGATGGCGCTGATGTCCAGGGTCTGACTGAAGGCCAGGACGCCTGCGCCGTAGCGGGTGATCAAGGGTTCGGCGCCGTTGCCCAGCCGTGCCTTGAGCTCCAGCAGGCGCGCCACGCCATGCACCAGGGGCCAGGGCAGGCGACGGGTGCGCAGCGGCAGGCGGAAGTGCTCGGCCATCTGTTGCAGCAGGTCCTTGAAGGCCAGCGGCGTGCCATTGCTCAGGTTGTACACGCACAGCGGGCGCGGCAGGGGCCGGGTCAGGGCCAGCCACACCGCGTGCACCAGATTGTCGACGCAGGTCAGGTCCAGCTGCGCCTGGCCGCCGCGCATCAGCGGAATCGCCCCCCGTTGCATCACCCGCAGCAGGCGCGGCATCAGGGTTGCGTCCCAGGGGCCGAACACCGCCCGGGGCCGCAGGATCACGCATTCGGGCAGCTTGGCGTCTGCCAGCAGGGTTTCGGCCTGGGCCTTGCTGCGGGCGTAGTCATTCACCGGTGGTGGCAGCGGCTGGTCTTCGCGGATGCCCAGGCGGTCGCTGAAGTTGAAGTACAAGCTCGGGGTGGAGATATGCACCAGCCGCGGGATGCGGTTCTTGCCGCAGGCGTGGATCACCTCGGCGGTGGAGTCGAGGTTGGCCCGGGCAAACGCCTGGGGCGAACCCCAGGGTGACGACAAGGCGGCGCAATGCACGATGGCGTCATGCTCGCGGCTGGCATCGGCCAGCAGGCGTTTGGCCAACGGGCTGCCGTGCTCCAGGGGCAGCCAGTGCACGGGCGCCGGGCTGTGGGCAATCACCTCGGCCGCCGCCTCGGGATTGCGCCCGCTGAACTGCACCTCGCAGCCTTCGGCGGCCAGCTTCCAGACCAGATGCCGTCCGATAAAACCGGTGCCGCCGGTGACCAGGATCTTCATCAGTACTCCAGGATCATGCCGCCGAGGGACAGGCCCGCGCCTGTGCCGATCAGCATCAGGGTTTGCCCGCGTTGAATGCGCCCGTCACGCACCGCGATATCCAGGGCGGTGGGCAGAGACGCCGCCACCTGATTGCCATGCTGGGCAAAGATATCGATGACCTTGTCCGGCCCCAGGCTCAGGCGTTTGGCCGCATGCTGCATGGCCTGTTGGCTGGCTTGATGGGGGATGATCCAGTCGATCTGCGCAAGGGACAGTGCGGCTTGCTGCAGCAAATCGTCCATCAGTTCGGGCAGGTGCTTGGCCGCGAGGCGGAACACGCCTTTGCCCTGCATGGCGAAGCTGGTCAGGGGCTCGAACGGCACCTGGATGCGCCGCGGATGAAAGCGCGAACCGCCGGCGGGGATCTGGCACAGCGCGGCGCCTTCGGCGTAGGTCTTGAGGCGCGAGGCGAGGATCTTCGGGCCGTCGTCGCCCGCTTCCAGCACCACCGCTGCCGCGCCGTCGCCGAAGATGCCGCAGACTTCCACCTGCTGCCAGTCCAGGCCGCAGGAGGCGATGTCGGCGCACACCAGCAGCACGCGCCGGTAATGCCCGGCCTGGATCGGCCAGGACAGGGTGTCCAGGGCGGCAATAAAGCCCAGGCAGCTGGCGTTGATGTCCATGGCCGGAATACCCGACTGGCCCAGGCCCAGCTCCCGTTGCAGCAGTGCGGCGTTGCAGGGCATGCCCTGGTCCATGGTGCCGCTGGCGCAGACGATCAGGTCCAGTTGGCCAAGCTCCAGGCCCGCCGCGTGCAGGGCCTGGCGCGCGGCACTGGCACCGAGGCTGGCGGCGGTGTCCGCAGGATCGGCGACGTGGCGCTGCTGCACCCCGCTGATGCGCGCCACGCTGCCGGTTTCCAGGCCCAGTTGACGGTCCAGTTCAGCACTGGTGACCACCCGCTGCGGCAGGGCGTGGCCGGTGCCGAGGATGGCCAGGGCGCGGGCCGGGCGGGGGGAGGACGCTGATGTGTGCATGCAAATTCCGTGTGTGTGGGCGTCGAGGCTGCCGTTGAGAGAGGCAGTTAGTGCGCTGGCAGTGCCGCCGGGCATTGGCTCAGGAAGGCTTGCAGCACCTGCTGGTAGGCCTCGGTGGGCATCAGGTCAGTGTGTTTGGCGATGAAGCAGGCCACGCCTTGACGCTCCATATCGGCGTCCGCCACGAGGTAGAAGTCGGGAATTTCCTGCACGCTTGCGATCTGCTTCCAGGCCAGGCTGCTCTGACCTCCGCGGGTGTTGAGCAGGGTGAAGCCCTGGTCGTCGAAGTTCAGGCAATAGGTGCCTTCGACGGCCCGCAAGCGGGTTTCGATCAGGCGCTGACTCAACCCGCGCAACGGCGCTTGGGGTTTGATCGGGGTGGCGGCAATCCGGGCTTGCAGGTGCTTGATCCAGCGCCCGGAAAAGCGCCACCACAGGGGGATGAAGATCAAGGCGAACGCCACCATGGCGATGACCTTCTCTGGGGTGAAGGTCCGCTCGGGGAAGTAGATCGACAGGCAGCCGCCGACCAGGCACAGGGTGAACATCACGGGACCGATCAAGCGGCCTTGCCACCGGGCAAATGTGCTCATGGCCCGGACATGCTGCTGATCATCCTTGAGCAATTCCTGCTTCAGCGGTTCGGCAATCCAGGCTTCGGTGTGGGCGGGAGTGATGCGGTAGTGCAATTCCATGGGGGCTGAATCCGAGGTCCGTGTTCGGTGAGGGCGGCAGTCTACCGGCTTCTGGGGTGTGTTGAGCAGCGGCGTGTGCGCCAACGCCGAGCGGCTGTTCAGGCTGGAAACTGCTCCAGATGTTGCTCCACCCACTGGTACAGGCGCTCGTCCAGCTGCGGCCGCTGCTGGTTGAAGTGGTCCTGGCAGCGGTTGAAGAACGGGTCCTGGTTGATGCGCATGGCCAGCTCGACGGGGCCTTCGCTCCCGGCGTGGGCGGCTCGTAGCTGCTGCTGGCGCTGATCGGCCTGCTCCAGGGTGTGCGCCAGGGTGTCCAGATGCAGGAGCCTGAACTGAGCGATGGCCTGGGGCAGATGAAAGTGCAGGGCGCTGTCGAAGCCTTCCCAGCCCTCGAAGGCCAGCCATTCGTGCAGGACCATGAAGCAGCGCGGTGCCGGGGCCAGCGCCTCCAGTCGTTGCAAATCCAGCCAGTACTGGCGCGGCAGCTGCTCGGCGGTTTCGATGGCCTGGGCGATCAGGTCCAGGGCCTGGCCCTTGTCCTGGTGATGCTTGCGCAGGATGCGCTGGGTCAGGGTGAAGCGCGCTTCTTCTATAGCGTGCAGGGCGCGGTTCAGGTCGTAACCGGCGTTGAGCAAGTGTTCCCGGGCTTGCTCGGGGGGCAGGCCGGATTTGTCTACCAGCACCTGCAACAGCTCGGCTTTGTAGAGCTCGGCGGCTTGCTGCGGATTATTGGCGCAACGGGCGAGCAGGGCCTGGGCATGGCGCAGGCCGATGGGGATCAGCTTGCGTAGCTGTTGCAGGGCCTGGGTGTGCGTCGGGTCCATCGACAGGGTGCCTTGATAGTCATTGCCGGCTGCGGCGGGAGGCTGATTATCCACCGCGCCGGGCAAAACCTGTAGCCGCTGCCGCAGGCTGCGAACGGCCCGAAGGGACGCGGGGTTCTCAAGGTCGCTGAAGGTCCTGCGGACCTTTTCGCAGCCTCGCGGGCTCGGCAGCGGCTACAAATGAGGTCGCGGTCGCGGTCGCAGTTCAGGTTGGGTGGTGTAGCCGCTGCCGCAGGCTGCGAACGGCCCGAAGGGACGCGGGGTTCTCAAGGTCGCTGAAGGTCCTGCGGACCTTTTCGCAGCCTCGCGAGCTCGGCAGCGGCTACAAATGAGGTCGCGGTCGTAGTTCAGGTTGGGTGGTGTAGCCGCTGCCGCAGGCTGCGAACGGCCCGAAGGGACGTGGGGTTCTCAAGGTCGCTGAAGGTCCTGCGGACCTTTTCGCAGCCTCGCAGGCTCGGCAGCGGCTACAGGTTGCGTCAGGGAGTGGTGCGGGCGCCGTCGAGCAGGGCGTCCACCACGGCGCGGGCCATTTCCACGGAATGCACCATGGACCAGATCAGCCCGCGCTCGATGCCGCTGGCCCGTTCGGTGATTTCATCGGACACCTCTTCGGCGCATTTGAGCAGCAAGGAAACGTGCATCAGCGCGTCTTCGGCATTCACCTGGGGCTGTACGGCGAACAGCGGGTGGCCCTGGGCGTCGCGCAGGCCGAAGGGGCGATGGTGGGTGCCGTGCAAGGCGGCCAGCAGGTTGGCGTTGGCGCGGTCCAGCTCCGGGTCGCGGCGTGGATGATCGGTGGACAAGGGTGGGTCGGGGACGAGCTTTTTCATGAGACTGGTTCCTTTAGCAATTTAAGAAACCGCCGGATCTCACTTCCACATGAGAGGGTGGCAGCCGTGCGCAGGTGTGGAAGACCGGGCTAAAGGAACCGGCGCACCCGAAGGTGCCCTACGCACAGCCGCCATAGATCGGGTACACCCAAGCCGCATCGGCAAGGGTGTTCGAATGAGACGACTGCACGTCCTTTATCCCAGACTTCCACATCCGGGCCGCTGATTTGGCAGCGGCACCGGGAGACTGCCTGATCGTTCGAAGGGGTACAAGGCGCTCAAAGGCGTGGGAGATTCTCTCGGATTTGCCCTACAAAACAAAGCGAATCCGCTTCGATGCCGGGCGGCATCGCCTGACAAATCGCGGCTTTTTTCCAGGTAAAAAAACGGCACACCGGTCAATCATAGGAGCAGAAAAATGATTTGATATTCAGTGAAATCAGGATTCGATAATCGGTCTATATTTGGGCTGAATATAGTGTAGGGTTCAAGCCGGCAGGATGATTGCGATCCTGCATAGTGAGCGTTAGGCATCCTGAGCGGCGAATTCGCACAGGATCAGTTCGTAGCAGGGCGGCGAGCACGTCGCCAAATGTAGGAGGTTTCACTCATGCGAGTTGAAACGGTCAGCTTTTTAAAACGATACGCATCCGACCTTCCTTTAGAGGAACCAATGGTCGTCACGCAAAACGGTGTGCCTGTTTACGTTGTCGAGTCTTACGTTGAGCGTAAGCGCCGCGACGAGGCAGTGGCGTTGGTGAAATTGCTCGCAGTCAGTTCGCGCGAGTACGCCCAAGGCAAGCATTGTTCGACTGATGAGCTCAAGGCCCGCCTGAGCAAGAGGTTTGCCCACAAATAAAAAGGGTGGGATAGATGTCAACACTGACCATCCGCTACACCGAAACCGCACAGCAAAGCATTGAAGACCAGATCGTGCATCTGGCCGACTATAGCGACCTTAAGTCCGCCTTTGAGCGGCTGGATGCTGTGATTGACGCTCTTCAGGACAAGCTCTTGTCCGCCCCGTTAGGCTACCCAGTCAGCCCTCAAGCAAGCGACCTGGGCATTTTGCATTACCGTGAGCTCAACACCGATGGATACCGGGTGTTCTACGAAATCGTAGATGCGGATCAGGCGATCGTGATTGGGCTGGTGCTGCGGGATAAGCAAAGCGTCGAGCAGGCACTTATTCGTTACTGCCTGCTGCATACCGATTAACGATTGTGGGTGTGAGCCTTCCGATGGGGTGTTTGAGCGTGTCACCCGCACTAGGACCGGGAAGGGGTCTTACCAATACGTTCTATGGAAATTAGATTCACGCGTTCGCCACTCTCCATCTTGTTCGAAATTTCGAAAAGTGAAGGGCGAGAGGGGGGCAGCGCTGCGTCTGTCATGAAGCGAAACTGTGCACAGCTTCCGCACTATCACGGCGCTCCACCAAGGGTCGGCGCTGAACAATAGGCGGTCTTGTTTCTGGGTTTCCGGGACTTCGTGAAAACCAAAAAAAAGGGCCTGGAGACGTATCTCCAAGCCCTCAAAAGGTGAGAGGTGTCTAGTCCCTCAACCTGGTGAGCGGTGTTGCATGTTTCGGGGTCGCGGCGGTTAGGCTTTCAGCGGAACCAGACGCGGGGCAATCATGTTTTCCGGACGCAGGATGTCGTCGAGCATGGCGTCGTCCAGCAGGCCTTCTTCGCGCACCAGTTCCAGTACGCCACGGCCACTTTCCAGGGCGATGCGGGCGATACGGGTGGCGTTTTCATAGCCGATGTACGGGTTCAGCGCGGTGACCAGGCCGATGGAGTGCTCCACCAGTTCGCGGCAACGGGTTTCGTTGGCGGTGATGCCGGTGATGCAGTGCTCGCGCAGCATGTCCATGGCGCGTTGCAGCAGGCGGATCGAGTCGAAGATCTTGAAGGCGATCAACGGCTCCATCACGTTCAGTTGCAGTTGGCCGCCTTCGGCCGCGATGGTCAGGGCCAGGTCGTTGCCGATGATCTGGAACGCCACTTGGTTGACCGCTTCCGGGATGACCGGGTTGACCTTGCCAGGCATGATCGAGCTGCCCGGCTGACGCGCTGGCAGGTTGATTTCGTTGATGCCGGTGCGTGGGCCGCTGGACAGCAGGCGCAGGTCGTTGCAGATCTTCGACAGCTTGACCGCGGTGCGCTTGAGCATGCCGGAGAACAGCACGAAGGCGCCCATGTCGGAGGTGGCTTCGATCAGGTCGGCAGCCGGTACCAGCGGCTGGCCGCTGATGGTGGCCAGGCGTTGTACGGCCAGGGCCTGGTAGCGCGGGTCGGCGTTGATGCCGGTGCCGATGGCGGTGCCGCCCAGGTTGACTTCGGTCAGCACTTCCGGCGCCAGGGTCTTCAGGCGAGCCAGGTCTTCACCCAGGGTGGTGGCGAAGGCCTTGAATTCCTGGCCGAGGGTCATCGGCACGGCGTCTTGCAGCTGGGTACGGCCCATTTTCAGGACGTGGCTGAATTCTTCACCCTTGGCGGCGAACGACTGGATCAGGCTGTCGAGGCTGGCCAGCAGGGCGTCGTGGCCCAGCAGCAGACCCAGGCGGATCGCGGTCGGGTAGGCGTCGTTGGTGGACTGCGCCATGTTCACGTCGTTGTTCGGGTGCAGGTACTGGTATTCGCCCTTGCTGTGGCCCATGGCCTCCAGCGCGATGTTGGCGATGACTTCGTTGGCATTCATGTTGGTGGAAGTGCCAGCGCCGCCTTGAATCATGTCCACCACGAACTCTTCGTGGAAGTCGCCACGGATCAGACGGGCACAGGCCTCGCTGATGGCCGCATGCTTGGCTTCGCTCAGATGACCCAGTTCGCGGTTGGCGTCAGCAGCTGCCTGCTTGACCATTGCCAGGGCCACGACCAGTTTTGGGTAGTGCGAAATCGGAACGCCGGAGAGACGGAAGTTGTTCACCGCTCGCAGGGTCTGGATGCCGTAATACGCTTGAGCCGGTACTTCGAGTACGCCAAGCAGGTCTTTTTCTGTGCGGAAAGATGCAGCGGAGGACATGACGGAGATCATCTCGGTAGGGACCCGGTCTGTGCCGGGAACGCTGCGAATCCTAGGCCGAAGGGAATTTTTGGGCCAATGCTGTTAAACACTGGGCTATGCATATTCGGCATAATGCCGGTGTGACGCCGCTTTGCCGGCGAGCGTGTGACCTAAAATGGTGCGTGTCCGGGAGGACGTGATGAATCTGGAAAGCAAATGGCTCGAGGACTTCAGTGCCTTGGCCGCCACCCGCAGCTTTTCCCAGGCTGCCGAGCGACGTTTCGTGACCCAGCCGGCCTTCAGTCGGCGCATCCGCAGCCTGGAAGCAGCCCTGGGCCTGACCCTGGTCAACCGCTCGCGCACGCCGGTGGAACTGACGGCGGCGGGGCAGTTGTTCCTGGTCACCGCGCGCACCGTGGTCGAACAGCTCGGCGAGGTGGTGCGTCACCTGCACCATCTGGAAGGCGGCCAGGGCGAAGTGATGCAGGTGGCCGCGGCCCACTCCCTGGCGCTGGGTTTCTTCCCGCGCTGGATCGCGCAACTGCGCAATGAAGGGCTGAACATCGCCACGCGGCTGGTGGCCACCAACGTCGGTGATGCGGTGCACGCCCTGCGCGAAGGCGGCTGCGACCTGATGCTGGCCTTCTATGACCCGGACGCGGCCTTGCAGATGGACTCGGAAATCTTCCCCTCGCTGCACCTGGGGCACACCGAGATGCTCCCGGTGTGCGCTGCCGATGCCCAGGGCAAGCCGCTGTTCGATCTGGAAGGCGAGGCCAGTGTGCCGTTGCTGGCGTACAGCGCCGGGGCCTTTCTCGGGCGTTCGGTGAACCTGCTGCTGCGCCAGCGCAACCTGCGTTTCACCACGGTTTATGAGACCGCCATGGCCGACAGCCTCAAGAGCATGGCGTTGGAAGGGCTGGGCATTGCCTGGGTGCCGCAGTTGAGCGTGCGCGCCGAACTGGCCCGGGGCGAGTTGGTGGTCTGTGGTGGTGCGCAATGGCATGTGCCGCTGGAGATCCGCCTGTACCGCTGCGCCCTGGTGCGCAAGGCCAACGTGCGCTTGCTCTGGCGCAAGCTGGAAGGCGCCGCCGCACAAGCGACGGGCAACGCATGAGCCTGTTGCCGGTGTTGCAGATCGCGAGGGATTTTCAGCGTCGGCAATGCCAGACCCTGTAGCCGCTGCCGCAGGTTCGGGCCGCGTTCGGATGCTCGGCCCCGCAGGGGCCGCCAAACCTGGCGCTGCGAAGTGTCTGAAGGATTGGGGATATAGCTCTGGCGCCGGCTGCGCCGTCGTTCGCAGCCTGCGGCAGCGGCTACAGGGAACTGGTCTGGCTGCGAGAGGTTTTCAGTTCGGGGAGACTGACTTCAGAGTCAATAAAACCGGGGTTTTGCGCCGGAAATACTTTGTTCGACAGATGGTCGGCGAAAGTGCGTTTAGCGCGGCTTTTTCGGTATACTGCGCGGCCTTCGGCCGGTTCGTCCGGCCATAATTCGTACAGTCAAGCCACGCATTTTCGCGTGGCTTGTTGTTTTTGACGCGCCCGCGGGCGCCCAGAGAGAAGAGGCACGACGATGAGTGCACTGGTTGGCGTGATCATGGGCTCCAAGTCCGATTGGTCCACCCTTAGCCACACCGCCGATATGCTGGAAAAGCTCGGCATCCCTTACGAGGTGAAGGTGGTGTCCGCACACCGCACCCCGGACCTGCTGTTCCAGTACGCCGAAGAGGCTGAGGCGCGTGGCATCGAGGTGATCATCGCCGGTGCCGGCGGCGCGGCGCACTTGCCGGGCATGTGCGCGGCCAAGACCCACCTGCCGGTGCTGGGCGTGCCGGTGCAGTCGTCGATGCTCTCGGGCGTGGATTCGCTGCTGTCCATCGTGCAGATGCCCGCCGGCATCCCCGTGGCCACCCTGGCCATCGGCAAGGCGGGCGCTATCAACGCGGCCCTGCTCTCGGCGAGCATCCTGGGCGCCAAGCACCCGCAGTTCCATGCGGTGCTGAAAAAATTCCGTGCTGAACAGACAGACAGCGTCCTGGACAATCCAGACCCGCGCGTCGCCTGAGGTTGTTGACGATGAAGATCGGTGTAATCGGTGGCGGCCAGTTGGGCCGCATGTTGGCCCTGGCGGGGACTCCGCTGGGAATGAACTTCGCTTTCCTCGACCCGGCGCCGGATGCGTGCGCCGCTGCCCTGGGCGAACACCTGCGGGCCGACTACGGCGACCAGGACCACCTGCGCCAGCTGGCCGATGAAGTGGACCTGGTGACCTTCGAATTCGAGAGCGTGCCGGCGGAAACCGTGGCCTTCCTCTCGCAGTTCGTGCCGGTCTACCCGAGCGCCGAAGCCCTGCGCATCGCTCGTGATCGCTGGTTCGAGAAGAGCATGTTCAAGGACCTGGGAATTCCTACCCCGGAGTTTGCCGACATCCAGTCCCAGGCGGATCTCGACGCCGCCGTGGCGCGCATCGGCCTGCCGGCCGTGCTCAAGACCCGCACCCTGGGTTACGACGGCAAGGGCCAGAAGGTCCTGCGCAGCGCCGCCGACGTCGCAGGCACCTTCGCCGAACTGGGCAGCGTGCCTTGCCTGCTCGAAGGCTTCGTGCCGTTCACCGGTGAAGTCTCGCTGATCGCCGTGCGTGCCCGTGACGGTGAAACCCGTTTCTACCCGCTGGTGCACAACACCCACGACAGCGGCATCCTGCGCCTGTCGGTGGCCAGCAGCGATCACCCGCTGCAGGCCCTGGCCGAGGACTACTCCAGCCGCGTGCTCAAGCAGCTGGATTACGTCGGCGTGATGGCGTTCGAGTTCTTCGAAGTCGACGGCGGCCTCAAGGCCAACGAGATCGCCCCGCGGGTGCACAACTCCGGGCACTGGACCACCGAAGGCACCGAGTGCAGCCAGTTCGAAAACCACCTGCGGGCGGTAGCCGGTCTCCCTCTGGGTTCCACAGCCAAAGTCGGTGAGAGCGCCATGATCAACTTCATCGGCGAAGTGCCGCCGGTGGACAAAGTCATCGCCATCGACGACTGCCACCTGCATCACTACGGCAAGGCCTTCAAGGCCGGACGCAAGGTCGGCCACGCCAACCTGCGTTGCGCCGATCAGGCGACCCTGCAAGCGCAGATCCTCAAGGTGCAAGCGCTGATCGCCGAGTAACAAATCCTCCGGCTGGCGGGAACCTTCGTTTCCCGCCGTTCTCTGATAGCAGGATGCCAAAGTGCTGGCTAGGCTTTGGCTTGATCCCCCCCTTACAGAGGAACAGCCATGGGCATTATTGGAACCATTTTCATCGGCTTGATCGTTGGTCTGCTGGCGCGTTTCCTCAAGCCGGGAGACGACAGCATGGGCTGGATCATGACCATCCTGCTGGGTATCGGCGGCTCGCTGGCGGCCACTTATGGCGGTCAGGCGCTGGGTATTTATCAGGCTGGCCAGGGCGCCGGTTTCATCGGTGCGCTGGTGGGCGCGGTCGTCCTGCTGGTGATCTACGGCTTCGTCAAGAAAAGCTGATTCCCCCCTGCAAGCCCCCTCTGCCGCTCGTGCCGAGGGGAGCCCTTTTCTTCATCTGAAACTTCAACGCAGCCGACGCTTTGGGCACTAGAATGCCCGGGTTTTTCCGTCCTTCCTTTTTGACCGAGCCACCCTCTCATGCGCCGTCTTCTATTGACCTTTGTTCTGCTGGGCTGCGGCCTGGCCCAGGCTGGCGAACTGCCGGAAACCGACTGGCTGGAGCTGATGCCCAAGTCGGACCAGAAAGCCCTGGAGCAGATGCCGGAAATCGACCACAACTCCCCCGAAGCCAATGGCACCTTCACCGAAAAGGGCGGCCTGAAGCAGAGCAAGGGCTTGCCGGCGGTGATGTATTCCACCAAGACCGTGCCGGCGATGAACGACAAGCAGATCCGCCTCGGCGGCTATCCGGTGCCGCTGGAGGCTGATGCCAAGGGGCGCAGCACGCTGTTTTTCCTGGTGCCGTACCCGGGCGCCTGCATCCACGTGCCGCCACCGCCGCCCAACCAGCTGGTGCTGGTGCGCTTTCCCAAGGGCGTGAAGCTGGAGGACATCTACACGCCGCTGTGGGTGACCGGCACCTTGAAGATCGAGACGGTCAGCAATGACCTGGCCGACGCGGCCTACGCCCTGGATGCGGCGAAGGTGCGGGTGGTGCAGGAATCGGATCTCTGAAGCCGCAGCGCTGAATGTGCCTTCCAAACGGCTCTGTTGAACTGGACCGCTGAAGGCATTTGTAGGAGCCGGCTTGCCGGCGAAAGCGGCCTCAAGAACGCTGACGGTCCTGAGGGCCTCTTCGCTGGCAAGCCAGCTCCTACGCAGCTAGGTGGGGTCAGAGCGGGGCGGCGCTGATGCTCACGCTCAGGGTGTGGCGGGCGCCAGGTGCCAGGGTGACGATGTCGTCCATCACGTTGGCGGTCTCGATGCACAGCATGCGCTGCCAGCCGTCGTTGGCCATGTCGCCAAATTGCGCGGCGCGGTCGATCCAGGGGTTCCAGATCACGGCGGTGCGCGAGCCTGCGCTGTTCAGGCGAATCCGTCGTTGCCAGTCCGGATCAACGATATCCAGCTGCGCCGGGACGTTCAGGTAGATGCGGTCGGTCTCGCCGCTAAAGTGCAGGGCGCCGCTCTGGACCTTGGTGGTCCAGTCTTCCAGGGTTTCGATGTAGTTCAGCCCGTCCAGGCCTTCGACCTGCACCTTGCGCACATCGCTGACCGCGAAATAGCTGTGCAGCGCCTGGCTGATGCTCACGCTTTCTGTGCCCAGGTTATGGCTGGTGAGGCTGATGTGCAGTTGCTCGTCGAGGCGGATGCTCAGGCTCGGTTCCACCTGATGGGGCCAGCCAGGAAAGCCGCCAGCGGGGCAGGGCAGGCGCAGCCGTACCAGCAAGCTGTCGCCGTCGCTTTCGATGCCTTGCAGTTCCCAGTCGCTGGCCCGCACCAGGCCGTGGGCCGGCGCCGGTTCAGCGCTTTGGCGCATGGCCTGCACGCTGTGCGGGTTGCGTGCAAAGTTGCCGAACCAGGGCCAGCACACCGGAACCCCGGCGCGAATGCTCTTGCCGGTCTTGAACTGCGCCTCGTCGTTGAGCCAGATCAGCGGCTGTTGCCCGGCCACTTGATAACTGAGGATGTGCGCGCCTTGCTGGGCCACCAGCAGTTCGGCATCACCGTGGCGGATGCGCCAGCAGTTCAGTTCATCCAGTTTCACTGTTTCAACGTGGGGCGTGGGCATGCTGCGGTTCTCGTTAGGGTGGCTTGGGCGTTGTAGGAACCTAGCGCGCTCGGGGCGGAACCGAACGGGTGCGGCCGCTGCCGTCGATGGCGACGAACACGAACACCGCCTCGGTGACCTTGCGCCATTCGCTGGACAGCGGGTCGTCGCTCCACACTTCCACCATCATCTGGATCGAGCTGCGGCCGATCTCCAGGGTCTGGGTATAGAAGGACAGTTGCGCGCCCACCGCCACCGGCACCAGGAACGCCATGCGATCGATGGCCACGGTAGCGACTCGGCCACCGGCGACGCGGCT
Source organism: Pseudomonas idahonensis (assembly GCF_037903935.1). Classification (NCBI taxonomy): domain Bacteria; kingdom Pseudomonadati; phylum Pseudomonadota; class Gammaproteobacteria; order Pseudomonadales; family Pseudomonadaceae; genus Pseudomonas; species Pseudomonas idahonensis. Next base: position 6,696,605 of record NZ_CP149586.1, on the reverse strand, counting down.
GGCCATGGCGGTGCCCGCCAGGTCCATCTGCGCCACCAGCCAGCCGCCGAAAATATCGCCAAAGCCGTTGGTTTCCCGGGGCAAAGCGGTGATTTGCAGGGCCAGGTCGCCTTGCGGGATTGGATCTTCTTGTTCGAGTTCTATCATGCCGAGGGGCCTCTGACCCGTGACGCTTCATGGTGACTTCAGGTGAATAGCCGTCTTCAGGAAAAACGATTCAGCCCGAACACACTGCGTTCGTCACGTTCTTTCTAAGGCGTGCTATAGGGAAACTCTGCGAAATCGGCTGCTCATGCACTGTGAGAACTACTGCGCTCAGCAATACTGCGTTAGAAACAGGCACGGATTGCTCATTTACAACACGTAGACTCCGCATCCGTGCCTGTTTCTGCCTTGCCTTGCCTTGCTTTCGCTCGCTACGTTCTCACAGCGCATGAGGACAACGGGTTTTCGTACAGCAACCCTTGCCAGAAGCGGCTTTGCGCTTCGAGGTTTGCGAGTATATCGGTCGATAGACTCCGCGACGACCCACTCAGTTCGCAAATTTGTGAGTCATTTGTGCGCCGCTGTGTACGCATTCGAACAATTTGCTATCGTGCCGAACCTGCCAGGCCCCAACCAGCGCTGTTGCGGTTGCCGGAACCGACTAATAAGAGAAGCCCTTGCCATGACCACTGTGCCCTCGAGCGCCGCGCAGCCAGCGCAGCCCGCCCGTCCCTTGACCCGTAGTGATTACAAGACCCTGTCGCTGTCTGCCTTGGGCGGCGCGCTGGAGTTCTACGACTTCATCATCTTCGTGTTCTTCGCCACCGTGGTCGGCAAGCTGTTCTTCCCGGCGGACATGCCCGAGTGGCTGCGCCTTATGCAGACCTTCGGCATCTTCGCCGCCGGCTACCTGGCCCGTCCTCTGGGCGGGATCGTCATGGCGCACTTCGGCGACCTGCTGGGGCGCAAGAAGATGTTCACCCTGAGCATCTTCATGATGGCGGTGCCGACCCTGATCATGGGCCTCTTGCCGACCTACGCGCAGATTGGCCTATGGGCGCCGATCCTGCTGTTGCTGATGCGGGTGATCCAGGGCGCGGCCATCGGTGGAGAAGTGCCCGGCGCCTGGGTCTTTGTTTCCGAACATGTGCCTCAGCGGCATATCGGCTACGCCTGCGGCACCCTGACGGCGGGCCTGACCGCCGGCATTCTCCTGGGCTCGCTGGTGGCCACCGCCATCAATAGCATCTACACCCCGGTGGAAGTGGCCGACTACGCCTGGCGGATTCCGTTCCTGCTGGGCGGGGTGTTCGGCCTGTTCTCGGTGTACCTGCGCCGCCTGCTGCACGAAACCCCGGTGTTCGCCGAGCTGCAATTGCGCAAGGCCCTGGCCGAAGAGCTGCCCCTGCGCACCGTGCTGCGCGATCACCGTGGCGCCATTGTCATTTCCATGCTGCTGACCTGGCTGCTGTCCGCCGGGATCATCGTGGTGATCCTGATGACCCCGACGGTGCTGCAGACCGTCTATAAATTCCCGGCCATCACCGCCCTGGAAGCCAACAGCGTGGCCATTGTGTTCCTGAGCCTGGGCTGCGTGATCTCCGGGGTTCTGGCAGATCGTTTCGGCGCTGGCAAGGTGTTCGTGTTCGGCAGCGCCTTGCTGCTGGCCACTTCCTGGACCTTCTATCACGGCTTGCTGGATAACCCGCAGTGGCTGTTCCCGATGTATGCCCTGACCGGTCTGTTTGTCGGCACCATCGGCGCGGTGCCTTATGTGATGGTCAAGGCGTTCCCGGCGGTGGTGCGTTTCAGCGGCCTGTCGTTTTCCTACAACCTGGCCTACGCGATCTTCGGTGGCCTGACGCCGATGGTGGTGACCTGGCTGCTCAAGGAAAGCCCGATGGGGCCGGCTTACTATGTGGCAATCATTTGCGGCATCGGCCTGCTGGTGGGGCTGTACCTGTGGGCCAAGGGCCGCTGATCTGCGCCATCTTGTAGCCGCTGCCGCAGGCTGCGACAGGGCCGCAGGCCCTGCTGGGCGCTGAAGAGTGTCGCGACCCTGCGGGTCGGTCGCAGCCTTCGGCAGCGGCTACAGAGGTTTTTATCGCCGTATAAAGAAAGGCCCGTTTGCGTTCAGGAGTGCTGGCCTTTCATCTAATTGTCATATTCCGGACATAGAGTGTTCACACGGCCTACAGATACTTGGCCCCGACTTAACACACCCTATCTGCTAGGAGTAAGGCATGAAACTGAAGCGTTTGATGGCGGCAATGACCTTTGTCGCCGCTGGCGTTGCGACTGCCCACGCGGTTGCCGCTGTTGACCCTGCTATCCCGAGCTACACCAAGACCACTGGTGTGTCGGGCAACCTGTCCAGCGTCGGTTCCGATACTTTGGCGAACCTGATGACCCTGTGGGCCGAGAACTACAAAAAAGAATACCCGAACGTCAACATTCAGATTCAGGCCGCCGGTTCCGCCACCGCGCCACCTGCGCTGACCGAAGGCACCTCCAACCTGGGCCCGATGAGCCGCAAGATGAAGGACACCGAGCTGGCGGCCTTCGAGCAGAAGTACGGCTACAAGCCAACCGCTATCCCGGTGGCCGTGGACGCCCTGGCGGTGTTCGTGCACAAGGACAACCCGATCCAGCACCTGACCATGGAACAGGTCGACGCGATTTTCTCGTCCACCCGTCTGTGCGGCGCCAAGGCTGACGTAAAAACCTGGGGCGACCTGGGTGTGAAAGGCGATCTGGCCAACAAGCCGGTGCAACTGTTCGGCCGTAACTCGGTATCCGGCACCTACGGCTACTTCAAGGAAGAAGCCCTGTGCAAAGGCGACTTCAAGCCTAACGTCAACGAGCAGCCAGGTTCGGCTTCGGTGGTGCAGTCCATCAGCTCCTCGCTGAACGGCATCGGCTACTCGGGCATCGGCTACAAGACCGCCAGCGTGAAGACCGTGGCCCTGGCCAAGAAAGGCAGCAGCGACTTCATCGAAGACACCGAAGAAAACGCCCTGAACGGCAAGTACCCGCTGTCGCGCTTCCTCTACGTCTACATCAACAAAGCCCCGAACAAGCCTCTGGCCCCGCTGGAAGCCGAGTTCGTGAAACTGGTCCTGTCCAAGCAGGGTCAGGAAGTAGTGGTCAAGGACGGCTACATCCCGCTGCCAGCCAAGGTGGCCGCCAAGGCCCTGGCTGACCTGGGCCTGAAAGAAGGCGCATAAGCCGCCGCAGAAGGTCCGGGCTCCCCGGACCTTCTCGTTTTCGTAGGAGCGGGCCGGGCGGTAGCGCCCGCAAGGGCGACCCAGGCTCAAGGCCGGTTCGTCGGCCAGCCGGCTCCTGCAACCTCATTTTTCAACCCGCTGCCGGCTTTGCCACGTGGCGGATTTGTTGCGTCACTGCATTGTCATCTTTCTGTCATACAGGATCGCTAGGGTGTGCGCATGAATGATCTGGCCAATTCCCCCATGACTACGACTTCTCCCCCCAAGCGCATTGACTTCAATACGCCTGAACTGCAACGCAAGCGTCGCATTCGCGCGCTCAAAGACCGCCTGACCCGCTGGTACGTCCTTGTTGGCGGACTGGCGGTACTGGGTGCGATCACCCTGATCTTTTTCTTCCTCGCCTATGTCGTGGTGCCGCTGTTCCAGGGCGCCGACCTGACCGTCAAGGACCCGCTGACCCCGGCCTGGATGCAGGACGCCGGCAAGCCGCTGATGTTCTCCCTGGAAGAGCAGAACCAGGTCGGCATGCGCGTCTCCGACAAGGGCCAGGCGCTGTTCTTCGACATCGACAGCGGTGCCGAGCTGCGCAAGGTCGACCTGCCGATCCCGGCCGGCGCCAACGTGGTGTCCATCGGCAAGGACCAGCCCGGCAATCCGCTGGTGGTGGTCGGTCTGTCCAACGGTCAGGCCCTGGTGTTCCGCCACACCTACAAGGTCAGCTACCCGGACGGCAAGAAGACCATCTCACCGGCCATCGAGTACCCCTACGGCGACAGCCCGATCACCCTGAACGAGCAGGGCGGTGCCCTGGAGCACGTCAACCTCAACGCCACTGATTCGTCGCTGATCATCGCCGGTTCCACCGGTGCGCAACTGCATGTGCTGAAGCTGACCCGCGAAGAAAACATGATGACTGGCGAGGTCACCAGCGAGCAGAGCCGCATCGAGCTGCCGCAGATGACCGAGGCGGTGAAGGCCATGTACATCGATCCGCGCCAGCAATGGCTGTATGTGATCAATGGCCGGGCCCAGGCCGACGTGTTCAGCCTGCGGGACAAGAGCCTCAACGGTCGCTACAAACTGCTGGAAGACGCTGACACCGAAGTTACCGCCAGCACCCAGCTGGTGGGCGGCATCTCGCTGATCATCGGCACCTCCAAGGGTGGCCTGGCCCAGTGGTTCATGGCCCGCGACCCGGATGGCGAACTGCGCCTGAAGCAGATCCGCACCTTCCAGATGGGCACCGCGCCTATCGTTGAAATCACTGCCGAAGAGCGTCGCAAGGGCTTCGTTGCCCTGGACGCCGCCGGCAAGCTCGGGGTGTTCCACAGCACCGCCCACCGCACCCTGCTGGTGGATCAGGTGGTGGATGGCCAGGGCCTGTTCGGCCTGTCGCCACGGGCCAACCGGGTGATCGTCGAGGCCGGTGGCAAGCTGCAGCCGCTGCTGCTGGACAACCCGCACCCGGAAGTGTCCTGGAGCGCGCTGTGGAGCAAGGTCTGGTACGAGAACTACGACGAGCCTAAATACGTCTGGCAATCCACCGCGGCCAACACCGACTTCGAACCCAAGCTGAGCCTCTCGCCCCTGACCTTCGGCACCCTGAAGGCGGCGTTCTACGCCATGCTGCTGGCGGCGCCATTGGCCGTGGCAGCGGCGATCTATACCGCCTACTTCATGGCCCCGGGCATGCGCCGCAAGGTCAAGCCGGTGATCGAGCTGATGGAAGCGATGCCGACGGTGATCCTCGGCTTCTTCGCCGGCCTGTTCCTGGCGCCCTATGTCGAAGGTCATCTACCGGGCATCTTCAGCCTCTTGATGTTGCTGCCAATCGGCATTCTGGTGGCCGGTTTCATCTTCAGCCGCCTACCGGAGTCGATCCGCCTGAAAGTGCCGGATGGTTGGGAAAGTGCGCTGCTGATTCCGGTGATCCTGTTCGTGGGCTGGTTGTCGCTGTACATGAGCCCCTTCATGGAAAACTGGTTCTTCGGCGGCGACATGCGCATGTGGATCTCCCACGACCTGGGGATCACCTACGACCAGCGCAACGCCCTGGTGGTCGGCCTGGCCATGGGTTTTGCGGTGATTCCGAACATCTACTCCATCGCCGAAGACGCCGTGTTCAGCGTGCCTCGCGGCCTGACCCTGGGCTCTCTGGCCCTGGGCGCCACGCCGTGGCAGACCATGACGCGGGTGGTGATCCTCACCGCCAGCCCGGGGATCTTCTCGGCACTGATGATCGGCATGGGCCGCGCCGTGGGCGAGACCATGATCGTGCTGATGGCCACGGGCAACACCCCGATCATGGAAATGAACCTGTTCGAAGGCCTGCGCACCCTGGCCGCCAACGTCGCGGTGGAAATGCCCGAATCGGAAGTCGGCGGCAGCCACTACCGCGTGCTGTTCCTCTCGGCGCTGGTGCTGCTGTTGTTCACCTTCGTCATGAACACCCTCGCAGAACTGATTCGTCAGCGTCTGCGCAAGAAATACTCGTCGCTTTAAGAAAGGTAGAAGTCTGTGAAACAGAACTCCCTAAAAGACTGGTTCAAGAGCGGCGCCCCGGGCGTCTGGATCAGCGGTGGCGCGGTGTCCATCGCGGTCATCATGACCATCGGCCTGCTGGCGGTGATCGCCGTGCGCGGCCTCGGCCACTTCTGGCCGGCCGACCTGGTGCACGCCAGCTATGACGTGCCGGGCCAGGCCAACCACCTGGTCATCGGTGAAGTGGTGCAGAAGGAAGAAGTGCCCCGGGCGCGCCTGAAGAGTGCCGGGTTGCCGGTGCCCGACCAGGGCCCGGAATTCATGACCCGGGAGCTGATCAAGGTCGGCAACCGTGACCTGAACGGCAACGACTTCACCTGGATCGTCGGTGAGTGGCTGACCAACCAGAGCTACCCCAAGGAGCTGATGGCCATCGAGCGCCGTGAGTGGGGCAACTTCTACGGCTACCTGGTCAACGTCAAGGAAAGCGGCAAGGTGGTCGCCGAAGGCGAGGCCGCCTGGCCTGAGCTGCAAGCACGGATCAACCGCGTGAACCAACTGGCGGCCCAGCTCAAGAGCCTGGAGAAGTCCGACATTGGCGCGATCAACGCCGGTCTGGAGCGCCTCCGCCTGCACGGTCGCAAGCTGGAGCTGGAGGGCCAGATGAGCCCCGCCGCTCAAGCCGACATGGACGCCGAGCGGGCCGAACTCAATGCCCGTTACCAGGACATCGAAGCCCGGCTCAATGACCTGCACGCCCAGTTCAATCGCGACAGCCTGACCGCCCGCGATGCCAACGGCAAAGAGCTGGAGATCAGCCTGGGCAAGGTGGTGCACGCCTACCAGCCGAATGCCATGGGCACCTTCACCAAGATCGGTTTCTACTTCAGCAAGATCTGGGAATTCCTCAGCGACGACCCCCGTGAAGCCAACACCGAAGGCGGGATCTTCCCGGCGATTTTCGGCACCGTGATGATGACCCTGATCATGGCCATGATCGTCACCCCGTTCGGCGTACTGGCGGCGGTCTACCTGCGTGAATATGCCAAGCAGAACACCCTGACCCGGGTGATCCGCATCGCGGTGAACAACCTGGCAGGGGTTCCGGCCATCGTCTACGGCGTATTCGGCCTGGGCTTCTTCGTCTACGTGCTGGGCGGTTCCGTGGACCGGCTGTTCTTCCCCGAAGCTCTGCCGGCGCCGACCTTCGGCACCCCGGGCCTGCTCTGGGCTTCCCTGACCCTGGCGCTGCTGGCAGTGCCGGTGGTGATCGTGGCCACCGAGGAAGGCTTGGCGCGGATTCCCCGCACCGTGCGTGAAGGTTCCCTGGCCCTGGGCGCGACCAAGGCCGAGACCTTGTGGAAGATCGTCCTGCCGATGGCCAGCCCGGCGATGATGACCGGCATGATCCTCGCGGTGGCCCGTGCCGCCGGTGAAGTGGCGCCGCTGATGCTGGTGGGTGTGGTGAAACTGGCGCCGTCGCTGCCAGTGGACGGCAACTACCCGTACCTGCACCTGGACCAGAAGATCATGCACCTGGGCTTCCACATCTATGACGTCGGCTTCCAGAGCCCCAACGTCGAGGCGGCGCGGCCGCTGGTGTACGCCACCGCGCTGCTGCTGGTGCTGGTGATCGCCGTGCTCAACCTGTCGGCCGTGTGGATTCGCAACCACCTGCGCGAGAAGTACAAGGCGCTGGACAGCTAATCGGCTGGCTTCTACAGAACACAATGATGTCACCGCAGGCCAGACGCCTGCGGTTCACGACAAACGAATTGGTAGCACAGGGAGCATCCCATGCAACACGAAGCACATACTCACGGCATCAACATGTCCGCCCTGGGCCGCGACAAGCAGAGCCTGAGCCTGGAACAAGAGACCGTGGCCATCGAAGTGCCCGGCCTGAGCCTGTTCTACGGCGAGAAACAGGCACTGTTCGACGTCAGCATGAACATCCCCAAGCAGCGCGTGACCGCCTTCATCGGCCCGTCCGGTTGCGGCAAGTCGACCCTGCTGCGGACCTTCAACCGCATGAACGACCTGGTGGACGGCTGCCGTGTAGAAGGCGCGATCAACCTTTACGGCAACAACATCTACCGCAAGGGCGAAGACGTGGCCGAGCTGCGTCGTCGGGTCGGCATGGTGTTCCAGAAGCCCAACCCGTTCCCCAAGACCATCTACGAAAACGTGGTCTACGGCCTGCGTATCCAGGGCATCAACAAAAAGCGTGTGCTCGACGAAGCCGTAGAGTGGGCGCTCAAGGGCGCGGCGCTGTGGGATGAGGTCAAGGACCGCCTGCACGAATCGGCCCTGGGCCTGTCCGGCGGCCAGCAACAGCGTCTGGTGATTGCTCGGACCATCGCCGTGGAACCGGAAGTGTTGCTGCTGGACGAACCCTGCTCGGCCCTGGACCCGATCTCGACCCTGAAGGTCGAAGAACTGATCTACGAGCTCAAATCCAAGTTCACCATCGTCATCGTCACCCACAACATGCAGCAGGCGGCGCGGGTTTCCGACTACACCGCGTTCATGTACATGGGCAAACTGGTGGAATTCGGCGATACCGATACGCTGTTCACCAATCCGGCGAAGAAGCAGACCGAAGACTACATCACCGGGCGTTACGGCTAGAAAGCAGCTGCAAGCCGCACGCTTCAAGCGGCAAGTAACAGCAGTTCAACGCGACGAAACCTATCAACTGGCAGCTTGTAGCTTGCGGCTTACAGCTTTTGTGGAGCAGAACCATGATTTCGAAGGAAGGCCTCACCCACCACATCTCCGCGCAGTTCAATGCCGAGCTGGAAGAGGTGCGCAGCCACCTGCTGGCCATGGGCGGGCTGGTGGAGAAGCAAGTCAATGACGCGGTCACCGCGCTGATCGAAGCCGACTCCGGGTTGGCCCAGCAGGTGCGCGAGATTGACGATCAGATCAATCAGATGGAGCGCAATATCGACGAGGAATGCCTGCGCATCCTCGCCCGTCGCCAGCCGGCGGCTTCCGACCTGCGCCTGATCATCAGCATCTCCAAGTCGGTGATCGACCTGGAGCGCATCGGCGACGAAGCCACCAAGATCGCCCGTCGGGCCATCCAGTTGTGCGAAGAGGGCGAAGCTCCTCGTGGCTACGTGGAGGTGCGGCACATCGGCGACCAGGTGCGCAACATGGTGCGCGATGCCCTGGACGCTTTTGCCCGCTTCGATGCCGACCTGGCACTTTCCGTGGCTCAGTACGACAAGATCATCGACCGTGAATACAAGACCGCGCTGCGCGAGCTGGCCACCTACATGATGGAAGACCCGCGCTCTATCTCGCGGGTTCTGAGCATTATCTGGGTGCTGCGTTCGCTGGAGCGGATCGGCGATCACGCGCGCAACATTTCCGAGCTGGTGATTTATCTGGTGCGTGGCACCGACGTGCGCCATTTGGGGCTCAAGCGCATGAAGGAAGAAGTTGAAGGCACAAGTGGCGAATCCGCTAATGTTCCGGATCAAGCTGACGATAAGTAAGAGTGCCCGAGAAGAGCGCCCGGCCCTTTGGCCGGGCGTTTTTGTTTGTGCTCCTCGAATTTGAAAAGCAGCACCCGCGAACGAAAAGTCCCGGCGTGACTGAAGAGTTTTGGCAAAGTGCCATCAGCCAGCGTTATGCTTGCCGGGATTTTTAAAGGGGTGGTCGATGAGTAAGGTAAGTGTGTTGGTGGTGGATGACGCTTCGTTCATTCGTGACCTGGTGAAGAAGTGCCTGCGCAACTACTTCCCTGGCATCAAGATCGAAGACGCGATCAACGGCAAGAAGGCTCAGGCGATGCTCGCCCGCGAAGCCTTCGACCTGGTCCTGTGCGATTGGGAAATGCCGGAAATGTCCGGCCTTGAGCTGCTGACCTGGTGCCGTGAGCAAGAGGCGCTGAAAACCATGCCGTTCGTCATGGTCACCAGCCGTGGCGACAAGGAAAACGTGGTGCAGGCGATCCAGGCCGGGGTTTCCGGCTATGTGAGCAAGCCTTTCACCAACGAACAGTTGCTGACCAAGGTCAAGCAGGCGCTGAACAAGGTCGGCAAGCTCGACACCTTGATGAACAGCGCGCCGACCAAGATGAACTCGGCCTTCGGCAATGACTCCCTGAGCGCCCTGACCGGCGGCAAGCCGGCGGTGGTGGGGGCGGCTTCGGCCCCGGTCAATCCGTTTGCCAAACCGGCGGCCCCTGCGCCGGCCTCTGCAGCCGCAGCGCCGGCGCGTGGTTTGCTCAACAGCCCTCCGGTCAAGGCGTCGACGCCCGCGGCAGCGGCCAGTGGCGGTCGTGGCCAGGGCCAGCTGCGGTTGTCCAGCGGCAATCAGCCGTGCGTGATCAAGGCCCTGAGCATCAAGGAAGCGTTGCTGGTGGTGAAGCGTACCGACAGCCTGCCTCAAGTGCTGGAGAGCGCGGTGCTGGACCTGGAGCAGGGCGACAACGCTGAAGTGGCGCGGCTCAACGGCTACCTGCATGCGGTGGTGGCGTTGGAGCCCAAGCCGGACAGCGATTGGCTGCAACTGACCTTCCGTTTCGTCGACCAGGATGCCCAGAAGCTCGACTACATCTCGCGCCTGATCGCTCGCGGCACCGCCCAGAAGCATTTCGTTCCCGGCGCCTGATCCTCCCAGTCCGCTTTGTAGGAGCTGGCTTGCCAGCGAAAGCGTCCACAAGAGCAACACAAGGCTTGCGGGCCTCTTCGCCGGCAAGCCGGCTCCTACGAGGATGGACGCTGCGGAAACCTGCGGAAAACACTTTTCCCGTTGCGGATTTTTGCCTTGCGCTGAGGCGGCCTGCTGCACCATCCCGCTATCGCGCGAACCACTCGCAACATAGGCCGTAACCCTCAAGCCACAAGGCCTTCGCCGTACCCCTCGATACTTTCTGCCGTACGTCCGATTGATTTTTCTGCTCTTGATTTATATCTGTTTGGATATAGATTGTGCATAGCGCTACGTGCCTTTCAGCGCTTGCGGCCATGCCTTGAAACAACCCGGCGCGGCCGGTCCTGGCCGTGTTGATTAGCCTTGTTCCTGTTCATTAACAGGAGAGGTTCGATGCCCAGGCACAAGGATGTGGTGTTTGTCGGGAGCGCGCTGCGAGATCTCAGGGCGTTCCCTGAAGATGCCCGTCGGGCCGCCGGTTTCCAGTTGGATCTGCTGCAGCAGGGTGAACAGCCCTACGATTGCAGGTCGGTGAAAACCATCGGTCCGAGCGTTTTCGAGATCAGGGTCCATGAGGATTCAGGGGCGTTTCGGGTGTTCTATGTGGTCAAGCGGCCGGCAACCATCTATGTGCTGCATGCGGTGCGCAAGACCACCCGCAAGACCGAAGCGCGGGATATCGAACTGGCTCGCGCCAGATATCAGGAAGCAGGTTCACGTCATGACTGATTCACCGGTTACTCAGCGGTTCACCAGTGTCTGGGATGCCCTTGAGGCCACTCCCCAGGAAGCCGCCAACATGCGCCTGCGGGCCAAGCTGATGCTCGAACTGGGCAAGACCGTGCAAGCCTGGGGCCTCTCGCAGAAGGAGGCGGCCAAGCGCCTCAATATCACCCAGCCACGCCTCAACGACGTGCTCAGCGGCAAGATCAACAAGTTCTCCCTCGATGCCCTGGTCAACCTCTCGGAGGCGGCCCATCTGGGGGTGGATCTGCGCTTCGATGGGCCAGGCCTCGACCCCCTGGTGCCGGCCTGATTCACACAAGCTCCATATCCGGCTGTTAGCGTGGCTGCATAACCTGCCAAGAAGCTGCCCAATGTTTGTGCGCCTGCTGTTTTTCTGTGGACTGTCCCTCGTCGCCACGTCGCTGGCGGCGATGACGGTCTACAAGTCCATCGACGCCGATGGCGTGGTGTCCTACAGCGACCGGCCTTCGCCGGGCGCCCAGGCGTTCGTGTTTCGCGATCGCATGGAAGAACACCTGGAGCGCCAGGTGCGCCTGGATATCCAGAAGCACAAGGGTGGGGACGCGGTGTATGTGCGCAACGACCTCTACGCGCCGGTGGAGATCGAGTTGGGCTTTGCCGGTTTGCACAACGTCAGCGGAGCGCCCGGACGCCCGATCCGACAGGTACTGCCGGCCCGCAGCAGGCAGCGCTTGGCGCTGCTCACGGCGACTCGCGCCGACCAGCCCCTGAGCTATGTCCCCAGGTTCCGTTACTCCCTGGGGGACCCGGTAGCGACCACCCAGGCCTATCGCTACCCGCTGCCCTGGCGTGGCGGGCCGTTTCGCCTGACCCAGGGCGCCAATGGCCAATACAGCCATTTCGGTCCCAGGAGCCGTTATGCCATGGACATCGCCATGCCCGTGGGCACGCCGATCATCGCCGCCAGGGGCGGGGTGGTGGTCAAGACCGAGAATGCGCAGAACGGCCGGGGCAACAATCCGGCGGGCAACTTTGTCCGGGTGCTGCACGACGACGGCACCATGGGCGTGTACCTGCACCTCAAGCAAGGTTCGGTGAGTGTGCGCGAAGGGCAGCGGGTGGCGGTGGGCAGCCCGTTGGGGTTGTCGGGCAATACCGGCAACAGCAGCGGGCCGCACCTGCATTTTGTGGTGCAGCGCAATACCGGGCTGGGGCTGGTGTCGATTCCCTATCAGTTCAACCAGCCGCTGGGGGATCTGCCGAATTTTGCCCTGGGCAAAAAATGATCTTTGCCTGTAGGAGCCGGCTTGCCGGCGAACGGGCCGAAGGGCCCGTCAATCCAGCATCAACACCTTGGCCAGGATGATCTTCGGTCCCTTCATCTTCTTGATGATGATGCGCAGGCCTTCGACTTCCAGCACTTCTTCCTCTTCCGGCACCCGTTTCAGGGTTTCGTACACCAGGCCGGCGAGGGTTTCGGCTTCGATATGGTCCAGGTCGATGCCCAGCAGGCGCTCGACCTTGAACAGCGGCGTGTCACCGCGCACCAGCAGCTTGCCTGGCTGGTAGGCGAGGATGCCGCGCTCGGTCTTGCGGTGTTCGTCCTGGATGTCGCCCACCAGCACTTCCAGCACGTCTTCCATGGTCAGGTAGCCAATCACCTTGCCGTCGGCTTCTTCCACCAGGGCGAAGTGCGAGCCGCCCTTGCGGAACTGCTCCAGCAACTGCGACAGCGGCATGTGCCGCGACACACGCTCCAGCGGGCGAGTCAGCTCGGCCAGGTTGAACGACTCGGGAATATGGTCCAGGGCCGCCAGTTCCAGCAGCAGGTCCTTGATGTGCAGCAGGCCGACGAACTCGTTGCGCTCGCTGTCGTAGACCGGATAGCGGCTGAACTTGTGGCGACGGAACAGGGCAAGGATTTCCTTGAGTGGCGCGTTGAATTCGACGCTGACCAGGTCCTCTCGGGAGTTGGCCCAGTCCACCACTTCCAGTTCGCCCATTTCCACGGCCGAGGCCAGTACGCGCATGCCCTGGTCGCTGGGGTCCTGACCGCGGCTGGAGTGCAGGATCAGCTTGAGTTCTTCACGGCTGTAGTGATGCTCGTGGTGCGGGCCGGGCTCGCCCTGGCCGGCAATGCGCAGGATGGTGTTGGCGCTGGCATTGAGCAGGTAGATGGCCGGGTACATCAGCCAGTAGAACAGGTACAGCGGTACCGCCGTCCACAGCGACAGCAGCTCGGGTTTGCGGATCGCCCAGGATTTGGGCGCCAGCTCGCCGACCACGATGTGCAGGTAGGAAATGATGAAGAACGCAGTGAAGAACGACACGCCACGGATCACTTCCGGGGAGTTCACGCCTACGGCGCCCAACAGCGGCTCCAGCAGGTGGGCGAACGCCGGCTCACCGACCCAGCCCAGGCCCAGGGAGGCCAGGGTGATGCCCAACTGGCAGGCCGACAGGTAGGCGTCCAGCTGGCTGTGCACGGTACGCAGGATCTGCCCGCGCCAGCCGTTCTTGTGGGCGATGGCTTCGACTCGAGTCGAGCGCAGCTTGACCATGGCGAACTCTGCGGCAACGAAAAAGCCGTTGAGCAGGACCAGGATCAGAGCAAAAAGAATCATGCCGAAGTCGGCGAACAGAGACGCGAGGGTGAAACCAGGGGAAGGGTCCATGATGGAGTTTTGCGGGTTCCGTGTATTCGAAGAAGAAGGAAAGGCGGTGCCTGAATGGCAGGCACAAGTGACGCAATGTAGCGGCTGACGGGGCGATTGCCTAGGGGCAAACCACGGTCAGCGCTGTTCGGTAAGGCTGCCAGCTGCGGCTTTTTTAACCTGGGCCGGGGCGAAATGGCAGGTAAAGGTACTGCCGTGGCCCAGTACGCTGCTGATTTCCAGGCGTGCGCGATGACGCAGCAGCACGTGCTTGACGATGGCCAGGCCCAGGCCCGTGCCTCCGGTATTGGAGTTGCGGCTCGAATCCACGCGGTAGAAGCGTTCGGTGAGGCGCGGCAGGTGCTTGCTGTCGATGCCGATCCCGGAGTCTTGCACGCTCAGGTGCGCGCCCTGGTCGTCGCCCCACCAGCGGATGCGGATATTGCCTTCGGCCGGGGTGTATTTCACCGCGTTGAACACCAGATTGGAGAAGGCGCTGCGCAGTTCCGCCTCGCTGCCCTTGAGCTGTACCGAGGCGTCGGCTTCCAGGGTGATGCGCTGGTTGCGCTCCCCGGACAGGGCCTGGGCATCGCTCTTGATCGATTGCAGCAGCCCATCGATGGGCACCGGCTGGTTGTCCGAGGGGTAGTCGGTGGCTTCCAGCTTGGCCAGCAATAGCAGGTCGTTGAGCAGGGTCTGCATGCGCCCGCCTTGCTGCTGCATCTGTTGCAGGGCACGGTTCCAGCGCGGATTCACTTCCTCGACGTTGTCCAGCAGGGTCTCCAGGTAGCCGCAGATCACCGTCAACGGGGTACGCAGCTCGTGGGACACGTTGGCGATGAAGTCCTTGCGCATCTGTTCCAGCTGGTGGATGCGGGTCACGTCGCGCACCAGCATCAGGTGCTCATTGTTGCCGTAGCGGGTGATGTACAGCTGGATGCGGACCCGGTCGTTGGCCGGGGAGGGGATCTCCAGCGGTTCGGCGTAGTTGTCTTGCTCGAAGTATTCCTTGAAGCGCGGATGGCGCACCAGGTTGGTCACCGGCTGACCGCTGTCCTGGGGCGTCTTGAGGCCCAGCAGGGTTTCGGCGGCGCGGTTCCACCATTCCAGGTTGCCGTCGCTGTCGAGCATGATCACCGCGTCTTTCAGGGCCGCGGTGGACTCCTGGACCCGGTCGATCACCGCCTGCAGGCGCCCGCGCACCCGTTGGTCGCGGCGTTGCAGGTGATAGATGCTGTCGAACACCTCGCCCCACAGGCCATAGCCGTCGGGCGGAGCTTCGTCAGGTTGATGCAGGCGCAGCCATTCGTGCAGGCGCAGCAGCTGCTTGAGGGTCCAGGCCAGGTAGAGCCCTAAGCCGGCGGCCAGGCTCCAGCCGTAGTAACCACTGATCAGGCCCACCAGCAGGCAGCCGGTGATCAACAGCAGCAGGTGGCGAATCAGGGTGCCATGCCAGTTTTGATTCACTTGAAACACGTCCGTGGGGGTGAAGCAGCTCCGAGCTGCAAGTGTTGAAGCGGTCACTCATCGGCGCGCCGCTTGTCGCTTGCCGCTGTTGTCAGGCCTTGGTGGAAAAACGATAGCCGGTGCCGCGCACGGTTTGTACCAGATTCTCGTAGGCGTCACCCAGGGCTTTGCGCAAGCGGCGGATGTGCACGTCTACGGTGCGTTCCTCGACATACACATTGCCGCCCCAGACCTGATCCAGCAGCTGGCCGCGGGTGTAGGCACGCTCCTGGTGGGTCATGAAGAATTGCAGCAGGCGGTATTCGGTGGGGCCCATTTCTGCCGGCTTGCCGTCGATGGTCACCCGGTGGCTGATGGGGTCCAGCAGCAGGCCGCCGACTTCGATCGGCGCTTCGCCATCGGTAGGGCCGGCGCGGCGCAGCACGGCCTTGAGGCGGGCCACCAGCTCACGGGGCGAAAACGGCTTGGTGATGTAGTCGTCGGCGCCGACCTCCAGGCCCTGGATCTTGTTGTCCTCTTCACCCTTGGCGGTGAGCATGATGATCGGGATGTCCCCGGTCAGCTCGTCGCGCTTGAGGCGTCGGGCCAGCTCGATGCCGGAGGTGCCGGGGAGCATCCAGTCCAGCAGGATCAGGTCCGGCTTGCGGTCGACGATAATGGCATGGGCCTGCTGAGAGTTCTCTGCCTCCATGCAGTCATAGCCGGCCATTTCCAACGCAACGGCGATCATTTCGCGAATCGGCGCTTCGTCGTCAACGATCAGAATGCTTCTGCCAACCATGCTGGAACCTCTTGTCATTTAACTGTCTTGCGCCGCATTAGATAACGGAATTATTGCAGTCGTGTGACAGTATTTCAGGTCGCGAGGCGCGGTGCAGCTTCGTCGACTACGCTTTGGGTCCGATTCCTGACAACCACAAAAGAAGGTTTCCATGACTCTGTTCAAGCAATCGTTGAAAGTCCTGCTGGTAGGCGCTGTCCTGGCCCTGCCGACATTCGCCATGGCCGCTGACCCGGCGATGAGCAAGGACGGCGTGCTGGTCAATCTCCAGGGCATGACCCTCTACACCTTTGCCAAGGATGCCGGCGGAAAATCCATGTGCAACGACAAATGTGCCGCCAACTGGCCGCCGCTGATGGCCGAGGGCAGCGACAAGGACATGGGCAAGTGGACGGTGGTCAAGCGTGATGACGGCAAGGCGCAGTGGGCCTACGACGGCAAGCCGTTGTACAGCTTTGTGATGGACAAGAAGCCCGGCGACATGACCGGTGAAGGCAAGATGGACGGCGCCTGGAAGGTCGCCAAGTCCGACTGACCTCCCGCGGCCCTTCGGGCCGTTCGCAGCCTGCGGCAGCGGCTACACCGATCTCTGTAGCCGCTGCTGAGCTAGGGCGAAGCTGCGAAAAGGCCCGCTGGGCCTTGCTTGACGGTCTAACGCAACGCGTAATCCAGGACCACGCCGATAAAGATTGCCATGCCCGCCCAGTGGTTGTGCAGGAAGGCCTTGAAGCATTTCATCCGGTCGCGATCCTGGGTGTACCAGAACTCCCAGGCAAAACACGCCGCCGCCACCAGCAGCCCCAGGTGGAACCAGACCCCCAGATGGAAGCGCGCGCCGGCCAGCAGCAGGCAGCCCAATGACAAGCCCTGCAAGGTGAGAATGATCACCCGGTCGGCATCGCCGAACAGGATCGCCGTGGACTTGACCCCGATCTTCAGGTCGTCGTCGCGGTCGGTCATGGCGTAGTAGGTGTCGTAGCCCACGGTCCACAGCAGATTGGCGATGTACAGCAGCCACGCACTGGCTGGCAGTTCGCTGTTCTGCGCGGTGAAGGTCATCAGAATGCCCCAGGAATAGGCTGCACCCAGGACCACCTGTGGGTAATAGGTGTAGCGCTTCATGAAGGGGTAGCAGGCCGCCAGGGCCAGGGCGCCGAACGACAGCCAGACCGTGGTGGCGTTGGTGCACAACACCAGCAGGAAGGCTGCGCCCATGAGGAGCGCGAACAGTGCCAGGGCTTCCTTGGCGCTGACCTTGCCGGTGGCCAGGGGCCGTTGGTCGGTGCGCTTGACCTGGCCGTCGACCTTGCGGTCGGCAAAGTCGTTGATGGCGCAGCCGCCGGCCCGGGTCAGGATCACGCCGAAGGTAAAAATCAGCACATGGCTCAGGGATGGCTGGCCCTCGGCGGCGATCCACAGGGCCACCAGGGTCGGCCACAGCAGCAGGTAGATGCCGATGGGCTTGTCCATGCGGGTCAGTTGCAGGAAGTCCCAGGCCCGTGGATGCAGGCGATTGAGGGATTTGAGCAGGCTCAGGTACATCAGCAGGCCTCCGGTTGGGCTTCGATGGCGCGCCACAGGCTGGGCAGGAAGACCTCGGCGACCAGCAGGCTCAAGGGGCCGCGATCGAAACGCGAACGCCGGCCCCAGAGCCCCTCGGTGGCCACTGCGGAGGGCAGCCAGGCTTGCGGATAGCGGCAGACTTCAATGGGCTGGCGGGTAAAGGCTTCATCGCAGAACAGCAGTTCCCCGAGGGAGCGGCTGCCCAGTTCGTCGATGTTCAAGCCGCCTTGCTGCAAGGCGCTGCGGGCGGCCACGCTGCGGGCGAACACCCAGGCTTCGCCGTGGCCCCGCAGGTACACCTCGCGAACCCAGCCTTCACTCTGTTCGGGCAGGCCCAGGGCCGCGCACTCGTCGTTGCGCAGGGTTTGCCATTCCTCCACCAGCGGCGTGACGCTGAAGCCGTCGCGGGAGAGTCGGGTCAGGCGCCGGGTCAGCGACCCTTCATCGAACAGCCAGTTGGCAACGGCTGAGCCGGGGAAGGGGGACAGACGGCTTTGCACCAGCCAGGTCGGGGCCGGTGCGGGGGGCATTGAGTGCGGCACAGTGGGTCAGTATTGGCAGCAAATGAGGCGGCGAGCTTAGCATGGCAACCGCCGGTTTTGATTGATCCAGGACGCCTGGCAGCACGAACGTGCTTGCATCTGCCGGTAGTGATCAGTAAAAAACCCCAGTGCCGGACGCTGATCAGCGTGGCCTTTAGAGTCGATCCATCGACCGAGCCTGAACTCCCGAGGAAATGCATCAATGAAAAAGTGGCAATGTGTGGTCTGCGGCCTGATTTATAACGAAGCGGAAGGCTGGCCGGACGACGGTATTTTGCCGGGTACCCGTTGGGAAGATGTGCCTGAAGACTGGCTCTGCCCGGACTGCGGCGTGGGCAAGATGGATTTCGAAATGATCGAGATCGCCTGATCGAATTCTGTGGATTGAACGACCAATAACAAGGAGCAGGGAATGAGCGCACCGGTGGTGATCGTGGGAACAGGTCTGGCGGGTTACAACCTGGCCCGGGAATTTCGCAAGCTCGACGGAGAAACGCCGTTGTTGCTGATCACTGCCGATGACGGCCGTTCCTACTCCAAGCCGATGCTGTCTACCGGTTTTGGCAAGAACAAGGACGCCGACGGCCTGAGCATGGCCGAGCCCGGCGCCATGGCCGAGCAGCTCAAGGCCGAGGTTCGCACCCACACCCGCATCAGCGGCATCGACCCGGGCCACAAGCGTTTGTGGATTGGTGAGGAGGCGGTGGCCTACCGGGATCTGATCCTGGCCTGGGGCGCGGAAACCGTGCGGGTGCCGGTGCAGGGCGACGCATCCGAACTGATTTTTCCCATCAACGACCTGGAAGACTACGCACGCTTTCGCGCCGCGGCGGCGGGCAAGCGGCGGGTGCTGTTGCTGGGGGCCGGGCTGATCGGCTGCGAGTTTGCCAACGACCTGATCCTTGGCGGCTACAGCGTGGACCTGGTGGCCCCGTGCGAACAGGTGATGCCGACCCTGCTGCATCCGGCCGCTGCGGCAGCGGTCCAGGCCGGACTGGAAAGCCTGGGCGCGCGCTTCCACCTGGGACCGGTGCTCAACCGCCTGCAACGCTGCGCCGACGGCCTGGAAGCCCATCTGTCCGATGGCCAGGTGATCGCCTGCGATCTGGTGGTCTCGGCCATTGGCCTGCGCCCGCGCATTGATCTGGCCGCGGCTGCCGGGTTGGTGGTCAATCGCGGCGTGGTGGTGGACCGCGAGCTGAAAACCTCCCACGCCAATATCTATGCCCTGGGCGATTGCGCCGAGGTCGACGGCCTCAACCTGCTGTACGTGATGCCGTTGATGAGCTGCGCCCGGGCCCTGGCGCAAACCCTGGCCGGCAAGCCCACCGCAGTCAGCTACGGGCCGATGCCGATCACCGTGAAGACCCCGGTCTGCCCGCTGGTGGTGTCGCCACCGCCACGGGGCACCGAAGGTGTCTGGACCGCTGAAGGGCAGGGGGCCGACATCAAGGTGCTGTGCCGTGACGCCAGCGGCCAGCTGCTGGGTTACGCCCTGACCGGGGCGGCGGTGATGGAGAAACTGGCCCTGAACAAGGAACTCCCGGCCCTGCTGGCTTAAATACCGGTCGTTCTGTCGGAATAACCGGGTTTTTGCACCTACAAAGGTCGTGGCAAGACTGGCGCCACTCTCAAGCGCGTGCCATCCTCACTCCCGTCTGCCGCAGCGTAGAGCCTGCGGCGCCTTGGGCGCTGTTCCCGTGAACAGCACGGACATAACAACAAAAAACCGTCAAAGAGGCTTCACACTATGCGTAAACCAGAACTCGCCGCAGCCATTGCTGAAAAAGCGGACCTGACCAAAGAGCAGGCCAATCGCGTGCTCAACGCCATCCTTGAAGAGATCACCGGGGCTCTGCACCGCAAAGACAGCGTCACCCTGGTTGGTTTTGGCACCTTCCTGCAACGCCACCGTGGCGCCCGCACCGGCAAGAACCCGCAAACCGGCGAGCCGGTGAAGATCAAGGCCAGCAACACCGTGGCATTCAAACCGGGCAAGGCGCTGAAAGACAGCGTCAACCCATAAGCATTGAGCGAGCTCCCGGCAGCGGGAGCTTGCAGGGGAAAATAGGCACGCCGAGCGCATCGGGTGCCTATTTTTTTTGCCCGCTGATTGCTTGCGGATCAGCTTGCGAAGCCGCGGTGGCGTGGCTAGGATGCGCGATTGTCCGACACGTGATCTAAGGCCAAGGATGACCCGTTCCACTGACAAACCCCCGGCATGGGTGGCCGCGTTGCGCTACCTGGGGCGCCCCGATATCGCCGCCATGCTACTGGCCTGCATCCTCTCCCTTGGCCTGTCATCGGCCTTTGCCGGCAGCGACTCGCGACTGGCCCAGATCGGCTATCGCGAGGCCCTCAACTGGTTCCACAGTCAGAAATACGACAGCGCCGGCGTCTGGCTCTGCGGCTATTCCCTGGCCCGCGAGGACTACAGCGTGGCGCCCAAGGCGCCGCGTTTGCTGGTGGAAGTGGATGAGCGCTTTCTCTACCTCAAGACCGGCGGGCAACTGGTGGAACTCACCGGCGCCGCCCAGGGCCCCGAGCGCAGCGAGTACCAGAATGCCGGCGCCCATATCCGCGTCACCCTGAACATCCTCAAGCGCAACAACTTCAGCGAGTACCAGGAATCCCACGACCGCCAGGTGCTGGCAAAGATCGAGATGAACGATCAGATCCAAACCCTGACCCTCAAGGGGCAATCATGCGGTACTTGAACCGGGTGGGCCTGAGCCTGCTGCTCAGCGCTTGCACCCTGCCGGCCCTGGCCGATGAGGCCAATCCGGGTCAAGGCTGCTACGGCTACCTCACCGAAATGGTCAGGAGCAGTGATTTTCCCTACCGCGACTTCACCACCCCAGAGCGGCTCAAGCTGCTGATCGACCGCGATGATGGCGATGAACTGAGCCTGCAGCTGTTCTACGAAACCTCCGGCAGCGGGATCATCGGCTGGGTTCGCTACGACGTGCCGCAGCAAGCGCTGTGGAATGTCAGCATCGATCCCGAGGAGCCCCAGGCCCTCAAGTTCGACCGGCGCTTTGCCCAGGCTTACGCCTCCTGTCTGGAAGCACGCTGAGCCTGATCCTGGTGCCTTTGCCGGGCTGGATTGGTTTGTTCAAAGTTGCCGACGGGTTCCTTGATTGTTGCCGGTCATTGCTTGAAAATCCGCCGCTGTCCGACCCCCCTCAGCATGGAACGCGAACCTCTTGTCCTCTTACCGCATTCAAGAAGCCGACCTCGACATCCCCGACGCCTGGCAGGACCAGAGCATCAATATCTTCAAGCTGCCGGCTGTGGGCGGCGCCCAGGAAGCCAGCTTCGTCATCAGCCGCGACCCGAGCCAGGGCGACGCCTCATTCGCCGATTACGTGGCTCGGCAACTGAGCGGTGCCGAGCAGCAACTGCCGGGCTTCACCCTGATCAAGCGCTGGGAGTTCGACATGCACGGCCACGCCTCGGTCCTGCTGGACTACAGCTGGAAACGCGAAGGTCGCGAGCTGATGCTGCGCCAGGTGTTCATCGAGCGTAAGCCGGCGGTGCTGATCACCACCCTGACCACCACGCCGCAAGACCTGGTGCACCACGAGCCGGCCTGGAAACAGGCCATGCAGAGCCTCAAGCCTCAGCCTTCGCGGGCCTGATCCCTTCGCTGAGTAGCGCACCATGGATATGTTGGCAGCAGCGCGCCTGGGGGATGAGATCGCCCACGGTTTTGGCGTGGCGGCGATGGTGGCGGGGGCCGTTGTCGGTGCCCTGATCGGCGCCGCGGTGGTGGCGGCGACCGTGGCCACCGGTGGGGTGGCGATCGCCATCATCGCCGGTTCGGTCGCGGCCGGTGGCCTGTCGATGTTCCAGATCGCCAAGGGCCTGAGCACGATTTTCAACCTGCCTGAACCCAGCACGGGGGTGCTGGTGGAGGGCAGCTTCAACGTCTACATCAACCTGCGCAATGCCATGCGCGCGGGGCAGGACCACTCATCCTCATGCAGCGGCCTGCCCATGAACCACCCGATCTGGCCGTTCCCGGTACTGATCGCCGAGGGCAGCGCCAAGGTCACCATCAACGGCAAGCCGGCGGCGCGCCTGCAAAGCAAGATGGTCTGCGGCGCCCACATCAAGACCGGCAGCGAAAACACCTTCATTGGCGGGCCCACGGTGCAGGTGGCGTTCGTCCTGGATATCGAAGGCTGGATGCACACCGGGCTGGAGGCGCTGGGGCTGCTGGCGGCCGGGGCCGCCCTGGTGCTGGCGGCCTGTGCCGGAGCGGCGGCGTTTTTCGGCGCCCTGGCGGTCGGTGGCGCGATGTATGGCGGGATGTCGCTGCTGGGGGACCTGGGCGACCGTTTGGGCCCGGGTTATCGCGATCTGCTTCAGGGCGTGGCCGGAATGGCCTTGCTGGGCATGGGCCCCAAGCTGGCGCGCACGCCGATGAGCGCGACACAACGCACGCTGATGGCGCAGCGCCGCCAGGCGCAGATGCTCAAGGACAATCGGGGTTTCAACGTCAGCCCGGTGGCGTGGGACAAATACCCGACCATCGGCCGCAATGGCACTTATGTTTCCGACAAGAAGGGTGTCGCGGATATCATCGGCGACTTTTCCGGGCGCTCGAAAGTCACCATCAGCACCGAGAAAGCGGCGAAGCTCGAACGGGCTTTCGGTCTGGAAGAAGGCTCGTTGAAAGACGGCTTCAAGATTCGTCAGGTCGATAATGTCATCGAGCGTATGCCCAGAAGCCCGATGGAGGGCAACCAGTACTTCCTCGGCCCGGGTAAGCACCTGCCGGGAGGAGCACCGGAAATGGTGGTCGAGTCGATCCCGACCAAAGACATGGACGGGGTCAAAACCTTAACTGAGGTGTTTGTAAGTGACTGAGCAAGAATTGCAGGCCTATGTGGAAAAGGCGGATGCCGACACAGTACGTGTTCGGGTCATGGACGCTTCGCTGGACGCGGCCCTGGTGGCCCTGGGGTTTGGCGCAACGATCGAACCGGGGGTGTATGCCCTGGACGTAGCGGACGACGGGCGCAAGGCGCAGCTCTTCGATGCCTTGCGCACGCTCGGCGTGGCCTTCGCCGATGGCAAGGAATGGTGCCCGGCCGAGGTTTTTGAATACCTGCGCGACATGAACCTGCTCAGCGGCACGTTCACCCGGGTTTCCTGGCGCGAGCCCGGACGTTATCACCTGGTCGAGGTCTGATCGTCCGCCTCGAAGGACCACCCTTGACCAGTGGCCGTCTTACACGGGACCGAGATGAAATTCATCGATCTGTTGGTCAACCGCGAGGAGATGTTCTCCATGGGCATCGAAGCACTCAGCGGCCAGTACTACGTCTCCTTCCCGGTCAGCCTCGGCGTGGTCGACTACGAGGAGTTCTACGCCATTGATCGCGCGACCTTCGAACTGTTCGAACAGGACCTGCAGGCCGCGCTGGAATTCGTCACCCGCGCCAGAAAGCGCGAGCTGGATCAGTTGCTGATCATGAAGCCGGGCAAGAATCGCGGCACGGCGATCTGACCCGGCTGGCGTCGAGGCAGATGCCCAGGCATCCGCTCACTGGCCGAACGCGGCATTGAGTTCTTTGAGGCTATGGCTGTAGTGCTTTTTCTTCGGATGAAAGTAGACCTCTTTCAGGCTCTTGGAGGTCAGCAGCGGGCTCATGTCGCCGTCTTTCAGATCCCAGAATTGCAGTGAACTCAGGCGCTCCATTGCCGGGGCGAACGACACCGAGTCGAGCTCGGAAATGAACACGTCCTCAAGGGTGTTGTTTTGCGCCAGGAACCCGTAGTCCCGTAGCTGGCTGCATTTTTCGATGTGCAGGGCTTTCAGGCTCTTGAGCGCGTTGATGGCGCTGATATCGAGCATCTTCGGGTTGTGCTGGATTTGAATCGACGCCAGCTTGTCCAGCCTCTCGATGCCGGCCAGCCGCTCGATGCCGCCGCCGCTGATGCGCAGTTCCTCCAGGGCGGTGAGCTTCGAGAGAAACTCGCAATCCTGATTCTTCACCGCTACCAGCAGCAGGTGCTTGAGCCGTGGCAGCTCCAGGGGTTCCAGCGCCTCGTCGGCGCCGGTGATGTACAGCGTCTGAAGGCTGGGCAGTTGCGAGAAGTCGATACGCCCCTTCAGGTAGGGGATCGACAGCAACGTCAGCTGCGGCAACGAGTACAGCGGGCTCAAATCCACCTGCTTCAGGTCGATGTCATCCGACAGATCCAGCGATTTCACGCTGCTGTGCCCACTCAGCGCACTCAAGTCCAGCGGCGCACCCTTGGCCGCTTTGGCAGAGCCCATGACCCGCAGGTTGGCGTAGCCCTTCTTGCTGGCGTATTCGATACCTGCGGCGAACTGTTGGACCGGTATTTCCAGTGCGTCTATGTCTTCGTTGTAGCTGAAATTCTTCATTACTTACCCCCACATGATCCGGATTTCTTGAACTTGTTGTCCAACTTCGTGACCAGCCTGTTCACTTTGCGCTGGGTCTTGGCATCCGCAGCTTCGTAATACTTTTTGCCCGGCGAGTTGAGATTCGGGCTGTTGGCGAACTTCGCCGAGTTGCGCGCGTTGTACTTCTGCATCAGACGATGTTCCACCATGAAGCCCATCTTGCTGTCGCCGAAGTCCAAATGGGCAAACTGCGTAGCATTGGCTTTGCCCTTGATGCGGGCGAGCATCGAGCTGTTCATGCGGGTCACCGGCCCCTTGCCGATGTAAGAGATCTTGCCATTGGTGAAGATGTAGGTGCCTGTCCAGCCCAGCGGATCAAAATACGTCAGCGGGTTGGGGCCGTAGGTGTAGAGGTTCAGGCCGCCTTCGAGCCCGATGGGGTCGGGGCTGATGTAGCGGCCGATGTCCGGGTCGTAGAAACGGAACGTGTTGTAGTACAGCCCAGTCTCGCGGTCATGGTACTGACCTTGAAAACGCAGGTTCTGTTCCTCGAGGTAATAGGGCTCGCGCTCTTCCTCGGCAATGTTCCCCCAGACCCGGTAACGGGCCTGCCAGACGCTGTGCCCATCGGCTTCCGTCAGTTGTAGCGGCAGGCCATTGAGGTCGTTGTGATAGTGCCGGACCTTCTGCAGGGCGCCCTTGCCATCGATCCGAGCCAGCACCTCGAAGCCATCGTCGACATACAGATAGAGGCTGGTGGTGCTGTTGCGCTGCTCTTGCAGCAAGCGCAGGCCATCCCAGGCGAAGCGGGTTTCGCCCAGCAGATAGCCCTGAGCGTCATGTTCGGTTTTCTGGATGCGGCGACCCAAGGGGTCGTAGCTCATCCTTACCCTTGTTTCCCGCTGACCGGCCTGATTGCACACCTCTATCAGCCGATGTTCCGCGTCGTAGCTGAAGTGCTGGATCAGGTGGCTGGCGCTGCGTTTCTCGATCAGCCGGCCAAAGCCGTCGTAACGGAAGTGCTTGTCCTGAAACACGCGCTGCTGGTTGTGCAGCACCGGTCCGGACGCGGCCGATTGGCCATCCAGCAGGTTGGCGGCAGCGTCGTAGGCAAAGGTTTCGGTCTGGCCCAGGAGGTTGTCCTGGCTGGCGATGATGCGTTCGCTCGCATCGTAGTGATACAGCTGGTGTTGCCCGCCGCGTGGGCGCTGTTCGAGCCGGCCGATGAGATTGTCGGCAGGGTCATACTCAAAGTGCTTGCGCACCGGCGCCGGCAGCGCCGCGGGCTGCCGGGTCGGACGTTGCAGGCGCGAGCGCAAGCGTCCGGCGCGATCATATTCGCTGAGGGTCGTGAGCTGGCCCTGGGTCCGCAGCACTTCGCGGTGCAGGCGATCGCGTTCGAAGTCGCTGACCACCTGGCCGTCCACATTGATCTGGTGCAGGTGGCCGCTACCGTAGTACAGGCGGTTGATCCAGCGCCCATCAGGCAACTGGCTCTGGCACAGGTTGCCCAGCTCGTCGTAGTGATGCTGCAAACATCCGTCCGCGCTCTGCTCTTCCAGCAGTTGGCCGAGGGCGTCATAGGCGAAGGACAGGGTTTGCGACTGCTGGTTCTGGCCGGTAAAGACCACCCGTGTCAGTTGATCCAACGGATCATGCTGATACTCGGTCAAGCCGTCGGCGGTGACCTTGGCGAGAATCCGGCCCACCGCATCGCGTTCCAGGCGATGGACGATACTCGGCGGTTGCACACTGCCCGAGGGGGCGGCCAGATACTCCACGCCAACCACGTTATCCAGCACGTCATAGTGGTACTGCTGCACGCTGCCATTGAGGTCCTGTTGCCGGATCAGGCGATCCCCGGCATCCCAGGCAAACCGGTAGCTTTCAGCGTTTTCGTTTTGCAGCGCCTGAAGGCGGCCGTAGGCGTCATGACTGAACTGCACCCGGCGCCCATGGGCATCGATGCGAACCTGAAGCTGGCCCTGTCGATCGTACTGGTAGTGGGTGGCGTGCCCGGCCGGATCGATGTAACCGGTCAGCTGGCCGCTGTGGTCACGCAGGAACTGCTCGACGCGGCCGTCCGCGAGCTGGTTGCGCAGCAGGCGCCCACGGGCGTCGTGCTGGAAGACCGTCTGTTCACCCATGGCATCGGTGATGGCCTGCAGGTAGCCGCGGCGGTCGTAGCTGAAGTGGGTCGGGTAGCCTGAGCAATCGGTGAATCGCAGCAACTGCCCCAGGTCGTTCCACTGCAGACGCTTGGTCTTTGCGCTGGCATCGGTGATCTCGACCATCCGCCCCTGGCTGTCATAGCGGTAGTGGGTGGCATGGCCCAGAGGATCGGTTTCACGGATGCAATTGCCCCGTGGATCGTAGTCGTAGGTCCAGCTGTTGCCGGCGGCGTCGGTTTCGATCCGCGGCAGCGACCAATGCTCCAGCCACAGGGTCGACTCGCGTCTGCCCAGGGGATCAAGGGTCTCGCTGAGGTTGCCGGCTTCGTCGTAGCTGAGCTGGAATTGCCCGCCCTGTGGGTCCGTTGCACCCAGTAACTGACGTTCGTCATTCCACTGGAACTGCCAGGTCTGCCCCAGGTTGTCGGTGTACCCGGTGATTTGATGCTGTTGGTCCCAGTGCCGGATGCTCTGGCGTTGCAGGCCGTCCTCTATCCGGGTGATGCCCGCCTGCAAGTCATAGTCAAAGCGGTATTCCTCGCCGCTGTCGGTCCAATGCCGGACCACGCGCCATTCGACGTCGTCGATCTGCGCCCACTGATAGAAGCAGCGCAGTCCGCTCGGCAGCTGGTGTTCCACCATGCGCCCACCCTCGTAGGCAAAACGCCGCTGTACGTGCTGGCTGGCGTCCTGTACCTGAGCCAGATCGCCATGGGCGTCATAAGCGTAACGGGCGAGGATTTCCCGCTGCTGGTCCGGGTACAGGCGCTCTATCTGTTGGACCCGGCGGGGCCATTGCGCGCTGTAGATCAATTCGACCTGAACCAGGTCGAAGGTGTCGCGCAGGCGGATCAATAGCCCGGCCGGGTCATAGTCGAGGTAAATGCGGTTGTCGTTGCGGTCGCCGAACTGGCTCAGGCGCAGCCGCGAGCCTTGCACGGGATCGGGTTCAAACAGACGGTACAAGCCGTTGTTGCTCTCGATCAGCAACTGACCGTTGCCGTTGCGCCTGACACTCAGCCCTTCGCCTGGGCTGAAGGCGGCGGCGCCCAGGGGGATCGAGCCCATATCGATGCGCCGGCCCTGCTCATCGAGGTACACCAGATGTTCGCCGCCCTCGGGGTGAGGTTCGATCAACACGCTGATTTCGTACGGCACGCTCCAACCGTTACCGAATAGCCCGTCGCGCCGCTGATCGAGGCTGTTGTAGAAGCGCTGCCAGTCGATGGGCAAGAGGCCCGGCAAGACAAAGTCCATGTCCGCGACGCCGCCCAGGACCTTGGCCCCGGTCGCCGCATGCACCGGGTTCGGCGAGCCCACCGCGGCATTGGTCAGGGCGCCCATGGCCTGGCTGACCACAAACGAATTGACTCCCGCCAGCAACATGCAGGGCAGGTTGGCCTTGAAGTTGCCCTTGCCGCCCTTGAGCATCATCAGCACGGTAATCGCCAGGCCTATCCCCGGGGTCTTGCCGCTGCGGATCTCGCGCACCACCACCGAGCCGCCGCCGATGGACACGTTGGACGACACCATGCCCGCCGAGACCACCTTGGCATCGCAGGTGCTGCGATCGCCGCTACGCACCGCTGGCTGGCCGTTGATGGAGACCTTTTCCGAGCCTTCGGCCAGAAACTGCGGCGGCATCGGCGGATGCTTGGTGCAGGTCACCAGGTCCAGCGGCTTGGGTTCTGCACCGGGTGCGGGGGTGGCGACGGTCGGGCGCCACATCTGCGAAAAGAACCCTTTGGCCATGTCCAGGAAGCCGGGCTCCGCCTCTGACGGCCCCGGTGACTCGCTGGTGGGTTCCGGGCTTTGCGGGGTGCCCGAGGGCGGGGCAGGGGGCGGCGCCGTACCGGCGGCCCGTGCAGCCGGAATGTTATTGGTCAGGGTATCGGTGGAGCCGCTGAGGATGGTGGCCTGCACGGAGGGCGGAAACAGCGCGTTGCCTATCCAGTCGCACATTTTCGTCAGGCCTTTGTCGGCCCCGGTCTTGCTCATCGCCAGCCCGACGATCACCCCCACTACGGCGCCCAGCAGGCAGGCTCCGAGCCCGCCTGTGGCCACGGTGATGCCGGTCGCGGCCACCACGGCGGCGGTGGCCAGGGCGGTAATCGCGATGTTGGCGGCGACCTCCAGCACACCGCTGAGGATGTCCGCCATCATCGAGCTGTGTTCGAGCCCGTCACCCAGGCGTGCGGCCCACAGAAGTGCGTCAGACATGCCGCTGGCTCATCATCAAGGCGTGTTGAAGTTCAGGGATTGCTTGATGCTGGCCCAGTGCGCGGCGTCGCTATCGTTCAGCGGTTGTGCCTTGACGTAGCTGAGGGCAAGCATCTTGCGAGTACCGGGCAGAACCAGCGCCAGTTGGTACTGGAAGACCTGCTCGGTGCCCTTGTTGAACTGGCTGCGCAGCTCCAGAGCGTCGACCTCCTGGGCGCTGCCCACGCGAATCGCCACGCCGGGCTGGTAGCGCAACTCCTGAACCTGTTGCTCGAGTTTCTTGAGCTGGCTGTCGAAGCTGCTCTGCAGGGTTTCACCCGCGGCCAGCTGGCTGCGGCTGACGATCAGCGAGGTGCCCAGCTCCGGGAACTTGAGGATGTTGATCGATGCGTCCAGCAGCTCGCTGGGCGGCAAGGCGAACTGAAATTCATTGATGCGATAAGTCATGGCGCTGGGCTCTGGTTAGGGGGTGCCCTGGGGCTTGGGAAACATGGCGTCGACGCTGGCATCGATGCTGCCTTTGACGCCCTGGCCTTCAGGGGTCGCGCCAGCGCTGCCGCCGTTGTTCAGGTGCAGCACGCCGCCGGTATTGAATTCGGCATCGCCCGAGGCATAGAAGCTGATCTGCTTGCCGCTGAGGTTGATCTGGCCGCTGGCGTTCAACTCCAGCACGCTTTCGCCGCAGACCAGGCGCAGGTTCTCGCCCACTTCGATGATGTAGCTCTGGCTGATGCTGTCGGTCTTTTTGCCGCCGACCACCAGCACGTCGAGCTCCTTCACCGCGCGCAGGCGGGCAGAGCCGATGGTCACGGTCTCGTCGCGGCCAATGCTCTTGACCCGGTCATTGCCCACCGAGTGGCTTTCGTTGACCTCGACCACGATGTCCTGGTTGCGCTCGGCGTGGATGTACAGCTGTTCGGCGCCCTTTTTGTCTTCCATGCGGATTTCGTTGAAGTTGGCCGGGCTGCCGCCTTTGCTCGAACGACTCTTCATCCCGCTCTGGGTGGCGTTGGCCGGCAGGTCGTAGGGCACGGTCTGCTCGGCGTTGTACACCCGGCCGGTGATGATCGGGCGGTCGGGGTCGCCTTCGAGGAAGCTGACGATCACCTCCTGGCCGATCCGCGGGATCTGCATCGAGCCCCAGTTCTTGCCGGCCCAGGCCTGGGACACGCGAATCCAGCACGAGCTGTTCTCGTTGGACTGGTCGTGGCGGTCCCAATGGAAGTGCACCTTGACCCGGCCATATTGGTCGGTCCAGATCTCTTCCCCGGCCGGGCCCACCACCCGCGCGGTCTGCGGGCCCTGGACGATGGGTCGCTGGGTCTTGGCCAGGGGGCGGAAACTCTGCTGGGCGTCGATGCAGGTCAGGTGGCTTTCGAACTGTGCCGAGCCGCCGCTGCCGCCGGTCTCCAGGCTCTCCTGGACCACGTAGTAGTGGATGCCGACGATCAGGTACTCGCGGTTCTGGTCCTGGCGGCTGAAGCCGGTGAGGTTGAACAGGTTGCCCACCCCCAGGCCACGGGCATTGCCGCTCAGTTCGATGCGCTCGTGCAGGCTTTGCAGGGCTTCGATGCGGGTCTGCGCGTAGTGCTCGCCGTCGCTGCTCTGCACGTAGGTGCCGGGGTAATCGTAAAGCGGGTAGTCGCCGGCGCTGTGGGGGCGCGGCATGGCCGAGCGCACGTCGATCCGTGCGCTGGGGCGTTGGAAGTCGTAGTCGTTGAGCTCAAGGGAGCCGGGCTGGACTTCCTGGGCCAGGTGCCAGTCGAAGATGTGGTCGCGCTCGCGCTGTTGCTCGTCCCGGGGGTAGTAGGGCACCGAGGCGTAGCCGGGCACGCTGCTGTGGGCACCGTAGGCGTCAGCCAGCACCAGCACGTGGCGGTCCTTCTCGTGGCGGAAGAAGTAGTAGATGCCTTCCTGTTCCATCAGCCGGCTGACGAAGTCGAAGCTGGTCTCGCGGTACTGCACGCAGTATTCCCATTCCCGATAGGGACGGCTCAGGGCGTCTTCGAAATCGGAAAAGCCCAGGTCGCGAAACACCTGCTTGATGATCTGCGGGATGCTCAGGTTCTGGAAAATTCGGCAGTCGGAGGTGCGGCTGAGCAGCCACAGCCAGGGGCGCAGGGTCACCTGGTAGCTGGCGAACTGGCCGCTGTCGACGTTCTGGCTGCAGCGGGCCACGATGCCGTGGAAATAGCGCTGGCTGCCGTCGTCCAACTGCACGCTCAGGCCCATGGGTTTGCCCAGCAACTGGTTGAGGTCGATGTTGGCGTCGCTGGAAGTCAGCTGCAGCTGGTAATCGAACAAGCGCCCCAGCTCTTCGCCGCCGCCCATGCTGTTGAGCAGCAGGACGTCCGGTCCCAGTGGGCAATTGACCTGTGCCAGTCGTGTGGATTGCTGAAATAGCATCGTCAGTCTCGTTGAATGCGTGGTGTGCCTGAACACTGCGTCCGGCGCGCTCCCTGTAGCCGCTGCCGAAGGCTGCGACAAGGCCCGAAGGGCCTTCTCTGGCCCTCAAGGCAATGCCGCCCAGCTCGTTCGCAGCCTGCGGCAGCGGCTACAGGGAACCCGGGGTCAGGCCGGCTCGCTGAAGTCGTAGTGCAATTCATTGTCCCGCTGGCGAATGCGCACCCCGGCCAGCGCGCGGCCTTCGAGCATGCGGGTGAGGAACTCGCGGCTCATGTCCGGCAGCAGGCTGTTGGTCAGGATGGCGTCGATCATGCGGCCACCACTCTCGGTCTCGGTGCAACGGGAAACGATCAGGTCGATGACCTCGTCGTCGAAATCGAAATCCACCTTGTGGGTGCTTTCCACGCGCTTCTTGATCCGTCCCAGTTGCAGGCGGGTGATCGCCTTGAGCATGTCGTCGCTCAGTGGGTAGTAGGGGATGGTCACCAGGCGCCCCAGCAGCGCCGGCGGGAAGATCTCCAGCAATGGCTGGCGCAGGGCCTTGGCGATCTCTTCCGGCTCGGGCAGGGTCTGCGGGTTCTTGCAGACGTTGGCGATCAGCTCGGTGCCGGCGTTGGTGGTGAGCAGGATCAGGGTGTTCTTGAAGTCGATCATGCGGCCTTCGCCGTCTTCCATGACGCCTTTGTCGAACACCTGGAAGAAGATCTCGTGCACGTCCGGGTGAGCCTTTTCTACTTCGTCCAGCAGCACCACGCTGTACGGCTTGCGCCGCACCGCTTCGGTGAGCACGCCGCCTTCGCCGTAGCCGACATAGCCCGGCGGGGCGCCCTTGAGGGTGGACACGGTGTGGGCTTCCTGGAACTCGCTCATGTTGATGGTGATGACGTTCTGCTCACCGCCGTACATGGCTTCGGCCAGGGCCAGGGCGGTTTCGGTCTTGCCCACCCCGGAGGTGCCCGCCAGCATGAATACGCCAATCGGCTTGTTGGGGTTGTCGAGGCCGGCGCGGGAGGTCTGGATGCGCTTGGCGATCATCTGCAGGGCGTGGTCCTGGCCGATGATGCGTTTCTTCAGGTGCTGGTCGAGGTTGAGCACGGTTTCCAGTTCGTTGCGGGCCATGCGGCCCACGGGAATCCCGGTCCAGTCGGCGACCACCGAGGCCACCGCCTGGTAATCCACGGTCGGCAGGATCAACGGGGTTTCGCCTTGCAGGGCCGTCAGGCGCTGTTGCAGGTCCAGCAGCTTTTCCCGCAGGCCGTGGCTTGCGTCGCCAACGTCGCTGTCCACCAGGCCGACGTTTTCCCGCAGTTGGGCGCGGGTCGCCAGCAGTTCGTCCACCAGGGTTTTCTCTTGCGCCCAGCGGCTTTCCAGCTCGGCCAGGCGCTCGCGCTCGGCGGCCAGGAGGTTTTCGCTGTTGACCTGGCGGTTGCCGATGGCCACGCCGATCGCCTGTTCCCGGGCGATGATCTGCAGCTCGGTTTCCAGGGCCTCGATGCGCCGGCGGCTATCGTCCACCTCGGCCGGCACGGCGTGCAGGCTGATGGCGACGCGGGCACACGCGGTGTCCAGCAGGCTGACGGATTTGTCCGGCAACTGGCGCGCCGGGATGTAGCGATGGGACAGCTTGACCGAGGCTTCCAGGGCTTCGTCGAGGATCTGCACCTGATGGTGCTGCTCCATGGTCGAGGCCACGCCACGCATCATCAGCAGCGCCTTGTCTTCCGACGGCTCGGCCACTTGCACCACCTGGAAGCGCCGGGTCAGGGCCGGGTCTTTCTCGATGTGCTTCTTGTACTCGGCCCAGGTGGTGGCGGCCACGGTACGCAGGGTGCCGCGGGCCAGGGCCGGTTTCAGCAGGTTGGCCGCATCGCCGGTGCCGGCGGCACCACCGGCGCCCACCAGGGTGTGGGCTTCGTCGATGAACAGGATGATCGGCTTGGGCGAGGCCTGGACGTCTTCGATGACCTGGCGCAGGCGCTGTTCGAACTCGCCCTTCATGCTGGCACCGGCCTGCAGCAGGCCGACATCCAGGCTGCGCAGTTCGACGTCCTTGAGCGCTGGCGGCACGTCGCCGGCGACGATGCGCAGGGCGAAACCTTCCACCACCGCGGTCTTGCCGACCCCGGCTTCGCCGGTGAGGATCGGGTTGTTCTGGCGGCGGCGCATGAGGATGTCCACCAGTTGGCGAATCTCTTCGTCACGGCCGACGATGGGATCGAGCTTGCCGCTGCGGGCCTGCTCGGTGAGGTCGACGGTGAAGCGCTTGAGGGCTTCCTGCTTGCCCAGGGCGCTGGGGGCCATGGCGCCGCTTGCTTCGCCCGGCACTGCGCCGGCAGTGAAACCGTCGCTGGCGCTCAGGGCGTTTTCCGGCGAGTCGCCGATGTACTCGTCAAAGCGCTCGCACAGGGCCTCGATCTTGATCTTGTCGAACTCCCGGGACAGCCCCAGCAGCGCGTGGCGCAGGCTCGGCGTCTTGAGGATGCCGATCACCAGGTAGCCGGTGCGCACCTGGCTTTCGCCGAACATCAGGCTGCCGTAGACCCAGCCGCGTTCCACCGCTTCCTCGACGTGGGACGACAGGTCGGTGATCGAGGTCGAGCCCCGGGGCAGGCGATCCAGGGCTTCGGTCAGGTCCTTGGCCAGGCGCGCCGGCTCCAGGTTGAACTGGCGGATGATGCGGTGCAGGTCCGAGTCCGTAAGTTGCAGCAACTGGTGCAGCCAGTGGGCCAGTTCCACATAGGGATTGCCCCGCAACTTGCAGAAGACCGTGGCGGCTTCGATGGCTTTGTAGGCAACGCTGTTGAGTTTGCCGAACAGCGCCGCGCGACTGATTTCACCCATGCTCTGTGCTCCTTGGTGTACGTGAGGTAGTGGCCAGGTCGGCGTAGTGCCGGGCCAGTATGAGATCCTTGGCATCACTGCCGGGTTGACCGAGCCAGGTGTTGAAACCCAGGCGCTGGCGGCCGTTGAGTTGCAGCTTGGGCACTTCGTCCTTGAGCAGGACCAGGTTCAGGTCCCAGTCCAGCTCGAAGCCCAGGTATTCGGCGACCCAGGCCACCAGTTCCTTGAACGGCTGGCCGTCGGGCAGCATCCCCTGGTAGTCCTCTAGCTTCAGCGGACCCAGGCGAATGCGGAATTTGTGCTGGCGGTCCCAGACGTGGCTGCCCAGGCAGAAGTCCACCCCCAGCTGATGGGACTGCACCCCGACCCGGCTGCGCTCCGGCAGCTCCAGCCACTGGCCGACGTATTCCTCGATCGCCACCGGCAGGCCGAAATATTCGCTGATGATGGCGCGCAGGCCGTCCGGGTAGCGGGTCTGGGCCGCCAGGTGGCCGCTGTAGTGCAGCTTGGCGGTGTCGGGAATCAGCCCCTGCTTGAGCAGGCTGGGCATGCCCCGGCCACTCAGGGCCGCCAGGCGCGCGGACCAGTAGTCGTCGTCCGGGCGGTCGTGGCTCACCGTCGGCCGGGCTTCGGCCCAGGCCCGGTAGAACAGGCTCAGCAGGCGATGGTGGAACACATCGAGAAAGCGCTTGCTGGTGCTGTCGGCGTTGTTGCGCTGGCGTTCGCGCACGTACTCGGTGATGTGCAGCGGCAGGGGGCCGTTGGGGCCGCCCAGGCCGAAGAAGAACTGCTCCAGGCGCGTGGCCGCGCCGTCGCTGCCCGGGGTGACCGAAGCCAGGGTCGAGGGCGCGAAGGTGCAATCGGCCTGCTGGCCCAGGCGCAGCGGATCGTCCGCCAGGCGCAGGGAGTGACCGAAGCGCGGCAGTTGCGGCGACAGGCATTCGATACGCCGCAGGGCCTGGAAGAAGTCGTACTCCCAGGGCTCGGCGTGCATCGCCGTCAGCGTATTCAAAGAGTCGGACGACGTCCGGGCTTGGCTTTCCATCGCATGATCTCGCCGCGTTCGGTGGTACGGATCACCGTCTCGGTAAAACTGTTGATCGACACGTAACGTGCCAGGAAGCGCTCGAAGACCGCGCCGAGCAGGAACACCCCGGTGCCGCGAAACGCGTTTTCATCGAATTGCAGGGTGATCTCCAGGCCCCGGCCGAAGACGATCGGCCCAGGCATCGGCAGGCGCCGGGTCACCGCCTTGCTGCTGACTTCCCGCAGGCCCTCGATCTGCAATTGCAGGGCCGCATCGTTGCTGTCGCCATACAGTCGCAACAGCTCGCGCAGGGCCGCCGCGCCCTGGCCCTGTTCGCTCAGGGACAGGTAGTTCAGCGACAGCTGGCTGATCAGGCGCCAGGCCTTGCCGTCATGGGCGTGGCTGGGGCGTGGTCGGCTGGGGCCGGCCAGGCAGCGGATGGCCTGCACCGGGGCGCTGTCGGCCAGGGTGAAGTCGGTCTTGGCGTTGCCGGTGTTCATGAACAGCGGCAGGTCGCGGTTGGTGCACAGGGCGCTAACCCCGAGCTGGCGCAAGTCATGGCGGTAGGGCGCCTGCTGGCTGTCCACCAGGCTGACGAAGGACTCACTGCCGATGTAAGTGGAGCGCGGGCCGTTGCGGCGCTGGTCGCTGGACAGCACCCGGGGTTCGCGGCGGACGATGTAGTAAGCCTGGTCGCGGCCGTAGCGGGACGGGTCACGCACCGCGTAGAACGGCAGGAATGGCTGCTCCGGCCCGGTGCCGTGGCCACTGATGGCGGTCAGCGAGTGCACTTCGAAATCCATGGGCCGGGTGCGGTCGGCGATCACATGGTGTTCGTTGACCCGGTCGGACAGGTGGATGCGGTCCAGGCGCTTGGGAAACAGGTTGATCGCCGGGGTGCAGAAGGGCACGAACTGGGCGGTGCCGACGCTGCCTTCCAGGCTCTGGTCGAAGCGCTCGAAGAGTACGATCAGCTCCAGCTCCTGGCCGGCGCAGCGTTGTACCGCACGGCCCAGCTGGGCGAACTCGACGAACAGGAAGCGGTTGGGCAGGGCGAAGTATTCCTGCAGCAGGCGATAGCCCTGGAAGGCCTGGGGCACCACTGGCAGGGCCGCGTCGCGGTCGTCGAAGCCACGGGAGCGCAGGGCGTCCAGTGGCAGGCGCTCGACCCAGTCGCTGCCCGGAGCCCGGGCGAACACCGCACAGGCGTTGCCCAGCAACTGTTCGTAGAGGCGGAACGGCAGCTCGTCGTTGCCGTTCAGGTACAGCGGCAACTGCTCCAGGGCCAGGCTGTTGAACGGCAGTTCGGCACCGGTGCGCAGGGTCAGGCGCAGCCCGGCCTTGGCCTTGGGCTCGTTGGCGGCCAGGCGTCCGAGCACCGCTGCCGGGTTGCCGAAGTATTCGGCCTGGCTGACTTGCAGCGGCCACAGCGTCACCGCGTGAGCGGTGCGGTACTCGCAGCAGGTCTGGGTGTCGCGGCTCAGGGCGGCCCGCAGGCTGGTGTCGCGCTCCAGGGTGAAGCCGCTGCTCAGGGAGCCTTCATCGGGATCGGCCTGCAACTGCACCACGGTCATCGACGGGGTCGGCGCCAGGTAGTGCGGGTAGGCGATCTCCAGCAGGTTGTGGGTGAAGGTCGGGTACTCGGCATCGAGCTTCAACTGTACCCGGGCCGTCAGATAGGCGAAGCCTTCCAGCAGGCGCTCGACATAAGGGTCGGCGCAGTCCATGCCCGACAGGGTCAGGCGGCTGGCGATCTTCGGGTATTCCTTGGCGAACTCCGCGGCGCTTTCGCGCACGTGGTGCAGTTCCTGGTTGTACAGCTCCAACAGGCGCGGATTCATGAGCGCCTCCGGGAGTCGGCTTGCACCACCCGGACATGCCCGGATTCCAGGTCCATGTCGGTTTGCAGCAGCAGGCGCAGGGGCATCGGCTGGGCCCACAGATCGCCCTCGATCTCGAAGCTCAGGGCGTTGTGGTTCATCTCGCCGGGCGCGGTGCGCGCGCGAACCCGCAAGGTGCTGCGCAGAATCCGTGGTTCAAAGGTGGCGATGGCCTGGTGGATCAGGCTTTCCAGGGCCGGAATATCGATGCTCGAAGCACTGTACCCGGCCAGGGCCGGCAAGCCGTAGTTGACCACCGACGTACCGGCGGGGGTGTGCAGGGTGGCATCGGCTTCCAGCAGGGAAGTGGTGTTGAGCAGCCATGCCAGGTCGCGCAGTACCGAGGCCTTGAGCTGGCTCAGGGACAGCACGCGCTTGTCCGGGCTTTCTTTCAGGTTGCCGGGTTCATCGTCGGTCAGACGATCCAGCAAAGAGGGTTGCAAGCGATCGCGGGCGGCGATGTCGGTTACCAAAGGGTTCGCTCCAGGATCGGATTGCGCAGGCATGACGTCACGAAAAGGGGCACAGGCGCACACCCCTGTAGCCGCTGCCGCAGGCTGCGAACGAGAACAACGTCCTCGCAACCCGGGCCACGCATGCAGCATGGCCCGGATCTTTCGCCGCCGCGGCGCGACCGCAGCGGATCAGCGCTTGGTGTTCGAGCGGATGTTCCAGCCGTACTTGATCGGGCCGCCGTCCTTGGTGCCGTCGGCTTTCTGCGGCTGGTACTCGACCATCACCTGAGCGAAGTTCAGGGTGATGTTTTCGGTCAGGCGGTCATCGCTGCCCGAGCCGCCGGTGCTCAGGGACGTGATCAGCACTTCTTCCAGGTCGATGATCATGTACTCGACCTGGCTTTCGCCGCCGGCCTTGCGCACGGTCAGGCGCACCTTGTCGATGTGCTTGCCGCTGGAGCAATGCATCATCAGGTTCGGCGATGCCTTGTCGACGTACTTGGTCAGCGACAGGTCCTGGATGTTCACCTTGCCCGCACCGCCGCCGCCACCCACGTGCATGTTGCCGGACTGGGACATGCCCCAGCTCCAGTTCAGCACGTCGATTTCGTCTTTGTGGGCTTTGTCCATGGACTCGCCCTTGATGTCACCGATCTTGATGAAAATATCAACAGCCATGTTTTCTCCCTGTGTGGCACTTGCCACGATGTTGATTCAGCGTCTGTCGCCGCTGCGCGAGGCCCTGGGGACCTTGCGCAGCGGCGACAGATTTGAGTCGGTTATGGGTCAGGCGCCCTTGGCGGACGGCAGTTTGGATACCAGGCGCAACGACACGGTCAGCCCTTCGAGCTGGTAGTGCGGGCGCAGGAAGAACTTCGAGTTGTAGTAGCCAGGGTTGCCTTCGACTTCCTCGACCACCACTTCCGCCGCGGCCAGTGGGTGCTGGGCCTTGGTGGTTTCGGTGGAGTGCGCCGGATCACCGTCGACGTAGTTGAGGATCCAGTCCTGCAGCCAGCGCTGCATCTCGTCCTTCTCTTTGAAGGAGCCGATCTTGTCGCGCACGATGCACTTCAGGTAATGGGCGAAGCGGCAGGTGGCGAACAGGTACGGCAGGCGCGCGGCCAGGTTGGCGTTGGCGGTGGCGTCCGGGTCGTCGTATTCGGCGGGCTTCTGCAGCGACTGGGCGCCGATGAAGGCGGCGAAGTCGGTGTTCTTCTTGTGCAGCAGCGGCATGAAGCCGTTCTTCGCCAGTTCCGCTTCACGGCGGTCGGAGATGGCGATCTCGGTCGGGCACTTCATGTCCACGCCACCGTCGTCGGTGGGGAAGGTGTGGGCCGGGAGGTTTTCCACCTCGCCGCCGGATTCCACGCCGCGAATCCGCGAGCACCAGCCGAAATGCTTGAACGAGCGGTTGATGTTCACCGCCATGGCGTAGGCGGCGTTGGCCCAGGTGTACTTGGAACTGTCGGCGCCGTCGGTGTTTTCTTCGAAGGCGAAGGCTTCCACCGGGTCGGTCTTGGCGCCATACGGCAGGCGCGCCAGGAAGCGCGGCATGGTCAGGCCGATGTAGCGCGAGTCTTCCGACTCACGCAGCGAACGCCAGCCGGCGTATTCCGGGGTGGTGAAGATCTTGGTCAGGTCGCGCGGGTTGGACAGTTCCTGCCACGAACCCATGCCCATCACGGTCGGCGAAGCCGCGGCGATGAACGGGGAGTGCATGGCGGCGCAGACTTTCGACAGCTCGCCCAAGAGCTCGACATCCGGTGGCGACTGGTCGAAGTAGTAGTCGCCCACCAGGCAGCCGTAAGGCTCGCCGCCGAACTGGCCGTATTCTTCTTCGTACATCTTCTTGAACAGCGGGCTCTGGTCCCAGGCCGTGCCCTTGAATTTCTTCAGGGTCTTGTGCAGCTCCGGCTTGGAGATGTTGAGCACGCGGATCTTCAGCTGCTCGTCGCTCTCGGTGTTGTTGACCAGGTAGTGCAGGCCACGCCAGGCGCTTTCCAGTTTCTGGAATTCCGGGTGATGGATCACCTGGTTGACCTGGGCGGTGAGCTTGGCGTC
This sequence comes from Pseudomonas idahonensis, assembly GCF_037903935.1. Lineage (NCBI taxonomy): Bacteria > Pseudomonadati > Pseudomonadota > Gammaproteobacteria > Pseudomonadales > Pseudomonadaceae > Pseudomonas > Pseudomonas idahonensis. The sequence continues at coordinate 6,657,080 of NZ_CP149586.1, read as the reverse complement.
GATGGCGGCGATGATCGATTCGATCGACTTGATGGCGTCGTTGGACACCAGGTCGGTCTGCGCCAGGGCCTGTTCGGCCAGGGTCCGCACGGCGGTTTCCACGGCTTCGCGAGCGCGCTCGGTCTTGGGTTTGAATTCCTGCAGCAGCAGCGAAGCGAATTCGCTGGCCTGCTCGGTGGCGCCGGGTTGGGCCTGATTGTCACGCATCAATTCGGTCATGATCGTTGGTCCTGATTTACGCGTTCGGCTCGGAGTCCACAGGTTTTGGCGCACTCGCCAGGGCCTGGAGCAACGCCGGATCCTTGATGGCTTTCATGATGATTTCTTCAGCGCCGGTCTTGCCGTCCATGTAGGTCAGCAGGTTGGCCAGTTGGGTACGGGCCTCCAGCAGCTGGTTCAGGGAGTCGACCTTGCGCGCCACCGCGGCGGGGCTGAAGTCGTCCATGCTCTCGAAGGTGATGTCCAGGCTCAGGTTGCCTTCGCCGGTCAGTTCGTTGGGCACGTGGAACGCGACCCGTGGCTGCATGGCCTTGAGGCGCGAGTCGAAGTTGTCGACGTCGATTTCCAGGAACTTGCGATCGGCCACCGCCGCCAGGGGCTCGACGGGCTTGCCGGCCAGGTCAGCCATCACGCCCATGACGAAGGGCAGCTGGACCTTTTTCTCGGCGCCGTAGAGTTCGACGTCGTACTCGATCTGCACCCGGGGCGCGCGGTTGCGCGCGATGAACTTTTGAGAACTTTGCTTCGCCACGTTGTGCTCCTGGTCGCTGTTGCGACGGTGTTGGCGTCGGTCGGTGATTGCCGCTGACGATACTGTTCGGCCGTACCGGGGTTAGTCGGATTCGGGGCCGCGCAGGTTTTCAAATTGGGACATGCCATCGGGGATCAGATTGCGCACGATGGCCGCGAAATCGGCGTTGACCAGATTCTTGGCGCGGTTGAGCAGCACCGGCAGCGGGCTCGAAGGCTCGTGACGGCTGTAGTAGGCCAGCAGCCGGTCAAGGCTGCGCAGCACGTCCTCACGGCTGTTGATCTCGCCGGAAATCCGCGTTGCGGCTGGCGCCACGGGCGCGTTGCCGGCCTCATTCGCGGGGGCTTCGGCGGGCTCATCGGTCGGGCTTTCGCTGGTTTGCGGGGCGTGCTGGCCCAGCACCTGCAGCGCCAGGCGCAGGGGCTGCTTGAGGGCGCTGAGGTCAACGCCGCTGGCGGAACCCACTTGTTCGCTGACTTGCTTTTCGATGGATTCGGCCGCCGAGCGAGCGCTGCTCAAGGCGTGGCGAATGGCTTCCAGGTGCTCTGGGTCGCTGTCTTGCAGGGCCCCGGCCAAGTGATCGGAACCCAGGCTTTCGCCCGAGAAGTGCTGCAGGCCGGCGGCGTTCAGCGCCGCGCGCACGCTCACCGGGCCGAAGGTCCGGGAACGGGTGAGGATGGCTTCGCGCAACAGGCCGATAGTGGAGTCTGCTGCCAGGCCGGCCAGGGCATTGATCCGCACCGTGGGATCGTTGTCGTCGTCGGCGTCCAGGCGCGGGTGCAGCTCGGCCCAGTAATCACGGAGCAAACCGTTGATCAGGTCGAGGCTGGTGGCCAGGCCCGGCAGGCCTTCAAGGGCCAGGGTACTTTGCAGGAGGAAATGGGTGATGCGCAGGTCTTTGCTGCGGGCCAGCAAGTCCAGGCTCTGTTGCTGGACGCTGCGCCAGTCCGGCGGCTCGGCCGGCAGGATCGAGTCGCCCATGCTGCGCTCGGGCTGGCCTTGTGCGGCCCGCTCCAAGTGCAAGAATTCCGCGTCATATTCCAGGTCTTCGCCACAAGGCGAAGTTGCTGAAATAGCGGCGAGCAACATCGGTACATCCACCTGGTTCGATCTCCCTATCAGCCTGCAGGACAGTCAGGCAATTAATGCACTAGTTGTTTGTGAACTCGCGCACATTTCTTGGTTAACATGGACTCATTGATACTAGTGAGCCATCATCCGTGTTCAAGAAGTTGTACATTTTTGGTGTAGTAGTTGTGGCTTGTCAAGGTAAGCTATTCGCCCCGCATGACAGTGTTATGTCGACTTATTAGTTCCTTGACCGGCGAGTCAGATTGGGGCGGGACGAAAGGCTTTTGTCATCTGTGTAGTTTAAGTTGAGCGATCATGCTGTGAACGGTGCTGTTTAAAGGATTTTTTGCGGGTTTTTCATTTTTTACGGAACTTTTTCCCCGCCGCCGGTTCGCACGCGGAAGTACAGCAAGGAGGCGCAATGTCGCTGTGTTTGACTATCACTAGTTATCACAAGATTACCCCTGGCCAATGCCCTGAGAAACTAATGGATCAGGGAATGATGGCAATTGGCCGTAGTTCCGATAATGACTGGGTACTTCCTGATCCCGAGCGCTTAGTTTCAGCGCGACATTGTGTCATCCAATACAAGGATGGCCGTTATTATTTGACCGATAACAGTACTAATGGTGTGGAGTTAGTCCGTGCCGGTATTCGTATGCGCCGGGGTAGCAGTGAGCCATTGGAAGATGGCGAGGTTATTCGCATTGGCGATTATGAAATCAGTGCGCGGATCGATTTCAGTCTCAATCGTGCCCAGGTTGAGGCCTTTTCCGGGGACAGCTCCAACAGTTTCGAAGCGCTGATGGGGCGCCACTCGTCGCCTCCCACGCCGATCGAGCCGATTGCCATGGCGCCGGTGGCGCATTTTCAGGGGGCTTCGGCCCAGGACACTTTTCCTGACCTGTTCGATTTCCTGACTCCAAGCGCCACGCCTCCGGCCACTCAGCCCGATCATGTGCCCGCCGAGCAGCACGATTTTCGCCCGCCGACCCCCACGGCGGTGCCTCAGCCCGTAGCGGCGCCCCAGCCGGCTGCGCCCCAGGGCGCAGCGGTGATTCCGGAGGACTGGGACCTGTTCGGCGAAACACCGGCCCGACCGGCTCCGGTGGCGAGCGCAGCGCCATTGGCAGCGCCGCCTGTTGCTCCGGACCCCTTTGCCAGCGTCGCTGAGTTCAGTGCAGTACCACCGCAGCCGCAGCCGCAGCCGCAGCCGCAGCCGATCGAGGTCGCAGCCGTGGTGCCCGTTGCCCCTGTCGCCCCTGCGGCTCCCGTTGCGCCAGCGCCAGCGGCCGAGCCGGGGCCACAAACCGACCTGTTGCAAGCCTTCCTGCGGGGCGCCGGGCTGGACCAGCTGCGCATCGACCCGCAGCAGGCCCAGGCGCAGATGGAAAGCCTGGGGCGCAGCTACCGCTTGATGGTGGAAGGCCTGATCGATGTGTTGCGTGCCCGCAGCAGCCTCAAGGGCGAGTTCCGCATGCAGCAGACCATGATCCGCCCGGTGGAAAACAACCCGCTGAAGTTTGCCCCTAACGTGGACGAAGCCATGCTCCTGCTGCTGCGCCACAGCAACCAGGCGTTCATGGCCCCGGACCAGGCGGTGCAGGAGAGCTTCGACGATTTGCGGGCTCACCAGCTGGCCGTCATGGCCGGCGTGGAAGCCGCGATCAAGCACCTGCTGGGGCGCTTCGAACCCACTGAGCTGGAAGCCCGCATGGCCCGCCCCGGTGGCCTGGGCAACCTGTTCAGCGGTTCGCGGCAGGCGCAGAACTGGCAGCAGTTCACGGCGCTCTACAAGCAGATTTCCCAAGAGGCCCAGGACGATTTCCAGGACCTTTTCGGTCGTGAATTCAGTCGCGCCTACGAAGAGCATACCCACCGGCTGCGCCGTTCCTGAGCGCGCCTGGAACCCCCCGAACACACGGATACACGGACAGCTGACACGTCATTGAGGACGCAGGATGATTCAACGATTACTGACATTGGTCGCCATGCTGGTACTGGCGGCCTGTGCCAAGGACGCACCAACGCCCGCCGAGCCGGCCAAGGAAGAACCTGGCGCCACCACCGTGGAGCTGCGTTTCCAGGCCGTGGCCGGGCTCAACCCGGGCCCTGACGGCCTGAGCACGCCGGTGCGGGTGCGGATCTTCGAACTCAAGAACCCGGCCACCTTCATGCGCGCCGACTACTTCGCCCTGGCGGAGCGGGCCCCGGCCACCCTGGGCCCGGACCTCATCGACCAGGATGAAGTGCTGGTCAAGCCCGGCGACCAGTTCACCCTCAAGCGCACCCTGGACCCGGCCACCCGTCAGGTCGGCCTGTTGGTGGGCTATCGCGAAGTGGACCAGGCCCTGTGGCGAGTCGGGGTCAACACGGCGCAGCGCCTGAACAATCAGTATCAGATCGTCCTCGATGTCCGCGCGATCAGCGCCGAGCTCGTGGCCCCCCCATCCAGCCCTGCCCAATAGGCAATCGGAGCAACCATGTCCTGGAACAATCGCGTGGTCTGGTCGGAAGGCATGTTCATTGGAACCCAGCACTTCCAGCAGCATGACCGTTACCTGGAAAACCTCATCGATGCCCGCAGCCGTCCGCTGTCGGCAGGGGCCTGGGGATTCTCCGAGCTGCGTATCGATCAGGGCCTGCTGGCCCAGGGCAAGCTGGCCATTGTCAGCGCCCGCGGCCTGTTGCCCGACGGCACACCGTTCAACATTCCCCATGACGACCTGGCGCCGAGTCCGCTGAGCATCGACGACAGCCTGCGCGATGGCCTGGTGTACCTGGCGCTGCCGCTCAAGCGCGCCGGCGCCCGGGATACCGTGGACGAAGGCGAGGAGCTGGGCGCTGCCCGTTACCTGAGCCAGGTGCGCGAGGTGCGGGACGACAACGCCCCCTTTGAAAACCGTGCGCCGGTGGCGGTGGGCTCCCGGGCCTTGCGCCTGCTGACCGCGGCGGACGGCCTCAGCGACTACGCCGCCATCGGCGTGGTGCGGGTCAAGGAAAAGCGCGCCGACCGCGCCCTGGTGCTGGATGACAGCTACATCCCGCCGCTGCTGGATGTGGCCGCGTCCAAGCCCTTGAGCGCCTTTCGCAGCGAGCTGCTGGGCCTGCTGCACCAGCGAGGCGAAGCCCTGGCCGGACGGGTGGTGGCTTCGGGGGCCGGAGGCGCTTCGGAAATCGCCGACTTCATGCTGCTGCAACTGGTCAACCGCGCCCAGCCGCTGGTCAGCCACCTGAACCAGATCAGCCCGCTGCACCCCGAGCGCCTGTACAGCGAACTGGTGAGCCTGGCCGGCGAATTCTCGACCTTCTCCAACAGCGCTCGACGCCCCGCTGAGTACCCGCAGTACCAGCACGATGAGCTGGCCCTGAGCTTTGCCCCGGTGATGCAGGCCCTGCGCGAGGCCCTGTCGATGCTGATCGACAGCAAGGCGACGCCGATCCCGATTGTCGAGAAAGCCTACGGCGTGCACGTGGCCATGCTGGCGGACCGCACCTTGCTGGAGAGCGCCAGCTTCATCCTGGTGGTGCGCGCCGACGTGCCCGGCGAGACCCTGCGCGGGCGTTTTGCCCAGCAGAGCAAAGTGGGCTCGGTGGAGCACATCCGCGATCTGGTCAACCTGCAGTTGCCGGGCATCGGCCTGTTGCCGCTGCCGGTGGCGCCACGGCAGTTGCCGTATCACGCCGGCTCCACCTACTACGAGCTCGACCGTGGCAGCGAGCACTGGAAGCAGCTGGTTCATTCCGGCGGCTTCGCGTTCCACGTCGCCGGGGAATTCCCGGGCTTGAACCTGGCCTTCTGGGCCATTCGAGGATAAGTCGCGATGCATCCTTTCGACGATTCGGCAGGGCAGCCGTCCCCGGCCAATGACCGCACCCAATTCATGCCGCGCCCCGGTGGCCGTGCTCCCGAGCCCGGGCGTCCGGCTCCGGCGCCAGCGCCGTCCCTGGCCATGCCGGCGGCGCCGCTGCCGGCCGGCCAGGCCCAGGGCCTGAACCCCCTGGAGAGTGCTGCCGGCCCGCTGCTGGCCTTGCTCACCCGGCTGCGCAACACCCTGGCCCATCCGGCGCCGGCCAGCCTGCGGGCGCAACTGCTGGCTTACCTGCGCCAGTTCGAGGAGCGGGCCGAGGCCGCCGGCGTGCCGCGCAACGATGTGCTGCTGGCCCGCTATGCGCTGTGCACCGCCCTGGATGAAGCAGTGCTCAGCACCCCCTGGGGCAGCACCAGCGACTGGGGCAAGCAGAGCCTGCTGATCACCGTGCACAACGAAGCCTGGGGCGGCGAGAAGGTCTTCCAGTTGCTGGAGCACTGCCTGCAAAGCCCCCGCGAGCGCCTGTACCTGCTGGAGCTGCTGTACCTGTGCATGTGCCTGGGTTTCGAAGGCCGCTACCGGGTGATGATCGACGGTCGCAGCCAGCTCGAAGCCCTGCGCGAGCGCACTGCGGCGATCATCCGCAGTGCCCGTGGCGAGCATGAGCGCGAGCTCTCGCCCCATTGGCGCGGGGTCAGCGTGGCCCGTGATCGCCTGGCCCAGTTCATGCCGCCCTGGGTCGGTATCGCCATTGGTGTGGCCTTGCTCCTGGCGCTGCTGTTCGGCCTGCGCCTGAAGCTGGCGGCGGACGCTGAGCCGGTGTTCAAGAACATCCATGCCCTGGGCGAGATCCCGGTGCAGACCCTGGACCGCCCGGTGATCCAGCCCAAGATTGTCGAGCGCCCGCGCCTGGCGGGCTTTCTTGCCGAGGACATCAAGGCCGGGCGGGTGGCGGTGGAAGACGCCGTCGACCGTTCGGTGGTGACCATCCGTGGCGACGAGCTGTTCGCCTCGGCCAGCGCCAGCATCCTCGATGACTACCAGCCGCTGATGCTGCGCATCGCCGACGCCGTGCGCAAGGTCAAGGGCCAGGTGCGGATCACCGGCCACAGCGACAACCGACCGATCGCCACCTTGCGCTTCCCGTCCAACTGGAAGCTGTCCCAGGCCCGCGCCGAATCGGTGTTGCAGATTCTCGCAGCGAAGACCGGGCAGCCGGAGCGCTTCAGCGCCGAAGGCCGCAGCGACACCGAGCCGTTGGCAACCAATGCCACCGCTGAAGGGCGGGCGCGCAATCGTCGGGTAGAAATCAGCGTATTGGCGGAGGGAGTCGAGTGAAGGCGTTTTTCAGTTTTGTGACGCGCTGGGTGATTCCACTGCTGGGGCTGATCGCCCTGAGCCTGATCATCTGGTTCATTGGCCCGTTGCTGGAGTTCCTGGTGCCGGAAGGGCGGCGTTGGGCGCTGATCATTGTCATTTTCGCGGTGTGGATCGGCTACCGGGTGTTTCGCATCATCCAGGCCCGCCGGCACGCGGCCAAAGTCCTGCAAAGCCTGGCCGCCGATACCCCGCCGGACCCGGACAGCGTGGCCACCGCCGAGGAACTGGCGGCCCTGCGCCAGCGCATGGACGAAGCCCTGGCGCTGTTGAAGAAGGCCAAGCTCGGCGGTGACGAGCGGCGCAACCTCTACGAGCTGCCGTGGTACGTGATCATCGGGCCACCGGGCTCGGGCAAGACCACCGCGCTGGTCAACTCCGGCCTGCATTTTCCCCTGGCCGCGCAGTTGGGCGCCGGTGCCGTGCGCGGCGTCGGCGGCACCCGCAACTGCGACTGGTGGTTCACCGATCAGGCCGTGCTGCTGGACACCGCCGGGCGCTACACCACCCAGGACAGCCATGCCGCGGTGGACAAGGCGGCCTGGCTGGGCTTTCTCGACCTGCTGAAAACCCAGCGTTCGCGCCGGCCCATCGATGGCGCCTTCGTCGCCATCAGCCTCTCCGACCTGCTGCTCAGCAGCGAAGCCGAGCGGGCGGCGCATGCTGCGGCGATTCGCCTGCGGATCCAGGAGCTGTACACCCAGCTGGGGGTGCGCTTCCCGATCTACCTGATGCTCACCAAGCTGGATCTGGTGCCGGGTTTCATGGAGTTCTTCGATTCCCTGAGCAAGGAAGAGCGGGCCCAGGTCTGGGGCATGACCTTCGCCCTGGACGACGGCAAGAGCGGCGACAGCCCCCTGGCCCAGTTGCCGGCGGAGCTGGCGGCCCTGGAGCAGCGCCTCAACGAACGCCTGGTGGAGCGCCTGCAACAGGAACGCGATCCGGCCCGGCGCGACCTGATCTACGGTTTCCCGCAGCAATTCGCGGCGCTCAAGGAGTCCTTGCAGGGCTTCCTCGAAGGCGTGTTCAAACCCAACGCCTTCGAAGAGCGCGTGCTGCTACGCGGGGTGTATTTCACCAGCGGCACCCAGGAAGGCAGCCCCATCGACCGCCTGATCGGCGCCATGGCCCAGAGCATGAACCTGGACCGCCAGCACCTGGCGCGGCAGACCGGCACCGGGCGCAGCTACTTCATCGAGAAGCTGTTCAGCGCGGTGGCCTTTGCCGAGCGCGGGCTGGTGGGGGTCAACCCCAAGGTCGAGCGGCGGCGCAAATGGATCGCTCGGGGTGCCCTGGCGGCCACCGTGGCCCTGGTGCTGGTGGTCAGTACCTTGTGGATCATCAGCTACCGGGCCAACCAGGCCTATATCGCCCAGGTCGACCAGCGCGTCGGCCCAGTGCGTCAGGACGTGCAAAGCCTCAGCCCGGCCCAGCGCGATGTGCTGGCAGTGCTGCCGCTGCTCAACGCCACGCGCAACCTGGCTGGCGATGCGCCGGGCTGGGCCGAAGGCCTGGGTCTGTATCAGGGCGACATGCTCGAAGCCGAGGCCGCCAGCGTCTATCGCAAGCTGCTGGTGGCGGTGTTCGCCCCGCGCTTGATGACCCGCATCGAAGAGCAACTGCACAGCGGCGGCAACTCGGACTTCCTCTACGAGGGGCTCAAGGCCTACCTGATGCTGGCGGACAGCGAGCACTACGATCCGGACTTTATCAAGGCCTGGATCACCCTGGACTGGGACCGCACCCTGGCCCGCGACCTGCCGCCCGAGCAGCGCCAGGCCCTGACCGGCCACCTGCAGGCGCTGTTCGAAAAACATCCACCCAATGCGCGCCTGGACCAGCGCCTGATCGACGACCTGCGCCGCCAGCTGCAACAGCTGCCGGTGGCCCAGCGCGTGTATGACCGGGTCAAGCGCGCCAAGCTGCCGGACGGTGTGCCGGACTTCCGCCTCAGCGAAGCCGGTGGTCGTGACGCGGCGCTGGTGTTCACCCGCAAGAGCGGCAAGCCGTTGAGCGAACCCCTGAGCGGGCTGTTCACCGCCAAGGGCTACCGCGAAGGCTTCCTCCTGGCCAGTCTCAACCAGGCCGGCACCCTGGCCGAAGAGCAGTGGGTACTGGGCCGCGATCAGGCCGACCAGCAGAACGTCGCCAGCCTTGCCGCCGACGTGCGTCGCCTGTACTTCCAGGACTACCTGCGCCAGTGGGACGCCTTGCTGGCGGACATCGACTTCGTGCCGATCACCAGCGTGGCCCAGGCTGCGGACGTGCTGCGGATTCTTTCCGGGCCCACCTCGCCGCTGAAGAAGCTGCTGGTGGCGGTGGCCAAGGAAACCGACCTGCAACAGGAAGAGCGCCTGTTGGCGGCCCAGGGCCAGAAGGTCGAGGGCGGTGTGGATCAACTCAAGCAGCGCCTGGGTTCCCTGCTGGGCCAGGAACAGGCGGGCAATCCGGCGGCCGTGGCCAGTAGCGAAGACCCGGTCAGTGCGCATTTTGCCGAGCTCAACAGCCTGGTGAGCAAGGGCGAAGGCGAGCCGGCGGCCATCGACGGCCTGCTGGCGGACATGAATGCCCTGTACGTGCAGGTCAGTGCCATGGTCGGGGCCAGCGGCGATGCCTTGCTGGGCGAGGCCAAGAACCAGGCCAGTGCCGCGGCGGCGCGGGTCAGCCTGACCGCCGAGCGCCAGCCGCCGGTGGTCCAGGGGCTGGTGAAATCGGTGGTCAGTTCCACCACCAACACCATGATGGGCGGGGTGCGCAACCAACTGAATGCGGCCTGGGTCAGCGAGGTGGTGAACGTTTATCGCCAGTCCCTGAGCGGGCGTTATCCGATGTCGCCGGGCAGCTCGCGGGACGCGACCCTGGAAGACTTCGGGCAGTTCTTCGGCACCGGCGGGGTGATGGACAACTACTTCCGCAAGTACCTGCAGCCTTACGTCAACACCTCGACCACCACCTGGAGCTGGCAGCCGGGCGCGGCGCAGAAGCTGGGCATTTCCCCCGGTGTGCTGCAAACCTTCCAGCGCGCCTCGAACATCCGCGATGCGTTCTTCCGCTCCAGTGGCGGGACCCAACCGGCGGTGCGTTTCGAACTCAAGCCGGTGGCGATGGACGCCAACATCAGCCAGTTCCTCCTCGACCTGGATGGCCAGCAACTGAGCTACGACCACGGCCCGAGCCGGCCGGTGGCCATGCAATGGCCGAACCCGGGGAGCATCGGCGTGGTGCGCCTGTCGATCATGCCGCCATCGGCCACTGGGCGCTCCGGGATCACCCTGGACGGCCCCTGGGCCTGGTTCCGTTTGCTGGAGCAATCGGACCTGACCGCCACCAATTCGCCGGACCGCTTCAACCTGCGGCTGCGGGTGGATGGCGCGAGCATTTCCTACGAGCTGCGGGCCAGCAGCGCCTTCAACCCGTTCAAGAGCCGGGTGCTCAGCGGCTTCAGCCTGCCGGAGCGGCTATGACGATGGTCGGCCTGTACGGCAAGTTGGCCAGCCGCGGCGATTTTGTCAGCCGTGGCTTGCCGCAGAGTTTCATCGGTCCTTGGGACAGTTGGCTGGCGGCGGGTTTGCTGGCCAGCCAGAACGCCCTGGGCGAGCAGTGGCTGAACGCCTACCTGGTCAGCCCGCTGTGGCGGTTCGCCCTGGCTCCGGGAGTCTGTGGGCACCAGGCGGCGGTGGGCGTGGTGATGCCGAGCATCGACCGGGTCGGGCGTTACTTCCCCCTGACTGTGGCCGCCTTGCTGGAGCCTGAAAGCGATGTGGCCTCCCTGGTGAGTGGCCCGGAGCTGTGGTTCGAACAGGTGGAAGAGCTGCTGCTGGCGACCCTGGACCAGGACGCCAGTTTCGAAGCCCTGGAGGACGGGTTGCAGGCCCTGGGAGCGCCGAGCCCGGCGACTCGCGCCGAATGCAGCCATTTCGCCGGCCTGCAGCGGTTTTATGTCAGCGATCCACAGTCCCGTGGCGCGATCCTCGCGACCCAGGGCAGTGAAGGGTCGAGCGCCTGGTGGGGCCGGGGTTCGCCGTCCATCAGCCCGATGCTCCTGCGTTGCCAGGGGCTGCCGCCGGCCAGCGATTTTGCGCAATTTTTGCTCGGACAAGAAGGTGCCGTCTAAATGGGTTCAGCGCCACAACTGTCCTACCAGTCCGCCAGCTACAGCCATGTCGGCATGGTGCGGAAAATCAATGAAGACGCCTGGCTCGAAGCCCCGGAAGCCGGCCTCTGGCTGGTGGCCGACGGCATGGGCGGGCACGCTGCCGGGGATTACGTCAGCAGCCTGATTGTCGATAGCCTGCGCGGCATTGCGCCGGTCGACAGCCTCGACCATTACGTCGCCGCGCTGCGCAATGGCCTGGCGGCGGTGAATGCCGCCGTGCGCGAGGAAACCGCCAATCGCGGGGTGACCATGATGGGCAGCACCGTGGTCCTGCTGGCGGTGCGCGGTGCTCGGGCGGTGTGCCTGTGGGCCGGCGACAGCCGCCTGTACCGGCTGCGGGACGAGCAGCTGGAAAGCATTTCCAGGGATCACAGCTACGTCCAGGACCTGCAGGACAGTGGCCTGCTCAGCGAAGCCGAGGCGCGGGTGCACCCCCGGGCCAATATCGTCACCCGGGCCATTGGCGTCGAAGCCCAGTTGGAGCTGTCCCAGGTCGACCTGCAGGTGGAGGATGGCGACACCTTCCTGCTGTGCAGCGACGGCTTGAACAAGACCGCCGAAGACTTCGAGCTGCGCGATGTGCTCAGCCACAGCGAGCCCAACGACGTGGTGCGTAGCCTGATTCACCTGGGCCTGACCCGGGGCGCGCCGGACAACATCACCGCCATCGTGATCAAGGCCGCAGGACAGTGACCATGGATATTCTGATTCCCGGCTTTGACATCCAGGGCGAGATTGGCGAAGGCGCCATGGCCACCGTGTACCTGGCGACCCAGCGTTCGCTTGAGCGCAAGGTGGCGCTCAAGGTGATGGCCGCGGCGCTGGCCGCCGACCCGAGCTTCTGCGAGCGCTTTTTGCGCGAGGGCAAGACCCTGGCGCGCCTGTCCCATCCGCACACCGTGACCATCCACGACATCGGCAATGTCGGCGAGCTGTACTACATGGCCATGGAGTACCTGCCCAACGGCACCCTGAAAGAGCGCATTGCCGCCGGGCTGACCCCGGAGCAGGGCCTGGCCTACATCCGCCAGATCGCTTCGGCCCTGGGTTATGCCCACGCCCAGGGGTTGGTGCACCGTGATGTGAAGCCGGCCAACATCCTGTTCCGCGCCGACGGCACGGCGGTGCTTTCGGACTTCGGCATCGCCAAGTCCCTGGATGACCGCACCCAATTCACCCAGGCCGGTTTTGCGGTGGGCACGCCGAGCTACATGAGCCCGGAACAGGCCCGGGGCCAGGACATCGACGGGCGCGCCGACCTGTATGCCCTGGGCGTGGTGCTGTACGAGATTCTCGTCGGCGAGCTGCCGTATAACGGCACCGACGCCCTGTCCACGGCCCTGGCCCACCTCACCGAGCCCTTGCCGGAGCTGCCGCTGCACCACGGGCGCTACCAGCACATCCTGCGCAAGCTGCTGGCCAAGGACCCGGCGGAACGTTATCCGGATGCGGCGGCCTTGCTGACGGCCCTGGACAACCTGCCGCCGGAGACGGCCGAGGTCGAGGCGACGCTGATCCAGCCGTTGCCGTTGCCGCCTCAGGCTGCACCCCAGCCTGTACCTCAGGGCAACGACCTCGCCGGGTTGACCCCGGTGTCGATCGAGATTCCCCGGCAGGCGCCTGCGCCACAACCGGCGCCGCGCCGCGAGCCGCCCGAGGAGCCAGCGGCGCCGCCGCGCACCTCCAATCTGCCACCAGCCGGCAGTGGGGCTTCCGAACAGCACCGTGGCCCGGTGCTGGCCCTGGCCGGCGTCGCCGTGGCCGTCGCCCTGGCGGTGGCCGGCGCTGGTTATTGGTGGCTGTCCGGCGACAGCCCGGCGCCTGCGCCCAAGACCGCTTCGACGGCCGGCACCCCGCCTGCCGTGGTGGCGCCGCCGGTGGAGCAGCCACTGGCAGCGGATGTCGATGGCGGCCAGCGGCCGTTGCTGATGCCGGGTAAGAAGACCCTGTTCCAGCGGGTGCTGAGCAAGCCGGGGGCGAGCTTTTCCAGCGAGCCGGGCGCCACACCGGACAAGTCGGTGCCGGCGTTCTCGGTGCTGTATGTGTACCAGCGCAAGAACCTCGACGGCCGCTCCTGGCTGCGCCTGGGCGCCGCCAGTGACGGGCGCAGCGCCGGCTGGCTGCCGGCCGAGCAGGTCAGCGACTGGAAGCAGAGCCTGGTGCTGAAATTTACCGAGCGTTCCGGTCGTGCACCGGTGATGTTCGTGCGTCAGGCCAGCGAGCTGGAGCGTTTGCTGGCGGACCCGGCGGCGGCCAAGAACCTGCTGCTCAGGGCGCAGAAGAATCCCCAGGACGAGCAGCAGGTGCTGGCCCTGGAACCCAATGCCAGCGCAGTGCCCCAGGAGCAGTTCTACCTGCTGCCGATCTTCGACGCCAAAGAGAGCTTCGACGAGAACGGTCAGCCGGTGCAGTTGCTCAATGTCGCCTCGATCGACCCGGGCAACAGCCCGCAGAGCATCAGCGACAGCAGTGGCAAGCGCCTGCCGGCGAACAGCCCGCCGGCCGCCGCCGATGCCTTCCGCACGGCAGTGGTGCTGGTGGTGGACACCTCGGTGTCGATGCAGCCGTACATCGATCAGGTGCGCGACGTGGTCCACGAGCTGCAGAGCAAGATCGCCGAGCGTGGCGAGCTGGACAGTGTCAGCTTCGGCCTGGTGGGGTTTCGCAACAACACCAGCAAGACCCCGGGCCTGGAGTACGTGACCAAGACCCTGGTGACCCTGGATCAGGGCCGCGACCCGCAGCGCTTCCAGGAGCTGGTGAGCCAGGTCAAGGCCACCAGTGTCTCCAGCCACTCGTTCAACGAAGACGCCTTTGCCGGGGTGATGCAGGCAGTGGAAGGCATGGACTGGAAGGGCTACGGCGGTCGCCTGATCCTGCTGGTCAGTGATGCCGGGGCCCTGCGCAAGAACGATCCTTACAGCCGCACCCAGATGAACGAGGCGGAAGTGCGCCAGGCGGCTTTGGGCAAGCAGATCAAGATCTACGCCCTGCACCTGCGCACCGATGCCGGCAAGAAAAACCACGCCCAGGCCGAAACCCAGTACCGGGTGCTGACTGCCGACGCCAACCCGAAGATCGGCGACCTGTACATTCCGGTGCCCGGCGGCGATGTGCGCAAGTTCGGCGAGCAGGTCGACGAGATCGGCACGGTGTTCGCCGACCTGGTGCATCAGGTGCGCAGCAACCAGAACCAGGACGTCCCGCAGCTGGCGGCGGCGCCGAGCATCGCGCAGAAGTCGGCAGCCATCGGCTACGCCATGCACATGGATTTCCTCGGTCGCAAATCCGCGAGTCAGGCGCCGCAGCTGGTCAGCGCCTGGACCGCCGACCGCGACCTGACCAACCCGGCGCTGCCGGCCTTCCAGGTCTGCGTGATGCTCACCAAGCTGCAGCTCAACGACTTGCAGCAGTCGCTGAAGCTGATTGTCGATGCGGCACGCAAGACCCAGACCTCGCCCAAGGATTTCTTCCAGGAAATCGCCAGCGCCAGTGCCTACATGAGCCGCGACCCCTCGGCCCTGCGCAAGGGCGGCAACCTGGCCGACGGCGGCGTGCTGGGGGAATACCTGGAAGGGCTGCCGTACCGCAGCAAGTCGCTGAACATGACCCAGGACCTGTGGCTGTCCCTGAGCGTGGCCGAGCAGGAAGATTTCATCGACGAGCTGGATTCGAAGATCCGTCTCTACGAGACCTTCCACAACGACCTGGCCAACTGGGTGCGCTTCGGCGATGCCGAGCCGGGTGATGCCCTGTACCGCGTTCCGTTGTCGACCCTGCCGTGATGCTCGATCTGGCAGAGGTGCGCAAGAGTCGCGGCGAGGGTCGCCAGCGCTACAGCCTGGTGATCCCCAGGCTGCAATTGCGTGCGGGCGATCAACTGGCGGTGGTCGGCCCCAGCGGCTGCGGCAAGAGCACGCTGCTCGATCTGCTGGCGCTGGTGCTGGCTCCGGACTCGGCGGCGCGCTTTGAATTCGCCCCGGCCAATGACCCCATCGACATTGCCGGCATCTGGCGCGGCACCGGTCACAGCGCCCTGGCGCAGTTGCGCAGCCGGCACCTGGGTTATGTGCTGCAGACTGGTGGTCTGCTGGGGTTTCTTGATGTGCGCAGCAATATCAGCCTGCCCCGGCAGTTGCTGGGGCTGGCGGACGAGGGCATTCCACGGCGTTTGGCCGAACGCCTGGAAATCGCCGATCAACTGCACAAGAAACCCGCCGCTCTGTCGGTGGGCCAGCGTCAGCGGGTCAGTTGTGCCCGGGCCTTGGCCCATGGTCCGCAGGTGCTGCTGGCGGATGAGCCGACCGCGGCCCTGGACCCCTTGAACGCTCAGCGGGTGATGCAACTGTTGGTGCAACAGGCGCGGGATCAGCGGCTGTGCTGCGTGATCGCCACCCACGATGAGGTGCTGGCCCGGGCCAACGGCTTGCAGGTGCGGCGCATTGCCTGCCAGCGCGATGCCGACGGCGGGGTCACCGCGACGCTGGGGGAGGCCTGCTGATGCGTGCGTCCCTGACCGCTGCCCTGGCCTGGCAGGACTACCGCGCCGATACCTGGTTGTCGGCCTGTTCGGTGCTGGCCCTGGTGGCAGTGATTGCGCCGTTGCTGGTGCTGTTCGGGCTCAAGTTCGGGCTGGTGAGCAGCCTCACCGAGCGCCTGGAAAAAGACCCGGCGGTACGCGAGATCATTCCCCTGGGCGGTGGACGTTTCAGCGCCAGCTTCATTGCTGAACTGGGCCAGCGTCCGGACGTAGCCTTTGCCTTGCCGCGCACCCGGCAGATTGCCGCGACGGCGGACTTGTCCCGGGGCACGGGGGATATCGGAGTGACCGTGGAAATGTTGCCGACCGCTGTCTCGGACCCCTTGCTCGGGCGTTTGCCGGTGCCGCGGAACATGAGTGGCGTGCTCCTGAGCCGTACCGCCGCCGAGAAGCTTGGCGTACAGCCTGGTGATTGGCTGCAGGCGAGCTTCGGCCGGCAAGTGGCGGGGCGCAGCGAAGTGCAGCGGACCCGGGTCCAGGTGGAGGGCGTATTGCCCCTGGAAGCCTTTGCCCGGGATGCCCTGTTCGCCCCGCTGGCCTTGCTGGAGGCCGCCGAGGACTACCGCGACGGCCGTGCCGTGGCGGCCCTGGGCTGGCTCGGCGAAGCGCCGGCCGCGTCCGCGCAGCGGGTCTACCCGGCCTTTCGCCTGTATGCCCGCAGCCTGGATGACGTCGAACCCTTGCGCCGCTATTTCGCCGAGCGTGGCCTGTTGGTGGCGACCCAGGCCCAGACCATCGCCCAGGTGCAGTCCTTGAGTCGCAACCTGTCCATTGTCTTCTGGGTGATCGCCGGGCTGGCCCTGGCGGGCGCCTTTGCGGCGATCTTCGCCGGGGCCCTGGCGGCGGTGGAGCGCAAGCGCCGGGAGTTGTCGGTGCTGCGCCTGCTGGGATTCTCCACTGGCGCCCTGCTGTTGTTCGTGGTGGCCCAGGCGCTGTACAGCGCCGGTTTCGCTGCGTTGTTGAGTGGCGCTCTGTATGGCCTGGCCCAGGCCGGGCTGAATCATTTGTTCATGCAGGTGCCCGGCGAGTACGCCAGTCATCTGCTGCCGGCCCATTACGGGCTGGCCCTGTTGGCGACGCTGGGCGTCAGCACCCTGGCCGCCGCGCTGGGCGGCTGGCGGGTGTCGCGCATTGAAGCCTGTGAAGGAATTCGCGATGTATAAGTTGATCGGCCCCGTGTTGGCCATGACCCTGGCCGGCGCCGTGTGGGCGCAAGAGCCCGGCAACAAGATGGACAACCCCAAGCCCTTGCCGGACGACGTCAGTCTGCCGCTGCCCTGTGAAGGCGAGATGGTGTTCCGCTATGTCTACGTCCTGGCCCAGGGCACCCTGGACGACCGCGAGGTCAACCTCGGCTATCCCTTCAGCGAAGGTGAGAGCGGCTACCAGCAATCGTTCATCTCCGGTTATCGCCGGGACTACATCAATGGCCAGTTCACCCTCAAGGACCTGCCTGGCGCCTGGAGCAAGACCATTGCTCCGGCCTTGCCGAAAACCGGTGCCGGGGTGCCCCTCAAGCCGATGCTGTATTTCATCGGCAAGTACGAAGTCACCGCTCGCCAGTACGCCCAGGTGATGGCCCAGGCCCAGTCCCTGGCCAGCGGCGAGCCGGCCCCGGCCTGTGAAGCCTCGGAGGGCATGCAGGGGCGTTTGCCCAAGGTCAAGCTGTCGCGCTTCGAGGCCGAGCGTTTCGCGGCGGTGTACAGCGCCTGGCTGATGAAGCATCACCGTGACTTGCTGCCGGTCAGCGGCCGTGGCAGTTCCTCCGAAGACGGCGGCCTGGGCTTCGTGCGCCTGCCCACCGAAGTGGAGTGGGAATACGCCGCCCGTGGCGGTCAGGCGGTGAGTCGCCAGGAGCTGGAAGGGCGGCTGTTTCCACGGCGCCTGGAGGGCAGCGAGAGCGATGGCCCGCTGGCGGACTGGGCGGTGTTCAATCAGGTGGCCGGCGGCACGGGCCAGGCGGCGCGGCTGATGCCGATCGGCACCAAGCTGCCCAACCCCATCGGCCTGTTCGACGTGATCGGCAATGCCGCCGAGATGGTCCAGGAGTCGTTCCAGCTGGTGCGCGCCGGACGGCGCCAGGGCACCTATGGTGGCTTCGTGGTCAAGGGCGGCAATTACCTGGAAGGCGAGGGCACGCTGTTTACCGGCATGCGCCGCGAGTACCCGCTGTTTGGCGCCGACGGCACCGAGCAGAGCAATGAAACCACGGGTTTTCGGGTGGCCATCGGTGCCTTGTCGGCCCCGCGTTCGCGCTACAAGGAGCTGTTCGCCCAGTGGCAGAAGGAAGGCCGCCTGGCGTCCCTGACCGACGCCATCGATGACGCCCAGGACCCCACCAAGCGCCTGGACGCCATCATCGCCGCCAGTGTCGACCCGCGTCTGCAGGCGGAGCTGGGGCTGGTCAACGAAGAGCTCAAGCGCAACGTCTCGCTGATCGCCCAGCAGCGCGAGGAAGCGGCGGGCAACCTGATCCAGTCGTCGGCCCTGGTGGCCGAGACCATCAATAACTACAACATCCGCCTGACCAACCTGAAGAAGAGCCAGCAGCAGGCCATCGATGCCAAGGACGAACCCAGCGCCAAGCTGTTCGCCGAAGCCATCGACAACGGCCGCAGCGCACTGGACGGGGCGGTGGCGATCTACATCGACAACCTGGCCACGGGCACCCGTTACACCGACGCGGTGATCCAGGCGCAATTTCAACGGATCAAGGAAGAACTCAATCGCAAGCCGGTGCTCGGCAAGAGCCTGGTGACGCGCGCTACGTTATTCGTCCGCCATGTCGGGAATTATCGCCAGCAACGGCGAGCCGACCCGGCGACGATTTTGAAGGAACTGCTCGCATCGACCGGTCAGAAGTCATGACCGGCCGCTGTCTGTCGAGCCTGGAGGAGCTCGGACGACCTGGCGTCGTACCGAGTTGGTCAAACTTAATCGAGATCACGAACATGCTTTTTTCCCGCAACCCATTTGCTTCAACATCCAAGCGTCACCTGCTGTTGGTTGCCGCCGGGTTCAGCACCGTATTGACCGGTTGCGCGACCTCTCCGGTGTCCAAGGTCGCCTCCACCACCAAAGTCGAGTACTACCCGAGCTGCTACGAGCCGGTGCAGCACCTGCGCGCCACTGATTCGGACATGACCAAGTCGGTGGTCACCGGTGCCGCCCTGGGCGCTGCTGGCGGTGCCTTGCTCGGCGCCCTGACCGGCGACGGCGACAACCGTGGTCGCAACGCCGCCATCGGTGCGGCCGGTGGTGCCCTGGCCGGTGGTGCCGCCGGTTACTACACCGAGCGCCAGAAGCAGATCGCCGATGACAATCAGCGCATCGCTTCCTACGCCGCTGACGTCAACAAGAGTGCTGCCGACATCGACCGCAGCACCGCCTACGCCCGTGCTTCGCAGACCTGCTATCAGCGTGCCTTTGACAGCCTGATCACTGCCCGCAAGGCCAACAGCATCAATGATGTGGAAGGGCGCAAGCGCCTGGCGGAGATCGTCAGCGGCCTGAAAGAGTCCAATGACCTGATCGCCGCGGTGAACGGCCGGGCCAGCGAAGACCTGAGCAAGTACAACCAGGCCTACGAGCAGGACCTGCAGCAAGTGGGCGTGCAACGTACCGACGTGGTGAAAGTCGCCACCGCCGACACCACCCCGGTGACCACCACCGGTGGTAAGAAGAAGCAGCAGAAGGTCAAGCAACCCAAGCTGCCGACTGTACCGACGGAAGCGGTGAGCACCGAGAAGTCGATCCAGCAGGCCAAGACCAAGCAGGCCGAGAGCAACAAGGTCGCTACCACTGGCCAGACCCAGGTCAACAGCATGTGCAAGAGCCCGGACCTGGGTGATTGGGCACCGGTGCCTTGCCCTAACGTCTGAGTCAGTGATTGTCTGACAAGATGTAGCGATAAGCGTTGAACGCCAGTCGATCTCCGAGTAATCGAGCAGATCGGCTGGCGCTCTTCGAGTTACAGGTTAAACTGCGGCGGCCATCCAATAATTCCACTGAGGCGCCGTGCATGAAATTTCGTTTTCTTCTCTGGGTGCTTGGCCTGTTGATGGGCAAAGCCAGCCGCAACAATCCTGCTTTTCAGCAACAGTTGGGTGACAAGGAACTGGTGTTCCAGTTGCAGACGCTCGACGGCAAGGTTGCTCGACACTTCTTCGTCAAAGACCAGCGCGTGACCAGCCGTTCGGGGTTCTATCCGGAGCCGGCGTTCGCCATTGCCTTCAAGGATGCCGCTTATGGCTTCGCCACGATGCAGGCGAAGAACAAGCAGTTGGCGTTCATGACCGGTATTCAGGACAAGTCGATCCAGATCAAGGGCAATCCGGCGCTGGTGATCTGGTTCCAGGGCTTGACCAAGTATTTGAAACCGAAGAAGGCCAAGCCCAAGGCTTGAGGGTGGGATTTCGCCGGCTAGCCGGCGAATGGGGTCAGGCCTGGCTGAACTGCGAAGCCAGTTCCCGCAGCAGCACTTCCGCTTCCAGCACTTTGCTCACCACGTCTTCGGCCTTGTCGCGGCTCAGGCCCAGGCGCTCGAACAGTGCGTCGGGAATTTCCTCGTGAGGGCCGGAACCGATGCCACGGCTGCGCAGCAGGCGTACCGCCAGGCACACCAGATTCGGGTACTCGGCGTAGGCGCCGTCGTAGCTCGGGTCGTGCTGGAAGCGCAGGGCGGTGGACAGCTCGTCCGGCATGTCCCAGTAACGCATCAGCCAGGAACCGATCTGTTCGCGGCTGATGCCCAGCAGGTGCTGCTCGACATAGCTGTGGCACAGGTGCGGGTTGACCTCCAGGTGCCGGCAGATCAGCGAGAAGTGCGGTGGGAACACGTGGGCCAGCAGCAGGTAGCCGAAGTTGTGCAGCAGGCCGGCGAGGTAGGTCAGGCCGGCTTCCGGGCGCTGTGCGCGGGGCATGGCGCGGGTCAGGCCTTCGATCACCGCTGCGGTGTAGATCGATTGCTGCCAGTAGGGCGTGGCGTGCTGCGGCTGGTCCTTGGGCAGGCTCAGGGTCTTGCCCAGGGCCAGGCCCAGGGCGAGGTTGATCACCAGGTCGAAGCCCAGCACGCGGACGATGGCGTCCTCCACCGAGCGGATCTTGCCCGGCGACGCGTAGTAGGGCGAGGCGGCCCAGCTGACCACTTGCGCGGCCAGGGCCGGGTCGGTCTCCACCACGCCGGTGATGTCGTCGATGGTGGCGTTGGGGTCGACCCGCAGCTTGATGATCTTCTGCGCGGTTTCCGCCAGCGGTGGGATCTCGATGGTGGCTTCCAGGCGTTGCTGGATACGTCGCGCGGTGAACGCCTGCATGGCCTGGGTGATTTCCTCGCGGTCGTCATCCGGGCGATCGAGGTTGGGGCGGATGCTGCTCAGGGGTTCGCCGAAATGCCCGGCGCTGGCCTTGTTGAGCATGCTCTTGAAGGCTTCGCTGGTGATTTCCAGAAGCACGCCCGGCTCGCCCGAATAGATCAACAGGCTGGGTTCGCGCAGCAGGCTTTCTTCGTACAGGCAGGGGGAACTGGTGAGTGCCGGCAGGCCGGGCAGCAGGCTCAGGCTGTGTTTGCCGAGCATGCGCTCCAGGCGTTCGGTGGACACCGCGGTGAGACGGCGGCCGGTGAGTTCGGTGAGGCGGTTGAGGTCCAGTAGCTGGCTCTGCGGAAACAGCACCATCAGCGCGCCGACGGCATCGTCAAGGAGCACGGCCTGGACCTTGCGCGCAGCCGGCAGGCCCGGCTGGTCGAGCACTTCGTTGTAGCTGATGGCCAGCTTGCCGAGCAGCAACCGGATAACAGACGGAGCGTGTGGGGTTGCAGTGGCGAGGGCAACTTCTGTCATGGCCTGGTATCCGTTTTTCTACAATTTGACGAGTATAACCAGCTTGGTTATGCCCATGGTCCATTAACTGAGCGTTGGTTCACACTTGGCCGTATTGCTGGCCGTGGCGCAGCCAGCGTTCCAGCAGCGGGCTCACATGGTCCGGCCAACGCTCCAGCAAGGCCTGCGCGGCGTCGCGCACGGCCGGTAGCAGGTCAGCGTCACGCATCAGGTCGGCGACCTTGAATTGCAGCAGGCCGGTCTGGCGGGTGCCGAGCATTTCCCCGGGGCCGCGCAGTTCCAGATCCTTTTCGGCGATGACGAAACCGTCGTTGGTCTCGCGCATGATGCCCAGGCGCTGCCGCCCGATTTGTGAAAGCGGCGGATGGTAGAGCAGCACGCAGTGGCTGGCGGCGCTGCCGCGCCCGACCCGGCCGCGCAGCTGGTGCAACTGAGCCAGGCCCAGGCGTTCCGGGTTCTCGATGATCATCAGGCTGGCATTGGGCACATCGACCCCGACCTCGATCACGGTGGTGGCCACCAGCAGTTGCAGGTTGCCGGCCTTGAACTCGGCCATCACCGCGGCTTTCTCCGCCGGTTTCATGCGGCCGTGAATCAGCCCCACACGCAGTTCGCCCAGAGCGCTGGAGAGGTCTTCGAAGGTGGTTTCGGCCGCCTGGCAGGTGAGTTCTTCGGACTCTTCGATCAGGGTGCAGACCCAATAGGCCTGGCGCCCTTCGGCGCAGGCCGCGCGCACCCGCTCGATCACTTCGACGCGGCGGCTGTCGGTCACCAGCACGGTGTTGACCGGGGTTCGGCCGGGCGGCAGTTCGTCGAGGATCGAGGTATCCAGGTCGGCGTAGGCGCTCATGGCCAGGGTTCGCGGAATCGGTGTGGCGGTCATGATCAGCTGGTGCGGACAGAGGCGGCCACCCACGCCTTTCTGGCGCAGGGCCAGGCGCTGCTGGACACCGAAGCGGTGCTGTTCGTCGATGATCACCAGGGCCAGGTTCTTGAACTGCACTTCATCCTGGAACAGGGCATGGGTGCCCACCACCATCGGCGCGCCGCCGGCAATCTGTTCCAGGGCCGCCGCGCGGTTCTTGCCCTTGAGCTTGCCCGCCAGCCAGGCGACTTCCAGGCCCAGGGGCTCGAGCCAGCGCTTGAAGGTAATGAAGTGCTGCTCGGCGAGGATTTCCGTCGGCGCCATCAGCGCCACCTGGTAACCGGCTTCCAGGGCCTGCAGGGCGGCGAGGGCGGCGACCACGGTCTTGCCTGCCCCTACGTCGCCCTGGATCAGGCGCAGCATGGGCTCCGGCTGGCTCAGGTCGTAGGCGATTTCGTTGCCGACCCGTTGTTGCGCGCCGGTGGGGGCGAAGCCGAGGTTCTTCAGGTATTTGGCCGGCAGCTTCTTGGCCAGGGGCAGCACCGGGGCGCGCTGGGAGCGCAGGCTGTCGCGCAGGCGTTGCTGGGACAGCTGGTGGGTCAGCAGCTCTTCGAACGCCAGGCGATGCTGGGCCCAGTGGTGACCCAGGGCCAGTTCGTCGACATCGGCGTCCGCCGGTGGGTGATGCAGGTAGCGGATCGCATCGTCCAGGGGCGCCAGTTGATAGTCGCGGGCCAGTTCTTCGGGCAGCCAGTCGGGCAGGCTACGCGGGCCCAGCAGCGCCAGGCTCTGCTGGCAGAGCAGGCGCAGGCGCTGTTGGGTCAGGCCTTCGGTCAGGGGGTAGATCGGCGTCAGGGTCTGATCCACCGGCGGCGGCTCGTCACCACTGATGGCGCGGTATTCGGGGTGGTAGATCTCCAGTCCCGAGGCCCCGGGTCGGGCTTCGCCGTAGCAGCGCACGCGGGTGCCGCGTTTCAGGCCGTCTTTCTGGGCATTGCTGAAATGGTAGAAGCGCAGGCTCAGGCCGCCGGTGCCGTCTTGCAGGCGCACCAGCAGGCTGCGGCGCTTGCCCATGACCACATCGGCGCCGCTGACGGTACCTTCGATCACCGCATCCTGGCCGGGGCGCAGAGCGCCGATCGGCACCACTCGGGTACGGTCCTGATAGCGCAGGGGCAGGTGGAACAGCACGTCCTGAAGGTTCTCCAGGCCGACCTTGGCCAGCTTCTCGGCCATGGCTTCGCCGACGCCCTTGAGTGCCGTGACCGGCACTTTCGACAGCTCAGTCATTGCGCTTGCTTAGCTCGCGGCGGGCGGCTTGGCCACCGAGCACAGGCGGATCGAGTCGGCGAGGATCTCGATGGCCTTGGGCCGCGGGAAGCTGGCGCGCCAGGCGATGGCTACGGTGCGGAACGGCACCGGTGGAGTCAGGGGGCGGACTTCGATCACGCCGGGAGCGTAGTGATGGCTGTCCACCGCCGACAGCGGCAGGATCGAGATGCCCAGGCCGGAGGCGACCATGTGGCGGATGGTTTCCAGGGAGCTGGATTCCACGGTGGTGTGCTTGGCGCCGTCGTTGCCCTTGGTCAGGGTCGGGCAGGCTTCCAGTACCTGATCGCGGAAGCAGTGGCCTTCGCCCAGCAGCAACAGGCTCTTGTCGTTGAGCAGGCTGGCGTCGATGGTTTCCTTCTTGGTCCAGGAATGGCCGCTGGGCATCAGCACATAGAAGGGTTCGTCGTACAGCGGCAGGGTCAGGACATCGGCCTCGTTGAACGGCAGGGCGATGATGATGGCGTCCAGCTCGCCGTTGCGCAGTTTGTCGCGCAGGACGTGGGTGAAGTTCTCTTCGATATACAGCGGCATCTGCGGAGCGACCCGGTGCAGCTGGGGAATCAGGTGCGGGAACAGGTAAGGGCCGACGGTGTAGATGGCGCCCACCTTCAGCGGTGCGGTCAGCTGGTTCTTGCCGGCCTGGGCCAGTTCGCGGATGCCTTGGGCCTGTTCCAGGACCTTCTGCGCCTGGGCAACGATGGTTTCGCCTACCGGCGTCAGGCGTACCGCGCTCTTGCTGCGCTCGAAAATCAGCACACCGAGTTCGTCTTCAAGCTTCTTCACGCCTACCGAAAGGGTCGGCTGGCTGACATGGCAACGCTCGGCGGCGTGGCCGAAGTGCTGCTCTTGGGCGAGGGTAACGATGTAGCGCAATTCTGTGAGAGTCATAGCGGGCGTCCATGAGGTTGCGGCCAAGCATAACGGCTGCAATCGATAGACGCACGTTATCAGACAGAGGGTGGAGTGCGACACCCGCCAATGTCTGCTTCAGGCTGCACAAGCGACAAGGGCACCCTGAGGTGCCCTTGCGTTGTATCAGCGGCGGCCGCGGCTTCTGTCGATCTCGTAGTTGTACGAGGCGGTGATTTCCACGCTGCCGTTGGTGAGCATGTCGGCCGGTGGCTTGGGCAGTGGCTGGGCCCGCCGGATCATGTCCAGGGTGGCCCGGTCCAGATCAGCGTTGCCCGAGCGTCCCACTAGCTCGTAGGACAGCACCTTGCCTTCGGCATCCACCACGAAGCGCAAGGAGTTGGTGCCTTCCTTGCCGCGCCGCTGGGCTTCGCCCGGGTAGCGCTTGTACTTCGCCAGGTGGGCCTGCAACTCACCCTGCCAGTTGGCCTTGGCGGCGGCCTGGGCCGGTGATGGGCCTGGGGTCGCTGGAGCGGGCTGCTTGGACGGCGACGGGGTTACCGGAGCGTCGCTGGGCTTTTCCTCGGAAGGTTTCTCCTTGGGCGGCTCGGGCTTGACCACCGGTTTGGGCGGCTGTGGCTTGGGCTTCTGCTTGGCCGGCTTGGGCACCGAAATAGTCGGCTTCGGTGCTTCGGCGAGCTTGGGCAGCGGCAGTTCTTCCACGGGCGCCGGCGGTTGCGGCGGGGTCACCACTTTCGGTGGTGCCGGGGGAGGCGGCACAGGGGCAGGCGCCAGTTCGACCACCATGGCTTGTGGTGGAATGGGCATCGGCTGTGGCTTGGACCAGTTGAGGGCGAGCAGGATCGCCACCGCATGGACGCCCAGCACCACCGCCAGGCTACCGCTGTAACGCGTCAGTCTTTGGCGCGTCGTGATCATTTCTTGGCTGCCGTCTCAAGTCCGACCAGGCCGACTTTCAGGTAGCCGGCGGCCCGCAGGGTGTCCATCACGCTCATCAGGTCGCCGTAGTCCACGCCCTTGTCAGCCTGGAAGAAGATCGTGGTGTCCTTCTTGCCCTGGGTCCGGGCGTCGAGGATGGCCCCGAGGGTTTCGGCCTTGACCTCATCTTCACCCAGGAACAGACGCTGATCGGCCTTGACGCTGAGGAACACCGGTTTCTCGGGGCGCGGCGCCGGCTTGGCGCTGGAGGCAGGAAGATCGACCTTGATGTCCACGGTGGCCAGAGGGGCGGCCACCATGAAGATGATCAGCAGCACCAGCATCACGTCGATGAACGGCGTGACGTTGATTTCGTGGTTTTCGGCCAGGTCGTCGCCTGCGCCTTCTTTCAAATGCAAGCCCATGGCTGATTACCCCACTTTCACCATGTGCGGTTGTGCGGAGCGCTCGGTCGGCTGGTGATCCAGGTCACGGCTGACCAGCAGCAGGACTTCTGCCGAGGCGTCTGCCACCTGGGCCCGATAGCCGGTGATGGAGCGAGCGAAGACGTTGTAGATCACCACCGCGGGAATCGCGGCAACCAGGCCCAGGGCGGTGGCCAGCAGGGCTTCGGCGATACCCGGGGCGACCACAGCGAGGTTGGTGGTCTGGGTTTTGGCGATGCCGATGAAGCTGTTCATGATGCCCCAAACGGTGCCGAACAGACCGACGAACGGTGCGGTAGAACCGATGGTGGCCAGTACCCCGGTGCCGCTGCTCATGTTGCGGCCGCAGGCGGCTACCAGACGCTCCAGGCGGAAGCTGACCCGTTCCTTGATGCCTTCTTTCTCACGGCTGTTGGTCGACAGGCGCATTTCTTCCAGGGCGTCGTGCACCAGCAGGTGGGCGAGGGTGCCCTCCTTGGCGGCCGTGGCGCTGGCTTCTTTGAGCGTGGTGGCTTTTTTCAGGGCGGCGATTTCGCTGCGCAGGCGGCGTTTGGCGCCCAGCAGTTCGAAGCCTTTGGCGATCCAGATGGTCCAGGTGATGATCGAGGCGATGGCCAGCCCGATCATTACCAGTTTCACGATGATGTCGGCGTTCTGGTACATGCCCCACGGCGACAGGTCGTGGGCCATGCCCAGGCTGTTGTCGGCTTCGAGGACTTCGGGAGCGCCTTCAGCAAGCACTGGCTGGCCTTCGACCTGAGCCGGTTCGCCAGCTGCTGGGGCGGCGGCGGGAGTTGCCGGGTTGGCAGCCGGAAGCTCGGCGGCCGGGGCAGTCGCGGTCGGTGCGGCGGCGGTGGCCGGTGCGTGTTGGTCGGCGAAGGCTGCGGTCGGTGCCAGCAGCAGGCTGCACAGCAGCGCTGCAACCGCGCTCACGGCGCGCAGCGGGCTTGGGCGTTTGGTTGGCGAGGCGGAGAGTGGATTGCTTGTCATGCTGGCCGGACCTGAGAAGAGGAAAGGGTGAATGTCCTTCTAGGCCTCGCTGGGCCGAGAACAAATGGGCGGTTATTATTGCAATTAATTCTTGTTAACAAAAGTAATACAGTAACTATTTTTCCTCGATTTCTAGCCGTTCATCCAAAGTCGAGGCTAGTCTTGGCCTTTCTGAAAGGAGTTTTCTGATGTCCTCCCCCTCTGTTTTGATCGCCGGTTGCGGTGATGTCGGGAGTCGCCTGGCGACTCAATTGCTGGCTGAACAATGGCAGGTTTATGGCTTGCGCCGCACGGTGTCGCGCCTGCCTCAGGGGGTGATTGGCGTTGCCGGTGATCTGTTCAGCGAGCAATGCCCGATGGACTGGCCGCAGGCGCCCCTGGACTATCTGGTGTACTGCGCGGCGGCCACCGAGCATGACGAGGCCGGGTATCGTGCGGCTTATGTCGAGGGCTTGCAGCATGTCCTGAGCTGGCTCCAGCAGCATGGCCAGCAGCCCAAGCGCTTGTTGTTCGTGTCCAGCAGCAGTGTTTACGAGCAAAAGGGCGGCGAGTGGGTCGACGAGAACTCTCCGACCCAGGCGACCGGCTACTCGGGCCGTTTGATGCTGGAGGCGGAGCAGGTGGCCTTGAACAGTGGGATTCCTGCCAGTCGGGTGCGTCTGACCGGTATCTATGGGCCGGGCCGTGAATGGTTGCTGACTCAGGTGCGTCGCGGCTATCGGGTGGCGATTGATCCGCCGTTGTATGGCAATCGCATTCATGCCGACGACGCGGCGGGGTTGCTGGCGTTTTTGCTCAAGGCTGACCAGGGTGGTGCTGTCCTGGACGACTGCTATATAGGCGTGGATGACGCGCCTGCGCCTCTGGCGGAAGTGGTTGGCTGGCTGCGTGAACGCCTGGGCGTGACTGAGTGGTCCGATGATGCCAGCGTTCGGCGCACGGGCAGCAAGCGTTGCAGCAATGCCCGAGCTCGGGCCTTGGGCTGGGTGCCGCGTTACTCGAGTTATCGCGAGGGGTATGCGGAGATTCTTCAGGGCCAAGCTTGAGCCGGGCTGTAGCCGCTACCGTTGGCAGCGGCTACAGGAGGGTCATTGTTTTTCCAGCAGCCATTGCTGACTGCCCGGTGTCAGCGAGGGCACTTCATCCGCCAGTGCGGTATTCACCGCCTGGAAAATTTCCAGCTGCTGATCCTTGCGGACGAAGATCCAGGAGTTGCCCTGGCCATTGAGCTGCAGCCAGATGCTGTCGTTGCCGCCGCTCATGGAGGCGCAGTCACCGGCCAGGCACAGGGCGTAGCGATCGGCGCCTGGCAGGCCTTGCACGGCGCCGTTGGCCTGGAACTGTACTTCGTTGCCCAGCCCCGGACCGCTGACGATTTTCCATTTGCCACCCAGATAGGCCGAGTACAAGGCACGCTCGAAGTTGGCGCCCAGTGGTGCGCCTTCAGGTGCCGGGTCTTTGGGCGTGGCAAACACTTGTTCAGGCTCGTTGTCGTTGGCCACTTGCAGCAATTGCTTGCCGTTGCGTTTGAGTTCGGTGGCGGCGCTGCCATAGAACTCGACCTTTGTGGTGTTTGAGCCGTCGCCGATGATCTTGCCTTCGATGGTCTCGAAGCCATTGGTGTAGCGGGCCTGGCCGGCTTTGGTGTTGAGTTCCCATTCCAGGTTCGGGCCGTAAGCCTGGAGGGCTTCACGCAAAGGGCCGCCCTTGGAGGCTGCGTCGATCGCTACCTGATTGATCCAGATGCCGCCCACATCGTTTTTGGCGGGGTCGCTGGCACAACCGCCGAGCAATAAGGCGAGCAGCGAAACAGCTAGCGCTTGGCGCATGACGAAATCCTTTCAGAACGAAAACGGCGCAGCCTGAAGAGCTGCGCCGCGGGTGTTACTCGATGACCAGAATGGCATCCATTTCAACCTGTGCGCCCTTGGGCAGGGCGGCCACGCCGATGGCGGCGCGGGCTGGGTAAGGCTGTTGGAAGTACTTGCCCATGATCTCGTTGACCTTGGCGAAGTGGCTCAGATCGGTGAGGAAGATGTTCAGTTTGACGATGTCCTTGAACGAACCGCCAGCGGCCTCGGCTACCGACTTGAGGTTCTCGAAGACCTGGACGGTCTGGGCTTCGAAGCCCTCCACCAGTTCCATGGTTTTTGGATCGAGGGGAATCTGGCCCGACATGTAGACAGTGTTGCCCGCCTTGATGGCCTGGGAGTAGGTACCGATGGCGGCCGGGGCCTTGTCGCTGGTGATAACGGTCTTGGTCATGAATGACTCCTTGTAATGGACGGGCTACGCGCGCATGCGGGTGATGCGGATGACCCCGGTCAGGGCGCGCAGTTTCTTGATCACGCGAGCCAGGTGCACGCGGTCGTGCACGCTGACCACCAGTTGGACCACGCTGATGCGACCATCGCGTTCGTCCATGCTGATTTTCTCGATGTTGCCGTCGGCGGCATTGACGCTGCTGGCCAGCAGCGCGATCAGGCCGCGCTGGTGTTCCAGCTCGACGCGCAGTTCGACGTTGAATTCGCCGGTGACATCCTTGGCCCAGGACAGCTGGATGCATTTTTCCGGGTTGTGACGGATTTCGCTGATATTGCGGCAGTTGTCCAGGTGCACCACCATCCCCTTGCCGGCGGACAGGTGGCCGACGATCGGGTCGCCAGGGATCGGCGTGCAGCATTTGGCGTAGCTCAGCACCAGGCCTTCGGTGCCGCGGATCGCCAGCGGGCCTTCCGGGCTCGGCAGTTGTTCGCCTTCGCCCAGCAGGCGGCGGGCGACCACATAGGCCATGCGGTTGCCCAGGCCGATGTCTTCCAACAGGTCTTCGATCAGCTCCAGGCGGTACTCCTGAAGAATCGCCTGGATACGTTCCGCCGGGATTTTTTCCAGGGAGCTGTCGAAGCCGTTGAGCACCTTGTTCAGCAGGCGTTCGCCAAGGCTGATGGACTCGGAGCGACGTTGCAGCTTGAGGGCGTGACGAATGTGGGTGCGGGCCTTGCCGGTGACCACGAAGTTGAGCCAAGCCGGGTTCGGCCGTGCTCCCGGGGCGCTGACGATCTCCACGGTGGAACCGCTTTGCAGGGGTTCCGACAGCGGGGCCAGGCGACGGTTGATCCGGCAGGCGATGCAGCTGTTGCCCACGTCGGTGTGCACCGCATAGGCAAAGTCCACCGCGGTGGAGCCTTTGGGCAGCTCCATGATCCGGCCTTTGGGCGTGAACACGTAGACCTCGTCCGGGAACAGGTCGATCTTCACGCTTTCGATGAATTCCAGGGAGTTGCCAGCGCGCTGCTGCATCTCCAGGACGCCCTTGACCCATTGGCGGGCGCGGGCGTGGGTGCTTTTCGGCTGTTCGTCGCCACTGGATTTGTATAGCCAGTGGGCGGCGATGCCGTTATTGGCCATTTCTTCCATTTCCCGGGTACGAATCTGGATCTCGATTGGTACTCCGTGCATACCGAACAGCGTGGTATGCAGCGACTGATAGCCGTTGGCCTTGGGAATGGCGATGTAGTCCTTGAAGCGTCCCGGCAGTGGCTTGTACAAATTGTGTACAGCGCCGAGCACGCGGTAGCAGGTGTCTACTTTGTCGACGATGATGCGGAACGCATAGACGTCCATGATTTCGTTGAAGGCCCGGCGTTTGCCACGCATCTTCTTGTAGATGCCATACAGGTGCTTCTGGCGACCGCTGACCTCGCCTTGGATGCCATCGATGGCCAGGCAGTGGCTGAGGGACTCTTCGATCTTGTTGACGATTTCCTTGCGGTTGCCACGGGCGCGCTTGACCGCCTGGTAGATCCGCGCGGAACGCATCGGGTGCATCGCCTTGAAGCCAAGGTCTTCGAATTCGATACGGATGCTGTGCATGCCCAAGCGGTTGGCTATGGGAGCGTAGATCTCCAGGGTTTCTTTGGCGATCCGCCGGCGTTTTTCGCCGGAAAGCACTTCCAGGGTGCGCATGTTGTGCAGGCGGTCGGCCAACTTGACCAGGATCACGCGAATGTCGCGAGCCATGGCCATGGCCATCTTCTGGAAGTTTTCCGCCTGGGCTTCGGCCTTGGTCTCGAAGTTCATCTGGGTCAGTTTGCTGACCCCGTCCACGAGTTCGGCCACGGTTTCACCAAACTGCGCACTGAGCGCTTCCTTGGCAATTCCGGTGTCTTCGATCACGTCATGCAGCATCGCGGCCATCAGGCTCTGATGGTCCATGTGCATGTCGGCAAGGATGTTCGCTACCGCGAGTGGGTGCGTGACGTACGCCTCGCCGCTGCGACGGCGTTGACCGTCATGGGCTTGTTCGGCGTAGAAATACGCTCGGCGGACCAGATTGACCTGGTCCGTGCCGAGATAGGTCGATAAGCGATCGGCGAGGGCGTCTATGCTCGGCATGATATCTCCTGCCGTAAGCTGTGATCCCGCGCCGTGCTACGTCGACCAGGCATAGGCTCAGACGGCCTCGTTGGACTCGTCCTCGAAAGCAGCAAAAAGCGGTTCATCTTCAACGATTTCGGCTTCGGCGATAGCTGCGTAGTCGATCAGGCCTTCAGCGATTTCGCGCAGGGCGACAACGGTAGGCTTGTCGTTTTCCCATGCTACTTTCGGCTCTTTGCCGCCGGTTGCCAGTTGACGGGCACGCTTGGTAGAGAGCATGACCAGCTCAAAGCGGTTATCCACGTGTTCTAGACAGTCTTCAACGGTTACGCGGGCCATGGTCTTCCTCGTAGCAAATGCAATATGCGCGCTGCCCGGATGGGCGAGCGGACTCAACAGTTTAAAAAATCACCAGCGTTTAGGGAAGCGCTGATTTTTTGACCAAGCTCTTCAACGCGCTGCAAGTGCCAATGTAAAGCGCTTGCAGCGGTTTTGGGAAGTGCTGTTTAACCAAGCAATTCGGCGAGCAGTTTGCCAAAGCGCTGCTGCTGACGTTTCTGTTGCAGCTGATTGGAGCGGAAAATCGCTTTCAGATCTTCCAGTGCGTGGGCGAAGTCGTCGTTGATGATCAGGTAGTCATAGTCGACGTAGTGGCTCATTTCGCTGACGGCTTCACGCATCCGCCCTTCGATGATTTCGTCGCTGTCCTGCCCGCGGTTGGTCAGGCGCTGGTGCAGGGCCTGCAGTGACGGCGGCAGAATGAAGATCGAGCGTGCCTGAGGCATGAGCTTGCGCACCTGCTCGGCGCCCTGCCAGTCGATTTCCAGGATCAGGTCGTGGCCTTCGTCCAGGGTCTGCTGCAGGTGGCTTTGTGAGGTGCCATAAAGGTTGCCGAAAACTTCGGCGCGCTCGAGAAAGTCGCCGTGCTCGATCATCTTCACGAACTCGCTGCGTTCGACGAAGTGATAGTTCACGCCATTCACTTCACCTGGGCGCATGGCGCGGGTGGTGTGGGAGATCGAGACGCGGATCTCCTGGTTGGCGTCGGTCAGGGCCTTGACCAGGCTGCTTTTGCCCGCGCCCGACGGGGCGGAAATGATGTACAGGGTGCCGGTGCTGTGGGTCATGTCAGTTGCCTTACTCAATGTTCTGCACTTGTTCGCGCATCTGCTCGATCAACACCTTGAGGTTGACCGCAGCCTGGGTGCTGCGCGGGTCGAAGGCCTTGGAGCCCAGTGTGTTGGCTTCGCGATTGAGCTCCTGCATCAGGAAGTCCAGGCGCCGACCGGCAGCGCCGCCGGACTTGAGCACGCGGCGTACTTCGATGATGTGGGTGCTCAGGCGGTCCAGTTCTTCAGCGACATCGCTCTTCTGCGCCAACAGGACCATTTCCTGCTCGAGACGGGTGGGGTCCAGTTCGGCCTGCATGTCGGCGAAGCGGTCGAGGACTTTCTGGCGCTGGGTCGCGAGCATCTGCGGGACCAGCTCACGCAAGGTCGCCACGTCTTCTTCAATGGAGGACAGGCGTTCGTTGATCAGCCGGGCCAGTTCGGCGCCTTCGCGCTCGCGGCCATTCTTCAGGTCTTTCAGGCCCTGGTTGAACAGGGCCAGGGCATCGCTGTTCAAGGCTTGCGGGTCGGTGGCGTCGGCCACCAGCACGCCGGGCCAGGCCAGGACTTCCAGTGGATTCAGGGCTGCCGGCTGCTTGATCAGGCTGGCGACGGTTTCAGCGGCGGCCACCAGTTGTGCCGCACGTTCACGGTCGACTTGCAACGGCTTGCCGGTGGTTTCTTCAGTGAAGCGCAGGGTGCATTCGACCTTGCCCCGGGACAGGCCCTGGCGCAAGGCTTCGCGGACTGCGCTTTCGAGGTCGCGAAAGGCTTCCGGCAAACGCAGGTGCGGCTCCAGGTAGCGGCTGTTGACCGAGCGCAATTCCCAGCTCAGGGTGCCCTGAGTGCCGGCCCGTTCGACTCGGGCGAAGGCGGTCATGCTGTGCACCATGGAGGTACCTCCGATTCAGCGCCGGCACCAATCCCAGGAGGATTGAGCGGGCCTGATAGTGATGAATTGAAGCCGACAGGCTGCGAAGGCGCAGGATTGTAGCGCAGTGCGGCCGGAGGCCCCAATCCCTGGTGCTGACAATGGGCTGCAGGTCATCGCTACAGGACCGATCTGACGCGTAAATATGCCTTTGGCCGTTTTAGGCGTGCCCTGGCGCGGTTGCGGGCTTTATAATGCTCGGCAGTTTTCCGTCCTCGTACAGGTGTTCCCCTATGAAACGTCCAAGTGGTCGCGCTGCCGATCAGCTCCGCTCGATCCGCATCACCCGCAACTACACCAAACACGCCGAGGGATCTGTACTGGTCGAGTTCGGTGATACCAAGGTGATTTGCACTGTCAGTGTCGAGAATGGCGTGCCGCGCTTCCTCAAGGGGCAAGGTCAAGGCTGGTTGACGGCCGAATATGGCATGCTGCCGCGGTCCACCGGCGAGCGTAACCAGCGTGAAGCCAGCCGTGGCAAGCAAGGCGGCCGCACCCTGGAGATCCAGCGCCTTATCGGTCGCTCCCTGCGCGCCGCCCTGGACATGTCCAAGCTGGGCGACATCACCCTGTATGTCGATTGCGATGTGATCCAGGCTGATGGTGGCACCCGTACCGCATCGATCACTGGCGCGATGGTGGCTCTGGTCGACGCCTTAAAAGTGATCAAGAAGCGCGGTGGCCTGAAAGGCGGCGATCCATTGAAGCAGATGATTGCGGCAGTATCGGTGGGTATGTACCAGGGTGAGCCGGTCCTGGACCTGGATTACCTGGAAGACTCGGCCGCCGAAACCGACCTCAATGTCGTCATGACCAGCACCGGTGGTTTCATCGAAGTGCAGGGCACTGCCGAAGGCGCGCCGTTCCAGCCGGCTGAACTGAATGCAATGCTGGCCCTGGCTCAGCAAGGCATGAATGAAATCTTCCAACTGCAGCAGGCGGCACTCGCCGATTGATGGGCGCCAGTCTTCAGCCAGGAGAGCACCATGAGTGATGAGCAGCTACCCCAGCCCACCCCGAGCCATGAAGTTCGGCAATGGGCAATGTTTTGTCACTTGTCCGCCTTGCTGGGGATCTGGGTTCCATTTGGTACATTGATCGGGCCGCTGATTCTTTGGCAGATGAAGCGCGAGACCGACCCCTTCATCGATGCACAGGGTAAGGAAGCGCTGAACTTTCAGCTGACTGTCGCTATCGCTTCGGCAGTCTGTTTCCTGCTGATGATCGTGATAATCGGTTTCTTTATGTTCGGCCTGCTGGCGATTGGTGCCCTGGTGTTGACCATCATCGGCGGAGTCAAGGCTGGAGAGGGAGTGCCATATCGGTACCCTTTCACCTGGCGCCTGATCAAATAGAGCGAGCACAAAAAAGCCGACTGTGATGTCGGCTTTTTTGTGGCTGTGAACGGACGCTTAGATGGTCAGTGTCCAGTCATAGTCCACGATCAGCGGCGCATGCTGCGAAAAACGCGGCTGACGCGGCAAGCGTGCGCTGCGGACAAAACGGCGCAGGCCGGGAGTCAGCAACTGATAGTCGAAGCGCGAGCCCAGGTTGAGCATCTCGGCCTGTTCGTTGTCCGGCCACCAGCTGTACTGGTCGCCTTCGCGACTGACTTCGCGCAGGGCATCGACATAGCCCATGTTGCCGATAATCTCGTCCATCCAGGCGCGCTCAGGTGCCAGGAAGCCCGGAGATTGCTGGCCGTCACGCCAGTTCTTGATATCCAGCTTCTGTTGCGCCACGTACAGCGAGCCACAATAAATGTACTCGCGACGTTTGCGCCGCTGCTTATCCAGATAACGGGCGAAGTCGTCCATTAACTTGAACTTCTGGTTCAAGTCTTCATCGCCGTTCTGCCCTGATGGAAGCAGCAAGGTCGCGATGCTGACCTTGTCGAAATCGGCTTGCAGGTAGCGCCCGTAACGATCGGCTGTCTCGAAGCCGAGGCCGCTGATGACCGCCTTCGGCTGCAACCGCGAATACAAAGCCACACCGCCTTGGGCAGGGACTTCAGCATCGCAGGCATAAAGGAAGTAGCCATCCAGTTGGAAGGCTGGGTCGTCCAGTTCAAAGGCAGAGGCGCGGGTGTCCTGCAGGCAGATGACGTCGGCATTCTGTGCCTGCAGCCAACTGAGCAAACCACGCTCCACTGCAGCCTGAATACCATTGACGTTCACACTGATGATCCGCATAAATGGCCCCAAAAATCACGTGCGTGTATGATACCCGAGCTCTACCTAATTAGCTAAATCCGTGGTATCTGGGGTTTTTTCATGCAGGCGTATCAGCGCGATTTCATTCGTTTTGCCATCGATCGCGGGGTTTTGCGCTTCGGTGAGTTCACCCTGAAGTCCGGGCGCACCAGCCCTTACTTCTTCAATGCCGGCCTGTTCAACAGCGGTTCGGCCCTGGCCCAGCTGGGGCGTTTCTATGCGGCGGCGATTGTCGACAGCGGCATTCCCTTCGATGTGCTGTTTGGCCCGGCTTATAAAGGCATTCCCTTGGCAGCAGCCACTGCAGTGGCTCTGGCTGAACATCATCAGCGCGATCTGCCTTGGTGCTTCAACCGCAAGGAAGCCAAGGCGCACGGTGAAGGCGGTAGCCTGGTAGGCGCGCCATTGACCGGCGATGTGCTGATCATCGACGACGTGATCACTGCGGGCACGGCAATTCGCGAGGTGATGCAGATCATCGAGTCCCAGGAAGGCGCCAAGGCGGCAGGTGTATTGATCGCACTGAACCGCGAGGAGCGTGGCAACGGTGAGTTGTCGGCGATCCAGGAAGTCGAGCGTGACTTCGGCATTCCAGTGGTGAGCATCGTTTCCCTGACCCAGGTCCTGCAGTTCCTGGCGGACGATCCGGCGCTCAAGCAACATCTGCCGGCAGTGCAAGCCTATCGCGCGCAGTACGGAATCTGACACTGTAGGAGCCGGCTTACCCG
Source organism: Pseudomonas idahonensis (assembly GCF_037903935.1). Taxonomy (NCBI): domain Bacteria; kingdom Pseudomonadati; phylum Pseudomonadota; class Gammaproteobacteria; order Pseudomonadales; family Pseudomonadaceae; genus Pseudomonas; species Pseudomonas idahonensis. The sequence continues at coordinate 6,620,754 of NZ_CP149586.1, read as the reverse complement.
TGAAGAGACCTTTGAGTCCTGAGTTGCGCGTGTGAGCGCCTTCGCTGGCAAGCCTGCTCCTATACAAGCCAGCTCCTGCAAAGATTGCGTAGATAAAAAAGCCCCCGCCCGAGATACCGGGCGGGGGCTTTTTTGTGGCTGTCGCTTAAGGGCGCTTGCGATTGCTGATCAGGGTGCCGACACCGGTATCGGTGAAGATCTCCAGCAGAATCGCATTGGGTACGCGACCGTCGATGATCAGGGAGCTGCCGACGCCACCTTGTACCGCTTCCAGGGCGCAGCGGATTTTCGGCAGCATGCCGCCGTAGATAGTGCCATCGGCGATCAGCTCGTCCACCTGCTGGGTGCTCAGGCCGGTCAGGACCTTGCCGGACTTGTCCATCAGGCCAGCGATGTTGGTCAACAGCATCAGCTTTTCAGCTTTCAGTGCTTCAGCCACCTTCCCGGCGACCAGGTCGGCGTTGATGTTGTAGGACTCGCCGTTGGCGCCCACGCCAATCGGCGCGATCACCGGAATGAAATCGCCCTTGACCAGCAGGTTCAGCAGGTCGGTGTTGATCCCGACCACTTCGCCCACATGGCCGATATCGATGATTTCCGGCGTGGTCATTTCCGGTGTCTGGCGGGTCACTGTAAGCTTCTTCGCCCGGATCAGTTCGGCATCTTTACCGGTCAGGCCGATGGCGCTGCCGCCGTGACGGTTGATCAGGTTGACGATGTCCTTGTTGACCTGGCCGCCGAGGACCATCTCCACCACGTCCATGGTTTGCGCGTCGGTCACGCGCATGCCATCGACGAAGTGGCTTTCGATTGACAGGCGCTTGAGCAGGTCACCGATTTGCGGGCCACCGCCGTGCACCACCACCGGGTTGATCCCGACAGCCTTCATCAGGACGATGTCGCGGGCGAAGCCGGTTTTCAGCTCCTCGCTCTCCATAGCGTTGCCGCCGTACTTGATCACCAGGGTCTTGCCGACATAGCGGCGAATGTAAGGCAGCGCTTCGGATAGGACCTTGGCGGTATTGGCGGCGGCATCGCGTTCGATGGTCATTCAGGGCTCCGGTGCTTCAAACAGTCAAAACGGTAGTTGGAGGTCAGGTGCAACACGTTTCAGCTGGACGTGGAACACGTCCTTAATCCGCTGCAGCTCGGCTTCGTCATCAGCCTCGAAGCGCAGCACCAGCACAGGGGTGGTATTGGAGGCGCGAACCAGGCCCCAGCCCTTGGCATAGTCGACTCGCACCCCGTCAATGGTGGTCAGGTCGGCGCCTGCGCCCCATTGCGCGTCGTGCAAGGCATCAATGATGCTGAATTTGCTCTCTTCGGTCACATGGATATTGATTTCCGGCGTAGAAATATCGTTCGGGAAGGTGGCGAACAGCTCTTGCGCGGTAGATGTTTCCTTGCTGAGGATCTCCAGCAACCGCGCGGCGCTATAGATGCCGTCGTCGAAACCGAACCAGCGCTCCTTGAAGAACACATGGCCGCTCATCTCGCCGGCCAGCAGGGCGCCGGTCTGCTTCATTTTCTTTTTGATCAACGAGTGACCGGTCTTCCACATTAGCGGGCGACCACCGTATTCCTTGATCAGCGGAATCAGGCGTCGAGTGCATTTGACGTCGAAGATGATCTGGGCGTCCGGGTTGCGCGCCACTACATCTTTGGCGAACAGCATCAGCAGTCGATCGGGGAAAACGATGCTGCCGGTGTTGGTCACCACGCCGACGCGATCGCCGTCACCGTCGAAGGCCAGGCCCAGGTCGGCGCCGGTTTCCTTGACCTTGGCGATCAGGTCTTCAAGGTTCTCGGGTTTGCCCGGGTCCGGGTGATGATTGGGGAAGTTGCCGTCTACCTCGCAGAACAGCGGAATGACTTCGCAGTTCAAGGCCTCGATCAGTTGCGGGGCAATGACCCCGGCGGCGCCGTTGCCGCAATCCACCACGACTTTCAGGCGCCGGGCCAGCTTCACGTCCCGGGCGATCTCTTCGGCGTAGCGCGGCAGGATGTCGACCTTGGTGATGCTGCCCTGGGCACTGCTCAGGTTATTGGTCTTGAGGCGCTGGTGCAGGGCTTGGATCTGTTCGTTGGCCAGGGTGTCGCCGGCAATGACGATCTTGAAACCGTTGTAGTCCGAAGGGTTGTGGCTGCCGGTGAGCATCACCCCGGACTTGCCGGCCAGGACGTTGGCGGCGTAGTACAGGGCAGGGGTCGGCACCAGGCCGACATCGCTGACGTGGCAGCCGCTGTCGTGCAGGCCCTGAATCAGTTGCTCCACCAGCTCCGGGCCGGACAGGCGGCCGTCCCTGCCTACGCAGACGTTGGGTTCGCCCTGAGCCAGGCTCTGGGAGCCAACGGCGCGGCCGATCCAGTAGGCGGTCTCTGCGGTCAGGGTTTGCGGTACAACACCGCGGATGTCATAGGCGCGGAAGATGCTCTCGGGAAATGTCGGGGCGACTTTGGCTGCGTTGCTCATCACTGAGGGTGCTCCATTTGAAGAGGGGGCAGTACGGCCGGGGAAATGACGGGCCGGCGGGCTCAAACTGAAGGGTATGACGGCGTTTTCAGCATAGAGTTCGTACTGTGTAAGTGCCATCTGGAGGGCGCTTGCCGCTCCGCGGACGCTCAAGGGCCTGATTTGGCGGGCCCGAGGGGGCATGCAGAAACTGGTGGTCATTTATCCTTAAATGTCTTGCAGTCACCCTGGGGCCGGACCAAGTGCCTGGCCCGAGGGCGCGCAATCAGTGACTGCCGGAGTGGCCGAAACCGCCTGCGCCGCGCTGGCTTTCATCAAAAGCCTCAACCACTTCGAAGTGCGCCTGCACTACCGGCACCAGCACCAGTTGGGCGATACGCTCGCCGACGGCGATATTGAAGGCAGTCTGGCCGCGGTTCCAGCAGGAAACCATCAGTTCGCCCTGGTAGTCCGAGTCGATCAGGCCGACCAGATTGCCCAGTACGATGCCGTGTTTGTGGCCCAGGCCGGAGCGCGGCAGGATCAGCGCCGCCAGGCCCGGATCGCCAATATAGACCGACAGCCCGGTCGGGATCAGCAGCGTCTGGCCTGGCTCCAGGATGGTGTCTTCCTTGAGCATGGCGCGCAGGTCGAGGCCGGCGGAGCCCGGCGTGGCGTACTGCGGCAGAGGGAATTCGTTGCCGATGCGTGGGTCGAGGATCTTGGCTTGTAGAGCGTGCATTGAAGTTAAACCTGGTTCAGCCGTTCGGCGATAAAAGAGATCAGTTGGCGGGCAATCTTGCCCTTGCTGGTCTGGGCGAAGAGAGTTGCGTGCAACTCCCGGTCAATCACGCTGCAGGCGTTTTCCTCGCTGTTGAAGCCAATGCTCGGGTTGGCTACGTCGTTGGCGACGATCAGGTCGAGGTTCTTGTCCTTCAATTTGCGTGCAGCGTAGTCGAGCAGATTTTCGGTTTCGGCGGCGAAACCGACACTGAATGGCCGATCCGGCCGCGTAGCGATGGTGGCCAGGATATCTGGGTTGCGCACCATCTGTAGTAGCAGGCCGTCACCTTTCGTAGGGTCTTTCTTTAATTTCTGTGGGGCGACGACTTCCGGGCGGTAGTCCGCGACCGCCGCGGAGGCGATGAAAACGTCGCACGGAATGGCCGCCTCGCAGGCCGCGAGCATGTCGCGAGCGCTGACTACGTCGATCCGAGTGACTCTGTCGGGGGTCGGCAGGTGCACCGGTCCGGTGATCAGGGTGACCCGGGCGCCGGCCTCGACGGCTGCCTCGGCCAGGGCGAAGCCCATTTTTCCTGAGCTATGGTTGGTGATGTAGCGCACCGGATCGATGTTTTCCTGAGTCGGCCCGGCGGTGATCAGCAAGTGTTTGCCGGTCAGTGCCAGGTGCTGGAAGCAGTCGGCGGCGCACAGCGCCAGATCGTTGGCTTCCAGCATGCGGCCCAGGCCGACGTCGCCACAGGCCTGGCTGCCGGAGGCTGGGCCGAAGACTCGCAGGCCACGACTTTGCAGCAATTGGGTGTTGGCCTGGGTGGCCGGGTCGCGCCACATGGCCTGGTTCATCGCTGGAGCGATGGCGACGATGGCGTCTGTGGCCAGGACCAGGGTGGTCAGCAGGTCATCGGCAATGCCCTGGGCCAGGCGGGCGATCAGGTCGGCCGTGGCGGGGGCGATCAGCACCAGATCGGCCCATTTGGCCAGTTCGATGTGACCCATGGCGGCTTCGGCGGCCGGGTCCAGCAGGTCGAGATGGACCGGGTGCCCGGAGAGGGCCTGCATGGTCAGCGGGGTGATGAACTCACTGCCGCCCCGGGTCATGACCACACGCACTTCGGCGCCTTGGTCGAGGAGTCGGCGAACCAGCTCCGCGCTCTTATAGGCGGCAATGCCGCCGCCGACGCCGAGCACGATGCGTTTCCGATACAGCCGCTGCATAGGCCTGTTTTTCCGTTAAGTGATTGCTGCGTGGCATGCCCCCTCCCCAGGTGAAATACCACGCAAAAAAGAGGGGGCTAAGATAGCACAGCGCCCGCTGCCGAACAGCGGCGCCATGCACAGGGAGGTGTGATGAGTATTCGTGATTGGCCTGCGGCGGAGCGCCCGCGGGAACGGCTTTTAGAGCAGGGCGCCATCAGCCTTTCCGACGCCGAATTACTGGCTATTTTCCTGCGCACCGGGGTGGCTGGAAAAAGTGCGGTCGACTTGGCGCGGCACCTGTTGCATCGCTTCGGCAGCTTGCGCAGTCTGCTGGAAGCCGATCAGCTGACCTTCACCCGCCAGTTGGGATTGGGGCCGGCCAAGTACGCACTGTTGCAAGCGGTGTTGGAGATGGCGCGTCGGCATCTGGCAGAAAAACTCCACCGCCAGTCAGCCTTGGAAAGTCCGCTGGTGGTGCGCGATTACCTGAAGTCGATGTTGCGACATGAGCCCCACGAGGTGTTTGGCTGTCTGTTTCTCGACACCAAGCATCGGGTACTGGCCTTTGAGGTGCTGTTCCAGGGTTCGATCGACAGCACCACGGTGTACCCGCGACAAGTGCTCAAGCGCACCCTGGCGCATAACGCGGCAGCGGTAATTCTCTGTCACAACCACCCATCGGGCATCTCTGAGCCCAGCCCGGCCGATCGGGTGGTGACCCGGCGTTTGCAAGAAGCCCTGGAGTTGATCGATGTACGGGTGCTGGATCACTTCATCGTCGGAGAGGGTGATCCGTTGTCCATGGCCGAATATGGCTGGATCTGAAGGCGGCCAGCTTCAAGGTCGGCACTGACCCTGAAGCTGGCCGGTGTGTCACTTGACGCTGACCTTCGAGTAATCCTGGCGGCCGAAGGGGCTCACTTGATAGCCCTCGACCTGTTTGCGGGTCAGGGCGAAAGCGGTCGGGTGAGCCAGAGGGAGCCACAGCGCCTGTTGCTGGATCTGGGTCTGGGCCTGCTGGTACAGCTTGCTGCGCACACCCTGTTCGCTGGTGGTCTTGCCGGCGGTAATCAGCTTGTCCAGGTTCTGATCGCAGTAGCGGGCGAAGTTGGTGCCGGATTTGACTGCTGCGCAGGTGAACTGTGGTGTGAGGAAGTTATCCGGGTCGCCGTTGTCGCCGGCCCAGCCCATGAACAGCAGGTCATGTTCGCCGGCCTTGGCCCGGCGGATCAGTTCGCCCCATTCGATCACGCGGATTTCTGCCTGGATTCCCACTTGGGCCAGGTCCGCCTGCAGCAGTTGGGCGCCCAGGCTCGGGTTGGGGTTGAGCAGGCTGCCGGAAGGGCGGGTCCAGATTGTGGTCTCGAAGCCGTTTTTAAGGCCTGCCTTGGCCAGCAGCTGACGAGCCTTTTCCGGGTCGTGGGTGTAGCCCGGCAACTCTTTGGCGTAGCTCCAGGTATTGGCCGGGTAGGGGCCATTGGCGGCCTCGGCGGTGCCTTCGAACACGGTCTTGAGGTAATGGGCCTTGTCGAAGGCCAGGTTGATCGCCTGGCGCACTTCGGGTTTGTCCAGGGGCGGATGCTGGCTGTTGATCGCAACGAAGGCCGTCATGAAGGCTGCCGTTTTCTCGATCTTCAGCGTTGGATCATCACTGGCGGCCTGGACATCCAGGGGCTTGGGTGAAAGGGCGATCTGGCACTCATTGCGCCGCAGTTTCTGCAGGCGCACGTTGGCGTCCGGAGTGATGGCGAAAATCAGGGAGTCCACCGCCGGTTTGCCAGCAAAGTAGTCGCGGTTGGCCTTGTAGCGGATCGAGGCGTCTTTCTGGAAGCGCCCGAAAATGAACGGGCCGCTGCCGATGGGCTGGCTGTTGAGCTTCTCCGGGGTGCCGGCCTTGAGTAACTGATCGGCGTACTCCGCAGAGTAGATCGAGGCAAAGCCCATGCTCAGGGTGGGGAGAAAGGTCGAGTCGGCGTGATCCAGGGTAAAGCGCACAGTCAGCGGGTCCAGGGCGTCGATCTTCTTGATCAGGCTGGGCAACTGCAGGGATTGTGCGTGTGGGAAGCCGCTCTGGGCGACCTTGTGCCACGGGTGGGCTGGGTCGAGCATGCGCTCGAAGCTGAACTTGACGTCTTCGGCGGTCAGCTCGCGGCTGGGATTGAAGTAGTCGGTACGGTGAAACTTGACCTTGGGATGCAGCTTGAAGACATAGCTCAGGCCATCCGCGGAGACTTCCCAGCTATCGGCCAGGCTGGGGACCACCTTGCCGCTGACGGCGTCGAATTCCACCAGGCGGTTCATCAGCACGTCGGCGGACGCGTTGGTGGTGGTCAGCGAGTTGTACTGCACCACGTCGAAGCCTTCCGGGCTGGCTTCGGTGCAGACGCTCAACGCGGCGGCCTGGGCCAATGGGCTCAGAAGAGGGGCGAGCAGGAGCGGGAGGGCGGCAAGACGCATGGTCGGGTTCCTTGTGCAGATCGAAAGCCCATCTGCGAGTGCAGTCTGGAAATGCCTTACCCTAGTGGCCTCTTTGTAAAATGACTATCCCTTTTGTATTCGACATTGAAACCTGGGACGCGGTCAGGGCTGGAGCCGTGTATTTGTGTAGGGATGCCCGTGTTCAGCAGCAGATTTTTTCCCGGGGTTTCGAGAGAAATATATTCTGCGACGAGCGGTAGATTTCTGCGGTAGCCTTTGCCGCAGGCGTCCGGCGCAAGAAAATCAGGACTTTTCATCATCCTGCACACAGCGGCTGTTGTTGCTATGGGGTCTTTCTGGTATAAAGCAGCGCTCTTTTCTAGGGGCCCGGTTCCTTCGCTTGTAGGTGTAGCCGGTAAGACCCTAAAGAAACGCGGCGCCTGGCGCCAAATGACTGAGAGATTAAGCGGCCAACCCATGCCGGGTTGGGCATGTGGTTTTAGAGGGCTGAGGCATGTCTAGAGTCTGTCAAGTTACCGGTAAGGGTCCGGTGACTGGGAATAACATTTCCCACGCAAACAACAAAACCCGTCGTCGTTTCCTGCCGAACCTGCAGCATCACCGCTTCTGGGTTGAGTCCGAGAAACGCTTTGTGCGTCTGCGCGTATCTGCCAAAGGCATGCGTATCATCGACAAGCGCGGCATTGATGTCGTGCTGGCCGAAATCCGTCGCGATGGCGGCAAGGTTTAAGGGAGCTAATCATGCGTGAATTGATTCGTTTGATCTCGAGCGCCGGTACTGGTCACTTCTACACTACCGACAAGAACAAGCGTACTACTCCGGACAAAATCGAGATCAAGAAATATGATCCGGTTGTTCGTAAGCACGTGATCTACAAGGAAGGCAAAATCAAGTAATTGATTTTTCTTCTGACAAAAAAACCCGCCTTCAAGCGGGTTTTTTTGTGCCTGGGATTCAGGCCTTCTGTTCGAAGGCCACGTAGACCTTGCGGCAGGGCTCCAGCACTTCCCAGGTGCCTTTGAAGCCGGCCGGGATCACAAAGCGGTCGCCAGAGCGCAGGGTCTTGGTGTTGCCGTCGTTGTCTCGCAGCACCGACACGCCCTGGAGAATCTCGCAGTATTCGTGCTCGGTGAAGTTCACCGTCCATTGGCCCACCGCGCCTTCCCAGATACCGGCATTGAGTTGCCCGCACGGGCTGCCGTAGTGGTTGAACACCGCTTGCTCGGGATCGCCCTTGAGGACTTTTTCCGGAGCGGGGCGGTAGCGTTCGCCCTCGGTGTTGGCCTGGCTGAAGTCGACGACGTTGTGGATGCTCATTCTTGTATTCCCCCGTGATTGCGGCGCGAGTGGCTATGAAGGCCAGAGTCTATGTTTATTAAAATGCACATAGCAATGCTGTTTGCCCGGGCTTTGTCAAATATATTGAAAGTACAGGGGTCGCTGGTTTAGGGTGGCGGGTGCCTTTGGCCGAAAACAGGCTGGCCGGGCAGAATTCTTCATGAGTGCCGGCGTAGTTCGCATGGCGCTTGTATTCAAATAAGAGGAGGACACTCGTATGACCACCCTGACTCGTGCCGATTGGGAACAACGTGCCCGCGACCTGAAAATCGAAGGCCGCGCCTACATCAACGGTGAATACACCGCAGCTGTTTCCAATGACACCTTCGAGTGCATCAGCCCGGTAGACGGTCGTGTACTGGCAACCATTGCCAGCTGTGACGCCGCCGATGCCCAGCGTGCCGTGGACAATGCCCGCGCCACCTTCAACTCTGGCGTCTGGTCGCGCCTGGCGCCGGCCAAGCGCAAGTCCGTCATGATTCGTTTTGCCGGCCTGCTCAAGCAACACGCCCAGGAGCTCGCGCTCCTGGAAACCCTGGACATGGGCAAGCCCATCACCGACTCCCTGGAAATCGACGTGCCCGGCGCGGCGCAAGCCCTGAGCTGGAGCGGCGAGGCCATCGACAAGATCTACGATGAAGTCGCGGCCACCCCCCACGACCAACTGGGCCTGGTAACTCGTGAGCCCGTGGGTGTAGTCGCGGCCATCGTGCCGTGGAACTTCCCGCTGATGATGGCCTGCTGGAAACTGGGGCCGGCACTGTCCACTGGTAACTCGGTGATCCTCAAGCCTTCGGAAAAATCCCCGCTGACCGCAATCCGCATCGCGGCCCTGGCGGTGGAAGCCGGGATTCCGGCTGGCGTGTTCAACGTGCTGCCCGGCTACGGTCACACCGTCGGCAAGGCCCTGGCCCTGCACATGGACGTGGACACCCTGGTGTTCACCGGCTCCACCAAGATCGCCAAGCAACTGCTGGTGTACTCCGGTGAATCCAACATGAAGCGCGTCTGGCTGGAAGCCGGTGGCAAAAGCCCGAACATCGTGTTTGCCGATGCCCCGGACCTGCAGGCCGCCGCCGAATCCGCTGCCAGCGCCATTGCCTTCAACCAGGGTGAAGTCTGCACCGCCGGTTCCCGTCTGCTGGTGGAGCGTTCCATCAAGGACAAATTCCTGCCGCTGGTGATCGAGGCCCTGAAAGCCTGGAAACCGGGCAACCCACTGGACCCGGCCACCAACGTCGGCGCCCTGGTGGACACCCAGCAGATGAATACCGTGCTGTCCTACATCGAGGCCGGTCACGCCGATGGCGCCAAACTGGTGGCCGGTGGCAAGCGCACCCTGCAGGAGACAGGTGGTACCTACGTCGAACCGACGATTTTCGACGGCGTCACTAACGCGATGAAGATTGCCCAGGAAGAGATCTTCGGCCCAGTGCTGTCAGTGATTGCGTTCGACAGCGTGGAAGAGGCGATCCAGATTGCCAACGACACTCCGTACGGATTGGCGGCGGCGGTCTGGACTGCAAACATCTCCAAGGCGCACCTGACGGCCAAGGCACTGCGTGCCGGCAGCGTCTGGGTCAACCAGTACGACGGTGGCGACATGACCGCGCCGTTCGGCGGCTTCAAGCAGTCGGGCAATGGTCGGGACAAGTCGCTGCACGCGTTCGACAAGTACACCGAGTTGAAAGCGACCTGGATCAAGCTCTGAGTCTTCGGGTTTGAGGCGATGGCGTCCGCAAGGGCGCTTGCGCCGGCAAGCGCCACGTCGCATGGGCGCTTCTATCCGCAGCCATTGATCCGCAGCGCAGCCGGACTTCCCGCGAGGGGAGTCCGGCTGTGTTGTCTGTGGCTTGCAGAATAATCATCCACAGGAGTGTGGAAATGCCTTGGGCGACCTATTTCGCCGTTTTATCCGCTGTCTTGAGTGTCGGCCTGGCCTTGGGCATGACCATGCCGCTGGTGTCCTTGCGCCTGGAAAGCTGGGGCTACGGACCCTTTGCCATCGGCGTGGTAGCGGCGATGCCGGCCATTGGCGTGCTGCTGGGCGCGAAGATTTCCAGTCGGCTGGCGGCCCGCTTCGGTACCGCCAACCTGATGCGCCTGTGCCTGTGGGCGGGTGCGCTCTCTATTGGACTGCTGGCGCTGTTGCCCAGCTATCCGGTGTGGCTGGCGTTGCGCCTGATTCTGGGCGTGGTGCTGACCATCATCTTCATTCTGGGGGAAAGCTGGATCAATCAGCTGGTGGTGGAGCAGTGGCGGGGGCGGCTGGTGGCGTTGTATGGCAGCGGCTATGCCCTGAGTCAGCTGGCCGGCCCCTTGCTGCTGGGCGTCCTGGGGACCACGCAGGACTACGGCTTCTGGGTCTCGGTGGGATTGCTGGTGGCAGCACCCTTGCTGCTGTTGGGGCGTAGCGGAGCGCCGAGCACCGAGTCTTGCAATGTCACCCTGATCGACCTCTGGCGCTTCTGTCAGACGCTGCCGGCGATTGGTTGGGCGGTGGCCTTGTTCGCGACTTTCGAGGCTCTGATCCTGACCCTGCTTCCGGTTTATTGCTTGAGCCAGGGCTTCACCGAGGACGTGGCCCTGGCCATGGTCAGCACCGTAGTGGTGGGCGATGCATTGTTGCAGCTGCCGATCGGCGCCTTGGCTGATCGCGTCTCCCGGCGCGGCCTGTTCACCGGTTGCGCGCTGATCCTGCTGTGCTCCAGCCTGGCCATTCCCCTGCTGTTGGACAGCGTATTGATCTGGCCGTTGTGGGTGCTGTTCGGGGCCAGCGCTGGTGGGTTGTTCACCTTGTCGCTGATCCTGATCGGCGAGCGTTATCGCGACGATGCGCTGGTACGAGCCAATGCCCATGTGGCGCAGCTGTGGGGTATCGGTTGTCTGATCGGTCCCTTGGTGGCGGGGGCGGGCAGCCAGTGGGTCAGCGGCCATGCGATGTTGCTGTTGGTGGCGGCGGGCGCCTTTGGCCTGTTGCTTCTGCTGCTGCGTCAGGGCGCTTTTGGTAGCGTCCAGGCGCAACCCTTGTAGCGCTTCAAAGCATGCGCTCCAGACCGATGCGAGTGCTCAGCCAGGCATTGATGCGTCGCCACCAACTGCCGGGCTCGTGGCTCAGACTGTGCAGCTGCCCATGGTCCTCGGTGATCCAGACCAGCTTGCCGTCCTCCAGTTTGACCTGGTAGCTGAGGGGCGGCGCCATCCCTTGCAGGGCCAGGGCGCGTACATGCTCGGCCAGTTCGGGGCTGTCCACCAGTACCCCGACCTCGGTGTTCCACAGCACTGAGCGTGAATCGAAATTGAACGAGCCGATAAAGCTCTTCTGTCGGTCGAAGACCATCGCCTTGCTGTGCAGGCTGGAGTCCGAGCCCTTCAAGGAACTGCTGTGGAACAGCCGCGGACCGCTGCCGCCGCCCCGCTCTGCAGGTTGCCTGCGCAACTCGTAGAGCTTCACGCCGTGTTCCAGCAAGGCCTTGCGATAGGGCGCGTAGCCGCCATGCACCACCGGCACGTCGGTGGCTTCCAGGGCGTTGGTCAAGAGGCTGACCGCGACCCCGGCGTCAGCCCGGCCGGTCAGGTACACCAGCCCCGGCTGGCCCGGGACGAAGTAGGCCGAGACCATGATCAGTTCCTTGCTGACACCCTTGAGTTCCGGTGCCAACTGGGTGGTCAGCAGCAAGTGCGGGTCGGGATCGCCCTTGGCCAGGACCTTGGTGGGGGCGTCCCACAGGGCCTGGTTCCAGGCCCAGATCAGTTCCTTGCGCCAGATATCCATGCGCGGCTGAGTCTGGTAGGTCATCAGCTGGCGATACAGGGCCTGGTTCTGCCGGTGGCTGTCCTGTAGCGACTCTTCCAGGCGCTGGCGGGTGTTGTTCAGGGCCTGGGTTGAAGGTGCGTAAGACAGGAACTCGCCTATGGGGCGGCTCAGGGCACTGTTCCAGTATTGATCGAAGCTATGGCCCAGCTGTTCGGCCACGGGGCCTGCGCTGAACATGTCGATGTCGGTGAAGTTGAGATTGGGTTCGGCATCGAAGTATTCATCGCCGATGTTGCGCCCGCCGACGATGGCCACGCTGTTGTCCGCCAGCCACAGCTTGTTGTGCATCCGGCGATGCTGTCGCGACAGGTTGAACAGGCGGCCCACGGCTCGGGTAACGCCGGTGCTGCGGCCCAGGTGCAGCGGGTTGAACAGGCGGACCTGGATCTGCGGGTGGGCGGCCAGGGTGGCGATGATCTGGTCCAGCCCGTCGCTGGTGGTGTCGTCCAGCAGGATGCGCACCCTTACGCCTCGGTCAGCGGCCTTGAGCAGCTCGTCCACCAGCATCCGGGTGCTGATGCCGTCATGAACGATGTAGTACTGCAGGTCGAGGCTGCTCTGGGCGTTGCGGATCAGCTCGGCGCGGGCCATGAAGGCTTCGGTGCTGTTGGGCAGCAGGCGAAAGCCGGAGCGTCCCTGGTAGGGGGCGGCCTGGGCCCGGATGGACTGGGCGAAGCTGGAGTCACTGGCGGCCAACGCTTGGCTGGGCTGGTAAGGCACTTCCTGGGTGGCGCAGCCGCCTAGCCCGAAGGTCAGGATCAGCGGCAGGATAAACCCCTGTTTACGGCTCAAGTCAGGTCGTCTCGCATCGCGGCGCGGGTTGGCATGGGGCAGTGGGCTTCCTGCAACGTGACCCGGGGTTCAGTCCTGGGTTTCGCTGAGCAGCTTGATGGCTGCGGAGCCGACTTTGCGTACCGCGTCTTCGATCTGCGCGGTTGGCTTGGCAGCGTAGTTCATCCGCAGGCAATTGCGGTATTTGCCCGAGGCGGAAAAGATGCTGCCCACGGCGATCTGCACGCCTTGGTCGAGCAATGTCCGGTTGAGTTTCAGCGCGTCGAAGCCTTCGGGCAGTTCGATCCACAGCATGAAACTGCCCTGGGGGCGACTGGCGCGGGTGCCCGTGGGGAAATAGCGGCTGACCCAATCGAGCATCAGGTCGCGATTGCGCTGGTATTGAGTGCGCATCTTGCGCAAATGGGGCTCGAAATGACCGCTTTTCAGGAATTCGGCGATGGCCACCTGGGGCTGGGGGGCGGTGGAGCCGGTACTGATGTACTTCATGTGCAGCACCCGCTCCAGATAACGGCCGGGTGCGACCCAGCCGATACGCAGGCCGGGGGCCAGGGTCTTGGAGAAGGAGCTGCACAGCAGAACCCTGCCGTCGTCGTCGAAGGACTTGATGGTTCGCGGGCGTGGGTAGGTGTAGGCCAGTTCGCCATACACATCGTCCTCGATGATCGCCACGTCGAAGCGCTGGGCCAGAGTCAGCAAGGCCCGCTTGCGCGACTCCGGCATGATGTAGCCCAAGGGATTGTTGCAGTTGGGGGTCAACTGTATGGCCTTGATCGGCCACTGCTCCAGGGCCAGTTCCAGGGCTTCCAGGCTGATCCCGGTAATAGGGTCGGTGGGGATTTCCAGGGCCTTCATGCCCAGCCCCTTGAGGGTCTGCATGGCGCCGTGGAAGCTCGGCGAGTCTACGGCGACTATGTCCCCGGGCTCGCAGATAGCGCGAATGCTGGAGGACAGGGCTTCATGGCAGCCAGTGGTGATCACCAGGTCATTGGCCCCCAGCTGGCAGCCCGAATCCAGCATCAGCCGCGCGACTTGCTCGCGCAACTCCAGCACGCCGTAGATGTTGTCGTAGTGCAGGCCGGGCATGTCCTGGCGCCGGCTGAGCCGGGCCAGGGCCCGTAGCAAGGGCTTCATGGTTGGCGTGGTGATGTCCGGCATGCCGCGGCCCAGCTGCACCACGTCCTTGCGCGGCACCGCGCGGATCAGCTCCAACACCTGGTCCCACTGGGAGATTTCCACCGGACGCTGGGCCGGGCGACCGACTGCCGGTAGCGCAGGCAACTCACGGCTGGGGGGGACGAAGTACCCGGATTTTGGCTTGGGCATGGCCAGGCCGTTGTCTTCCAGCACGCGGTAGGCCTGCTGCACGGTACTCAGGCTGACCCCGTGTTCTACGCTCAGCGCGCGCACCGAGGGCAGTCGATCACCGGGGCGATAGAAGCCCTGTTCGATGCGGGTGCCCAGGAGTTCGGCGAGGTTCACGTAGAGGGTCATGGCGTTGGCTCGAAGTGGCAGTCACGGAGGACCAGTACAGATGGGGCAAAAATACGGCATTCAGCGGGATTTTTGGCAAATCTGTATGGAAGTAATACCGCTGTATTGGGTCTGTATTGGTTTTGGTGCGGCGCCCATCATGCTCGCTCATGGCAACTTGAGTAAACAGGAGCAATGGAGATGAACGGCTTGAGCGATGTGCGGCTGTCGTTACGCGGTCAGGAACTGGAAGTCGAGCAGGAGCGGGCGGCGGCGACCTTGTCGTGCACTGCGCCGTCCGGGCTGGGTACCTGGGACCTGTACTGGCATCGATTGCGTACCCGCAAGGCGTTGCTGGAGTTGACCGCCGAGGAGTTGCGGGATGTGGGGCTGAGCCGCGAGGAGGCACGGGCCGAAGGCCTCAAGCCTTTCTGGCGGCTGTAATCCGCGGCGACAAGGAGCCGCGGAAGATCAGGCCAGCTCTTTCAGGCGATGCCAGAGCATGCCCAGGGCCAGCAGTGGCGAGCGCAGGTGCTTGCCGCCGGGAAAGGTGATGTGCGGCACCTTGGCGAACAGGTCGAAGCCGCCGCCCTGTTGACCGCTGATGGCCTCTCCCAGCAACCTGCCCGCCAGGTGTGTGGCGTTCAGCCCGTGGCCTGAATAGGCCTGGGCGTAATACACATTGGGCTGGTCCTTGAGTCGACCGATCTGTGGCAGGCGGTTGGCGCCGATGCCGATCATGCCGCCCCACTGGTAGTCGATCTTCACCTTGGCCAGTTGCGGGAACACTTCCAGCATCTTCGGCCGCATGTACGCGGCGATGTCCTTGGGGTCGCGTCCCGAGTAGTGGCAGGCACCGCCGAACAACAGGCGCCGATCGGCCGAGAGCCGGTAGTAGTCCAGAGCGACGCGCTGGTCGCAGACCGCCATGTTCTGTGGCAATAGCTCTTGCGCCTGGGCCTCACTCAAGGGTTCGGTGGCAATGATGTAGCTGCCGGCCGGCAGCACCTTGCCCCCCAGCTCCGGGTTGAGGTCGTTGAGGTAGGCGTTGCAGCCCAGCACCAGGGTCTTGGCGCGGACCGTGCCGCGATGGCTGTGGACCTTGACCTCGGGCCCGTAGTCGATGCGAGTCACTGCCGAATGCTCGAACAGACGCACGCCCATCTGCTGCGCCGCCCGGGCTTCACCCAGGGCCAGGTTCAGTGGATGCAGATGGCCCGAGCCCATGTCGATCAGCCCGCCAACGTAGCGTGTGGAGCCCACTACGCTGTGCATTTCACTGGCCTGCAACAGGCGGGTTTCGTGGCGATAGCCCAGGCTGCGCAGCTCTTCGGCGTCTTCGGCAAAACCCTCAAGGTCTGCTGGCTTGTTGGCCAGGTCGCAGTAGCCCCAGGTCAGATCGCAGGGGATCTGCAGGCGTTCGATGCGCTGGCGGACGATTTCCACCGCCTCCAGGCCCATAAGCTTCATCTGCCGCACGCCGTCGCTGCCGATCACCTTGGTGAACTGCTCCAGGCCGTGGCCGACCCCGCGAATCAACTGCCCACCGTTGCGACCGCTGGCGCCCCAGCCGATCTTGCGGGCTTCCAGCAGGATCACGCTGAACCCGCGTTCGGCCAGTTCCAGCGCGGTATTGAGCCCCGAGAATCCGCCGCCTACCACGCACACGTCCGCTGTCAGCTCGCCTGCCAGTGTCGGGTAGTCCGGCTGCGGCAGGCTGCTGGCGGCATAGTAAGAGGCGGTGTGCCGATCGCTGGCGGCGGATGGCTGAGCACTGGCGGGCATGGAAAGTGTCCTGATCAGGGGGTCTTTAAAAATTGCCGGAGCATAAGCCGGGGCTTTCGTTTGCGGCAACCGCAGGACGCCCGGCCCTGTCTGCTGCCAGGCATTTAGGGCAGAATTCATGGCTATTCATGCCCCGGTAGCCTTTTTCATGAGCTGTAACCGTCAAATCGTCCGTAGTTTGCGTCAGCAGATTCCCTCTTTCGAGTGCGTTCCTGGTTGCCACGACTGCTGCGGCCCAGTCACCACTTCGCCTGAGGAAATGTCCCGCCTGCCGCGCAAGACCGCTGCCGAGCAGGACGCCGCCATGGACGAGCTCAACTGTGTGCACCTGGGCCCCAATGGCTGCACGGTGTATGACGAACGCCCGCTGATCTGTCGCTTGTTCGGCACCACGCCGAGCCTGCCGTGCCCCAACGGCCGGCGTCCCGTGGAGATGATCCACCCCCGGGTCGAGAAGCAGATCCACGACTACATGGCCAGCAATCGTCAGGTCCTGGTCTAGCCCCTCGCGCTCCGAGCCAGCTTGCCGCGGAACCGGCGCCCCTCATCTCAATCCGGAATCGGCAGGCTCAGGCTTTCCTTCACTTCCTCCATCACGATGTAGCTCTTGGATTCCCGTACATGGGGCAGCTTGAGCAGGATGTCCCCCAGCAGCTTGCGATAGGACGCCATCTCCGAGATCCGCGCCTTGACCAGATAGTCGAAGTCCCCGGACACCAGATGGCACTCCAGCACGTGCGGTAGCTTCAGCACCGCCCGGCGAAACTCCTCGAAGGTATCCCCTGATTTGTAGTCCAGGCTGATCTCGACGAACACCAGCAGGCTGCCCTTCAAGTGCTGCGGGTTGAGCCGGGCGTTGTAGCCCATGATGATTCCTTCGCGTTCCAGGCGGCGCACTCGCTCGGTGCAAGGGGTGGTGGAGAGTCCGACCCGTTCCCCCAGCTCGGTGAAGGAAATGCGTCCATCGGCCTGCAGAATTCGCAGGATATTGCGATCTATCTTGTCCAGGGCACGACGGGTCTGATGATTGGTGCGCATAGGGGATGCCCCTCCGTGAAAAGCGATATTGCCGAGAATTCTCGCCAAATATAGGCGGTTATATAGTGAAAATCACTGCTCAATGTTTCTTACACTGCGCCCATCTTTGCTCTGAATAACAAACGTCAGCGGTCAAGCCGCGATGAGGGATATGAAAATGCGCGTTCTGGTCTTGGGCAGTGGCGTTATCGGAACCACCAGTGCCTATTACCTGGCTCGAGCCGGGTTTGATGTGACCGTGGTGGACCGCCAGCCGGCTGCAGCCATGGAAACCAGTTTCGCCAACGCCGGCCAGGTTTCCCCTGGCTATGCCTCGCCCTGGGCTGCTCCGGGCGTGCCGCTCAAGGCCATCAAATGGCTGCTGCAGCGCCACGCACCGCTGGCAATCAAGGCCACCGCCGATATCGACCAATACCTGTGGATGGCGCAGATGCTGCGCAACTGCACTGCCAGCCGTTATGCGGTGAACAAAGAGCGCATGGTGCGTCTGTCCGAATACAGCCGTGACTGCCTCGACGAATTGCGTGCGGAAACCGGCATCGCCTACGAAGGTCGCAGCCTGGGCACCACCCAGCTGTTCCGCACCCAGGCGCAACTGGACGGCGCGGCGAAAGACATCGCCGTGCTCAAGGAATCCGGCGTACCGTTCGAGCTGTTGGATCGCGAGGGCATCGCCCGGGTCGAGCCGGCCTTGGCCAGCGTCACCGACATCCTTGCCGGTGCCCTGCGCCTGCCGAATGACCAGACCGGCGACTGCCAGATCTTCACCACGCGCCTGGCTGAAATGGCCATCAAGCTGGGTGTGGAGTTCCGTTTTGGCCAGGACATCCAGCGCCTCGACTTCGCCGGCGACCGGATCAATGGCGTGTGGATCGACGGCAAACTGGAAACCGCCGACCGCTACGTGCTGGCCCTGGGCAGCTACTCGCCGCAATTGCTCAAGCCGCTGGGCATCAAGGCTCCGGTGTACCCGCTCAAGGGCTACTCCTTGACCGTGCCGATCACCAACCCGGCGATGGCACCGACTTCGACCATCCTCGACGAGACCTACAAGGTCGCGATCACTCGTTTCGACAACCGTATCCGGGTCGGTGGCATGGCCGAAATCGCCGGTTTTGACCTGTCGCTGAACCCGCGCCGGCGTGAAACGCTGGAGATGATCGTCAACGATCTCTATCCTCAGGGCGGCGATCTGTCCCAGGCCAGTTTCTGGACCGGGCTGCGTCCTACCACCCCGGATGGCACGCCAATCGTCGGTGCCACGCCGTTCCGTAATCTGTTCTTGAACACCGGTCATGGCACCCTCGGTTGGACCATGGCCTGTGGTTCCGGTCGTTTGCTGGCGGACCTGATGGCCAAGAAAAAGCCGCAGATCAGTGCCGAAGGCCTCGATATTTCCCGTTATGGCAACCCTCAGGAGTCAGCTAAACATGTCAATCCAGCGCCAGCTCACCAATGAGCGCATGAGTCAGATCGTCGTTCACAGCGGTACGGTGTATCTGTCCGGGCAGGTCGGCGATGACATGAGTGCCGGGATCGAACAGCAAACCCGGGAAACCCTGGCCAACATCGAGCGTCTGCTGGACCTGGCGGGCACCGACAAGAGCAAGCTGCTGTCGGTGACCATCTACCTCAAGGACATCGATGCCCACTTCGCAGGCATGAACAGTGTCTGGGACCAGTGGCTGCCAAAAGGCGTGGCCCCGGCCCGGGCCACTGTGGAGGCCAAGCTCTGCGAGCCGGAAATCCTCATCGAGCTTTCCGTGGTGGCTGCTCTGCCTTAAGCGACAAGATCCCTCTCCCGGTGCCGGTGGCGGCCAGCTGTCATCCAGCACCGGTTTTTTATTCCCATGACCGCCTAGAAGTCTGCCGCCATGCGCCCTGCCCGTGCCCTGATCGATCTCCAAGCCCTGCGTCACAACTACCAACTGGCCCGTGAAGTCTCGGGTGTTCGCGCCCTTGCGGTGATCAAGGCTGATGCCTACGGTCATGGCGCCGTGCGTTGCGCCCAGGCGCTGGAGGCCGAGGCCGACGGCTTTGCCGTGGCCTGCATCGAAGAGGCTCTGGAACTGCGCGCCGCCGGTATTGGTGCGCCGATCCTGCTGCTGGAAGGTTTCTTTGAAGCCTCCGAGTTGGCGCTGATCGTCGAGCATGATTTCTGGTGTGTGGTGCATTCGCTGTGGCAGCTCGAGGCCATCGAGCAGACACCGGTGGCCAAGCCGCTGACGGTCTGGCTCAAGCTGGATTCGGGCATGCACCGGGTTGGCCTGCATCCCAAGGATTACCAGACGGCCTATCAACGGCTGCAGGCCAGCGGCAAGGTCGAGAAAATCGTGCTGATGAGCCACTTCGCCCGTGCTGACGAGCTGGACTGCCCGCGCAGCAGTGAACAGGTCGCGGTATTCGAGGCAGCTCGTCAGGGGCTGGGGGCTGAAATCAGCTTGCGTAACTCGCCGGCGGTCATGGGCTGGCCGAGCGTCCCCAGTGACTGGGTGCGTCCCGGCATCATGCTTTATGGCTCTACGCCGTTCGAAGAAAACAACTCCGTGGCTGAGCGACTGCAGCCGGTCATGACCCTGGAATCCAAGGTGATCTGTGTGCGTGAGCTGCCCGCCGGCGAGCCGGTGGGCTATGGCGCCAAGTTCATCACCGACAAGCCGATGCGCATCGGCGTGGTCGCCATGGGTTATGCCGATGGCTATCCGCGCCACGCGCCGACCGGCACTCCGGTGCTGGTGGACGGCCAGCGCAGCCGCCTGCTAGGCCGGGTGTCCATGGACATGCTGTGTGTCGACCTGACGGATGTGCCACAGGCCGGGCTGGGTTCCCGGGTGGAATTGTGGGGCAAGAACATCCTCGCCAGCGAGGTTGCCCTGGCCGCCAATACCATCCCTTATCAGCTGTTCTGCAACCTGCGTCGGGTGCCGCTGGTGTACTGCGAAGACTGAGATTGCGCGGGTTGTACCGAAAGTCGCCTGCCCTCGGGGGAATCGGGGCCAAGTGTTGTAAATACTGAACGCTGTCGCCATGATAACGCTCAATTACAACAACGCCTGATTCCCGCCTAGGAGGCTGCCGCATTGGACGTCGGTGAACGACTACAATCCATCCGTAAACTGAAAGGTCTTTCCCAGCGTGAACTCGCCAAGCGTGCGGGCGTCACCAATAGCACCATTTCAATGATCGAAAAGAACAGTGTCAGCCCCTCGATCAGCTCACTGCGAAAGGTGCTGGGCGGCATTCCCATGTCCATGGTCGAGTTCTTTTCCGAGGAAATCCTCCAGGAAACGCCTTCTCAGATTGTCTACAAGGCCCACGAACTGATCGATATCTCCGATGGCGCAGTCACCATGAAGCTGGTGGGCCGGGCGCATCCGAGTCGTGCTATTGCGTTTCTCAACGAAATCTACCCGCCCGGCGCCGATACCGGGGAAGAGATGCTCACCCACGACGGCGAGGAAACCGGCATTCTTCTCGAAGGTCGCCTGGAACTGGTGGTAGGGCTGGAAACATTTGTCCTGGAGGCCGGCGACAGCTACTACTTTGAGAGTACGAAGCCGCACCGTTTCCGTAATCCGTTCGATGCTCCGGCGCGACTAATCAGCGCAGCCACTCCGGCGAATTTCTAGACCAAGAGGCATCCTGCAAGGTTTGCAGAGAGGCCCCCAGCGACATTTCGCCGCGATTAAGACCCCTTCGACTTTGGGGTTGTTTCAGTGTGGCGGGCTAACCGTTATACTTTCGCCCGCCTGCGAAACCGTGGCCGCAGGCGTGACTAGCCACCATTGAGGGTGTACGCGTGAACCTAATTATGAAAATGCTGGCCGCACCAGCAACCGTATTGGCCCTTTGGGCAGTCAGCGCTCAAGCTGCGACTAATGATGACATTGCCAAGCGTCTTGAGCCTGTTGGCCAGGTCTGCGTTCAGGGGCAGGAATGCAAGGGTATGGAAGTCGCTGCTTCTGCAGGTGGTGGCGGTGGGGCGAAATCCCCGGATGACGTGATTGCCAAGCATTGCAATGCTTGCCACGGCACCGGCCTGTTGGGTGCGCCGAAAATCGGTGACACCGCAGCCTGGAAAGAGCGCGCCGATCACCAGGGCGGCCTCGACGGAATCCTGGCCAAGGCCATCACCGGTATCAACGCCATGCCGCCTAAAGGCACCTGCGCCGATTGCACCGATGACGATCTCAAAGCGGCTATCCAGAAGATGTCCGGCCTGAAATAAGCCGCCATCTTCAGCGAAAAAGCCGCTTACGAGCGGCTTTTTTGTGGGCGTAATTCAGCCAGTGCACTGTTCAAGGCAGCAAACTCCCGGCAAGCTCGGTCCAACCTCAATTCATGGATGGTCCCCGGAGGGTCAGATGCTGCAATCCTGTTCTATCGAGCATGCGGTAGATGAAGTGCTCGCCCGTTTGCCGCAACACATTCACATGGGCATGCCCCTGGGCCTGGGCAAACCCAACCGTTTTGCCAACGCTCTGTATCGTCGCATTGCCCAATTGCCCGAACGCCAACTGACGATCTATACCGCCCTGAGCCTGGGCCGTCCGTCCCTGGGCGACGGTTTGCAGAAGCGCTTTCTCGAACCCTTCGTGGAGCGGGTGTTCGGCGACTATCCGGAACTGGATTTCCTTGCCGACCTGCACCGCGACAGCCTGCCTGCGAACATCCGCGTCGAGCAGTTCTTCATGCAGCCCGGCAGCCTTTTGCACAGCGCCGCAGCGCAGC
Source organism: Pseudomonas idahonensis (assembly GCF_037903935.1). Taxonomy (NCBI): domain Bacteria; kingdom Pseudomonadati; phylum Pseudomonadota; class Gammaproteobacteria; order Pseudomonadales; family Pseudomonadaceae; genus Pseudomonas; species Pseudomonas idahonensis. The sequence continues at coordinate 6,598,950 of NZ_CP149586.1, read as the reverse complement.
AGGACTATGTCAGCAGCAACTACAGCCATGCCGCCCGGGACATCAACGCCGCCGGCTTGAACCTGGTGGCGCAACTGCTGGCCCGCGATCCGCAACACCCCGGCCGCCTGAGCCTGAGCTGCAACCCGGATATCACCCTCGACATGCTGCCGATGATCGCCAAGCGTCGTGCGGCGGGGGAGACCATCCTGATTCTCGGCCAGGTCCACAGTGACCTGCCTTATATGCCCGGGGACTCCGAGATCGATGCTGCGGACCTCGATCTGCTGATCGACGAGGAGGAGCGCAGCACCCTGTTTTCCACGCCGAACATGCCGGTGGGGATTCAGGATCATTGCATCGGCTTGCATGCCAGCACCCTGGTGCGCGACGGCGGCACCTTGCAGATCGGCATTGGCTCCATGGGCGACGCGCTGACCGCAGCCTTGCTGGCACGGCAGGCCGACAACGACGGTTATCGTGCCCTGCTGGCGGATCTGCAGGTTGACCACTGGCAGGCGCTGATCGACCGCGAAGGCGGCGTCGAGCCCTTTGCCCAGGGCCTTTACGGTTGCAGTGAAATGTTCGTCAACGGCCTGCTGGCCCTGGCGGATGCCGGCATCGTGCGGCGCAAGGTCTACCCGACTTTGGAGCTGCAACAGCAAGCCAACGCCGGCACCCTGGATGCGGCCGCGGCTGGCGGGGTCTCGGTCCATGGTGGTTTCTTCCTTGGCCCGCGCAGTTTCTATCAGCGGTTGCGCGAGCTGCCCAAGAGCAAGCTGGCGCAGTTCAACATGACCGCCATCAGCTACATCAACGAGCTGTATGGCCATGAAGAACTCAAGCGCCTGCAGCGCCGGGATGCGCGATTCATCAACAGCGCGTTCACCATGACCCTGATGGGCGCGGCGGTGTCCGATCAGTTGCAGGGCGGGAAGGTGCTCAGCGGTGTGGGCGGGCAGTACAACTTCGTTGCCCAGGGCCATGCTCTGCACGATGCTCGCTCGGTGCTGATCCTGCGCAGTTGGCGCGAATCCGCTGGCGAAGTCAGCTCCAACATCGTCTGGGAGTACGGCCATTGCACCATCCCGCGCCATCTGCGGGACATCGTGATCACCGAGTACGGCATTGCCGATCTGCGGGGTAAAACGGATGCGCAAGTGATTGAGGCGCTGCTCAATATCAGCGACTCACGCTTTCAGCCGGGGTTGATGGAGCAGGCACAGAAGGCCGGAAAACTGCCGAAGGATTTTCGTCTGAACCCGCGTTTTACCGACAACAGCCCACAGCGTTTGCAGAATATCCAGGCGCGTCATAGCCACCTGTTTCCCGAGTATCCGTTGGGCAGTGATTTCAGCGATGAAGAGCGTGACCTGCTGCGGGCGCTGAACTGGCTCAAGAGCAAGTTCAAGCTCAGCGAGATCCTTGAGCTGGGCAAGGCGGCACTCGATGCGCCGGAGCCTGAGGCATTTGCGGCGCACCTTGAACGCATGGGGCTGGAGCAGCCCGATGGGCTGCGTGAGGAGCTGTATCAGCGGTTCCTGCTGGCCGGGCTGCAGGCCACTTCGCCAACGCTGTCGTAGGAGCCGGCTTGCCGGCGAATGGGCCATTAAGTCTTGCATTGCTCTCAAGGGCGTCTTCGCTGGCAAGCCAGCTCCTACACAAGCCAGCTTCTACGCAGGGCTAACGGGCGAGGTTACTCGATGAAGGTGACCACGCCGCCGGCCAGGGATTTGACCCGGGCCAGGGATTCCACGCGGTAGCCCTGTGAGTCCAGTTCGGCACGGCCGCCCTGGAAGGACTTCTCGATCACGATGCCCAGGCCGGCCACGGTGGCGCCGGCCTGCTTGATGATCGAGATCAGTGCCTGGGACGCCTTACCGTTGGCCAGGAAGTCATCGATGATCAGCACGCGATCGCTGCTGGTCAGGTGCCGTGGGGAGATGGCGACGGTGCTTTCCACCTGTTTGGTGAAGGAGTATACGGTGGCCGACAGCAGGTTCTCGGTCAGGGTCAGGGACTGGTGCTTGCGGGCGAAGATCACCGGCACGCCCAGGTTCAGACCGGTCATGATGGCCGGGGCAATCCCCGAGGCTTCGATGGTGACGATCTTGGTGATGCCCGAGTCCTTGAACAGCGTGGCGAATTCATCGCCGATCAGCTTCATCAACTGCGGGTCGATCTGATGGTTCAGAAAGGCGTCGACTTTCAGTACTTGATCGGAAAGCACGATGCCTTCTTCGCGAATTTTCTTGTGCAGTGCTTCCACGGAGCTTCCTCAAATAGCGCCTGTTGCGCCAAAGGTCAGTTAAAAATAGTCGATTTTAGCGCTTTAACATCGCGCGTATATCCGCCAAAGCGCTATTGCCGCGAACGGCTTTGACTTCGGTCGGCGTGTCGTCATTGCCTTCCCAGGCCAGGTCGTCCGGGGGCAATTCATCGAGGAAGCGGCTCGGTGCGCAGTCGATGATTTCACCGTATTGCTTGCGCTTGGCCGCGAAAGTGAAGGCCAGGGTCTGGCGAGCACGGGTAATGCCCACATAGGCCAGGCGTCGTTCTTCCTCGATGGTATCGGCTTCGATACTGGAGCGGTGCGGGAGGATTTCCTCTTCCATGCCCATGATGAACACGTAGGGAAACTCCAGCCCCTTGGAGGCATGCAAGGTCATCATTTGTACACCTTCGGCGCCGTCTTCCTCTTCCTGCTGGCGTTCCAGCATGTCCCGCAGGACCAGCTTGCCGATGGCGTCCTCGACGGTCATTTCGCCGTCTTCGTCTTTTTCCAGGGTGTTCTTCAAGGCCTCGATCAGGAACCAGACGTTGCCCATCCGGTAGTCCGCGGCCTTGTCGCTGGAGCTGTTGGTGCGCAGCCAGTTCTCGTAGTCGATGTCCATGACCATGCTGCGCAGTGCGGAGATCGGGTCTTCGCCGGCGCATTGTTCACGGACCCGGTCCATGAAGCGCTTGAAACGCGCCAGGCGGTCGGTGAAACGGCTGTCCAGGTGCTCGCCCAGGCCGATTTCATCGGTGGCGGCGTACATCGAGATCTTGCGCTCGGTGGCGTAGTTGCCGAGTTTTTCCAGGGTCGTGGAGCCGATTTCCCGGCGCGGCACGTTGATCACCCGGAGGAAGGCGTTATCGTCGTCCGGGTTCACGATCAGGCGGAAGTAGGCCATCAGATCCTTGACTTCCTGGCGTCCGAAGAAGCTGTTCCCGCCGGACAGGCGATAGGGCACCTGATGGTGCTGCAGCTTCAGTTCGATCAGCTTGGCCTGGTAGTTGCCCCGGTAAAGAATGGCGAAGTCGCTGTAGGGCCGGTCGGTGCGCAGGTGCAGGCTGAGGATCTCCATGGCCACCCGTTCGGCCTCGGCGTCTTCGTTGCGGCAGCGGATCACGCGGATCTCGTCGCCGTGGCCCATCTCGCTCCACAACTGCTTTTCGAACTCGTGGGGGTTGTTGGAGATCAGCACGTTGGCGCAGCGCAGGATACGGCTGGTGGAGCGATAGTTCTGCTCCAGCATCACCACTTTCAGGGACGGGTAGTCGTCCTTGAGCAGCATCAGGTTTTCCGGGCGCGCGCCACGCCAGGCGTAGATCGACTGGTCGTCGTCGCCCACCACGGTGAACTGGTTGCGTTTGCCGATGAGCATTTTCACCAGCAGGTACTGGCTGGCGTTGGTGTCCTGGTATTCGTCCACCAGCAGGTAGCGGACCTTGTTCTGCCATTTCTCCAGGATGTCGGCGTGTTCTTCGAACAGCTTCACCGGCAGCAGGATCAAGTCATCGAAGTCCACCGCGTTGAACGCCTTGAGCGTGCGTTGGTAATGGGTGTAGACGATGGCTGCGGTCTGCTCCTTGGGGTTGCGAGCATTTTCCAGGGCTTGGGCCGGCAGGATCAGGTCGTTCTTCCACGAACCGATCATGTTCTTGATCTCGTCGACGCCGTCGTCCCCGGAATACTCCTTCTGCATGATGTCGGTCATCAGGGCCTTGACGTCGGCTTCGTCGAAGATCGAGAAGCCCGGCTTGTAGCCCAGCCGCGCATGCTCCTTGCGGATGATGTTCAGGCCCAGGTTGTGGAAGGTCGACACGGTCAGGCCACGGCCTTCGCCGGCGCGCAGCAGGGTGCCGACCCGCTCCTTCATTTCTCGCGCGGCCTTGTTGGTAAAGGTCATGGCGACGATGTACTGGGCGCGGATGCCGCAGTTCTGGATCAGGTGCGCGATCTTGCGGGTGATCACGCTGGTCTTGCCGGAGCCTGCGCCGGCGAGCACCAAAAGAGGGCCGCCGACATAGTTCACGGCTTCTTGCTGCCGGGGATTGAGTCGGGACATGACGGTAAAAAGGGATCGGTTACGAAAAGGGCGGGCATTTTAACAGGCTGGACAGATTCTGCTGCTCTCTCCGACTTGTGACGCACAACGCTATCTAAATTTGCCGGTTTTGATACTTTCCCTCAGGATGCGCGCTGAATATGCGTCTAATGTTCGAGTTAGAGCGGTACAAGAAATTGCGTATGATAATCAATATCAATTGTTATTGCTTATTTGCGCGCCATAATGCCCGCCGCCAACTAATTTTGCAGAGTCTAGGGAGCTAGCTTGTCTAAGCCTGTCGAACCCTTGCGTTTGCTGCTACTGGCCGAAGAGCCGGTGTGGACAGCGTTGTTGCGCGAGTGTGTCGCTCCGTTGGGAGACTCGGTGGTATTGATCAGTGCTCCCACCTGGGAGTCGGTCAGTCGTTTGTTCGAAGACGATCGCAATGCGGTCCTGCTGACCATTCCACGCCTGCAGCCCGGTCCCGGGCGTTGCAGTTTGCCCACCATTCTATTGCTGGACCATGAGCCCTCAGTAGCCCCGGTAGGTGTCAGCGACTGGCTGGTGGGTTCTTGCCTGAGTACCGATGCCCTGCGCCGCTGCCTGCGTCATGTACGCGAGCGCGGTGTGCTGGAAAACACCCTGCAACGCCTGGCCGAGCAGGACCCCCTGACCGGCATCGCCAACCGCCAGGGCTTCCAGACCCTGCTGGCCGCGCGGCTGGCGGAAAACGACGGTCGCGGCCTGGCCCTGGGGCACCTGGACCTGGATAACTTCCGCCACGCCAACGACGCCCTCGGCCACCAGGCCGGCGACCGCCTGATCTTGCAGGTGGTGTCGCGGCTCAAGAGCCAACTGGAGGCTGGTGACCAACTGGCCCGCCTGGGCAGCGACGAGTTTGCCTTGCTGATCGACACCCGCCGCGCGCCGCAGCGCGCCGAATGGATGGCCGAACGCATCACCGAAGCCATGGCTGAACCCTATTGGGTCGATGGCGAAAGCCTGTTGATCGGCTGCAGCCTGGGGATTGCCCATGCCCGGGCCAATGCCGGCGCCGACCCGTTGATGTGGCATGCACATATCGCCATGCAGCAGGCCAAGAGCACCCAAGGCTGCACCTTTCATATCTTCAATGAGCGGATCAACCGCAACGCCCGCAGCCTCGCCGATCTGGAAAGCGAACTGCGCCGAGCCTTGCGCCGTGATGAGCTGGAGCTGCATTACCAACCCCGGCTGAACCTGCATGACGGCAAGATCGTCGGCCTCGAAGCCTTGGTGCGTTGGCGCCACGGCGAGCGCGGCTTGCTGCCTCCCAGCGAGTTTGTGCCCCTGGCGGAACAGAGCGGGCTGATCGTGCCCTTGGGCTACTGGGTGATTTCCCGTGCTCTGCGAGACATGCAGGCCCTGCGCGAGCGCGGGCTGCCTTCGCTACATATGGCGGTCAACCTGTCGTTCCGCCAGTTTCAGGACAGCCAGTTGCTCTCGACCCTGAGCCGGCTGATCGCCGAGCGTGGGGTCGAGGCTCAGTGGCTGGAGTTCGAGCTGACGGAAACCGCAGTGATGCGCCGCAGCGATCTGGTGAAGCAGACCATGGATGCCCTGGGGCGCCTTGGAGTGCGTTTTTCCCTGGACGACTTCGGTACCGGTTTCTCTTCCTTCGTCCACCTCAACAGCCTGCCGATCACCCTGCTCAAGGTCGACAAGAGCTTTGTCGGGGGCATGGAGCAGCGTGAAGAGAACCGCAAACTGGTACACGCCATGATCAACCTGGCCCACAACCTCAATCTGGATGTGGTGGCCGAAGGTGTGGAAACCGCGGAGCAACTGGCGTTGCTACGAGGCTTTGGCTGCGATCAGGTCCAGGGCTACTTGATCAGCAAGCCGTTGCCCCTGGCGGACCTGATGGAGTACCTGACGTTCGGCAGCAGCCAGCAGTCGCTGCAGGAGGGGATGCTTTAAGCGACGGATACCGGTGCTGATCCACCGCCTTGGGCGGCGAGGACCCGCTCCCCGTCAATCCGCGCTGCTGGCTTGAACGTTCATCGCCGCAACCTCGGGCTCGCGCTTGATCATGCGGCGCATCCGCCACTCGAACGCCAGAGTCAGGCTGATGGCCGCGCAGGCCAGGCCCAGGGCCAGTCCCCACCAGACACCGGTCGGTCCCCAGCCCAGGGTAAAGGCCATCAGCCACGCCGAAGGGGCACCGATCAGCCAGTAGCAGCCCAGGCCCACCAGGAAGGTGGTCTTGGCATCCTTGAGACCGCGGATCGCGCCCATGGCGATGGTCTGGGTGCCATCGAACAGCTCGAACCAGGCCGCCACCGCCAACAGGCTCACCGCCAGTTGAATCACCTCGGCGAAGGCCGGGTCGTTGTGGTCGAGGAACAGCCCGATCAACTGGTTGGGCAGCAGCCAGAAAATCATCGCGAACCCCAGCATCGCCACTGCGCCGAAGGCGATGCCGACCCGTCCGGCCAACCGTGCATCCAGCAATTGTCCGGCGCCGTAGTGCTGGCCGATGCGCATGGTGATGGCGTAGGAGATGCCCGCCGGCACCATGAACGCCACCGACACGATCTGCAGGGCGATCTGGTGCGCCGCCAATTGAGTGCTGCCCATGGTGCCCATGCACAGCGCGGCGAAGGCGAACAACCCGACTTCCACCGCATAGGTGCCGCCAATGGGCAGGCCCAGGCGCCACAGTTCCCGCAGGTAATGGGTGTTCAGCCGGGCCAGGCCCTGGCGCAATGGGTACGCGGCGTAGGCCGGATGGCGCTTGATGTGCCAGGCCAGTGCCAGCGCCATGCAGTTGGCGACGATGGCGGTCACCAGGCCGATGCCCATCAGGCCGAGTTTCGGCAGGCCGAACATGCCGGTGATCAATGCATAGTTGAGCAGGAAGTTGGCCACAGTCCCTGCCAGGCTGATGACCATCACCGGCGTCGCCCGGCCGATGGCGCTGGTGAAGCCGCGCAAGGCCATGAAGCTCAAGTAGCCGGGCAGGGCGAACGGCAGGATCAGCAAGAACTGGCCGGCAGCCTGGACGTTGCTTTCAGTCTGGCCAAAAAGCAGCAACAGCGGTTTGAGGTTCCACAGCAGCAGGCCGGCGACCAGGGCCATGATCCAGGCCAGCCACAGGCCGGCCTGGGTCAGGCGGGCGGCGCCCTGGATGTCTCCGGCGCCCTGACGAATCGCCACCAGGGTGCCGACCGCGGCAATCACGCCGATGCAGAAAATCGAGACAAAGGAATAGCTGGCGGCGCCCAGGCCACCGCCGGCCAGGGCTTGCGGGCTGAGGCGGGCCATCATCAGGGTGTCGGTGAGAACCATCAGCATGTGCGCCAGCTGGGAGGCGATCAGCGGCCCCGCCAGCCGCAGGATGGCCCAGAGTTCGGTACGTGCTGGATGCTGCATGGTCATCAGGCTCGATCAGGGTAAAGTCGGGGAGAGCGCTGATTCTCGGCGCTTCCGGGCCATAGCACAAAGGGATAAAAATACTTGCTGGCATGATAAAAACTCATGCGAATAACTTTCTGGTAGCGTTGCGTCATTCCGCTGCTGGAGCGCGTCCATGTCCCGTCGTCTTCCTCCTCTTTATGCCCTGCGCGCCTTTGAAGCGGCGGCGCGGCACAGCTCGTTCACCCGCGCGGCCGAGGAGCTGTCCATTACCCAGAGCGCCGTCAGCCGGCATATCCGCACCCTGGAGGAGCACTTCGCCTGCCGGCTGTTCCAGCGCAGCGGGCGCAATCTGCAACTGACCGAAGCGGCGCGCTTGCTGCTGCCTGGTATCCGCGAGGGTTTCGGTGCCCTGGAGCGGGCCTGCAATACCCTGCGGGCCGAAGACGACATCCTGCGCATGAAGGCGCCGTCGACCCTGACCATGCGCTGGTTGCTGGCCCGCCTCAGCCGCTTCCGCCATCTGCAGCCGGGCAACGAAGTGCAGCTCACCAGTGCCTGGATGGACGTGGACTCCGTGGACTTCAACCAGGAGCCCTTCGATTGCGCGGTACTGCTGAGCAACGGACACTTTCCACCGGACTGGGAAGCCAGCTACCTGTTCCCGGAGTTGTTGATCCCGGTGGGCGCTCCGAATCTGCTCGAAGACCCGCCCTGGGATGTGGCGCGGCTGGCGGCCACGGAGTTGTTGCACCCGACTCCGGACCGGCGGGACTGGCGCAGTTGGCTGGAGCAGATGGGGCTCACGGATCAGGTTTCCCTCAAGGGCGGGCAGGTGTTCGACACCCTGGAACTGGGGATGATTGCAGCGGCTCGGGGTTACGGCGTATCCATGGGGGATCTGCTGATGGTGGCCGAAGATGTGGCTCAGGGTCGCTTGAGCCTGCCCTGGCCGACCGCCGTCGCCAGTGGCTTGAACTATTACCTGGTGTGGCCCAAGACCCGGCCGGGAGGCGAACGTTTGCGTCGCCTCAGCGACTTTCTCCAGGGCGAGGTCCAGGCCATGCAACTGCCCGAGGTAGAGCGCCTCGGCTGAAACGATGCAGTGCCCGGCCGACGGGGGCGCGGAGATATCCTTGCTAGGCGCTCAAGTATTCGTGGGCGCCGCCGAATCCATGGGTTATGGAACCAGCGTTCAGGAAGGTCCTAAATTACTAAAAATCCTAGAATAATTACTGCCGAGTGTGCTGATCGATCAGGATGATCCGCCTTCTCGGTAAGGAGCCATCATGTCTCAACCCCGTGCCCGGATAGCCTCCCAGCTAGGGCTTGCCCTTGCCTTGATACTCGCCCTGGTGATCAGCGGCAGTACCCTGTTTGCCCTGCGTTCTCTGGATTCGGCGAATCTCGACACTAGAGAGGAGCACCTGGCCAGCGAAGCGCGCCTGCTGGCGGATCAGCTCAACACCTTTCACAGCAGCCTGCGCGAAAGCACCCAGCGCCTCAGTGGCTTGTTTGAAAACCGCTTCCGCAGCGGCCTGAGCCTGCATCCCGAGCAACCGGTGAGTGTGGCCGGGGTTCAGACCCCGGGCCTGCACCTGGGGGACGTGGTGCTGAACAACAACTTCGAGGAAGTGGACGAGTTCAAGCAGATGACCGCCGGGGTGGCGACCCTGTTCGTGCGCAGCGGCGACGACTTCATCCGGGTCAGTACTTCCTTGAGCAAGCAGGACGGCAGCCGGGCCATTGGCACCTTGCTCGACCACGCCCACCCGGCCTATCAGAAACTCATGGCGGGGCAGGGTTATGTCGGCCGCGCGCTGTTGTTCGAGCGTTTCTACATGACCCAGTACACCCCGGTGCTGGATCGTGCCGGCAAGGTGATTGCCGTGTTGTTCGTTGGTTTTGACTACACCGATGCGCAGAACGCCCAGTTCGACAATCTCCAGCGCTTCCGCATCGGACACAGCGGCTCCCTGGCCTTGCTGGACGAACAGCACAAATGGCTGGTGCCACCGGCGGGCGTGCAAGGACTGGATCAGGCCGCGCAGGTCATGACCGATGCAGCGCAGCAGCCGGGCAAGGGCCGCTTCTGGAGCGACCAGGGCGAAGACTTCTACAGCCTGGCGGTGCCTTTTGCCGGTGGGCCCTGGTCGGTGGTGGCGAGCATGCCCAAAGCCGAGATTCGGGCGGTGACCTGGAGCGTCGGCATCCGTCTGGTGATCGGCAGCCTGTTGGCGATGTTGTTGGCGGTGGGCGCCACGGTCTGGCTGCTGCGCAGCAAGCTGGCGCCCTTGAGTGATCTGGTGCGTCAGGCCCAGGCCTTGGGCGGCGGCGACCTGAGTGCGCGGTTGAATGTGTCCAGCCACGATGAGATTGGCCAACTGGCTCGCAGTTTCAACCAGATGGGTGAAGCCTTGTCGACCATGGTCGAGCACATCCGCCGTTCTGCCGCTGAGGTCAATGGTCGGGCCCAGGCCTTGTCTGGTCTGTCCAGCGGTGCCTATGAAGGCATGGAGCAGCAGTCGGGCGAGATCACCAGCATGGCGGGGGCGGTTGAGGAGTTCAGCGCCACGTCGCTGAACATCGCCGACAACATGGGCAGCACCCAGCGCCTGGCCGAAGAAAATGCTCAGCAGACCCATATCGGCCGCGAGTCCATGGAGCAGGCGTCATCGTCCCTGGAGCAGATTGCCGGGGCGCTCAACAGCACGGCTACGGTAATCAATACTCTGGGCCAACGCTCCCAGGAGATCGGCGGAATTGTCGGGGTGATCACCGCGATTGCCGACCAGACCAACCTGCTTGCTCTCAACGCCGCCATCGAGGCGGCCCGTGCCGGCGAGCAGGGGCGCGGCTTCGCCGTGGTGGCGGATGAGGTGCGCAACCTGGCGTCGCGTACCCGCGAGGCCACCGACGAAATCTCGCAGATGATCAACAGCATCCAGCAGGAAACCGGCCATGCCATCGAGACCATGGAACAGGGCAACCGGCTGATGCAGGAAGGCTTGTCGCGCAACGCCGATGTGGCTTCGGCCCTGGCCCTGATCGACGAGCAGAGCCGCAGCGCCGGCGAGCAGTTCGCCGCCATCACCACGGCCACCCAGGAGCAGAGCAGCACCGCCACGGTGCTCAGCAGCAACCTGCAGAGCATTGCCCAGGCCAACAGCGAGCAACGGGAAGTGGTGTCCAACCTGGCAGTCACTGCCCGCGAACTGGAAACACTGGCCGCCGACCTGCGCCAGGAAGTCGACCGCTTCCGCTGACAGTGGCCCTTTCGCCCCGCAACCCTGGGTTGCGGGGCAAGGTCCTGCTGCACGCCGGCGGCTATCCTATCGGGCGGTTCTGAGGTTTAGCGGGGTTCGGTCGGTTCACCCAGCCCCGGGTCAACGCGCTTGCCGATGTCCCGCAGGCGCGCCAGTTGATCGACCATGGTCGGGGCCTCGTCGACGCTGCTGACGAAGGTCCACAGATAAGTCATTACCGCATACACATGCCCGGCCTTGACCTCGGGTGACAGCGCCAGCTGACTGATGGCAATGACGAACAGAATCGCCGCCACGGCGCCCAGAAACAGATAGGCCGCCGCCTCCCGGTCCGAGAGCCAGATGCGCAGCCGCGACAGCAGCCGATAGTGGCGTTGCAGCGAGGCCGCGCCGACCTTGGCCACCAGGCCGATCTCCTTTTCCAGTCGATCGTTCAGGCGTTCGTGCAACTGCTGATTGCGCCGTGCAAAGCGCGGTAGCAGGGTGACGCACAGCAGCAGGGCTCCCAGGCAGGCCAGGCCGATCCAGGGTTCGATCACCAGCAGCATCACCGCGGCACCGACAATCGATACCAGGGCGGTGGCGATGGTCGGCACATGCTTTTCGAAGAAGTCGACGAACTCCCTGGCCAGCACCACCCGCGCCGCTGCCGTGGAAGTGTTTTGCTGCTGCAGGCGCTGATTGAGGATCACCGGCACCGCCAGGTCGGCGTAGATGCGGGTGAAGGTGCGGGTGTCCACCGCTCGCCGCGCGGCCCCCACGACCCAGAAGCCCAGCACCACCAAGGCGTAGATCAGCGCGTGGGTGGTGTCACCCCGCAGGATCGAGTCTACGGCGAACCCGGCAAACAGCGGGTAGGCCAGCAGCAGGGCGTTCTCTAGCGCCACCAGGGACAACGTGACAAACAGCTTGCCTGGGTACGCCCGGGCAATGGCTTTGAGCGTCTGGCCGGCCGATTGCTGGCCGATCTTTTGTGTGGGGTCGACGATAACGGATGGGGTGACGACAGACATGAGTGCACCACAGATGTGATAACGGTTAATATTGAGCGACTGCTCAATTATCTTTGAGCGACCGCTCAAAATGCAAGCGCCGTCCATCTCGGCGTCAAGAGGCCCGATTGCCCATGTCCCGTAACGACCGTAAAGACCAGATCATCGGCGCGGCCCTGGAGTTGTTCCGCAGCAAGGGGTTCGCCGATGTCTCCACTCGCGACCTGGCCGAACATGCCGGGTTGTCCCGCAGTCATGTCTATCACTACTTCAGCGATTGGAAGGAGCTGCGCCGCGAGGCCTTCATACGTTTTGCCAATGAGCAACTGGAGGCGGTGGGCGAACCGCTGCAAGGCGTCGCGCCCTTGGAGGCGCTGCAGGGTTTTCTTCGCGATTGCCTGCCCGATTCCGCCGAGGACGGCTGGGCGCTATGGCTCGATGCCTGGGACGAGGCCATGTATGACCAGGAGCTGGCCGAGGCCTACCTGAAGATCAACGGTCAGTGGCAGCAGATGTTGGCGCAGATCGTCCACCGTGGGGTCCAGGCCGGAGTGTTCCGCTGCTCCAGCCCCGAACGCGTGGCACGACAGTTGTTCGCGCAAACCATGGGCTACGCCGATGACCTGCTGCTGCGGGCCTCGCCCGAGGCTGCCGCGGCTGCCTTGGCAGAAGTCCTGGAAGTGGCGGGCTTGCTGTTGGGGTTCGAGGACTGAGGGCCTCAGTGCAAATGATGGGATCTTGTGGTGGTTAGCGCGATTTATTGGCTTGCTGAAACGATTCTTCAGCGCTATAAAAATCGTACAACTCCAATAAAGGCGATCCCTCGATGAAGTCCCTCAAACTGCTTGTCTCCCTCGCTGCGCTGAGCGCCGCTTCCCATGCCATGGCCTGGGACTATGTATTGCTCGACAGCGACAAGGCCGCCGACAACCTGCACCTCACCAGCCAGCAACTGGGGGTAAAGACCGAGCGGCCCTTTTCCGTGACCTTGCGCACTTTGCATGGCGGTCGCCAGGAAGGGGTGAGCATCATCGACATCGACAATGGCGTGATGAAGCTCTCGGTGGTGCCGACCCGGGGCATGAATGTGTTGCAGGCCTCGGTGGGCGATGTGCGCCTGGGCTGGGATTCACCGGTCAAGGAAGTGGTCAATCCGGCGTTCATCGAACTCAATGGCCGTGGTGGCCTGGGCTGGCTGGAAGGCTTCAATGAGCTGGTGACGCGCTGCGGCTACGAGTGGGTCGGGCACCCTGGCCTGGACAATGGCGAGTTGCTGACCCTGCATGGCCGCGCGGCAAACATTCCCGCCAGCAAGGTCACCCTGCATATCGACGAGAAACCGCCTTACGCCATTCACTTGCGGGGCGAGCTCAAGGAGCAGGCGTTCAAGAAGGTCGATTTCAGTGTCGCCACCGAACTGGTTACCGAGCCCGGCAGCACCAGTTTCACCCTCAATGACCGGTTGACCAACAACGGTGATTATCCGAAGGAATACCAGGCGCTGTACCACAGCAACTTCAGCACACCGTTCCTTGAGCAGGGGGCCAAGTTTGCGGCACCGGTGAAACAGGTCTCGCCCTTCAACGACAAAGCCAAGGCCGATCTGGCGGACTGGCAGACCTATCGCGGACCGACCCGCGACTATGACGAGACCGTCTACAACGTCGTGCCTTATGCCGACGCCAAGGGCGAGACCCTGGCGGTGCTGCATAACAAGGCGGGCAGTCTCGGCGTATCGCTGGGCTTCAATACCCAGCAGTTGCCGGTGTTCTCGCTATGGAAGAACACCGACACCCAGGGCCAGGGTTATGTGACGGGACTGGAGCCGGGCACCAGTTTCTCTTACAACCGCCGCTATCAGCGTCCGCTGAATCTGGTGCCGACCATCGGCGCCAAGGAGCAACGGCAATTCCAGATCCGCTACAACCTGCTGGCGGACAAGGCCGCGGTGGATGATGCGCTGAGTCTTGTCGGCAAAATTCAGGATGGACGCCAGACCGAAGTGCGCCCCACGCCGCTGGTGGATCTGTCCAAGGAGTGACCCTTCAACCTGTGCTCGGCCGGTAATGCAGGGCTTCTGCCAGATGCTCGCGGTTGATCCGTGCCGCCTGCTCCAGGTCGGCCAGGGTCCGGGCCACTTTCATCAGGCGGTGGGCGGCTCGTAGCGACAGGTCCAGGCGTTCGCAGGCCGCCTCCAGCCAGCGTTCGTCTGCCGTGGATAGCCGGCAATGGCGCCTCAGACCGGGGAGGTCGAGATGGGCATTGGCGCAACCCTGGCGTTGCCGTTGCAGCTCGCGAGCTTGAGCCACCCGAGCGGCGGCACTGGCACTGTCGTCCCCCGGTTGCGGCTCGGGGTTCAGGGCGGTGGCTTCGCGGGCCACGGTCAGGTGCAGGTCGATGCGATCGAGCAAGGGGCCGGACAGCTTGTTGCGATAGCGCTGGATCTGTTCCGGTGTGCAGCGGCACCGTCCGTTGGGGTCGCCAAGGTAGCCACAGGGGCAGGGGTTCATGGCGGCTACCAGTTGGAAGCGCGCCGGAAACTGTAGCCGGTCGCGGGCGCGCGCGATGACGATCTGGCCCGACTCCATGGGCTCGCGCAGAACCTCCAGGACCTTGCGGTCGAACTCCGGCAGTTCATCGAGAAACAACACACCGTGATGGGCCAAGGTGATTTCTCCCGGACGAGGTTTCGAACCGCCACCCACCAGTGCAGGGCCTGATGCCGAATGATGGGGCTGGCGGAAGGGGCGCTGCGGCCAGTGGCGCAGCGGCTTGTGGCTGCTCACCGATTGAATGGCTGCGACTTCCAGGGCTTCGTCTTCCTGCAAGGGTGGCAGCAGGCCGGGCAAGCGACTGGCCAGCAAGGTCTTGCCGGTGCCGGGCGGGCCGCTGAACAGCAGGTTATGGGCACCGGCGGCAGCGACCAGCAGGGCACGCTTGGCAGCCAGTTGGCCCTGGACTTCCCGCAGGTCGGGGTAGGGCGTGTGATTCTCCTGCAAGCCGTCGCTGACGTAAGGCGGAAGGGGGGCGTGCCCATTGAAGTGGGCGACGGCCTCCAGCAGATGGTCTACGGCGATCACCTCCAGGCCCGAGGCCAGGCAGGCTTCCTCGGCATTGGCCCGGGGCACCAGCAGGGTGCGTCCGGCCTTGCGTGCCGCCAGCGCGGCCGGGAGCACACCGCGCACCGCTCGCACCTCGCCGGACAAGGCCAGCTCACCCAGGCATTCGATGTTGTCCAGCGCCAGGGCCGGCACCTGCACGCTGGCGGCGAGGATGCCCAGGGCGATGGCCAGGTCGAATCGTCCACCGTCCTTGGGCAAGTCCGCGGGTGCCAGGTTGAGGGTGATGCGTCGCGGCGGGAAGTTGAATCCGGCGTTGAGGATGGCGCTGCGCACCCGGTCCTTGCTTTCCTTGACTGCGGCTTCCGGCAGTCCGACCAGGGTCAGGCTCGGCAGGCCGTTGGCCAGGTGCACTTCAACGCTGACAGCCGGAGCCTGTACGCCCACTTGGGCACGGCTGTGGATGATTGCCAGGGACATGGGGAGATCTTCCTTGAGACAGCGGGAACCGCGTCCTGCGGTGCTGCAAGGATAGATGAGGGCTTTGGCGGGAGGAGCTTTGAATGCGCACAGGATATGTCGCCGGCGCTAGGGCTTTCGATGGCAAACCGACTCCAGGTTTGTAGGAGCCGGCTTGCCGGCGAATCGCGGGCTCAGCTCATTGCGCTGCCGGATTGAGCCGGGCTTCCAGCTCCGCCACTTTGGCCTCCAGGCTTTCCAGGCGTGCCCGGGTGCGGGCCAGGACCACCATCTGGCTGTCGAATTCTTCCCGGCTGACCAGGTCCAGCTTGCTGAAGCCGCTTTGCAGCAGGGCCTTGAACTGGCTTTCGATTTCATTGCGAGGCAGAGGTGTTTCACCGCTGAGCAAACGCGAGGCGTGGCCGCTCAGGGCATCGAGAAGGTCTTTGGGCGCGAGCATGGGAGTGTCCTGAATAGCAGATGGGCCGCAGTGTATCACGCACGGCTCAAGGGCTTGGTGGTGCCCGCTCTGCACGTTTTTCGCGCATCCGGGCGGGCGCTCGCGCACCGTTATTGTGCGTATCCGCGGTGCCGATTTGTGGCAAGCCCGGACGGCCGTGGGCAAGGGACTGAAATCACTGATTTTTCCCGAGCTGGCAAGCTTTCTGCTTAGACCTTGGTGACCCATGCACTGATGCAGTCGCTGTGACGAATGCAGTGCGGCAGGCGGAGCGGGGAGTGTTTCGTCAGAAGCGGTTAGCTGGCGTCGGTCTGGCTGAGGAAGGCCGACGATGCGTTACAAAGCCAGGCACTGCGCTTAGACTTGAGTCGGGTTTGTTTTCCTGGGGCAAGTCCACCAATTCGGGAGAGAGTTTCATGAAGCTAGTCACTGCCATCATCAAGCCGTTCAAGTTGGACGACGTGCGCGAGTCGCTGTCCGAGATCGGCGTGCAGGGCATTACCGTCACTGAGGTCAAAGGCTTCGGCCGGCAGAAGGGTCACACCGAGCTGTATCGCGGTGCGGAGTATGTGGTGGATTTCCTGCCCAAGGTGAAGATCGATGTCGCCATTGACGACAAGGATCTTGACCGGGTTATCGAGGCGATAACCAAGGCCGCCAACACCGGCAAGATCGGTGACGGCAAGATCTTCGTGGTCAATCTGGAACAGGCTATTCGCATCCGTACCGGCGAAACCGATACCGACGCAATCTAAGCCGCCAAACCCAACGCCCCAGGAGAAAACAATATGACTCTGCGTAAATTCGCAGGGCTAGGAGCCCTTTTGTCCCTCGTAATGCCTGGCCTGGCCATGGCGGCAGACGAAGTGGCAGCTCCAGTCCTCAACTCCGGCGACACCGCCTGGATGCTGACTTCCACAGCCTTGGTGCTGTTCATGACCATTCCTGGCCTGGCGCTGTTCTACGGCGGCATGGTGCGGTCGAAAAACATTCTTTCAGTGCTGATGCAGTGCTTTGCCATTACCGGCCTGATCAGCATTCTGTGGGTCATCTATGGCTACAGCATTGCGTTCGACACGACGGGCATGGAACAGGGCGTCGTCAACTTCAACTCCTTCTTCGGTGGCCTGGGCAAGGCTTTCCTGGCGGGCGTGACCCCAGCCAGCGTAACCGGCCCGGCGGCGCTGTTCCCTGAAGCGGTGTTCATCACCTTCCAGATGACTTTCGCCATCATCACTCCGGCGTTGATTGTCGGTGCCTTCGCCGAGCGGATGAAGTTCTCCGCCATGCTGATCTTCATGGGCGTCTGGTTCACCCTGGTGTATGCACCGATCGCGCACATGGTCTGGTCCGGCAATGGCGGCCTGATGTGGGACTGGGGCGTGCTGGATTTCGCCGGCGGCACCGTGGTCCACATCAATGCCGGTATCGCAGGCCTGGTGGCGTGCCTGGTACTGGGCAAGCGCAAAGGCTTCCCTACCACGCCGATGGCTCCCCACAACCTGGGCTATACCCTGATGGGCGCGGCCATGCTGTGGGTAGGTTGGTTTGGCTTTAACGCCGGTTCCGCTGCTGCGGCCAACGGTACTGCCGGCATGGCCATGCTGGTGACTCAGATCGCTACTGCCGCCGCGGCCCTGGGCTGGATGTTTGCCGAGTGGATCACCCACGGCAAGCCAAGCGCGCTGGGTATCGCTTCGGGCGTGGTCGCCGGCCTGGTAGCCATCACTCCGGCCGCGGGCACCGTTGGCCCGATGGGCGCCCTGATCATCGGCCTGGCCGCTGGCGTGGTGTGCTTCTTCTGTGCCACCAGCCTCAAGCGCAAGCTGGGTTATGACGACTCCCTGGATGCCTTCGGCGTTCACGGCATCGGCGGTATTCTTGGCGCGATCCTCACCGGTGTGTTCGCCGCTCCATCTCTGGGCGGCTTCGGCACCGTGACCGACATCGCCGCGCAAGTCTGGATTCAGTGCAAAGGTGTGGGCTTTACCGTGATCTACACCGCGATCGTGACCTTCATCATTCTCAAGGTCCTGGATGCCATCATCGGGCTTCGGGTTACCGAGGAAGAAGAAGCGGTCGGCCTCGATCTGGCACAACACAACGAGCGGGGTTACAACCTGTAATCGCGCCTGAAAAAACGCCCGGCTCCGGCCGGGCATTTTTTTGCCTGGCGTTTGTCATTGAGAAAGGCTGAATGGATTTACTGACAAGCATTGGCGTGTATGCCGTGGCGATTTCCAGCAGGACAAATGCTTACACTAAAGCAGGATTATTCGGCGCTTTGTTTTTTCCCTGAGCGCGCTAGAATGCGCGCCGAAGCGTGGAGATCGGTATGTGGCAACAGACCCTGATTACCCTGCGGGCCAGGCCCCGGGGCTTTCATCTGGTGACGGACGAGTTGCTCGCCGGCCTGCCTGAGTTGAGGGCATGTCGGGTTGGTCTGCTGCATTTATGGCTGCAACATACCTCGGCCTCGTTGACCATCAACGAGAACGCCGATCCGGCGGTACGGCGTGACTTCGAGCGTTTTTTCAACACCCTGGTGCCTCAAGGCATGGCCGGGTACGAACATGACGACGAGGGCGCGGACGACCTTCCGGCGCACTTCAAAGCCAGTTTGCTAGGCTGTCAGCTGACTTTGCCGGTAGCGGCGGGGCGCTTGGCGCTAGGCACCTGGCAAGGTGTTTATCTGGGCGAGCATCGCGATCATGGCGGTGCTCGCAAAGTCCTTGCCACCCTGCAGGGTGATCGGGCATAAGCCGCTGAGTATCAGTGGACGTTGATTTTTTTCCGGCAGCCTTCGACAGTCGGCGCAGCTGGGCTATAACTAATCTGCTTTTCGCAAGTCATGAGGTAGAACATGAGCGACGATGATCTGGAAAACGACGACCTCGAAGTAGGTGACGAAGACGAAACCGAAGAAGGTCTTGAAGCGGCCGCCGACGATGTGGCGGAAGACGACGGCAGTGATGTTCCTGCTCCGACCGCCAAAGGCAAGGCCAAGGCCGCCGTCTCGGTAGACGAGCTGCCGAGTGTCGAAGCCAAGAACAAGGAGCGTGATGCACTGGCGCGTGCCATGGAAGAGTTCCTGGCCCGTGGCGGCAAAGTGCAGGAAGTCGAGGCCAATGTGGTCGCCGATCCGCCCAAGAAGCCTGATAACAAGTACGGCAGCCGGCCTATCTGAGCCTTGTTACTTGCTTGCTGAAAAAGCCCGCCGTCGCTGCGGGCTTTTTCATGGGCGCGTGCCGGGTAAATGGCGCCGCGTGGCGGCGATCGCGAGCAAGCTCGCTCCTACAGAACGAGCCGCATCAGCTGCCGCTGTGCCAGCGACCCAGCAGTGCTGGCAGTTCTTTGAGGCTGCGAATCTCGGCATCAGGGGCGCGCTCGGCTTCCCAGGCCTTGCCCGCAGGATTGAACCAGATGGCCCGCAGGCCCGCCTGCTGGGCGCCGGCAATGTCGTCGCCCGGGTGATCGCCGATATGCACGGCGGTTTCGGCCGTTGCGCCACCGCGTTGCAGGGCTTCATGGAACAGCCGGGCATCCGGCTTGGCGACCCCGATGTCTTCGGCGCACAGGGCGAACTTGAAGTAGTCCGCCAGACCCAGGCGACGCACGTCGGCATTGCCGTTGGTGACGACCCCTAGGGCGAAATGATTGGCCAGGGCCTCCAGGGTCGGCTGAACCTCGGGGAAGATGTCCAGCTGATGCCTGGCATGCAGGAACACTTCGAAGCTCTGGTCGGCTAGCTGGCTGGCTTGGCTGTGCTCATACCCGGCCTCTTGCAGGGCATGGAACAGCACCCGGCGGCGCAGGGCGCTGATCCGGTACTTGAGCGTCGGCTCGTCCTGCAGCACCCGTTCGCGAATGGCCCACAGATGCTCCACCGGCACGCCGCCGAGATTCGGTGCGTGCTCGGTCAACCACTGGCGCAGGGTGGCTTCGGCGCTGACGATCACCGGCGCGGTATCCCACAGGGTGTCGTCGAGGTCGAAGGTGATCAGCTTGATGGTCATTACTCACCGCCTTTGTTGCGTTTGGCCCGTGGATGGGCGCTGTCGTAGACCGCTGCCAGGTGCTGGAAGTCCAGGTGGGTATAGATCTGTGTGGTCTTGATGTCCGAATGCCCCAGCAACTCTTGCACGGCTCGCAGGTCCTGGGAGGACTCCAGCAAATGGCTGGCAAAGGAATGGCGCAGCATGTGCGGGTGCAGGTTCTGTCCCAGTTCCCGCTCGCCGGCGGCCTTGACCCGCAACTGAATGGCTCGTGGCCCCAGGCGGCGCCCCTTCTGGCTGACGAACAGGGCGCCGTCCGGCGGGTTGCTCAGGGCTCGCAGCGGCAGCCACAGCGTCAGGGCTTCCCGGGCCTTCTTGCCCACCGGCAGCACACGGGTCTTGCTGCCTTTGCCCAGCACCTGCACCAGGCCGTCTGCCAGATCGAGCTGTTCGAGGTTCAGGCTGGTCAGCTCGGAGAGACGCAAGCCGCAGGAGTAGAACAGTTCCAGGATCGCCTGGTCGCGATGGGCCAGGAAGTCGTCTTCTACCGCGCCGTCGAGCAGTTGCAGGGCGCGATCGGTATCCAGGGTCTTGGGCAGGCGACGTTCGCCCTTGGGCGGTGCCAGGCCGTTGGCCGGGTCGTGATCGCACAGCCCTTCGCGGTTCAGGTAGTGATAGAGCCCGCGCACGGCGGACAGAAGGCGTGCCAGGCTGCGTGATGACTGACCTTGCTGGTGCAGGCGGGCAATCATGCTGCGCAAGCCCTGGATATCCAGGTCGGTCCAGCTGCGCACCTGCTGCTTTTCACAGAATCCCAACACCTTGTCGAGATCGCGCCGGTAGGCCAGCAGGGTATGGGGCGACACCTGGCGCTCACTGCGCAGGTGTGCGCAGTAGGCATCCAGTTGCTGCTGCATGGTCAGCGTACCGAGCGCAGCGAGTGGGTGAAGCGCGGCAGCACGCGGCCGGTGACTTCAGCAATGTAATTGAGGAACAGGGTGCCCACCGAGCTCTTGTAGTGCTGCGGGTCACGGCTGGCGATGGCCAGTACACCGTGCATGCCCTGGTGCGCCAGGGCGACTACCGCAGTGGAGCCGATCTGCTTGCGCTGTTCTTCGCCGAAGAGAAAGTCCAGTTCGTGCTCGCGCAGGCTGCCACTGACACTCTTGCCTTCTGAAAGCAGGCCGCCGATGGCGCCCTGGGCTTCGGCGGCGGAGACCCAGCGGCCTACCGGCATGGGGCTGTCGCTGAACAGAATCAGGCTGACGAAGGGCACCTGGAAATCCTGGCGCAGGCTGTCTTCGACACTCATCACCACCTCTTCCAGGCTGGTGGCGTCCATCAGGGCCAGGATCAGGCGTCGGGTCTTGTCGAACAGCCGGTCGTTGTCCCGGGCCACGTCCATCAATTGCGACAGGCGATGGCGCATCTCGATGTTGCGCTCGCGCAGGATCTTCATCTGCCGCTCCACCAGCGATACGGTGTCGCCGCGCTGGTGCGGAATGCGCAAGGCCGGGAGCAACTCGTCGTGCTCGACGAAGAAGTCCGGATGGGCCTCCAGGTACGCGGCGACGGCGGCTGCGTCCAGGTCGGCAGAAGGCGTTGGGTCGGGCTTTGCGGCGGGAGCCTGCGGCTGATCAGTCATGGATTTCGCTCACTTAAAGACGCACCTGTCCTTCGTATACGCGCACTGCCGGACCGGTCATCATCACCGGTTGGCCAGGGCCTGCCCATTCAATGGACAGGCGCCCGCCCGGCAGGTCGATCAATAGGGGCGAATCCATCCACCCCTGGCTGATCGCGGCCACTGCGGCTGCGCAGGCGCCGGTACCGCAGGCCTGGGTTTCCCCGGCGCCACGTTCCCAGACCCGCAATTGCGCGCGTTGACGGTCCAGCACCTGGAGAAAGCCGACATTGACCCGCGCCGGGAAGCGCGGGTGATGCTCGATCTTCGGCCCCAGTTCGTGTACCGGCGCGCTGTTGATGTCATCCACCTGCAACACGGCGTGAGGGTTGCCCATGGATACGGCGGCTAGCTCGACCTGCAGGCCATCGACGTCCAGCGTATAGCTGTCGGCCTGGGCCGGGGCCTGGAACGGAATGTCCGCCGGCACCAGGCGCGGAGCCCCCATGTTGACGCTGATCTGTCCGTCGTTGCGTACATCCAGTTCGATGACGCCGCTCTTGGTCTCGACGCGGATCTGACGCTTGGTGGTCAGGCGCTTGTCCAGTACGAAACGGGCGAAGCAGCGGGCGCCGTTGCCGCACTGTTCCACTTCGGAGCCGTCGGAGTTGAAGATCCGGTAGCGGAAGTCCACGTCCGGGTTGCTCGGGGCCTCGACGATCAGCAGTTGATCGAAGCCGATTCCGGTATGGCGATCACCCCATTGTTTGGCGTGCTTGGGCAAAATATGCGCGTGCTGGCTGACCAGGTCGAGAACCATGAAGTCATTGCCCAGGCCATGCATCTTGGTAAAACGCAGCAGCATGGTCTTACTCCGGCAGCAGGCTTTCGCCAGCGAATAACTCGGCTACCGTCTCGCGGCGACGCACTTCAACAGCCTGGTCACCATCGACCAGTACTTCAGCGGCACGGCCGCGGGTGTTGTAGTTCGAGCTCATGACGAAACCATAGGCACCAGCGGAATGCACCGCCAGCAGATCGCCCTCGGCCAGGGCCAGGTTGCGCTCCTTGGCGAGGAAGTCGCCGGTTTCGCAGATCGGTCCGACGATGTCGTAGGTGCGGGGTTCGGCATCCCGCGGCTGGACGGCACTGACATCCATCCAGGCCTGGTACAGCGCTGGGCGGATCAGGTCGTTCATGGCGCCGTCAACGATGGCGAAATCCTTGTGTTCGGTGTGCTTGAGGTACTCGACACGGGTCAGCAGTACACCGGCGTTGGCCACGATGAAGCGGCCCGGTTCGAACACCAGGGCCAGGTCGCGGCCATCCAGGCGTTCACGCACGGCCTTGATGTAGTCGGCGGCCAGTGGCGGCTCTTCGTCGCGATAACGCACGCCCAGACCGCCACCCAGATCGATGTGGCGCAGGTAGATGCCGCATTCTCCAAGACGATCCACCAGATCCAGCAGGCGGTCGAGGGCGTCGATGAAAGGGGCCAGGGTGGTCAGTTGCGAGCCGATGTGGCAGTCGACCCCGACGATATCCAGGTTCGGCAGCTGCGCGGCGCGGATGTACACGTCCTCGGCAGTCGCAATGTCGATGCCGAACTTGTTTTCCTTGAGCCCGGTGGAGATATACGGGTGAGTGCCGGCATCGACGTCGGGATTGACTCGCAGCGAGATTGGCGCGCGAACACCCAGTTCGGCGGCCACCAGCTGCAGGCGCTCAAGCTCTTCTGCGGACTCGACGTTGAAGCAATGGACGCCCACTTCCAGGGCTCGGCGCATGTCGTCACGGGTCTTGCCGACACCGGAAAAGACAATCTTGTCGGCTTGGCCGCCAGCCGCCAGGACGCGCTCCAGCTCGCCCCGGGAGACGATGTCGAAGCCTGCGCCCAAGCGCGCCAGGACATTCAGCACACCCAGGTTGGAGTTGGCTTTTACCGCGAAGCAGACCAGGTGCGGCATGCCGGCAAGCGCCTCGGCATAGGCCAGGTACTGGGCCTCGATGTGCGCTCGGGAGTAGACGTAGGTCGGCGTGCCGAAACGCTCGGCAATGGCGGACAGGGCTACGCCTTCCGCGAACAGCTCACCGTCGCGGTAGTTGAAAGCGTCCATGGTGAGCCCTTAGTAGGTGTCGTGCTTGTGCGACTTCGACTGCGATTTCGCCTGTTCTTCTGGGGATTTGCTGTCATCGGGCAGATACAGCGGGCCTTTCTGGCCGCAGGCGGTAACAAGGCAGGCAACCGCGACGAGCGCAGCAAGGGAAGAGATCAGGCGCTTCATGGCGAAATCCTTGAGAATGCGTAAATTGCGCCCGAGTATACCGGCCACCCGGCAGCTTGCCTATGCAGCGTAACTCCCGTCCAGCGGGCCTTTGCCAGGGGCTGCTCAGAGGCTTTGGTCGGCTTCCGACACAATGGGCGTCGCATTTATCCGCCTGTTCGGTATCCTTTGCATTCGCCGGGGAGCGTCCGTATCTTGCGGCGCTTGAGCGTGAGTAGACACTTTTTGAGGTTCCTGCAATGAGTTTGACCGAAGCCCGTTTTCACGACCTGGTGGACGCCACCCAGCAGACGCTGGAGGATATTTTCGATGAGAGCGACCTGGACATTGACCTGGAAAGCTCCGCCGGAGTGCTCACCGTCAAGTTCGACAACGGCAGCCAGGTGATCTTCAGCCGCCAGGAACCTTTGCGCCAGCTGTGGCTGGCCGCCCGCTCTGGTGGTTTCCACTTCGACTACGACGAGGAAAGCGAGCGCTGGATGTGCGACAAGAGTGAAGAGCAGCTGGGGGAGATGCTGGAACGCATTGTTCTCGAACAGGCGGATATCAAACTCGATTTCGAAGGGCTCTGAGGTCGTGACTCAGCCTGCCGTAGCCCGACCGCCCAAGCCGCTCTACAGTAATGTCAGCCCAGCGGTCAGTTCGCCGTGCATCAGTTTGTGCCGTCTCGATGAGGAGAAGGTCTGCCGCGGCTGTTTCCGCCATGTGGAGGATATTCGCGAGTGGCGTTCGGCCGATGACGAGCGGCGGCGAGTGATCTGCGCACAAGCGCTGCAGCGCAAACAGAGCGGTACAGCCGGGGGGCTTTAGGTTCGTACTGGTACGGTTTGTTTATTCAGTGTGCTGTGATAGTGTCCGACTTCGCCTCGCTACATCGAGGCCGGTGAGAACCCCGTCTTATTTGGCGGGGTTTTGCTTTTTTGTGCAGAAAAAATAGGAGTCAGCCAGGATCATGAGTACTGCACCATCCATCATCCTTACCCGCCTTGACGTGCAACGTCTGGAGCGTCTGATCGACAGCCTGGACGACTCGCTGCCAGGCGTCATTGCACTGCAAACCGAGTTGGATCGTGCCGAAACGCTGGTGGGTCACGATGAAGTACCGGCCGGTGTCGTAACCATGAACTCGCGTGTGCATTGCCGTGAGGAAAGCAGTGGCAAGGACTATCACCTGACCCTGGTTTATCCACAGGACGCCAACGCCGACGAAGGCAAGATTTCGATCCTTGCACCCGTGGGCAGCGCCTTGCTGGGCTTGCAGGTGGGTCAATACATCGACTGGCCGGCGCCGGGTGGCAAGACCCTGAAGCTGACTCTGCTGGAAGTGGAATACCAGCCGGAAGCCGCGGGCGACTACCACCTCTGATTTGCGGCTAGACCTGCTCGAGCGCGTCGTTCAGTGCGCGCTCCAGGCTGGCCTTGTAGCGCAGATACACAATGCTCGAACTTTGCATATCACCGAGCAGGCCGGACAGGTCCAGGTCGGTGATGTAGCAGCGATAGCGTTCCGGTTCACGGCGCTGTCCGACGATTTCCTGGGCCACCGCGCTGAATAGCTGGTTGCCATATTCCAGTTCGGAAAACTCCCGTTGATTGCAGTACAGCGAGACTTGCACCTGGCCAGGTGCAGCCTTGCCGATGATCGCCTGCACGTCATAAAAGGCCTTGTCTACGGGGGTCGCAGGTGCTGGTCGCGGCTCTACCCGGCGCGCCCGACCGGTGCCTGAGGGCAGTATCTGCAAGTAGAGTGTGTCCAAAGGTTTCTCGCCTTGGCTACTGTCCATCGACTGTAGCGCTTCACGGCGGTAGAGGATCGACTGCAGGAAGCGCTGCAGCGGCACCAGCAGGCTTTGTTCGTCGTGGTACGGCAGGGTCTGCTGCCACAGGGCGTTGTGCTCATCGAGGATATAGAGTTCGGCGTGCTGCTCGATGATCCGGTAGAACACCTGAATGCAGTCTGGCTGGCCCATGGGCAGGATCAGCGCCAGGTCGTGATCTTCCAGGGCCATGGGATCGAGGTGCAGGGGGCTATAGCGGGCTTGCTCCTGGCCCAGGTATTCAAGCAGTGCGGCGGGTGTCGCCATGGCCCGATGCCGAACCTGGCCGGGTACCAGTTCGAGGACGTGAAAGTGCTGCTGGACCTGGATCAGGTAGCGGTAGTTGAGCTGACTGAGCAGGAGGTGGTGCGCGGTTTCGAACAGCTCCTCCACCCGCCGAGCGATGAACTGTGCGCGGTTGTGGCAGAAGCAGCGGACCCGCAACCGTGGTTGTGAGTCGGACGGCAGGTTATTGAGGTAGTCCCGCAGGCATTCGAGCAAGGCATGTTCAGCGTCATAGCGCCCGACCATGACCTCGTTCCAGCTATTGAGGGTGACCTGATCCAGGGTCAGCACCAGGTTTTCCCGCACCCCGGCGTAGCTCAGGGAGTCGGTGCGCTCGGTGGTCATGAGAATGTTCAGGTCGCGGTGATGCTTGAGCGGGTCGACTCCGACGTTCACCAGGATCAGCACTTCGCCGGGTACGCTGGCATGCAGCAGCTGGTCTTCGTCGACGGTGGCCAATGGCAGGGCCACCGTCTGTTGCAGGCTGCCGAGCAAGTTGAACAGCTCGAACTCGCTCAGGTCGCTGCTGCCAGGGTGCAGCGCCAGGCGCGTGCTGCTATCGATCACCCCATTGCGATGGCACCAGGTCAGCAGCTCAAGCAATTCACGGCTGCGCTTGATAGGCGCGAAGTGCTCCCACTCCAGGGCGGTCAGATTGCCGTTGTACAGGCCCCAATAAGTCTGCCCTGGTTTTTTCTTGTTCGGCGATTGCACCAGGGTCAGGGTGTCTTCCGCGAGGTCCGGGGCGATACCGGGATTGATGAACTCGATTTTTCCCGCCTTGCGTTCGAATGCTGCGTACAGGCGTCGGCCCAGCACGTTCAAGTCGCGCTTATTGATCAGGCTGGCGGCCTGTTCGGTGCGGGCGAACTGGGTCAGGAAGCGGTAGCTGTAGTTGAGCTCGTTGACCAGCGCCCGGCGCTCGCTGCTGACCTGGCGCACTTTCCATTGGCTGCGACTGTCCAGCAGGGCCAGCTGGCGCTGATCCCAGCCCCATTCGCTGGCCAGGCGCTCAAGCAGTGCCCGCTGCCAGCTCGGACTGCGAGCGCCATTGCCGCTGGAAAGCTTGCGGTTGACCTTGAGGTACAGGCTGCGCCGTACCAGTTCCAGACGCTCGGGCTCGCCACGGGCCTTGAGGTATTCCTCGATGCGTCGGTAAACCACGATATAGGGGTCGAGCTCGTCCAGGTCCAGGCGGTTGGCGAACACCGCCTGCTTGAAGCGCAGGCTCAGGCACTGGACCCTGGGATGCTCACTGGCGTAGACCTCGATCAGCAGCAGCTTGAGTACTGATTTGTAGGGGGACTCGATGCCCTTGAACAGCTGCCAGAGTCCGGCTCCGATGAACTCGCCGGGCGGAATGCGTGCCATGTGGCCCAGGTCCAGGTTCTCTTCGGCGGGTACGAAGCGCTTGGAGAGCAGGGTGTGGATGTAGCGCTCGTAGCGGGACTCCTCGTACACCGGCACCAGCCACCACAACGGCGTGCGTCCGGCCAACCAGATGGCGGTGCGGTAGAACTCGTCGAGCAGCAGGTAGTGCTGGGTGGTGCCGCAATCATCCGAACTCAACTGTGTATCCCGCTCGCCGCGGACAAAACGGCTGGGGTCGATCAGGAAAAAGTGCGCCTCGGCGCCCTGGCCCGCGGCCCAGGCTTCCAGCAACTGGCATTTCTTCTGCAGTTCGGCCAGCTCGGTTTCGCTCAGGTCCGGCGCATGGCACACCCAGACATCCATGTCGCTCTGGTCCGCCTGGGCCAGGGTGCCCAGGCTGCCCATGAGAAACAGGCCGTGGATAGGTCGAGGTGGATTGCCATGACGAGGCTTGTAGGAAAAGGAGCGGGTCAGGCGCTGGGCTTCAGCCAGGGCTTGCGGGTCGGGCTCGTAGTTGGACAGTCCCGCCGGGGTAGCGCCGGAAACGTAGCCGGGCAGCAGTGGATGATTGACGTGAAAGAACAGTGGCAGCAGGTTGAGGACCAGCTGCTGGCGTGCCGACAACCCTTCCATTGCCCGAGCCATGCGTCCGGCATTGAGGGTGAGAAAACGCGCGCGCAGTTGACTGAGAACCTTGCGATCGATTCCTTCATCCAGATCGGGACGGATTTCATGGGTATGGGGCATTTCAAGCTGAGCTCGAACGTGGCGGTTTGAGGACGGCAGCAGTTTATCGTCAGACAAGACCGAGCCTTAAGCTGATTTTGTTTTTTGACGCCAGATTTCTAGCGTATTGGCGGGAGGGTGCCTACGGAATCCGACAGACGGGAACCCCGCAGGCCGAGGAACGGTGTTCAGGCGGTTTCTTTGACGCTCAGGATGGTCAGCAGGCCTTGGGCATGTTCAGCAGCATCCCGGCCAAGGCTGGTCAGGTAGCCCCCATCGGGCTGGGTAATCAGTTCTTTGTCAAACAGGCGTTGGGCGGCGGCGATGGCAGAAGGGGCGGCGGTCTGATGGATTTTCAGGCCTTCCTGGGAGTTGTCCAGGTTGAAGAGTGCAAGGATTTCCAGTTCGGCAACCAACTCAGGGGTATACGACATAAGGACTCCAGACTTTCTAGGAATGAGAGGTCAGCGTTCTTAAGGTGACCGCAGAACGGCGGCGTGTCCAGCATTCGCTGAGGACTTTTGTACCTGGGGGCAGCGGTCTTTGGCCGCAGGGTGCCTGCAGTGTAGTCAGGTCGGGAGTGGCGTGCCGGAGCGTTGCTGCGGGCAGCGCTCCGGTGGTAGCGGCTTACTGCTTCTCTGGAGGCAATTCCGGCAGGGCGCGCAGCGCGGCTTCGTACCATTGGGTATCGAAGGCGCGGTCTTCCTCGAGGATCGCATCGATCTCGACAGCCAGGACGTGGGCCATCAGGTTGAGGATTTCTTCCCGCTCGTAACCCACCAGAGTCAGCTTATTGAAGGTGGCCTTGGCTGCTGGCGGATTGTCGCTTTCGATCTGGTTCTCGATCGCTTCGATCAGGGTGTTTTCGGCGAACTCTTCTTCGTCGTTGTCGATATCGGTTGGCTCGCTCATGGCAGGCTCCTCAAGGAAAGGTCGCCAGTTTACTCGTATTCAGAGGCTGGATGCTGCTGGTCAGAAGTGGATTAACCTTCTATAAAAAGTCCTGCCGACCCCCTGCACGGCCTGGAGGCTATGGGATGTTCAAGCTTTATGGCTTCGCCATCAGCAACTACTACAACATGGTCAAACTGGCCCTGCTGGAAAAGGGCCTGCCCTTCGAGGAGGTGTTGTTCTACGCCGGCCAGAGCCCCGAGGCGCTGGCCATCAGTCCCCGGGGCAAGGTTCCGGTGCTGGAAGTGGAGCAGGGCTTTATCAGTGAAACCAGCGTGATTCTCGATTACCTGGAGCAGGTCCATCCCGAGCCGGCGCTGCTCCCGGGAGATGCCTTCGAGAGGGCACAGGTGCTGGCACTGGCCAAGGAGATCGAACTCTATATCGAGCTGCCGGCCCGAGCCTGTTTCCCCGAAGTGTTCTTCGGTGCAACGCTGCCCGAGGCGATCAAGGAAAAGGCTGGAGTCGAATTGCTGCAGGGGTTTGCCGCATTGCGCCGGCATGCCCGGTTCGCGCCGTATGTGGCGGGTACCAGCCTGAGCGTGGCGGACCTGTATTTTCAGTACAGCGTGAACCTGGCCCTGGTCGTTGGGGACAAGCTGTTCGGGATCGATTTTCTGGCCGATATGCCAGAGGCCAGGGCCCTGTTGGAGCGTCTGGAGCAGACGCCCAACGCCAGGCGGATTGCCGCTGACAAGGCTGCGCTCATTACCGCCAGGCGATCGGGGCGCTAGCGCAGCCAGCTTGCAAGGACCGGCAGAGGGTTGCCGGCCCCTGCGGGCAGGGTGCTTAGCGGCTGGCCAGCAACGCCTGGCCGCGAGCCACAGCAGCCCGGACCTGAGCTGGAGCGGTGCCGCCGATGTGGTTACGGGCATTTACCGAACCTTCCAGGGTCAGCACGGCAAACACATCCTGCTCGATCTGGTCGCTGAATTTGCGCAGTTCTTCCAGGCTCATTTCTGCCAGGTCCTTGCCAGTCTCCACACCGTACTTCACGGCATGGCCGACGATTTCGTGGCAGTCACGGAACGGCAGGCCACGGCGCACCAGGTAGTCCGCCAGGTCGGTGGCGGTGGAGAAGCCGCGCAGGGCCGCTTCACGCATGATGGCGTGCTTGGGCTTGATGGCCGGGATCATGTCGGCGAAGGCCCGCAGTGAGTCGCGCAGAGTGTCGGCAGCGTCGAACAGCGGTTCCTTGTCTTCCTGGTTGTCTTTGTTGTACGCCAGGGGCTGGCCCTTCATCAGGGTCAGCAGGCCCATCAGTGCGCCGAACACTCGGCCGCTCTTGCCCCGTACCAGCTCCGGCACGTCGGGGTTTTTCTTTTGCGGCATGATCGAGCTGCCGGTGCAGAAGCGGTCCGGCAGATCGATGAACTGGAACTGCGCGCTGGTCCACAGCACCAGCTCTTCGGAGAAGCGCGACAGGTGCATCATTGCCACGCTGGCGGCGGCGCAGAATTCGATGGCGAAGTCACGGTCGGAGACGCTGTCCAGGGAGTTGCCGCCCACGGCTTCGAAGCCCAGCAGCTGGCAGGTCAGCTCGCGGTCGATGGGGTAGGTGGTGCCGGCCAGCGCAGCGCTGCCCAGGGGCATGCGGTTGGTGCGCTTGCGGCAGTCCACCAGGCGCTCGTAGTCGCGGCTGAGCATTTCGAACCAGGCCAGCATGTGGTGCCCGAAGGTCACGGGCTGGGCGGTCTGCAGGTGAGTGAAGCCCGGCATGATGCTTTCGGCTTCGCGCTCGGCCAGTTCCAGCAGGCCTTTTTGCAGGCGGGTGATCTCGGCCAGGATCAGGTCGATTTCGTCCCGCAGCCACAGGCGGATGTCGGTGGCCACCTGATCATTGCGGCTGCGTCCGGTGTGCAGCTTCTTGCCGGTGATGCCGATGCGGTCGGTCAGGCGCGCTTCGATGTTCATGTGCACGTCTTCAAGGTCCACGCGCCAGTCGAAGCTGCCGGCCTCGATCTCGCCCTGGATGGTCTTCAGGCCGTCGATGATGCTGTCACGCTCGGCGTCAGTGAGCACGCCAACCTTGGCCAGCATGGTGGCATGAGCGATGGAGCCCATGATGTCGTGGCGATACAGGCGCTGGTCGAAAGTGACAGAGGCGGTGAAGCGGGCGACGAAGGCGTCGACGGGTTCACTGAAGCGGCCGCCCCAGGACTGATTGGTCTTGTCAGTGCTCATGAATTCGCTCGTGATCTGCTGAAGGAAGATGGCGTAAAAAACAGGCGCCGATAATAACAGGGTTGCCTGGGCTGTCGCTGGCACTGGTCGGCAGCTTTTTTCTCCGGGCCTGTGCTGCGTGGCTTGTCGCCGGTCCCGAGGGCGCAGAGACTGAGGTCGGCACAATCCGGAGTGGATCCGGACAGGGGGGGCTTGAGTGCGGAAGGTGATATCGATCAAACGATATTTATCGATTGAGCAATATCGTCTTGGCAACC
Source organism: Pseudomonas idahonensis (assembly GCF_037903935.1). Classification (NCBI taxonomy): domain Bacteria; kingdom Pseudomonadati; phylum Pseudomonadota; class Gammaproteobacteria; order Pseudomonadales; family Pseudomonadaceae; genus Pseudomonas; species Pseudomonas idahonensis. Next base: position 6,567,528 of record NZ_CP149586.1, on the reverse strand, counting down.
GTCTACAGTTGGACAGGAGGACCGGCACAATTGCGTAACACCCCTCGCGTGTTCGCAGTGAGTCTGTCCATCGAGTTCACTCCGCGCAGGTCCATGCAACTCGCCCACGAAACGAGGCGGGTGCGGCCAGGGTGGACACCGACCACAGTAACGAGGGGGGCTTTGTGTTGAATACCAGCATTCCCTGCAACGCCGTCGCGCATCCACCGACCTTGGGCGGTATCGGGCAGGTCCGGGTAAATATTGGTGCCCGACTTGCGGCACTTTTTGGCCTTCGCACTAGTCTTATCGTGGATCGCCGTGACGGACGTCACTCCACCTGTCTACGCTATCCTTGTGCGAGACTCACGCAGGAATCCAGCGCAATATGAATGTCCTGATCGTTGATGACGAACCCCTAGCCCGCGAGCGCCTGAGCCGGATGGTCAGTGAGCTTGAGGGATACAGTGTCCTGGAGCCCAGCGCCACCAATGGCGAAGAGGCACTGAGCCTGATCGACAGCCTGAAGCCGGATATCGTCTTGCTCGATGTCCGCATGCCGGGTCTGGACGGTCTGCAGGTCGCCGGAAAATTGTGCGAACGCGAGACGCCTCCGGCGCTGGTGTTTTGCGCGGCCCCGGACGAATTCGCCTTAGAGGCCTTCGATGCCAGCGGGGTCGGGCATCTGGTCAAGCCCGTGCGCCCAGAACTGTTGCTGGAGGCGCTGAAAAAGGCCGAGAAGCCCAATCGTGTGCAGTTGGCGGCCCTGACCCGGCCGGCGGCGGAAAGCGGCAATGGCCCGCGTAGTCACATCAGCGCCCGCACCCGTAAGGGTATCGAGCTGATTCCTCTGGCTCAGGTGGTGTATTTCATTGCTGACCACAAGTATGTGACCTTGCGCCACGAAAGCGGCGAGGTGCTTCTGGATGAGCCATTGAAGGCATTGGAAGACGAATTTGGTGAGCGCTTTGTGCGTATTCACCGCAATGCGCTGGTGGCCCGAGAGCGGATCGAACGACTGCAGCGTACGCCCCTGGGACATTTCCAGCTGTACCTCAAGGGGCTCAATGGTGATGCCCTGATCGTTAGCCGACGCCATGTGGCGGGTGTGCGCAAGATGATGCAGCAGCTCTAGACCGCGACTCAAGGCCCACAAAAAGGCAAACCTGGCGTCGGGAGGGCGCTGCGTTTCTGATACAAGTCAAAGCTGCTTTGGCTGAGCTGTTATTATCTGCCGTATCTATTCAGTACGGATTGATCCATGTCCTCTCGCGAAATCCGCATCGCTACCCGCAAAAGTGCACTGGCCTTGTGGCAGGCCGAATACGTCAAAGCCCGTCTGCAAGAGGCCCATCCGGGCCTCGTCGTGACCCTGGTGCCCATGGTCAGTCGCGGTGACAAACTGCTGGACTCGCCCCTGTCGAAAATCGGCGGCAAGGGCCTGTTCGTCAAAGAGCTGGAAACCGCACTGCTGGAAAACCAGGCCGACATCGCCGTGCATTCGATGAAAGATGTGCCCATGGACTTTCCCGAAGGCCTGGGGTTGTTCTGCATCTGCGAGCGTGAAGATCCACGTGACGCCTTTGTTTCCAATACCTACGCCAGCCTTGAGCAATTGCCGGAAGGCAGCGTGGTGGGTACCTCCAGCCTGCGCCGCCAGGCTCAACTGCTGACCCGTCGGCCTGATCTGCAGATTCGTTTTCTGCGGGGCAACGTCAATACTCGGCTGGCCAAGTTGGATGCCGGTGAGTACGACGCCATTATCCTGGCCGCCGCCGGCCTGATCCGTCTGGGCTTCGAAGACCGCATCAGTTCGTCCATCAGCGTCGATGAGAGTCTGCCCGCCGGTGGCCAAGGCGCAGTCGGCATCGAGTGCCGTAGTGCCGATACTGAAATTCACGCGTTGCTGGCGCCTCTGCATCATGCCGACACAGCCAGCCGGGTGACTGCCGAGCGAGCGCTGAACAAGCATTTGAACGGTGGCTGCCAGGTTCCGATTGCCTGCTACGCGGTGCTCGAAGGCGATCAGATCTGGCTGCGTGGCCTGGTCGGCGAGCCTAGCGGTGGCCTGTTGTTGAGCGCGCAAGCGCGTGGCCCGCGAGCGTCGGCCGCTGAACTGGGGGTGAAGGTGGCAGACGACCTGCTGGCCCAGGGCGCCGATGACATCCTGCGCGCGGTCTACGGCGAGGCGGGCGAAGAGTGATCGGGTGGCGCCTGCTGCTGACCCGGCCGAGCGAGGATAGTGCTGCATTGGCAGCGACCCTGGCCGAGGTCGGTGTCTTCAGCAGCAGCCTGCCGCTACTGGAGATTCAAGCCTTGCCTGTCAGCGATTCGCAGCGGGCGATCCTGCTGGAACTGGATCGTTACTGTGCGCTGATCGTGGTCAGCAAGCCTGCCGCGCACCTTGGCCTTGGCTTGCTGCGAGCCTATTGGCCTCAGCCTCCCGCTCAAAGCTGGTTCAGTGTCGGTGCCGGTACCGGGCAGATCCTTGCGGATGCCGGTCTGCAAGTTTTCTACCCTCAAACAGGTGATGACAGCGAAGCCTTGCTTGAACTTCCCCAATTGCGCGAGGCTATCCGGCGGCCTGAGCCACGGGTGCTGATCGTCCGTGGAGAGGGCGGTCGCGAGCTGCTCTCTGAGCGCTTGCGTGACCTAGGTGCTAGTGTCGATTATCTGGAACTCTACCGCCGGTGCCTGCCGCATTACGCCAAGGATGCGCTGCTTGAGCGGATTCAGGGGGAACGCTTGAACGGCCTGGTGGTCAGCAGTGGACAGGGTTTCAGCCACTTGCAGCAGTTGGCCGGCCCAGCCTGGTCGCAGTTGGCGAAGATGCCGTTGTTTGTTCCAAGCCCCCGGGTCGCCGAAATGGCACGTGCCGCCGGGGCGGAAAAAGTTGTGGATTGTCGCGGCGCCAGTGCCGCGGCTTTGCTAACGGCGTTACGGGAGCAACCCGTGCCCGTTCTCTAAACGCAAAGGATGGATACGTGAGCGAAACAGCCTTGCCTAAAGATGAAGTGCGGCCGGTGCCTGAAGCACCTGCCGAGCCCACGACCCCAACCGTTGAGCGTCGTGGCAACGGGTTGGCGATACTGGCCCTGCTGCTGGGGGCGGCGGGTGTCGCCGCTGGCGGCTGGGGGATCTGGCAGGTGCGCAGCCTGCAAGCCAACAACCAGCAGCAACTGAGCCAGCTGCAGGCCTTGGGGGATCAGGCGCAGAGTTTCAAACTCAGTGAACAGCGCCTGAGTGCACGCCTGGAACAACTGCCGGCAGCCGATGAGCTGGAGGACCGGCGGCGGCTGGTGGCCCAGTTGCAAGGTGATCAGCAGCGCTTGAGTCAGCGCTTGGAAACCGTGCTCGGCGCCAGCCGCAAGGACTGGCGCCTGGCCGAGGCCGAGCATCTGCTGCGTCTGGCCAGTCTGCGTCTGTCTGCACTGCAAGACATCAGCAGTGCTCAGGCACTGGTCCAGGGCGCAGACGATATCCTGCGGGAGCAGAACGACCCGGGCTCTTTCGCTGCACGCGAGCAATTGGCCAAGAGCCTGGCGGCTCTGCGCAGTACCGAGCAACCAGATCGCACCGGCCTGTTCCTGCAACTGGGAGCCCTGCGTGATCAGGTCCTTGAGCTCAGCGCCGTGGCTCCGGAGTACAAGGACCGCGGCGAGTCACTGCTGGGGCTGACCGCCGACGGTGACGGCGCGAGCCGCTGGGCGCAGTGGTGGGATCAGATCTCCCGCTATTTCCGCATCGATTTCAATGCCGACAAGAACATCCGTCCGTTGCTGGCCGGCCAGGGGCTGACTCAGGTACGCCTGGCCCTGAGCCTGACGTTGGAGCAGGCACAGTGGGCTGCCTTGAATGGTCAGGCGGCGGTCTATACCCAGGCACTGACCGAGGCACGTGATGTACTGACCAGCAACTTCAATCAGGACAATCCGCAAAGCAAGATCATGCTTGAGCGCTTGTCCGAACTGAGCAAGCAGCCCGTGACCGTTGTCACCCCGGATCTGGCCAAGACCCTGAGCACGGTCCAGGCCTATCTCGAGCGGCGCAATCTGAACGCTGAAGATTCAGTCAAGCCTCTGGCCAAACCTGCGGCGAACACCGCCCAGGAGACGAGCCCATGAAGCGCGTCTATGTGATCGTTCTACTGCTCATCGCAGCCATCGGCCTGTTGGGGTTGGCCATTGCCGAGCATCCCGGGTACGTGCTGATCGCCTACAGCAACTTCCGCTACGAATCGAGTCTGTGGGCAACCCTGGCCCTGGTGGCGCTGATCTGGTTGGTGATCTGGGGCATCAAGCTGCTGATCGAATTGGTGATGGTCTCTGGTGGTGTGGTCAATCCCTGGTCGCGGCGCAATCGGAGTCGCCGGGTACAAATCGCCATCGAGCAGGGCCAGATGGACCTTGCCGAAGGTCGTTGGGCCAGCGCGCAAAAACACCTGCACCGTGCTGCAGAGGCCGAACGTCAACCACTGTTGTATTACCTCGGTGCGGCCCGCGCCGCCAACGAGCAAGGCCACTATGAGGAGTGCGACCAGTTGTTGGAGCGGGCGCTGACTCGCCAGCCCCAGGCCGAGTTGGCGGTGGCCTTGAGTCATGCCCAGTTGCAGACCGACCGCGGTGATACCGAAGGTGCCCTGAGTACCCTGCAAGCGATGCATGAGCGCCATCCCCATAGCGTTCAGGTCCTGCGCCAGTTGCAGCGCCTGCATCAACAGCGTGGTGACTGGTCGGCGCTGATCCGTTTGCTGCCCGAGTTGCGCAAGGACAAGGCCCTGCCGGCCAGCGAGTTGCAGGAGCTGGAGCGTCGCGCCTGGGGTGAGAACCTGACCTTGGCGGCGCGGCGCGAAGAGGATCAGGTGGCAGCCCTGCAGTCTCTCAATCGAGCCTGGCAGCAACTGACTTCGGCCCAACGCCAGGAGCCACAGCTGGTGCTGGCCTACGCCGAACAACTGCGTCAGCTGGGGGCGGGAGCCGAGGCTGAAGAGGCCCTGCGCACAGCCCTCAAGCGCAAATATGAAAGCCACCTGGCACGGCTTTACGGATTGGTGCGCGGCAGCGATCCATCACGCCAGTTGCAGACTGCCGAGCATTGGTTGAAGGAGCATGCGGACGACCCGAGTTTGCTGCTGACCCTGGGCCGTCTGTGTCTGCAGAACAGCCTGTGGGGCAAGGCCCGGGACTACCTGGAAAGCAGCCTGCGACTGCAGCGCAATCCTGAAGCCTGTGCCGAGCTGGCTCGTTTGCTGGCGCAGTTGGGCGATACCGAGCGCAGCAACCAGCTGTTCCAGGAAGGCCTGGGAATGCTCGACGAGCGCCTGCTGGCGTCACCGTTGCCGGTTCCGGTACGGATCTGAAGCGTCTTCAGGGCCGGTTGCCGGTTGCAGGCAACCGGCCTGTTTTTGTTTGGGGTTGATGGCTCATTCACGGTTGATTGTCGATCCGCTGCGGCATAGCGCTTCTTGAAAGGAGCGAGCGCTTTCTCTACCGTGGCTGCCTGTTTCTCTCCGTTACGGATATCTCATGTCGCTGGCCGGCTCTCGCTTGCTGTTCTCCCTGGTGTTCCTGGTGGGGGCTTTTGCCTCGTGGGCGGCGTTCAACCTGCAATCCGGTGGTAGCCTGGAATCCTGCACCTTGTGGGGCGTGCAACGCTTGCTGCTGATGATGTTCGCTGGCGTCAATCTACTGGCTGTGGTGCAGGGGCCGGGGCGCATGGGACGAGCTGTCTACTGGGCGCTCAACCTGATACTGGGCCTGTTCGGGGTGATCACTGCCGGGCGTCATGTGTTGTTGCAGAACATTCCTTCCGAGCAACTCCTGGCCTGCCTGCCGGACATGCCGTTCATGTTGCGCAACCTGTCCTGGTGGCAGGCACTGCAATTGACCTTCGTGGGGACATCGGACTGCGCGGAGGTCACCTGGACCCTGCTCGACATGAGTCTGCCGGAGTGGAGCCTGCTGTTTTTCGTGATCATGCTGATCTTCAGCGGCTACCGTCTGCTGCGCCTGTTTCGAGCCACTCGCAAGGCTGCAGCGTTGCCCTGAGTCATGGTTTGGTGGGAGGGCGCGGATTAAACGCTTGTATGAACTTTATCTCCTGCGTACCTTGATGCTGTTGTCGAGCGGGCATAATCTGGCCCGCACGCGTCACTGGAATTATGTTGCTCGATGCTGTTGCGCCTGACCGGATCCAGAGTCTCCAGAAGGGGGGCGGCGGGCAAGCGGCATGACCCATAAGGGAAGAGAGATCACCATGCTCGAAAGTTGTCAGAATGCTCAGGAACGCTGGGGTGGAGTGCATCTGCTGATCGACCGCTGGTTGCAGGAGCGTCACGAACTGGTTCGAGCCTATGATGCGTTGGGTGCCGAGCCCGAAGCCCTGAGCGAGAGCAAGAAATCGCTGCAGGAATTCTGCGGGATTCTGGTGGACTACGTTTCCGCCGGTCATTTTGAAATCTACGAGCAGCTCACCAGCGAGGCCAAGGCCTTTGGCGACAAGCGCGGGCTTGAGCTGGCCGATACCCTCTATCCGCGTATTGATGTGATCACTGAAAAGCTCCTGGCGTTCAACGACCTGTGTGATGCGGGTCAGTGTGTGGCGCAGAAGTTCAAGGAACTGGGCGGCCTGTTGCACGAACGCTTCGAACTGGAAGATTGCCTGATCGAAGTGCTGCATAACGCCCACAAGCAGGACGTGGTGGCTCAGGCCTGAAAACAGGGCGGAGCAATACGAGAACGGCACGCCTTGGCGTGCCGTTTTTCGTTCCTGTGCCTTAGTCAGCAACGCCCAGCAGTTCGATCTCGAATACCAGGGGGGTGTAAGGCGCGATCAGGTCGCCTGCGCCTTCGGTGCCGTAGGCCTGATTCGAAGGAATCACCAGTCGCCATTTGGCGCCGGTGGGCATCTGCGACAAGGCGCTGCGCCAGCCTTCGATCACGCTGTCCAGGCGAAACCACTGCGGTTGCTGGGTCTGGTCGAACACGGTGCCATCGGGCAGGCGTCCGGTGTAGCGCACCTGGACTGAACCGTTGGGGCTGGCCTTGTTGCCACTGCCAGGTGCCAGCTCGGTCAGGAGAATGCCATCGGCCAGTTGGCGCACGCCGGGCTTGGCCTTTTCCTGGTCGAGAAAACGTCGTTCGTTTTCCAGGGCCGCTTCAGTTTTCGACTTGCTCGACTGGTCGCTGATCCGTGCATCGTGCTGAGCCAGGATCTGTTCGATGCGTTCGGTTTTTAGGGCCAGTGGCTTGCCTTGATAAGCGGCTTTCAAACCCTCGACCAATGCCTGGATCTGCAGATCGGGCACTTCGTCACGCAGTCGTTCACCGAGGCTTGCGCCCAGGCTGTAGGCAAGGTCGTGAGCGTCATTGGGCGGCGCTTCGGCAGCAGCCTGAGCCAGTGGCAAGAACAGGCTCAGGGATAAAAACAGGTAACGCGACATGGGCACTCTCCGGCCTGAGTAGCGGTGGATTATGCCAGCGACAAAGCACGGGTTGGTGAGCAACTTCGATGACGGCGAAGAACATTTTCAATCCGCTGCAACGCCGGGCTTTCGATACTGTCAACATGCCCTAGCGGCGGTAGCAGCAGAGGTCTAGTATGAGCCGCAACTCACGTCAGCCAGGAGGTAAACCATGTCGGCCAATAAGAAGCCTGTAAATACTCCGTTGCATTTGCTCCAACAGCTGTCGGGCAGCCTGCTCGAACATTTGGAAAACGCTTGTTCCCAAGCCTTGGCTGATGCTGAAAAACTGCTCGCCAAGCTGGAAAAACAACGGGGTAAAGCGCAGGAAAAACTGCACAAATCGCGCACCAAATTGCAGGACGCTGCGGCGGCCGGCAAGGCCAAGGCACAAGCCAAGGCCAAGACCGCGGTGAAAGAACTCGAAGACTTGCTGGACGCATTGAAAGAGCGCCAGGCACAAACCCGCAGCTACATTCTGCAACTCAAGCGCGATGCCCAGGAAAGCCTGAAACTGGCTCAAGGCGTTGGTCGTGTGAAGGAAGCAGTAGCCAAGGCATTGAGCACTCGTGATGCCAAGCCGGTAGCTGTCGCGGCGAAGAAACCAGCGGCCAAGCCTGCAGCTAAAGCACCTGCCAAATCTGCCGCCAAACCAGTGGCGAAAAAAGCGGCTGCCAGCGCAGCTAAACCCGCGGCGAGCAAACCCGCAGCGGCTAAACCTGCCGCCAAGCCTGCGCCTGCAAAACCTGTTGCCGCCAAGACCGCTGCCGCCAAGCCAGCAGCCAAAGCCGCCGCAGCCAAGCCTGCCGCCGCCAAGCCAGTGGCCAAACCTGCCGCCAAATCTGTAGCAGCCAAACCTGCCGCTAAACCAGCAGCCAAGCCTGCGGCCAAACCCGCAGCGGCTAAAACAGCTGCCGCTAAACCTGTCGCAGCCAAACCCGCAGCCAAACCTGCCGCCGCAAAAGCGCCGGCCAAACCTGCTGCCAAACCCGCCAGCAAACCTGCAGTAGCTGCCAAGCCAGCAGCATCGTCGGCTGCTAAACCAGCAGCCAAGCCTGCGGCCAAACCGGCTGCGAAAAAGCCGGCGGCCAAGCCTGCAGCAGCCAAACCTGCTGTGGTCAAACCCGCCACCCCGGCCGCCAAGCCAGCTGCTCCAGCACCGGCTGCGGCCAAGCCAGCTGCACCCGCGCCAGCAGCCTCGCCAGCAGCGGCTGCGAGCACAGCTCCTGCCGCTCCCGCTCCGGTAACTGCCGGTACTCCTTCCAGCGCTTCTTAAGCGCCGGTCGCCGCGACGCGCAGCACCTGCAGCGCGTCGCGGTTGCGTTCGGCGGCTTCGGCCGCCAATCCTTCAAGCCAGTCTTCCAGGCTCTTCGCTTGAACCTCCGGCCATTCCCTTACCCGCTCCTGCAAACGCAACAGCAATTGCCGTTCGGCTTCCAGTTCCAGGGTCTTGACCTGTTCGCGCAAGGCACTCAACTCAAGGTCTTCGCGGGCCGCATCGCGCCAGCCAATGCGCAAGTCGCGCAAAGGTTGAACCACGTCCCGGTGCCAAGGCGCCGCGAGCTCTTTCAACTGCTCCAGGCGCTGGCTATCGCAGCGGACGCCTCGCTGGCCAAGCCAGGCTCCACAGAGCAGCAGGCAGACATTGGCACCTTCGTCCTGTAGTTGCAGGCAGGCTTCCTGCACGCCGGGAAGGGCATAAATGGTCAGGGAAAAATTCCACAGGTCAGAGGACATAGTGCTACTCGCGCCAGTTGCGAGCGAAGCTGGTAGACTCCGCCGCCATTATGATTCGACTTCAGAACCTGACTTTACAGCGTGGCCCGCAACGTCTGCTAGAAGACGCCGAGCTGACCCTGCACGCCGGCCAGAAAGCCGGCCTGATCGGTGCCAACGGCGCCGGCAAATCCAGCCTGTTCGCCTTGCTGCGCGGCGAGCTGCATCCGGATTCGGGTGACTGCTTCCTGCCCGCCGATTGGCGCATTGCCCACATGCGTCAGGAGGTCGACACCCTCGAGCGCCTGGCCGTGGACTATGTGCTCGACGGCGACCTGCGTCTGCGCCAGGTGCAGCGTGAACTGGCCGCCGCCGAAGCGGCCCATGACGGTGGCGCGCAAGCGCGCCTGCACGCCGAGCTGGACAGCGCCGACGGCTACACCGCTGACGCGAGGGCGCGCAAGCTGCTGGCCGGACTGGGCTTCACCAACGAACAGATGGACCGCCAGGTCGGCGACTTCTCCGGGGGCTGGCGGATGCGCCTGAACCTGGCCCAGGCGCTGATGTGCCCGTCGGACCTCTTGTTGCTCGACGAACCCACCAACCACTTGGACCTCGATGCCATCATCTGGCTCGAAGACTGGCTCAAGGGTTATCCCGGCACCTTGCTGTTGATCTCCCACGATCGGGATTTCCTCGATGCCGTGGTGGATCACGTGGCTCACGTCGACCAGCGCAAGATCACCCTCTATCGCGGTGGCTACAGCGCCTTTGAGCGGGCCCGTGCCGAGCGGCTGGCCCAGCAACAGCAGGCCTACGAGAAGCAGCAGGCGCAACGGGCGCACATGGAAAGCTACATTGCCCGCTTCAAGGCCCAGGCCACCAAGGCTCGCCAGGCCCAGAGCCGGATCAAGGCCCTGGAACGGATGGAAGAGCTGTCGGCGGCCCATGTGGACTCGCCGTTCGACTTCACCTTCCGCGAGTCGACGAAGATCTCCAGCCCGCTGATCGACCTCTCTGATGCCCGTCTGGGGTATGGCGAGCGCACGATCCTGGAGAAGGTCAAGCTGCAACTGACGCCGGGCGCACGGATCGGTCTGCTGGGCCCTAACGGCGCCGGCAAGTCGACCCTGATCAAGAACCTCTCCGGTGAGCTGCAGCCGTTGTCCGGCCGTCTGACCCGGGGCGAGAACACTGTGGTGGGCTACTTTGCCCAGCATCAGCTTGACTCCCTGGATTCCAAGGCCAGCCCCTTGTTGCACCTGCAGCGGCTGGCGCCCACCGAGCGCGAGCAGACCCTGCGCGACTTCCTCGGCGGTTTCGACTTCCGCGGCGCGCGGATCGACGAGCCGGTGCTGAATTTCTCCGGCGGTGAAAAGGCTCGCCTGGCCCTGGCCCTGATCGCCTGGGAGCGGCCGAACCTGTTGCTGCTCGACGAACCCACCAACCACCTGGACCTGGAGATGCGCCTGGCCCTGACCATGGCCCTGCAAGAGTTCAGCGGCGCGGTATTGGTGGTCTCCCACGATCGCCATCTGCTCAAGAGTACCACGGACAACTTCTTCCTGGTGGCCGACGGCAAGGTCGAGGAGTTCGACGGCGACCTGGATGACTACACCCGTTGGCTGGTGGACTACCGCCAGCGCAATGCCCCGGTCAGCAACACGCCGGTCAACCCGGACAAGACCGACAAGAAAGCCCAGCGCCAGGCCGCGGCTGCTTTGCGTCAGCAGTTGGCACCGCACAAGCGCGAGGCCGACAAGTTGGAAGCCGAACTGGGCAAGGTCCATGAGCGCCTGGCCAAGATCGAGACCAGCCTGGGCGACAGCGGTCTTTACGAAGCGGCGCGCAAGGACGAGCTGCGGGACCTGTTGGCTGAGCAAGCCAAGCTCAAGACCCGCGAGTCCGAACTGGAAGAGGCCTGGATGGAAGCCCTGGAGTTGCTGGAAAGCATGCAGGCAGAACTCGAGGCACTGTCCTGATGGAAGCGTTGCAACTGCCATTGCCGGCGCAGTGGGTCGCTCCGTTGTGGGTGGGCGTGCAGATCCTGCTGATTCTCCTGGCGGGCTATCTGGCCCAGCGTTTTGTCGCCCGTTGCCTGACCCGTCTGGGCGAGCGTTACCCGTTCCCGCCGCAGTTGCTGATGCCCCTGCGCGGCGGTCTGCGCTGGCTGATCATGGGCAGCGCGGTGATCTTCGTCCTGGAGCGCCTGGGGGTTTCCGCCACGGTGTTGTGGACCGCCCTGTCCGGCTTTGTCGCCGTGGCGGCGGTGGCCTTCTTCGCCATGTGGAGTGTGCTCTCCAACCTGCTGTGCGCGATCCTGATCTTCACCGTTGGCCCCTTCCGCCTGGGTGACGTGGTGGAGTTGGTGGACACCGTCGACAAGCCTGGCGTCAAGGGCCGGGTCGTGGCGATCAACCTGCTGTACACCACCCTGATCGAGTCCGAAGAAGCCGGCACCGGCAGCGCCATGGTCCAGGTGCCCAACAGCCTGTTCTTCCAGCGCTCGGTGCGTCGCTGGCGCGGCAGCGATGTGCTGCCGGTAGGAACTGGCGAAAAGTAATCCCTTCCTCTGTAGCCGCTGCCGCAGGCTGCGAACGGCTGCGCAGCTATTGCCCCTGGTCCTGCGGACCTATCGCAGCCTGCGGCAGCGGCTACAGGGCCGTGCATCACCTTTGGGCGAAAAAAATATAGTCAGCCGCCGGTCGGAGGATTAGCTTAGGCAGTCACGACCAATCCGATCCGAGGTGTGCGATGGTGCTTGAAACATGGCTGGCGTTCTTTGCCGCCAGTTGGGTAATCAGTCTTTCTCCGGGAGCCGGCGCCATTGCGTCGATGTCCTGTGGCTTGCAATACGGTTTCTGGCGCGGTTACTGGAACGCCCTGGGCCTGCAACTGGGCCTGGCCCTGCAGATTGCCATTGTCGCCGCCGGTGTTGGCGCCATCCTTGCCGCATCTGCCACCGCCTTCTATGCAATCAAGTGGTTTGGTGTGGCCTACCTGGTGTACCTGGCGGTCAAGCAATGGCGCGCGCTGCCCAGCGATCTCAGCGATGACGCGGCCATCCGTCCCCTTGGCAAGCCTCTGGCCCTGGTGTTTCGCGGCTTCCTGGTGAACATCAGCAACCCCAAGGCCTTGGTGTTCATGCTGGCAGTACTGCCGCAGTTCATCGACCCCCATGCGCCGCTGGTCCAGCAGTACCTGATTCTCGGCGCCACCATGATCGTGGTCGACCTGATCGTCATGGCCGGCTACACCGGGCTGGCGTCCAGGGTCCTGCGCTTGCTGCGTACCCCGGTCCAGCAGCGGCGGATGAACCGTACCTTCGCCGGTTTGTTCCTCGGCGCCGCGGGCTTCCTGGCGACCATTCGCAAAGCCGCGGCCTAAGTTATCCAGAGACAAAAAAAGGCGACCCCACGGGTCGCCTTTTTCGTTTGCGTACGGCTTAGCGCAGGATTACCGGCGCTGTGTCCGGCGGCAGGTTGTTGCGCATCGGCGCTTGCCCCGGTTGCTCGTAGCCACCGCGACCCAACTGCTCGGCCATCTGCCGGGTAACGTCTTCGCCCAGGGCCTTGGAGACTTCGCGTACCACCCGTGGCCGGTTCAGCGAGACACGGATGTCGCGGCTGTTCACCAGCTTGGTGTCCTGGCCTTCGCCCATGGCGGTGAACGCCGAGGTGATCTCGAAGGTGCGGGTGTTGATCAGGCTGAAGTCCGCCACCAGGGTCAGGCCCAGTACCGCCGAGTAGCTGTTGGTATTGGCCAGCTCGTTGATGTCCTGGGTGAAGTCGATGTCCGACACCGTGCCGAACAGCACGTAGTCGGCACCCTTGAAGTTGCCCGCCTTGATGCGCTTGATGATGTCGTAGACGTTGGTCTTGGACGCGTCGGTGTGGGGCGAACCCTGCACCAGCTGGAACATCCCGGACTTGAGAATGCCGCCCTTGATATCACCGGTGAACTTGCGCAGTTCGCCTTCTTCGATGTAGCTGGTGCTGGCTTCCAGTTCGTTGTAGCTGGCCGAACCGCTGGAGCTGTAGTAGCCCTCGCGGTAGTTCTGCTGGGCCGAAACCACGTGAATGTATTCCTGCACACGTTCCTGGTAGGCCAGGTCCATGACTGCAACTTTCGGGGCCGCCTGGGCGCTGAACGCACAGGCCAGGGCCAGGATGCCAATCCATGCACGCATTGTTTAGCGCTCCGTGGTCTTGCGGATCTCTTTCTCGTCCATCCACTCGGCCAGACCGCTCTCGACGTCGATCAGTTGCAGGCTGAATTTGTAGAAGACGTCCTTGTAGTCGCTGCTGCGCTTGACGATGGAGCTGATGGAGCCTTCAAGACGGTATTTGGCGGCGACCATGTTGCCAGTCTTGGCCACGGTGGATTTCTTGTACAGGCCGCTCTGGTTCTGCAGCTTGAGCTGGTCGACCTGGCTCTGCATGGCGGTGTTGTCGCTGGCGAAGCGGGCGGTGCCGGACTTCATCAGCTGGGTCTTGATCGAGGTGGTGATCTCGCGGGTGTCGATGTACTCGCTGGTCTTGTTCTTCACATCGTAGACCTGCACCACCGGGCGACCCTGGAGGATGCCGGACTGGGCCAGGGAGCGGGTCATGGATTCGGCGATCATCTGCAGGTCGGTGGAACCGAACTCGTTGGTCACCAGTTCCACGGCCTTGCTGTCGCCGTAGCTGATGTTCTTGCCGCCCAGGACCGGGGAGTTATTGGCGCAGCCGCTGGCCAGCAGGGCGACCACGGCGAGGAAGGAAAAGCGTGCAAACATGGAAGTGCTCTCTTGATCGGGTTCAGGAACGGCTTATTGGGTTTTGACTTCCAGGCGGAAGTCAGTGGCCTTGGGCACCGGCGCGATGGCCGGCAAGAAGGTGGCCTGGGCCGCGTACAGGTTGAAGACTTTCCAGCTTTCTTCATCGGCAACCGGGAAACCGTCGTCACCCAGCCAGACAAAGCGGTAGTACATGGTCATGTTGGTGTGGCTGGTGTTGTTCAGTGCCACCTTGACCGTCAGGAAGCCGTTTTCACGGGCGACCCGCATCGCGCCGATGGCGATGTTGTTGAACTTGTTCATCACCACCACCTTGCTCGCGGCGCTGCCGGGAGCAGGAGGTGGCGGGGTGGCGCAACCGGCCAGAAGGGCCAGTGCGGCAACAGCGAGGAGTTTCAGGCGCATGGAGGGCTCCGCTTAAGGACGTTGGTTGCTGGCCATGTTCTGGCCGGCGTTGTTCGGGATGACATGGGCGGCCAGGCCGCTGCTGAACACCTGGTTGCCCACCACGCGCAGGGCGATCACCTGATAGCGCTGATCAACCTTGACCTGCACTTGAGTGCCGCCCTGGGCGTTAGGCAGGCTGAGGCTGTGCTCGCCCTGCTTGAGACGCAGGCGGGCGACCTGGGTGTTGTCCGGCAGGGTGCGCCAGGTGCGGGTATCGGCCCCTTCGGTCACCGCCGAAGCCAGGCCCACGGCCAAGCCGGCCAGGGGATTGACCTCGTTGAGGTTCTTTTGCGCCACGCCACGGGTCACTGCACGCACGGTGGTGCGCAGGATGATCCCCGGCATGTCGTCACGCAGGGCGCGGCGGGACATGGCGGTGGTGCTGTTGAGCAGGGTCAGGTTCTGCTGCTGACCATCGATGCCGATCTGGGTGAAGGTCTGGGTCGAGGTATCGGCCTTGATCACCGGGAACGACAGTGGGGTGATGACCAGGTTGCCGTTGATCGGCAGCGGTAGGGGAATGCGCACCGAGTCCCGTGCTGGGGCCAGGCCGCTTTGCACCACGATCAGCACGTCGCTCTCATCGGCCGCCAGGGCCGCTACCACCGGAGCCTTGACCGGAGCCTTGGCTGCCGTCTTGCGTTTGGACTTGGCCGAGGATTTGCCCGGGGCTTCGACTTTCACCGGTTCCACGGGGGCGTCCAGGTTCAGCAGGGCCTGTTCCAGCAAGGGCGTGTTGGGACGCAGTTCCGCAGCCTTGCGGTAGCCGGGAGCCGCCAGGTCCTTTTCGCCCAGGGCTTCATAGACGAAGCCGGCCAGGTAGTGGCTGAACGCACTCTGGTAGCTGTTCTTCAGGTTGACCACATCGGGAGCATCAAGGGCTTCCACGGGATAGCCCTTGAGGTCCTTATACTCGGTTTTAACCCCTTGCTTCTCGGCTTCGTCCTCGCGCTTGAGGTATTCCTTGTCCCGCAGTTCGGCGATCACCGCTTCGCGTTCGTGGGTCTTCTTGATCGCCATGCGGGCGCCGTCGAAGTCGTTGCTGGCCAGCAGGTTCATGGCCATCTGGGTCGTCAGCATGACCTTTTCGTAGTCATAGCCTTCGTAGCGACGGACTTTGTCGTTGACCAGGAAACTGCCGAACTGGGCCAGGTACTTGTCGGTGTCGAGCTTGACCGAGTCTTCCCAGTTGCCCACGACCTGATCGGCATGGCCCCAGGCGGCCTGGCTGCCATTGAGGTCGCCCTTGGCCCGCAGCAACTCGCCCTTTTCGAAGTAATAGAGCAGGTCCTTGTCTTCACCCTTGTTGTTTTTTTCCAGCAGGGTCAGGGCGGCATCTAAGTTGCCGGCACGCAGTTGCTGGTTGGTTTCCTGAAGCTCGTTGTCGTAGCTGCGAAAGGCCGAACAGCCTGCGAGCAGGGTGACTGCGCCGAGCGCAATCGAGGTGAGGACGCGGGATGCCATGGGTACTTCTTCTTCCCTGAATGAGACAGCCTGGCGTGCGGGTCGGGCTGGACGAACCCATTGGCAGGAACTGCGGCTACGCTGCCAATTCCTCATAAAAAGAGGAGCTTAAATGCCGTCTTGCTATAAAGAGGGCGCGGCATTATAAACGTGGATTCTGGCGCTGTAATGGCTTTTTAACTTCAATTTGATTGGTGTTTGCCACTATGTGAGCGGCTGCTCATTGGTGGTCGAACCAGGCCGCCAGCGGGTTCTTTTCCAGGGTCGCGGGGGCGATGACGAACAGCTGATCGCCCACGCGCCGCAGGCTGATGACTTGGTAGCGCTGGTCCAGCTTGAAGCGCAGTTCGCCGGTCTTGCCCAGGGTCAGTCGGTGTTGGCCTTTTTTCAGGCGCAGGCGAGTCACCTGGGTGGTGTCGGACAGGCGCTGGTCGGCGCAAGTGTTGCAACAGGCGGATAAGCCTTGAGTGAAACTCATTGGGAGTGAACAATATGTTACTTCGTATTTCCATTTGAGATTCGTTCATGACTGGCCCTTCCCGTTTACTGGCATTGCTGGTGCTGCCGCTGCTCGCGCTCTGCAGCTTCAACCTGCTGGCCGATACCGTCGATGGCGCGCCCAAGGCCCTGCATCTGCTGGATTACATTGGCGCCGATTACCCGCCCACGGTTGAAGCCGGCAAGGTCATCGATGAGTCCGAATACCGCGAGCAGGTGGAGTTTCTCGGGGTCCTGCAGGGGCTGATCGCCGACCTGCCGGCCAAGCCGGAGAAAGCCGAGCTGGAGCAGGGCATCGTCAGCTTGCGCAAGGCGGTGGACGATCGCGTCGAGGGCAGCCAAGTGGCACGCCTGGCGCGGCAGATGGGGGCCAAGCTGGCGGTGGCCTATGAGGTCAGCCAGGCGCCGGTCATCACCCCGGACCCTGCTCGCGGTGCGCCGCTGTATGCCCAGCATTGCTCGGTCTGCCATGGGGAGAAAGGCGCAGGCGATGGTCCGGCAGGTGTGGGCATGACCCCGCCGCCGGCCAATCTGCGGGATGCCGAGCGCCTTGATCGCCTGAGCCTGTACGCGGTCTACAACACCCTGGGGCTGGGGGTCGAAGGCACCGACATGCCGGCCTTCGCCGATCAGTTGGATGACCGGCAGCGCTGGGACCTGGCCACCTACATCGCCGGGTTCAGCGCCGATCCTGCGGCGGCCAAGGGCGAGCAGAGCTTCAATCTGGCCGACCTGGCCCGGCAGACGCCTGCTGAAGTGCTGGCTGCTCAGGGGCCGCAGGCAGCGGCCACTTTCCGTGCCCAGCGGGCCCAGCCGCCTCAGGTCAAGCGTGGCCCGGCGCAGTTGCTGGACTACACCGCTTCGACCCTGGACAAGAGTCTCGCGGCCTATCGCAACGGCGAGCATGAGCAAGCCTACGATCTTTCGGTAGCGGCTTACCTGGAAGGTTTCGAACTGGTGGAAAGCTCCCTGGACAACGTCGATGCCACGGTGCGCAAGGACACGGAGAAGGCCCTGATGGCCTACCGGCAGTCGTTGCAGGACGGATTGCCGGTGGCCCAGGCCGAACAGCGCCTGGACGCCGCCAAGGCCAAGCTCAAGGCGTCCGCCGAGTTGTTGGGTGGCGACAGCCTGAGCTGGTCCCTGAGTTTTATCTCCGGTTTGCTGATCCTCCTGCGCGAAGGCCTGGAAGCCATTCTGGTGCTGGCGGCGATCCTTGCGTTCCTGCGTAATACCGGCCAGCAATCGGCGGTGCGCAGTGTCAACGTCGGCTGGGGCCTGGCGCTGTTGGCCGGCCTGGCCACCTGGGCCCTGGCGGCTTATGTGATCGACGTCAGCGGTTCCCAGCGGGAGCTGCTGGAGGGTGCCACGGCGTTGTTCGCCAGTGTCATGGTGCTGTGGCTCGGGGTATGGATGCACGATCGTCGGCATGCGGCGGCCTGGCAGGATTACATCAAGAGCAGCCTGGTGGGCGGCGGCGGGCGTTTCGGTTTTGCCGTGCTGGCGTTCTTCTCGGTGTACCGCGAGCTGTTCGAGGTGATCCTGTTCTACGAGACCCTGTGGCTGCAGGCAGGCCCAGCCGGGCATAACGCGGTCATGGCTGGTGGTGCCACCGCTCTGGTGTTGCTGGTGGGCCTGGCGTGGGTGATCCTGCGGGGCTCGGCCAAGCTGCCTCTGGCGCTGTTCTTCGGCATCAACGCGGCGCTGCTGTGTGCCTTGTCGGTGGTATTTGCCGGGCACGGGGTCAAGGCCTTGCAGGAAGCGGGCATCTTCGGCACCCGGCCAGTAGCCTTCTTCGATTTCGACTGGCTGGGCATTCATGCCGATGCCTACTCGCTGGGGGCTCAGGCTGTGGCGATCCTGGCGATCGTGGTGCTGTACAGTCGCAGCCGCATGAGTGAGAAGCAGCGACTGCGCGCGTCTTGAGTCGACAGCGTCGCTGATCGCGGGCGAGCCCGCTCCTGCGGGGGCTGGCTTGCCCGTTTTGCATTTTGTGAGGAGAACATCAATGCGTGTCTGGATCGATGCCGACGCTTGCCCCAAGGCGGCCAAGGATCAGGTGGTGCGCTTTGCCTTGAAGCGCCAGTTCGAGGTGGTGCTGGTGGCCGGGCAAGCGCAGATCAAGCCGGCTTTCGCCTGCGTCAAACTGATTGTGGTGCCCAGTGGCCCGGATGCTGCCGACGATTATCTGGTGGAGCATGCCGTGCCCGGTGAGCTGGTGATCTGCAGTGATGTGCCCTTGGCCGACCGCTTGGTGAAAAAGGGTGTGTCGGCCCTGGACCCGCGTGGCAAGGAGTTCGATGCGCAGAACATGGGGGAGCGCCTGGCGGTGCGTAATCTGTTCACCGATCTGCGGGAGCAGGGGCAGGTCAGTGGCGGACAGGCGCCTTATGGCGAGCGGGAGAAGCAGGCCTTCGCCAATGCTCTGGACCGGATTCTGACCCGGCTGGCGCGTCAGGCCTGAAGGAGGAACCAGCGGCTCCTCCTGAAGCGGGGTGTCAGGGAGTCACTACTCGCCTTCGTGGGTCAGTTCCAGCACCCGGTCTACCAGCTTGTTGATCCCGGAGGCGGCTTCGCTGATGGATTGCGCCAGCATATAGGCCGGGGTGCTCACCAGTTTGCGCGCTTTGTCTTCGACGATGTCGCCTACTGCGCATTCGGTGTGGCTGGCGCCCATTTTGCCCAGGGCCGCTGCGGTATCGGCATCGTTGCCGATGGTGCAGGTCACGCCAGGACCATAGATCTTCGCCGCCAGGGCCGGAGCGATGCACATCAGGCCCACCGGTTTGCCCGCTTCGGCAAAGGCTTCGGCCAGAGCCAGGACGTCCGCCTGGACTGTGCAGGCCGCGCCTTCGGTGGCAAAGCTGGAGAGGTTCTTGGCTGCCCCGAAACCGCCGGGCACGATCAGCGCGTCGAAGTCTTCGACATTGGCCTCGCGCAGGTCCTTGACCTGGCCACGAGCAATGCGCGCCGATTCCACCAGCACGTTGCGGGTCTCGGGCATGGCTTCGCCGGTCAGATGGTTGAGCACATGCATCTGCGGGATGTTCGGGGCAAAGCACTGCACCTGGGCGCCGCGCTGGTCGAGGCGCAGCAGGGTCATCACGCTTTCGTGGATCTCGGCACCGTCGAACACGCCGCAACCGGAAAGGATCACTGCAACTTTTTTGCTCATGGTTTTTCTCCTGGTTCAGGGTGCTGACAGCATGCCAATGACCGGCGAGTTACTCCACTGGTGTCGTCGAAGCCTTGGCCTTGGCCTGTTCGGCGTCATAGATCTGCTTGGCCAGACGGGCGTTCTTGAAGCGTCGGCGCAGCCACAGGCCGAAACCCAGTACCAGCAACGCGCCCAGCACCCACAGTTCGTACTTCTTGATGCTGCCGAGCATGCCTTCCATGACCGCGCCGAAATGGTAGGCGGCCTGGGCCAGGGCCACGGCCCAGACGGCCGCGCCGATGCCATTGAGCAGCAGGTAGCGGCCCGGCGGATAGCCTGACAGACCAATGGCCACTGGCATCACGGTGCGCAGGCCATAGACGAAGCGGAAGCTCAGCACCCAGATATCCGGATGCTTGCGGATATGCTCCAGCGCCCGATCGCCCATCATTTGCCAGCGCGGTTTGCGCGCCAGCAACTTGCGGCCATGCTTGCGCCCCAGGAAGTACCACAGCTGGTCACCGGCGTAGCTGCCGAAGAAGGCAACCACCATCACCAGGTTGATATCCATGTATCCGCGGAACGCTAGAAACCCGGCTAGAACCAGAATGGTTTCGCCTTCGAAAAACGTACCGAGAAAGAGGGCGAAATAGCCGAAATCCTGAAGAAATTGTTGGAGCATTGTCTGGATGCTGGCGAAATGAACGCGCAGCCTACCCCTTCGACGACGTTGGGGAAAGTATCGAAATGTGTCTCGACGTGAACAATTGGGCCAATGACAATGAGTGTTGCTGTCGGTCAACAGCTTGAGCACAACTGTCATCTGTTCGTCATAATGCCCGCTTATAACTGTCACGCTCGCCCGCCAGCGCGGGCCCTGGAGTCCGCCGTGAGCTTTACCCCTGCCAGCCGCCTGTTCCCTGCCACTCGTCTGCGGCGTAACCGCCGTGATGATTTCTCGCGCCGTCTGGTGCGCGAAAACCGGCTGAGCGTGGACGACCTGATCCTGCCGGTGTTTGTGCTCGACGGTGAGAATCGCCGTGAGGCGGTGGCTTCGATGCCGGGCGTGGAGCGCTTGACCATCGACCTGTTGCTGGAAGAGGCGGCGCATTGGGTCGAGCTGGGGATTCCGGCCCTGGCGCTGTTCCCGGTGACGCCGGCCGGGCTCAAGTCCCTGGATGCGGCCGAGGCCTGGAACCCTGAAGGGATTGCCCAGCGTGCCACCCGCGCCTTGCGCGAGCGCTTCCCGGCGCTGGGCGTCATCACCGATGTGGCCCTGGACCCGTTCACCACCCATGGCCAGGACGGCATCCTCGACGAACAGGGTTATGTACAGAACGACATCACCGTCGATGCCCTGGTGCGTCAGGCCCTGTCCCACGCCGAGGCCGGCGCCCAGGTGGTGGCGCCGTCGGACATGATGGACGGGCGGGTCCAGGCGATCCGCGAAGCCCTGGAGCTGGCGGGGCACGTCAACGTGCGGATCATGGCCTACTCGGCCAAGTACGCCAGCGCCTATTACGGCCCCTTCCGCGATGCGGTGGGTTCGGCGCTGAACCTGGGCAAGGCCGACAAGGCCTCGTACCAGATGGACCCGGCCAATGGTGACGAAGCCCTGCATGAAGTGGCGGCGGACCTGGCGGAAGGGGCGGACATGGTCATGGTCAAGCCGGGCATGCCGTACCTGGATATCCTTTTTCGGGTCAAGGATGAATTCAAGGTGCCGACCTTTGTCTATCAGGTCAGCGGCGAATACGCCATGCACATGGCGGCGATCCAGAATGGCTGGTTGGGTGAAGGGGTTATTCTTGAATCCCTGACCGCTTTTAAACGTGCAGGTGCTGATGGCATCCTGACTTACTTTGCCGTTCGTGCTGCTCAATTGTTACGAGAGCAAAAATAGCCCTCCCAGGAACACGCGATGAATACTGAAGGACTCTCAGAAGTTGCCGTAAAAGACGCTCAGCCGGTGGTCGAGCCAGTGGTTGAAACCTCGCCGGAGCTCGAGCCCGTGCCCGTAGTGGCCGAGGCGCAACCGACGCCGGCCATTGTCATCCCCAACCTGGATGACAGCAGCCTGTACATTCACCGCGAACTCTCGCAACTGCAGTTCAATATCCGCGTGCTGGAACAGGCGCTGGACGAATCCTACCCGCTGCTGGAACGCCTGAAGTTCCTGCTGATCTTCTCCAGCAACCTGGACGAGTTCTTCGAGATCCGTGTCGCGGGCCTGAAGAAGCAGATCACCTTTGCCCGGGAACAGGCCGGTGCCGACGGCCTGCAACCGCACCAGGCCCTGGCCCGCATCAGCGAGCTGGTGCATGGTCATGTCGATCGCCAGTACGCGATCCTCAACGACATTCTGCTGCCGGAACTGGAGAAGCATCAGATTCGCTTCATCCGTCGTCGTCACTGGACCACCAAGCTCAAGACCTGGGTCCGGCGCTTCTTCCGCGACGAGATCGCGCCAATCATCACCCCCATCGGCCTCGACCCGACGCACCCGTTCCCGCTGCTGGTGAACAAGAGCCTGAACTTCATCGTCGAGCTGGAAGGCATCGATGCCTTCGGTCGCGATTCGGGCCTTGCGATCATCCCGGCGCCGCGTCTGTTGCCGCGCATCATCAAGGTTCCGGAAGAAGTCGGCGGCCCTGGCGACAACTATGTGTTCCTTTCGTCGATGATCCACGCCCACGCCGATGACCTGTTCCAGGGCATGAAGGTCAAAGGCTGCTATCAATTCCGCCTGACCCGTAACGCCGACCTGGCGGTGGACACCGAGGACGTCGAAGACCTGGCCCGCGCTCTGCGCGGCGAGTTGTTCTCCCGTCGCTACGGTGACGCGGTGCGTCTGGAAGTGGCCGACACCTGTCCGAAACATCTGTCGGACTACCTGCTCAAGCAGTTCAACCTGCACGAGACCGAGCTCTATCAGGTCAACGGTCCGGTGAACCTGACGCGGCTGTTCAGCATCACCGGCCTGGACAGTCATCCGGAGCTGCAATACACCCCGTTCACCCCGCAGATCCCCAAGCTGCTGCAGAACAGCGAGAACATCTTCAGCGTCATCAGCAAGCAGGACATCCTGCTGCTGCACCCGTTTGAGTCCTTCACCCCGGTGGTCGACCTGCTGCGCCAGGCCGCCAAGGACCCGCATGTGCTGGCGGTGCGCCAGACCCTGTACCGCAGTGGCGCCAACTCGGAGATCGTCGACGCCCTGGTGGACGCGGCGCGCAACGGCAAGGAAGTCACCGCGGTGATCGAACTTCGCGCGCGGTTTGACGAAGAGTCCAACCTGCAGATGGCCAGCCGCCTGCAAGCGGCCGGCGCGGTGGTGATCTACGGCGTGGTGGGCTTCAAGACCCACGCCAAGATGATGCTGATCCTGCGTCGCGAGGCCGGCGAGATCGTGCGTTATGCGCACCTGGGCACTGGTAACTACCACGCGGCCAACGCCCGCCTGTACACCGACTACAGCCTGCTGACCTCCGACGACGCCTTGTGCGAAGACGTCGGCAAGCTGTTCAGTCAGCTGATCGGCATGGGCAAGACCCTGCGTATGAAGAAACTGCTGCATGCGCCGTTCACCCTGAAAAAGGGCATGCTCGACATGATCGCCCGGGAGACCCAGTTCGCCCTGGACGGCAAGCCGGCGCACATCATCGCCAAGTTCAACTCGCTGACCGATCCGAAAATCATCCGCGCGCTGTACAAGGCCAGCCAGTCCGGTGTGCGCATCGATCTGGTGGTGCGCGGCATGTGCTGCCTGCGTCCGGGGATTGCCGGGGTGTCGCACAACATCCATGTGCGCTCCATCATCGGCCGCTTCCTGGAGCACACTCGGGTGTTCTACTTCCTCAACGGCGGCGAGGAGCAGATGTTCCTTTCCAGTGCCGACTGGATGGAGCGCAACCTCGACAAGCGGGTCGAGACTTGCTTCCCGGTGGAAGGCAAGAAGCTGATCCTGCGGGTCAAGAAAGAGCTGGAGAGTTATCTCACCGACAACACCCACAGCTGGAGCCTGCAGTCCGACGGTCGTTACATCCGCAATACGCCGACCGGCAACCAGAACCCGCGCAGTGCCCAGGCGACTTTGCTGGAGCGTCTCGGCAGCCCGGTGTTGCCAGTGCGCTAAGCGCCACAGGCGCCGTAGACAAAAAGGCCAGCCCGTTTACCGGGCTGGCCTTTTTTATTGGCTTGCGTTGGGTGTTTGGTAGGAGCTGGCTTGCCAGCGAAAGCCCCGGCAAGAGCGATTCAGGGCTTGGGGCCTGTTCAGGTCTCAGCGGACGTTGAGCACGATGCCGACCCGGGTCAGCCATTCGGCTTCGAGGGCGAAGTCGGCCTGGGTCAGCTGGTTTTCATCCAGCCAGTTTTCCGGGAACTCCACATCCAGATGGTCGCCTTCGGCGCTCAGGCTCACCTGAGGCATCTGCTGGGTGCCACGGATGTGGTGGAACAGGATGGCAAAGCGCAGCAGTACGCACAGGCGGATCAGCTTGATGCCGTCATCGCCGAACTCGGCGAATTTCTCCTTGGGAATGTTGCGGCGGTGGCCGCGCACCAGCAGCGCCAGCATCTGCTGGTCTTCTCGGGAGAAGCCGGCCAGGTCCGAGTGCTCGATCAGGTAGGCGCCATGCTTGTGGTAGTGGTAGTGAGCGATATCCAGCCCCACTTCGTGGACCTTGGCGGCCCAGCCCAGCAGCTCGCGCCAGACACCGTCCTCCAGGTCCCAGTCCGCCGCCACCTGGTCGAAGGCGCGCAGGGCCTTGCCTTCGACTCGCGAGGCTTGTTCCAGATCCACGTGGTAGCGCTCCATCAGCGAGCTGAGGGTACGTTCACGGACGTCTTCGTGATGATGGCGGCCCAGCAGGTCGTAGAGCACGCCTTCACGCAGGGCGCCTTCGCAGTGGTCCATGCGCTGCAGTTCCAGGGCGTCGAAGATGGCTTCGAGAATCGCCAGGCCCGCCGGGAAGATCGCCCGCCGATCGGGCTTGATGCCTTCGAAGTCGATTTTCTCGGCATCCCCCAGCTTGAACAGCTTGCGCTTGAGCCAGGCCAGGCCTTCGGCGTTGACCTCGCCACTGCCCTGGCCGCCGGCCTTGAGGGCCAGACCGATGGCGCGGATGGTTCCGGAAGAGCCGATGGCTTCGTCCCAGGTCAGGCGATGCAGGGCATGTTCGATGCTCATGATCTCCAGCCGCGCGGCGGTGTAGGCCTGGGCGTAGCGGGCCGGGGTGATCTTGCCATCGCGGAAATAGCGCTGGGTGAAGCTGACACAGCCCATCTGCAGGCTTTCCCGCAGCAGGGGCTCGAAGCGCTGACCGATGATGAACTCGGTACTGCCGCCACCGATGTCGGCCACCAGGCGCTTGCCCGGGGTGTCGGCGAGGGTGTGGGACACCCCGAGGTAGATCAGTCGGGCCTCTTCACGGCCGGAGATGACCTCCACCGGGTGGCCGAGGATCTCCTCGGCGCGGCGAATGAACTCGCCACGGTTGCGGGCTTCACGCAGGGCGTTGGTGCCGACGATGCGTACGGTGCCCGGCGGCATGCCGTTGATCAGTTGGGCGAAGCGCTTGAGGCAGTCGAGCCCGCGCTGCATGGATTCTTCGTTGAGCTGGCGTTCTTCGTTGATTCCGGCGGCCAGTTGAACCTTTTCACCGAGCCGCTCGAGAATGCGGATTTCACCGTTCCGGGCCTTGGCCACGACCATGTGAAAGCTGTTGGAGCCCAGATCGATCGCGGCGATCAGGGACAGATTCTTGGCTTGGGATTGGGGCATGGTTGGGGGTCTCGGTCGATAACCTCGCCATCCTGCCACGATCAACGGCTCGCGCCAACGCGCAGTGTCCAATGCGTTGATTCAACGCATAAAACCCTCGGCAGGCTGTGCTGTCGCTGTGCGCCGGCCAGCCGGCTCCTACGACACTGGAGCCTCAAGCCTGCTCGGTGCTGCCAATGAAGTTCGCCAGCTCGGCGGTCTGCGGATGAGCGAACAGCTGCTTGGGATCTCCCACTTCATGCACCTTGCCCTGGTGCATGAACACCAGCTTGTCGCCCACTTCCCGGGCAAAGCGCATCTCATGGGTGACCATGATCAGGGTCATGCCGTCCCGGGCCAGCTGGCGCACCACGCTGAGTACTTCATTGACCAGTTCCGGGTCCAGGGCCGAGGTGATCTCATCGCACAACAGCACCTTGGGCGACATCGCCAGGGCTCGGGCAATGGCGACCCGTTGCTGCTGGCCGCCGGACAGTCGATCCGGAAACGCATCGAACTTCTCCGCCAGGCCAACCCGGGCCAGCATCTGCCGCGCCAGTTCGGCAGCCCGGGCCTTGGGCACCTTCTGCACCACTTGCGGGGCCAGCATCACGTTCTCGCCCACGGTCAGGTGAGGGAACAGGTTGAACTGCTGGAACACCATGCCGACCTTCTGTCGCAGGCTGCGCAGATCGGCGCGGGCAGCGTCCAGGTACTCGCCGTCGACCTCGATCACCCCGTCGTTGATCGACTCCAGGCCGTTGAGGGTGCGCAGCAGGGTGCTCTTGCCCGAGCCACTGCGACCGATGATTGCCACTACCTGGCCCTCCTCGATGCTCAGGTCGATGCCTTTGAGCACATGGTGCTCGCCGTAATATTTATGCAGGGCGGAGATTCTAAGCAGAGGCATGCAGTTTCCTTTCCAGGTAGCGCGCGCTGAGGGACAGGGGGTAGCAGAGCAGGAAGTAACCGAGGGCCACCAGGCCGTAGACCATGAAGGGCTCGAAGGTGGCATTGGCCAACATGCCGCCGGTCTTGGTCAGCTCGGTGAAACCGATGATCGAGGTCACCGCGGTGCCTTTGACCACTTGCACCGAAAAACCCACGGTGGGCGCCACGGCGATACGCAGCGCTTGCGGCAGGATCACGTAGCGCAGCTGTTCATAGGGATTGAGCGCCAGGCTCGACGAGGCTTCCCACTGCCCGTGGGGGATCGACTCGACGCAACCGCGCCAGATCTCCGCCAGGTAGGCGCTGGTGAACAGGGTCAGGGCGATAGCGGCCGCCAGCCAGGGCGAGATATCCACACCCAGCAAGGCAATACCGAAGAACACCAGGAACAACTGCATCAACAGCGGTGTGCCCTGGAACAGTTCTATATAGGTGCGGGCGAAGGCGCGGGCAAAGGTCTTGTCGGAGATCCTCAGGGTCATGACCAGCAGGCCGATCAGGCCGCCGCCAACAAAGGCCACCAGGGACAGCAACAGGGTCCACTGCAGGCCGCTGAGCAGGTTGCGCAGGATGTCCCAGAAGGTGAAGTCGCTCATCGGCCGTTCCTCAGGATGTAGCGTTGGCCGAACCAGTTCAGTAGTTGGCGGATCAGCAGGGCCATGCACAGGTAGATCAGCGTGGTCAGGGCGTAGGTTTCAAAAGCGCGGAAGTTGCGCGACTGGATGAAGTTGGCGGCGAAGCTCAGCTCCTCGGTGGCGATCTGCGAGCACACCGCCGAGCCCAGCATGACGATGATGATCTGGCTGCACAGGGCCGGCCAGACCTTGCCCAGGGCCGGCAGCAGCACCACGTGCCGAAAGGCTTCGAAGCGGCTCATGGCCAGGGCTGCGGCGGCTTCCAGCTGGCCCTTGGGAATGGCCTGGATACCGGCGCGGATGATTTCCGTGGAGTAGGCGCCGAGGTTGATCACCATCGCCAGCACCGCCGCCTGCCACTCGGAGATCTGCAGGCCCAGGGATGGCAGGCCGAAGAAGATGAAAAACAACTGCACCAGGAACGGCGTGTTGCGGATCAGCTCGACGTAGACGCCGAAGATCGCCGCCAGGGGCTGGATCTTCCAGGCCCGTACCAGGGCTCCGGCTATCCCCAGGCTGACCCCCAGCAGGGTGCCTATGGCGGTCAACTCCAGGGTGAACAGGGCGCCGCGTAGCAGCAGGCCGGTATTTTCCAGCACCGGCAGGAAGTCGAACTGATAAGCCATGCTCAAGCTCCGGGGCGCCGATCAGAGGTCAGCCGGCAGTGGCTCTTTGAGCCACAACTGGGAGTTCTTCTCCAGGGCGCCGTCAGCCTTGGCGGCACTGAGGATCTGGTTGACCTTGTCCAGCAACTCCGGCTGGTTTTTGTTGACGCCGACGTAGACTGGGGAGTCCTTGAGCTTGATCTTCATCGCCGGGATGCGTTTCGGGTTGCGCTGGCTGATGGCGACCATCACCACGTTGCCGCTGGCGATCAGGTCGACCTGGCCGGCGAGGTAGGCGGCGATGGTGGAGTTGTTGTCCTCGAAACGCTTGATGGTCGCGCCTTGTGGGGCCACGGCGCTCAGCTCGATGTCTTCGATGGCGCCTCGGGTGACGCTGATGGTCTTGCCCTTGAGGTCGTCAAGGCCGGCGATGGCCGCCTCGGGCGGGCCGAAGACTGCGAGGTAGAAGGGTGCGTAGGCCTTGGAGAAGTCGATGACCTTTTCCCGTTCCGGGTTCTTGCCGAGGCTGGAGATCACCAGATCCACCTTGCCGGTGGTGAGGAACGGAATGCGGTTGGTGCTGTTGACCGGGGTCAGCTCCAGCTTGACCTTGAGCTGCTCGGCCAGCAGGCGCGCGGTGTCGATGTCCAGGCCCCGGGGCTGCATGTCCGGGCCTACCGAGCCGAAGGGCGGGAAGTCCTGAGGCACCGCGACCTTGAGGGTGCCGCGGGCCACCACGTCGTCCAGGGCATTGGCCTGGGCTGGGGCCTGGGCCAACAGCAGGCTGGCAAACAGGGCAGAGAGCAGGGCGCTGCAGCGTTTGGTCATGGCGAATCTCCGCAAATCGTGGGAAGTGGTTTCTGTGTGGCGATAGAGCACAGGCCATGCCAACACGCGGAAAAGGCCCTGGAAATAGGGGTTTTACTGGCTTTGGTCGGTCTTACTGGTCTGAACAGTTGTGTGTTTTTTCGCACTCGGATCGGGCATGGGGTCGTACCCTCGAACCCCCTTGGGGCACGACTTGCCGGGCTCGGCGAATAGCTTTACAAGGGAGCTTTTCCTGCACCGGCCAGCCTCAAGCCCATGAATTCGATTACCCGTGCCGTACCCGAAGTGGCGCTGCAAGCCATTCGCCAGTTGATCAGCGAGCAGGGCTTCGGCCCCGGTGATGCGCTGCCTTCGCAGCGGGATCTGGCGCTGCAGTTGGGGGTCAGTCGGGCGTCGCTGCGTGAGGCGCTGTCATCCTTGAGCGCGCTTGGGGTGATCAGTGTGCAGCCGGGCAAGGGGGTGTTCGTCCAGGCTCCCGAGGCAGCGGCAGCCGGTGCCGGCTTGAGTTGGCCGTTCGCCGCTCAGGCTTCGCCTGTGGATATCTTTCAGTTGCGCTATGCCCTGGAGGGGTTTGCCGCGGGGTTGGCGGCGGTGACCCTGACCGCCGATGAGCTGGATGCTCTGGAAGACAATGTCGAGGCCATGCGTCGCCAATTGCGGGTTGGGGATTTCGAGGCAGCGGCGCGGCAGGATTTCGAGTTCCACCAGAAGATCCTCCTGGCCAGTGGCAACCAGGCGATGTTGAGCATCCTCAGCACCAGCGCCGAGATCTTCCTGGAAAGTCAGAAACTACCGTTCATCCGACCCGAGCGGGCCATGGAGACGTGGCAGGAGCACCGCAAGATCCTCCGCGCCCTGGCCCGGCACGCTTCGGGGGCGGCACAAAAGGCCATGCAGGAGCATGTGCGCAATGCCGCTCTGCGCACTGGAATCGCCTTTGTCACCCCCACATCTTCGTGAGCTGAGCTATACCCAAACTCATGGGGCACCATAGTTAGAGTTAATCATCTCCGGCTTCCTGAACGCGGGAAGGGCGGATATGATGGGCCACGTTTTTTTGCTTACAACCTGGAGAATTCCATGAGCAGCGATCTTATCAAACACGTCAGCGATGCCAGCTTCGAGGCCGACGTACTCAGAGCCGAAGGCGCTGTACTGGTCGACTACTGGGCTGAGTGGTGCGGCCCATGCAAAATGATCGCTCCGGTTCTGGACGAAATTGCTGAAACCTACAAAGGCAAACTGACCGTTGCCAAGCTGAACATCGACGAAAACTCGGAAACCCCGGCCAAGCATGGCGTGCGTGGTATCCCGACCCTGATGCTGTTCAAGAACGGCAACGTCGAAGCCACCAAGGTCGGCGCACTGTCCAAGTCGCAGTTGGCAGCGTTCCTCGACGCCAACATCTAAGCGTCGATTTTCAGTGTCCTGGAAAGGCCCCGCAAAACGCGGGGCTTTTTCGTAATTGAGGGCTAGACGCTCCGAAACTCAGGTGTTACATTCGGCCCCGCATTGGTTTCTCCAGTGCCCCCTGCAAGCCGTCGCCGACGCTCTCCTTTTCGAATAAGTACGCGATCCTGTCGCCTTCTCTGCGGCGCGGCCTCATTAAGCCAAAAGCTTAATTTCCCCCCTCTATAAATGATTACGTCATTCCTATATGAATCTGACTGAACTCAAGCAAAAGCCGATTACCGAACTGCTCGAATTGGCCGAACAGATGGGCATAGAAAATATGGCCCGTTCGCGCAAGCAGGACGTGATTTTCTCCCTGCTGAAAAAGCACGCGAAAAGCGGTGAGGAAATCTCCGGTGATGGCGTGCTGGAGATCCTCCAGGACGGCTTCGGCTTCCTCCGCTCCTCCGACGCCTCCTACCTGGCCGGCCCGGACGATATCTACGTCTCGCCAAGCCAGATCCGTCGCTTCAACTTGCGCACCGGTGACACCATCGTTGGCAAGATCCGCCCTCCGAAGGAAGGCGAGCGGTACTTCGCGCTGCTCAAGGTCGATACCATCAACTACGACCGTCCCGAGAACGCCAAGAACAAGATTCTGTTCGAGAACCTGACGCCGCTGTTCCCGACCGTGCGCATGAAGATGGAAGCCGGCAACGGTTCCACCGAAGACCTGACCGGTCGTGTCATCGACCTGTGCGCTCCGATCGGTAAAGGCCAGCGTGGTCTGATCGTTGCTCCGCCAAAGGCGGGCAAGACCATCATGCTGCAGAACATTGCTGCGAACATCACCCGCAACAACCCTGAAGTTCATCTGATCGTGTTGCTGATCGACGAGCGTCCGGAAGAAGTGACCGAGATGCAGCGCACTGTGCGCGGCGAAGTGGTTGCCTCCACCTTCGACGAGCCGCCAACCCGTCACGTGCAAGTGGCCGAGATGGTGATCGAGAAGGCCAAGCGCCTGGTCGAACACAAGAAGGACGTGGTGATCCTGCTGGACTCCATCACCCGTCTGGCCCGTGCCTACAACACCGTGATCCCGAGCTCCGGCAAGGTCCTGACTGGTGGTGTGGATGCCCACGCCCTGGAGAAACCGAAGCGTTTCTTCGGCGCCGCGCGGAACATCGAAGAAGGCGGCTCGTTGACCATCATCGCCACCGCGCTGGTTGAAACCGGCTCGAAGATGGACGAAGTGATCTACGAAGAGTTCAAGGGTACCGGCAACATGGAACTGCCCCTGGATCGCAAGATCGCTGAAAAGCGCGTCTTCCCGGCCATCAACATCAACCGTTCCGGCACCCGCCGCGAAGAGTTGCTGACGGCTGACGACGAACTGCAGCGCATGTGGATCCTGCGTAAGCTCCTGCATCCCATGGATGAAGTCGCTGCCATCGAGTTCCTGGTCGACAAGCTGAAACAGACCAAGACCAACGATGAGTTCTTCCTGTCGATGAAACGCAAGTAAATCGATCAGGCCAGCAAGAGCCGGGGAAACCCGGCTTTTTGCTATCTGACATTCTCTATTCTGAACCTGTGGGTTCGGCGCTAAACTGCCTGCCCCGAATGCCACGGCGAAAACGAGGCTCACGCATGCAGTATCGCGACTTGCGCGACTTTATCAGCGGCCTGGAACAGCGCTCCGAACTCAAGCGCATCCAGGTTCCGGTGTCCCCAGTGCTGGAAATGACCGAGGTCTGCGATCGCACCTTGCGTGCCAAAGGCCCGGCCCTGTTGTTTGAAAACCCCACCGGTTATGACATCCCCGTGCTCGGCAACCTGTTCGGCACGCCCGAGCGCGTGGCCCTGGGCATGGGTGCCGAAGCCGTCAGCGAGCTGCGCGAGATCGGCAAGCTGCTGGCGTTCCTCAAGGAGCCGGAGCCGCCCAAGGGCTTGAAGGATGCCTGGTCCAAGCTGCCGATCTTCCGCAAGATCATTTCCATGGCGCCCAAGGTGGTCAAGGATGCGGTCTGCCAGGAAGTGGTGATCGAAGGCGACGACGTCGACCTCGGCATGCTGCCGGTGCAGACCTGCTGGCCAGGCGACGTCGGTCCGCTGATCACTTGGGGCCTGACGGTGACCAAGGGGCCGAACAAGGACCGGCAGAACCTGGGCATCTATCGTCAGCAGGTAATCGGCCGCAACAAGGTGATCATGCGCTGGTTGAGCCATCGTGGTGGCGCCCTGGATTACCGCGAGTGGTGCGAGAAGCACCCGGGCCAGCCGTTCCCCGTGTCCGTGGCCCTGGGCGCGGACCCGGCAACTATCTTGGGCGCCGTGACCCCGGTGCCGGACAGCCTCTCCGAATACGCTTTCGCCGGCCTGCTGCGGGGCAACCGCACTGAGCTGGTGAAGTGCCGTGGCAACGACCTGCAAGTCCCGGCCACCGCCGAAATCATCCTTGAAGGGGTGATCCATCCCGGCGAGATGGCCGACGAAGGCCCGTACGGCGACCACACTGGCTACTACAACGAAGTCGACAGCTTCCCGGTGTTCACCGTGGAGCGCATCACCCATCGCATCAAGCCGATCTATCACAGCACCTACACCGGCCGGCCGCCGGATGAGCCAGCGATTCTCGGCGTGGCGCTGAACGAAGTCTTCGTGCCGATCCTGCAGAAGCAGTTCCCGGAAATCACCGACTTCTACCTGCCGCCAGAAGGCTGCTCGTACCGCATGGCGGTGGTGACCATGAAGAAGCAGTACCCGGGCCACGCCAAGCGGGTAATGCTGGGTGTCTGGTCGTTTTTGCGACAGTTCATGTACACCAAGTTCGTTATCGTCACCGACGACGATATCAATGCCCGGGACTGGAACGACGTGATCTGGGCCATCACCACGCGCATGGACCCCAAGCGCGACACGGTGATGATCGACAACACCCCGATCGACTACCTCGACTTCGCCTCGCCGGTGTCCGGCCTGGGCTCGAAGATGGGGCTCGATGCCACCCACAAGTGGCCCGGAGAAACCACCCGAGAGTGGGGCCGGGTCATCGTCAAGGATGAGGCGGTCACCCGCCGGATCGATGCCATCTGGAATCAGTTAGGAATAGATTGATGCGTGTAACCTTGCAGCCCTCCGGAGCGGTGCTTGAGACGCTGCCCGGCGAGCGGATTCTCGATGCGGCGCGGCGCCTGGGCTATGAATGCCCGCAGAGCTGCCGCAATGGCAACTGTCACGTGTGCGCGGCCCTGCTGGTGGAGGGCAGTGTGCAGCAAGCCGGCGATGTGCGTGATCATGGTGAGTTCTACACTTGCATTGCAGAGCCGCTGGAAGACTGCATTGTGCTGTGGGATGGCGTCCTTGCGCTGGGAGAGTTGCCGGTGCGCAGCTTGTCGTGTCAGCTCACTGAGTGCCTTGAGGTCGGCGGCGATGTCTGGCGGGTCAGGCTGCGGGCGCCGGCCGGCAAGCCACCCCGCTATCATGCGGGCCAGTACCTGATGCTGGAGCGGGATAACGGTGAGAAGTCGGCCTTCTCCCTGGCTTCAGCGCCCCATTGCGGGCGTGATCTGGAGCTGCATGTGCTGGTGCGCGAAAACAGTGCGCAGAGCTTGATGGAGCAGTTGCAGCGCAACCGCATGGCTCGGGTCGAATTGCCTTTCGGCGACACTCACCTGGCCGAGTTGCCGCAGGGCCCGCTGGTGCTGATCGCTGCCGGTACCGGTATGGCGCAGATGCACAGCCTGATCGAGCACTGCCGGGCCAAAGGCTTCAAGTATCCGGTGCACCTGTATTGGGGCGTACGCCGGCCGGAAGATTTCTATCAGTTGGAACACTGGGATGAGTGGCAGCAACTGCCCAATCTCTATCTGCACAAGGTGGTCAGCGACCTGTGCGGTTGGGAGGGGCGCTGCGGCATGCTGCATGAGGCGGTTTGCGAGGACATCACCGACCTGTCGTCGGTGCATGTCTACGCCAGCGGCTCGCCAGCCATGATCTACGCCACCCTGGACGCTCTGGTGAATGCCGGGATGGATGCCCATCAGATGCGTGCGGACGTGTTCGCCTACGCCCCGCGGCCCTGACTGCATCGGGTCCGTGCCCTTCGTTATAACTCTGTATATAGCCCATCGGTATTTATCTAATTAAGTAAATGCCGGTAGGTTATATATAAGCCTTCAACTTGAGTGCTGCTCTAGTGGCACTTAACTTGCCTTGAAACTTATGTGTCTTGTAGTTACTGCCAAGCGTTCTATTAAGTAACTTCTTTTACGCGGGGAGCCGAACGCTATTCGCCATGACAGCCCTTGAATCCAGTTATCTGAATCTGGCTTACCCTCCGCGGCTCGATCTGGGGCCGCAGCTGACCCACGAACAACTTCTCAGCTCCATGCAGTCCACCATGGCCCGGCACAAGGGCGGCCCGGTCTGGCTGTTCGCCTACGGTTCATTGATCTGGCGCCCGGAGTGTTCGGCGGTCGAGCGCATGCGTGGCCGGGTGCATGGTTATCATCGCGGTCTGTACCTGTGGTCTCACGAGCATCGCGGCACGCCTGAACTGCCGGGGCTGGTGTTTGGACTGGATCGTGGCGGTTCCTGCAGCGGCTTCGCCTACCGGCTGCCGGAGGAGCATCTGGATGCCTCGTTGTATGCCCTGTGGCAGCGTGAAATGCCTTATCCCTCTTACCGTCCGCACTGGCTCAACTGCCGTCTCGAGGATGGCAGTCAGGTCCAGGCCTTGGGTTTTGTGCTGGAGCGGCACCTGCCCAGCTATGCCGGCAATCTGCCGGATCATGTACTGAGCCAGGTGTTCGAAAGCGCTTGCGGGCGTTATGGCACCACCCGCGATTATGTTGAACAGACCATTCAAGCCCTGCGCAGCCACGCCATGCCGGATCGCAACCTGGAGGCACGGCTCAAGCGCTGCAAGGGTGTTGTGGCCTATTGACGGAAGCCGGCCTCAGCGGACCTGCACCACGACTTTGCCCACCGCTTTGCGCTGACCCAGATCATCGATGGCCCGGGCGGCTGCCGTCAGAGGATAAACCTGGGACACCAGCGGCTTGAGCTTGCCCGCGGCGAACCATTCGAACAACTGCTGGAAATTGGCCGCGTTGTCCTGAGGCTGGCGCTGAGCGAAGGAACCCCAGAACACCCCCACCACCGCCGCGCCCTTGAGCAGCGCCAGGTTCACCGGCAATTCGGGAATGCGTCCGCTGGCAAAGCCCACCACCAGCAAGCGGCCGTTCCAGGCGATGGAGCGCACCGCCTGATCGAACAGATCACCGCCCACCGGGTCGTAGATCACGTCGGCGCCGTTGCCATCGGTCAGGCGCTTGGTCTCGTCCTTCAGGTTGCTTTCGCTGTAGTTGATCAGCTCATCGGCACCGGCGGCCTTGGCCACGGCGAGCTTTTCTGCGCTGCTGGCGGCGGCGATCACCCGGGCGCCCATGGCCTTGCCGATTTCCACCGCCGCCAGCCCGACCCCGCCCGAGGCACCGAGCACCAGCAGGGTCTCACCAGGCTGCAGGTTGCCCCGTTGCTTGAGGGCGTGCATCGAGGTGCCGTAGGTCATGCTGAAGGCGGCAGCGGTGTTGAAGTCCATGGCGGCGGGAATCGGCAATACGTTGTAGCCCGGCACCGCCACCTGTTCGGCAAAACTGCCCCAGCCGGTCAGGGCCATGACCCGATCGCCGACCTTGAGATGGCTGACTTTCTCACCCACTGCGCTGATGACACCGGCCGCTTCGCCGCCCGGGGAGAAGGGGAAGGGTGGCTTGAACTGGTATTTGCCCTCGATGATCAGGGTGTCCGGAAAATTCACCCCTGCGGCATGCACGTCCAGCAGGACCTCGTTCTTCTTCGGCACGGGACTTGCGACCTCTTCCAGCACCAGCGTTTCGGCGGGGCCGAAGGCTTTGCACAGCACGGCTTTCATCAGGGCTATTCCTTTGGGAGTGGTGGCCGATAAGTGTAGGAGTGTGAATCAGGCGGTCAACGAGCATGCCCGGCCCTGATGGGCAGCCATAAGCTTGTGCTTGGGCTCAGGCGGGCGGGCCTTTATGCTAGGCCGCAAACCGGATTAAGGAGCGAATTGTGAAAGCGTGGATCATGTTGCTGCTGGCCCTCTCCCTGCCGATGGCAGCCGGGGCTGAAGAGGCTAAAGAAGGCGAAGCACCGAAAGTCAGTTACATCAGCCTGAGCCCGCCCTTTGTCGGTAACTACGGCCTGGATGGCGGCCCCAAGCTCAAGGTCTACAAGGCTGACGTGGCCCTGCGGGTGACCGGCGACGCTTCGGCCCAGGCGGTCAAGGCCAATGAGCCGCTGATCCGCAATCAGTTGGTGGCGCTGTTTGCCCAGCAGACCGTCGACACCATGAACAACGTCGAGGCCAAGGAAAAGCTGCGCCAGGAAGCCCTCAAGCAGGTGCAGCAAGTCATGAATGACGAAACCGGCAAGCCGGTGGTGGAAGACCTGTTGTTCAACAACCTGATCATCCAGTAACGCTCAGCTGTTGGAGCTGGCTGGCCAGCGAAGGCGTCCGAGAGGGCGACGTGGGGCTTGAGGGCCCTTTCGCCGGCCAGTCGGCTCCTACAGCGTGTGGCTCATGAGGCGAGGCTTTTGCGAAAGCGCGCCAGGGCAATGGCGAAGAACAGCAGACCGATCGTCGCCAGGGCCAGCAGGTCGGGCCAGACCACACTGACGCCCGCATCACGAAACAGGATCGCTGCGCTGAGGCTGACGAAGTGCGTTGATGGCGAGCCCTGCATCACCCATTGCAGCCATTGCGGCATGCTGTCCAGCGGTGTGCTGCCACCGGACAGTAGCAGCATCGGAATGATCACCGGGATCGCCAGCAGGCCGAACTGCGGGGTGGAGCGGGCCAGGGTGGCAAGGAAGATCCCCAGTGCGGTGCTGGCGAACAGATACAACGCGGTGACCATCAGGAACAGCCCCATCGAGCCCGCCAGCGGCACGCCCAGCACGCCTTTGACTATCACCTCCAGCGATATCCAGGTGCACAGCACCACCACCAGCATATTGCTCCAGATTTTCGCCAGCATGATCTCCAGGGCCGTCAGCGGCAGTACCAGCAAGTGGTCGAGGGTACCGTGCTCGCGCTCGCGCAGCAGCGCGGTTCCGGTGAGCACGATGGCCAGGATGGTGATGTTGTTGACGATCTGGATCACCGCCAGAAACCAGCCTCCCTCCAGGTTGGTATTGAACAGCGCGCGGGTGGTCAGCAGGGCCGGGGCCTTGCTCGCGGCATCCGCCTGGTTGGCATAGTTGAGCAACTCGCGCTGGAAGATTCGGCCAATGTAGCCGGCGCCCATGAACGCCTGGCTCATGGCGGTGGCGTCGACGTTGACCTGCACCGCCGGCTGACGGCCGGCCAGCAGGTCGCTCTGGAAGTTGGCAGGGATGTTGATCACGAAGGTGTACTGGCCGCTGTCCATCACCTTGTCCAGTTGGTCGTAGGGCAGGGCGACCGGGTTCTGGAACTCCGGCGGTTGCAGGGCCTCGGCCAATTGTCGTGACAGTGCGCTGTGGTCTTCATCCACCAGGGCCACGCTGGCGTTGTGTACGCCAATGACCGAGCCGGCTGCCGGCAGGTAGATGGCCACGGTGAAGGCGTAGAACAGGAACAACAGCAAGACACTGTCGTGACGCAGGCTGGTGAGCTCCTTCAGACCCAGGCGCAGGATATGGGCGAGCCTGTTCATCAGACCTCCTGCTTTTTCAACATGACCAGGCTAAGCCCGGTGAAACCGAGGAAGAACCCGATCAGTGCCAGGCACTGAGGCCACAGCTCCCGCAGGTCCAGGGCCTTGGTGAAGGTGCCGACGGCGATGTCGAGGAAGTGACCGGCGGGGAACAATTGCCCCATGATCGCCGCCGAGCCTTCCAGGGACGAGCGCGGCACGATCAACCCGGAGAACTGGATGGTCGGCAGGCTGGTGATGATCATGGTGCCGAGGATCGCCGCGATCTGGGTGCGGGTGAAGGCCGAGATCAGCAGGCCCATGCTGGTGGTGGCCAGCACGTAGAGGACGCCGCCCAGGGCCAGGGTCAGGCCGCTGCCCTTGAAGGGTACGCCGAACAGCCAGCGGTTCATGGCCACCAGCAATCCCAGGTTGATCAGGCTCACGGCCAGGTAGGGCGCCTGCTTGCCCAAGAGGAACTCCAGGCGGGTCAGGGGCGTGGCATAGAAGTTGGTGATCGAGCCCAGTTCCTTCTCGCGAACGATGCCCAGGGCGGTGAGCATGGCCGGAATGAACGCCAGGATCAGCGCCATGACCCCGGGCCCGATGGCGTTGACGCTGACCACGTCCTGGTTGTAGCGAAAGCGCGTTTCCAGCTTGGCGGCGGGCCTTGAGTTCAGTGCCGGGCTGCTGTGTTCGGCCAGGAGTTCGAGGTTGGCCTGGTGTACCGCCTCGACATAGTTGCGGCTGGTTTCCGCGCGAAACGGCATGCCGCCGTCCAGCCAGGCGGCCACCGTCGGTTGGCGCCCGGCATACAGGTCGCGGCCGAAGCCGGGCGGGATTTCCAGGGCCAGCTTGATCTCCGAGCGCTGCAGGCGCCGATGCAGTTCGGCGGAGCTGCGGATGGTGGGTTTTTCCTCGAAGTAGCGTGAGCTGCGAAAAGCCTCCAGATAGGCGCGGCTTTGCGGCGTCTGATCCTGGTCGTAGACGGCGAAGGCGAGCTTTTCCACATCCAGGGAAATGCCGTAACCAAAGATCACCATCATGAAGATCGCCCCCAGCAGGGCAAAGCCCAAGCGCACCTTGTCCCGCAATAGCTCCTTGCCTTCCCGGGTGGCCACCGCCAGCAGCCGGGCCAGGCTCAGGCCCGAGCGCGGAGGCGCGATGGCGTGGCTGGCGGCAGCCGCCGGAGGAGGTGGCGCTGCATCCGCGGCTCCTTGGGCTTCTTCCAGGCAGCGGACGAAGGCGGCTTCCAGGGTGTCGCCGGAAAACTGCTGTTGCAGCGCCGCTGGTGTGTCACAGGCCAGTACCTTGCCGGCGTGCATCAACGAAATGCGGTCGCAGCGCTGGGCTTCGTTCATGAAATGAGTGGACAGGAAGATGGTCACGCCCTGTTCCCGGGACAGTTCGATCAGCAGTCGCCAGAAATCGTCACGGGCTGCCGGATCAACCCCTGAGGTGGGTTCGTCGAGGATCAGCACTTCCGGGCGGTGCAGCACCGCCACGGCCAGGGACAGGCGCTGGCGCAGACCCAGGGGCAGGGCGCCGGATTGCTGCTCGGCGATTGCGCCCAGGTCGAAGCGCTGGATCAGTTCCTCGATGCGTGGGCCGCTCTCGGCTTTCGGCAGGTCGAACAGGCGGGCATGCAGCTCCAGGTTCTGGCGCACGCTGAGTTCGCCGTACAGGGAAAAGCTCTGGGACATGAAGCCGACCCGCTTGCGGGTAGCCAGGTCCTTGGCGTCCACCGGATTGCCCAGCAGCTTGGCGCTGCCTTCAGTGGCGGGCATCAGCCCGGTGAGGACTTTCATGGTGGTGGTCTTGCCGCAGCCGTTGGAGCCGAGGAAGCCGAAGATCTCCCCGCGACCGATGGCGAAGCTGACTTTGTTGACGGCGGTGAAGTCGCCGAAGCGCAGGGTCAGCTCGTGGGCCTCGATGGCGATGTCCTGATTACTGCCAGAGCGTGGCGGGATCACCAGTGGCTGATTGTCATGGCCGCTGTCGCCCTGGTAGTGAGTGAAGGCATCGTCCAGCTTGCCGCTGCCCGTTACCTGCGCCAGCTCCCGGCTCAGGCCCTGGGCGATCAACTTGCCCTGGTCGAGCATCAGGCAATGCTCGAACTGTTCGGCTTCTTCCATGTAGGCGGTGGCC
This sequence comes from Pseudomonas idahonensis, assembly GCF_037903935.1. Taxonomy (NCBI): domain Bacteria; kingdom Pseudomonadati; phylum Pseudomonadota; class Gammaproteobacteria; order Pseudomonadales; family Pseudomonadaceae; genus Pseudomonas; species Pseudomonas idahonensis. Next base: position 6,528,002 of record NZ_CP149586.1, on the reverse strand, counting down.
ACCAACAGGGTCAGTTGTGGTCGTTGCTGGCGTACATCCTCCACCAGTTCCCAGAAGCGTCGGCGGGAAAGCGGGTCGACCCCGGTGGTGGGTTCGTCGAGGATCAACAGATCCGGTTCGTGGATCAGCGCGCAGCACAGGCCGAGTTTCTGCTTCATCCCACCGGACAGCTTGCCCGCCGGGCGTTCGGCAAAGCGCAGCAGGTCGGTGGCCAGCAACAGGCTGTGCATGCGCTGGTCGCATTCGTCACGTGGCAGGCCGAACAGGGTGGCGAAGAAACGGATGTTCTCGCTAATGGACAGGTCGGGATACAGGTTGCCCCCCAGCCCCTGGGGCATGAAGGCGATGCGCGGGTATAGGCTTCTGCGGTGGCGGCGCTGGGAGATGGCTCCGCCGAGTACCTCGAGCTCGCCTTGCTGAAGCTTCTTGACCCCGGCAATCAGCCCGAGAAGGCTCGACTTGCCGGCACCGTCAGGACCGATCAGGCCGCAGCGTGTGCCTGCTGGCAGGCTGAAACTGATGTCGATCAGAGCCTGCTGGGCACCGTAGCGATGGCTGATACCTGTGGCGTGCAGCGCCAGGGCATTCATTGCAGGTTAGCCGGCCAGTCCACGGTGGCTGTGCGCACATAACCGGCACCGGGCATCCCCGGTTTGGCCTGGGGCACGGCGGCGGGTTGAGTCAGGCGCACCTTGACCCGGAATACCAGTTTCTGGCGTTCGTCACGGGTTTCCACTTCTTTGGGGGTGAATTGCGACTTGGCCGCGACGAAGCTGATCTTTGCCGGCAGTGGCTGGTTGGGCAGGGCGTCGAGAACAATCCGCGATTCATCGCCCACCGTCAGGCGCCCGGTGACCGAGGCTGGCAAGTAGAGGTTCATGTATTGGTCATTGGGATCGATCAACAGCAGTACTCGGCCGCCGGCACCCAGGACTTCGCCAGGCTCGGCCAGACGCAGTTGGATGATGCCGTCGATGGGAGCTCGCAGGCTGCTGTCGTCGATCTCGCTGGTGAGCTGCGCAACCTGGGCCAGGGCGGCGCCGATAGCGGCCTTGACCGCCGCAACCTGGGCCTGGGCCGCCAGCACGGCGGCATTGCCGGTGTTCAGCCGTGCCTGTTGCTGATCGATGATCTGCTGGCTGGCGAAGCCGCGCCTGAACAGTTCCTGGGAGCGCTTGAGTTCCTGATTGGCCAGGAGCAATTCGCTCTGGCGCAGTTGCACGTTGGCTTCTGCGGCGGAGAGGTTTTCCCGGGCGCGCAGCACTTCGGCTTCGGCCTGGCTGCGCTGGGCTTCCAGGGTGCGGGTATCCATCCGGGCCAGCAGTTGGCCCTGGAGCACTTTGTCGCCTTCATTGACCCGCACTTCCGCCAGGCGTCCGGGAATCTTGCTGGCGATCTGCACCTCAGTGGCTTCGAGACGGCCATTGCCCATGCTCAGCCCTTCCGGCAGACGATCCTGGAGGGATTTCCAGTAACCGAAGCCACCAGCGGCGAGCAACAGAATCAAGAGGGAGACAGCGAAAAGGCGGGAAGAACGGTGGTTCGTCGACATGTGTTCTGCGTCCTGCGGCTATAGCGTCCTAGTCTGACGTATCAAGGCTTTTACCCGCTTGATGCTCGTCAAATGAAAGGGCCAAGCCTAAACCTATTGTTCGCAGGCTGCATGGCGATCGGGGCAAAAAACTGGCGCCAGTGCCGTTGCGCTTGCCAGGCCACGGCACACCGGGGCGGGTTGCTCAACGTAGAGAGAGCACAGCCGCCCATTGCTCTGCGGTCACTGGCATGACTGACAGGCGACTGCCTTTTTGCACCAGGGGCATTTCAGCGAGGGCAGTCTGCTGCTTGAGATAGTCCAGGCGCAGGACCTTGCTGAAGGTTTCCACGTGGGCTACGTCGATTGCGCTCCAGGCATTTTTCTCGGCGCTGGACTTGGGGTCGAAGTAGACGCTGTCCGGTTCCAGGGCGGTGGGGTCCGGGTAGGCCGCCTTGATGATTTGGCCGATGCCAGCGATGCCTGGCTCCGGACAACTGGAGTGGTAGAAGAAGAACTCATCGCCGACGGCCATGGCGCGCAGGAAGTTGCGTGCCTGGTAGTTGCGCACACCGTCCCAACGGGCCTTTCCAAGCTTGTGCAGGTCCTGAATCGAGAGTTCGTCTGGCTCGGATTTCATCAGCCAATAGGCCATGTTTCTTACCCTCCAAAGGGTGGTTGGGCAGGTTGTCGGAGGATTTTATGACAAACCGACAGTCGGTTGACGCCAGCATTTGCGTGTCGGTTCACGTTATCGCAGAATGCCGGGATTTTAAGCTTGACGCTGCTGCACGGCCTGTTATGGAAACCGTTGCTGTCATCGTGTGTGACTTGCCCGAGGGGGGGCAATCGATGAAACGCCAACCGGATTTACTATGGATTTTGGTTATTTTGTTCGGTTTGGGCGTTGTGACCACCGGTTATGCGCAGAGCTTATGGGCCAACAAGACCGATGCCCCGATCGAGATTGCCCAACAGCCGCAACCCTTCAAGCGCTGAATCCGTCCCGGCGTCGCTGAGCCAGCGTACGTCTATCGGGCGCAGTACCATCCCTGATCAGTCACGGTGCCCTGTAGCGGCACATCCCAGCTGGCCTGATCCAGTCTCGCGACCTTCTGACATTCATGGGCCAGCCCCAGCAGCTTCGGCTTGCGCCAGCTCTTGCGCCGCGCCAGGTAAGCCAGGCTGCGGTCGTAGAAGCCGCCGCCCATTCCCAGGCGTCCACCGTCTTCGTCAAATCCCACCAAGGGCAGGAGCACCAGATCCAGCGCCCAGACCTTGCGTTGGCGTGCGACGTTGATCCTGGGTTCGAGGATGCGAAAGCGGTTGGGGCGCAGTTTTTCTCCGGGCCGTACACGCTGGAAGACCATCTTGGTCCGTGGCCAGGCACTGAGCACAGGCAGGTACGTGGCCTTGCCCCGGCGTTGCGCGGCACGTAGCAGCAGGCGCGGATCGATCTCTCCGTCAGTGGGCAGGTACAGGGACAGGTGTCGGGCTCGGCGAAACACTGGATTCTGCGCCAGCTGGCGGTACAGCCCGCTGGCGGCCTGGCGTTGCTGGGCAGGTGTCAGGGAGCGACGGGCTTTACGCAGCATGCGTCGAAGTTGCGGGCGGGAAAGCGGCGCAGGTTCGGTCATGGAGGAGGCTATGGAGAGTCGGACATGGCAGAACAGCCTACCCGGAAAAACCAATGCCAGCATGGATAACTGGCATTGGCTGAGAATTCAGGCTCCCCAGGCGAACCGCTGTCGACTTAGCCCTTGAACCCGAAAGTTCAAGGCGGAAGATGCAGCAGGCTTTAAGGCTTTCCGTCTAGCGGACATGCACACCAGCCCAACGTGCAACTTCCAGGGTAGTGCGAATCGGCTCAGGGACATCGCCAACTGGCAAGCACCCCAGGGAGTGGCGGGAGTATACCGCAACCGCTGTCAGGAATCAGCCTTGCTTGCGTCCGAATCGGTGGCCAGGACCAGGTCGACGCGCTCCAGAAGATCGCGCACTTGTTCGCGAGTGGTGGCGCTGGCCTGCACATCCGGACGCTCCTGGCGGTGCAGCAGATCGTGGGTGATGTTCAGCGCGGCCATGACCGCGATGCGATCGGCACCGATGACTTTGCCGCTGCTACGGATCTCGCGCATCTTGCCGTCCAGGTAACGGGCTGCGCTCACCAGATTGCTGCGCTCTTCCTGGGGGCAGATGATCGAATACTCTTTGTCGAGGATCTGCACGGTAACGCTATTGCTTGAACTCATGAGTCTTGCTCCAGGGCCTTGAGGCGCGAAATCATCGATTCGACCTTACGCCGGGCGATTTCGTTTTTTTCAATGAGGTGCGCGCGTTCCTCGCGCCAGGTCTTTTCCTGAGCTAATAAGAGTGCGTTTTGACTCTTTAGTTGCTCGACCCGGGTAATAAGCAGTTCGAGTCTGGCCATCAGTGCGTGCAGGTCGGTGTCTTCCATTGTGTCCCACTGAAGTTGGTCTGATGAGTGGCAACTGGCTGGGCAGCGCCTGGACGGCCCGATCAGTCCTGGCGCATCGGGTGCTGTCGGTCGGCAATCTGTCCGTCGCCCCAGGCCCCGCGGACCGCTGTAACGGGGCGCAAGGCGCAACGCGGCGCTGGCAATGAATGATGACACGCCCTACGATACAAGGCCTTCATTCTAGACATTGCGCCGCTTGGCGCCTAGCTGCCCATGCCCATTCAGAATTCCCCGTACAACGCCTTCGCCACCCTGCTCAGCAGCAGCGGTCATCCTGTTTCTCCTGCCGAATTGCACGGCCTGTTGCTGGGCCGTAGCTGCGCTGGCGCCGGCTTCGAGGTCGACGGCTGGCTGGTGGACGCTTCCGAGCTGCTCGAAGGCGAGCCACAAGAAAATGTGCGCAACGCCCTGATCGGCCTGCAGGAAATGGTCAAGGGCGAGCTCACCAGCGACGACATGACCGTGGTCCTGCTGCTGCCCAGCGACGACGCGCCATTGACCGAACGTGCCGCGGCCCTGGGCCAGTGGTGCCAGGGTTTCCTCGCCGGTTTCGGCCTCAACTCCCGTGACAGCAGCGCCCTGAGCGTCGAGGCCACGGAAGTGTTGCAGGACCTTGCAGCCATCGCTCAGGTACAGGATGCGCTGGAAGAGTCCGACGACGGTGAAAGCGACTACATGGAAGTGATGGAGTACCTGCGGGTCGCGCCATTGCTGCTGTTCACCGAAACCAACAAGACCGTTGCACCGGCTGCCAAGCCTTCTCTGCACTGACTGACAGGGAACTGCATCTGCCCATGATTCATATCCCTAGAGCGGAATACAGCCGTCGCCGCAAGGCGCTCATGGCGCAGATGGAGCCCAACAGCATCGCGATCCTGCCGGCGGCGGCCGTGGCCATTCGCAACCGCGATGTGGAGCACGTCTACCGCCAGGACAGCGATTTCCAATACCTCAGCGGTTTTCCCGAGCCCCAGGCCGTGATCGTGCTGATGCCCGGTCGCGAGCATGGCGAGTACGTGCTGTTCTGCCGTGAGCGCAATGCCGAGCGGGAGCTGTGGGATGGCCTGCGGGCTGGCCAGGAAGGCGCGATCCGTGACTACGGTGCGGACGATGCGTTTCCCATCACTGATATCGACGACATTCTCCCGGGGCTGATCGAAGGTCGTGACCGGGTCTATTCGGCCATGGGCAGCAACCCCGAGTTCGATCGCCACCTGATGGACTGGATCAACGTGATCCGCTCTAAAGCGCACCTCGGCGCCCAGCCGCCGAACGAATTCGTTGCCCTGGATCATCTGCTGCACGACATGCGCCTGTATAAATCGGCGGCGGAAGTGAAGGTGATGCGCGAAGCCGCACGGATTTCCGCCCAGGCCCATATCCGGGCCATGCAGGCCAGTCGCCCCGGATTGCACGAGTTCAGTCTGGAAGCCGAGCTGGACTACGAGTTCCGCAAGGGCGGGGCGAAGATGCCGGCTTATGGTTCCATCGTCGCGGCCGGGCGCAACAGCTGCATCCTGCACTACCAACAGAATGACGCCCTGCTCAAGGACGGTGATCTGGTGTTGATCGACGCCGGTTGTGAAATCGACTGCTATGCCAGTGATATCACCCGGACCTGGCCGGTCAACGGTAAGTTCTCGCCCGAGCAGAAGGCGATCTACGAACTGGTGCTGGCGGCCCAGGAAGCGGCGTTTGCCGAGATCGCCCCGAACAAGCACTGGAACCAGGCCCATGAGGCAACGGTCCGGGTGATCACCGCCGGTCTGGTGAAGTTGGGTCTGTTGGAAGGCGCAGTCGACGAGCTGATTGCCAGTGAGGCTTACAAGACGTTTTACATGCACCGCGCCGGGCACTGGCTGGGCATGGATGTACACGATGTCGGCGAATACAAGGTCGGCGGCGAGTGGCGGGTGTTGGAGGTCGGCATGGCGCTGACCGTGGAGCCGGGCATCTACATCTCCCCGGACAACCAGCAAGTGGCGAAGAAGTGGCGCGGCATTGGCGTGCGCATCGAGGACGACGTGGTAGTGACCAAGCAGGGCTGTGAAATTCTGACAAGCGGCGTGCCGAAAAGCGTCGCCGAGATCGAGGCGCTGATGGCAGCAGCCCGAGTTCAGGCCTCATGAGCCGGGTCAATCTGGCCATCATCGGTGGCGGCCTGGTCGGCGCAAGCCTGGCCCTGGCCCTGCAGGCCGGAGCCAAGGCCCGGGGCTGGAAGATCGTGCTGATCGAACCCTTCGCCCCCGGCGACAGCTTCCAGCCCAGCTACGATGCGCGTTCTTCGGCACTGTCCTTTGGCGCCCGACAGATCTACCAGCGCCTGGGCTTGTGGCAAGCGATCTCCCGGCGCGCCGAGCCGATCAAGCAGATTCATGTGTCCGACCGTGGGCGGTTTTCCACTGCGCGCCTGTCGGCCATGGAAGAAGGGGTTCCGGCCCTGGGTTATGTGGTGGAAAACGCCTGGCTCGGTCAATGCCTTTGGCAAGGACTGGACAAGGACGTGATCAGCTGGCGCTGTCCGGCGGAGGTCACTCGCCTGGAGCCTCTGGAAGGCGGTTATCGCCTGACCCTGAATGACGAAACCACACTGGAATGCGACCTCGCGGTGCTCGCCGACGGTGGCCGCTCCGGCCTGCGCGAACAATTGGGTATCGGGGTCAAGAATCGCCCCTATAACCAGAGCGCGCTGATTGCCAACATCACCCCCAGCGAAGCCCACAACGGCATGGCCTTCGAGCGCTTCACCGATGACGGGCCGATGGCGTTGCTGCCATTGCCGGAAAATCGCTGCGCGCTGATCTGGACCCGCCAGGGCATGGACGCTCAGCGTCTGGCCGACCTGGATGACCGGAGTTTCCTCAGTGAGTTGCAGGGCGTGTTCGGTTACCGCCTGGGCACCTTGAAACAAGTGGGGGCGCGGCATTTGTATCCGCTGTCCCTGGTAGAAGCCGAAGAGCAGGTGCGCTCCCATCTGGTGGTGCTGGGCAATGCCGCCCACAGCCTGCATCCGATTGCCGGACAGGGCTTCAACCTGTCGCTGCGTGATGCCCAGGCCCTGGCGGATGCCTTGCTGGCCAGCGAGCAGCTGCCGGGCGATTTTGCCGTGCTGCAGGCTTATCGCGAGCGCCAGCGCCTGGACCAGAGCCTGACTGTGGGTTTCTCCGATCAGGTCACGCGGCTGTTCGGCAGCAAGCTGCCGCTGCTGTCGGTGGGGCGCAATCTTGGCTTGCTCGGACTGGACCTGCTGCCCCCGGCCAAGCGCTGGTTCGCGCGCCAGGCCATGGGCCTGGGCACTCGTCCGGATGCGTGAGTGGCTGACTCGACGTGTCGGCAAGGCACGCTTGCTGCGCTGGGTGATGAACCTGTATCCGCCCTATCTGGGGGCAGGTGTGCGGATTCGCCAGATCAGCGCGGATTTCCGCGAAGTCCAGGTCTCCATGGGGCTGGGCTGGTACAACCGCAACTATGTCGGCACCCAGTTCGGTGGCAGCCTGTATTCGATGGTGGACCCGTTTTTCATGCTGATGCTGATGGAGAACCTGGGACGCGACTACATCGTCTGGGACAAGGCCGCGGCCATCGACTTCATCGCCCCGGGCAAGGGGCCGGTGTTTGCTCGGTTCAGCATTGACCAGGCGCTGCTCGACGAAGTGCGCCAGCAGACCGCAACGGGCGAGAAGTACCTGCCGCAGTTGCAGGTAGAGATTCATGACGACTCCGGCACCCTGGTGGCGCGGGTCGATAAAACCCTTTATGTGCGGCTCAAGCCGCAAGCGAGACAGGCCTAAAGCATGGAAATGCGCGCAGATGTGCTGATTGTCGGAGCCGGAATGGTCGGCAGTGCCTTGGCGTTGGCGTTGCAGGGCAGCGGCCTGGAAGTGCTGCTGCTCGATGGCGGCTCCCTGAGTGTCAAACCCTTCGACGCCGAGTCACCGTTCGAACCCCGGGTCAGTGCCTTGTCGGCCGCCAGCCAGCGGATTCTGCAGCGCCTTGGCGCCTGGGACGGTATTGCCGCACGGCGCAGCAGCCCCTACTGCGACATGCAGGTCTGGGATGGCAGCGGCACCGGGCAGATCCACTTCTCGGCCTCCAGCGTGCATGCCGAGGTGTTGGGGCATATCGTCGAGAACCGCGTGGTTCAGGATGCCTTGCTTGAGCGTTTGCACGAGTGCGACATCGGTTTGTTGGCCAATGCCCGCCTGGAGCAGATGCGCCGCTCCGGCGATGACTGGTTGCTGACCCTGGCGGACGGCCGGGTCCTGCGGGCACCCCTGGTCATCGCCGCCGATGGCGCCAACTCGGCCGTGCGTCGCCTGGCCGGCTGCGCCACCCGGGAATGGGATTACCTGCATCACGCCATCGTCACCAGTGTGCGCAGCAGCCAGCCCCATCAATTGACCGCCTGGCAGCGATTCACCGACACCGGCCCGTTGGCGTTTCTGCCATTGGTACGGGACGGGCAGCACGACTGGTGCTCCATCGTCTGGTCCACCACGCCCACCGAGGCCGAGCGCTTGATGGCCCTGGATGACGCCGCGTTTTGCGCTGAGCTGGAGCGCGCCTTCGAAGGTCGCCTGGGCACAGTGCTCAGCGCCGACCCTCGGCTTTGCGTGCCGCTCCGCCAGCGCCACGCCAAGCGCTACGTGGCCGAAGGCCTGGCCCTGATCGGCGACGCCGCCCATACCATTCATCCGCTGGCGGGACAGGGGGTCAACCTGGGTTTCCTCGATGCCGCGGTGCTGGCCGAAGTGCTGCTGCAAGCGGCCAGCCGTGGCGAGCGCTTGGCCGAGGTCAAGGTACTGAGCCGTTTCGAGCGTCGGCGCATGCCCCACAACCTGGCGCTGATGGCGGCCATGGAAGGCTTCGAGCGGCTGTTCCAGGCCGATCCGTTGCCGCTGCGCTGGCTGCGCAACACTGGCCTGAAGATGGTCGACCAGATGCCCGAGGCCAAGGCGCTGTTCGTGCGTCAGGCACTGGGCCTGAGCGGCGATCTACCGGAGCTGGCCCAAGCGTAGGCGCCGGCTGGCCGGCGAAGCTTCCTGGCGGACGACCCTACGCAACATCTGGTAACGCCTCGACGCCAGGTTCGGTTGAGAAGGCAAATGGGAGTCCTTATCATTTCGCCTCATTTTATAATCGAGAGACTGCTCCCATGTTGGCACCGAAGCGTCTACTGACCGCCCTGGCACTCACTTTCATCGGCACCGCCGCCCATGCTGCCGATGAAGTCGTGGTCTACTCCTCGCGTATCGATGAGCTGATCAAGCCGGTGTTCGATGCCTACACCCAGAAGACCGGGGTGAAGATCAAGTTCATCACCGACAAGGAAGCGCCGCTGATGCAGCGGATCAAGGCCGAGGGCGAAAACGCCACCGCCGACCTGCTGCTCACCGTGGACGCCGGCAACCTCTGGCAGGCCGAGCAGATGGGCATCCTGCAACCGTTCACCTCCAAGGTCATCGACAGCAACATCCCTCTGCAATACCGCTCTTCCAACCACGCCTGGACCGGCCTGAGCCTGCGGGCGCGGACCCTGGCCTACTCCACCGAGCGGGTCAAACCTTCCGAACTGACCACCTATGAGGCCCTGGCCGACAAGCAGTGGGAAGGCCGTCTGTGCCTGCGTAGCGCGAAGAAGGTCTACAACCAGTCGCTGACTGCCACCCTGATCGAAACCCACGGCGCGGCGAAGACCGAAGAGATCATCAAGGGCTGGGTCAACAACCTGTCCACCGATGTGTTCTCCGATGACATCGCGGTGCTGGATGCGATCAACGCCGGCCAATGCGACGTTGGCATCGTCAACACCTACTATTACGGCCGCCTGCACAAGCAGAAGCCCGACCTGGCGGTAAAACTGTTCTGGCCGAACCAGGGCGATCGCGGGGTGCACGTCAACCTGTCGGGTATTGGCCTGACCAAGTACGCGCCGCATCCGGAGGCGGCCAAGGCGCTGGTGGAGTGGATGACCACGCCTGAAGCGCAGAAGATCTTTGCCGACGTCAACCAGGAGTTCCCGGCCAACCCGGCGGTGGCGCCTTCTGCGGAAGTGGCCAGCTGGGGCAAGTTCGTGGCCGATACCCTGCCGGTTGAGATCGCCGGCAAGCGCCAGGCCGAGGCCATTCGCTTGATGGACCGCGCTGGCTGGAACTGAGACTGCCGTTATACTGCGCCCCGCTTTTGCGGGGCGTTTTGTTTAACGGCCTGCCATAGGAGCGGGCTTGCCCGCGATGGCGCCGCCGCTTCCCCTTGTACGTTCCACCTGCCCGAGAGTTCTTTGTGGCCCATCCTGCCCAACGTCGCTGGTATCCCCTGGTCTTCGCCGTAGCGGCCCTGGTCCTGTTGCCGCTGAGTGTGCTGCTGCTGTCCTGGCAGGCCGTCGACCAGCAGATCTGGTCCCACCTGTGGGACACGCAGATGCCGCGTCTGTTGAGCAACACCCTGACCCTGGTGTTCGGGGTCGGCGTTGGCGTCACGCTGCTGGGGGTGAGCCTGGCCTGGCTCACCAGCCTCTGCGAGTTTCCCGGGCGGCGCTGGCTGGATTGGGCGCTGATGCTGCCCTTCGCGATCCCGGCCTATGTACTGGCCTTTGTCTTCGTCGGCCTGCTGGATTTTTCCGGACCGGTGCAAAGTCTGCTGCGGGAATGGTTCGGCACAGGCTTGCGGCTACCGAGAGTGCGCTCCACCGGCGGCGTGATCCTGGTGCTGGTGCTGGTGTTCTATCCCTACGTCTACCTGTTGGCACGCAACGCTTTCCTGGCCCAGGGCAAAGGGTTGATGGAGGCCGCTCGGGTGCTTGGGCAGTCGCCCTGGCAGGCTTTTTGGCGCGTGGCGCTGCCGATGGCGCGGCCGGCCATCGGCGCTGGGGTCGCCCTGGCACTGATGGAGACCCTGGCGGATTTCGGCGCGGTGTCGGTGTTCAACTTCGACACCTTCACTACCGCTATCTACAAGACCTGGTACGGGTTTTTCAGTCTATCCAGTGCCGCGCAACTGGCCAGCCTGTTGCTACTGGCGGTGATGCTGGTGCTGTACGGCGAGCGACGCGCCCGCGGCGCCAGTCGCACCGGCAACGAACGGCCCCGGGGCAAGGCGCTGTACCACCTGTCTGGGCTCAAGGCCATGGCGGCTACGGGCTGGTGCCTGCTGGTATTTGCCTGTGCCTTCGTGATCCCGCTGCTGCAATTGCTGGTGTGGTTCTGGCAGCGCGGGCGCTTCGACCTGGATGAGCGCTATGCCGGGCTGATTGTCCACACCCTGTACCTGGGAGGCATGGCGGCGCTGATCACCGTCAGCGTGGCTTTGCTGCTGGCATTCGCCCGACGCTTGGCGCCGACCCGAGGCATCCGCGCCGGGGTTAGCCTGGCCAATCTCGGTTACGCCTTGCCCGGCTCGGTGCTGGCGGTATCGATCATGCTGGCCTTCAGCTATCTGGACCGGGAACTGGTGATTCCGTTGTCCGGCTGGTTGGGCGGGCCCGGCAAGCCGCTGTTGCTGGGTAGCCTGTCCGCCTTGTTGCTGGCCTACCTGGTGCGTTTTATCGCGGTGGCCTACGGACCGCTGGAAAACAGCCTGGAACGGATTCGCCCGTCGCTGCCCGAAGCCGCGCGCAGCCTGGGGGTGGGTGGGCCGCGACTGTTTTTCAAAGTGTATCTACCGCTGTTGCTGCCCGGGACCCTGAGCGCGGCCTTGCTGGTGTTCGTCGATGTGCTCAAGGAAATGCCCGCCACCTTGCTGATGCGCCCGTTCGGCTGGGACACGCTGGCGGTGCGGATCTTCGAGATGACCAGCGAAGGGGAGTGGGCCCGGGCCTCGTTGCCGGCGCTGACCCTGGTGCTGGTGGGGCTGCTGCCGGTGATTGGCCTGATTCGTCGCTCGGCCCATCGAATCGGTTAGGTGCCAGCCTTCCACCTTGCGGCTACAATGCGCGGCATTCGGTGCGGCCTGTTGTTTGGCCGGGACGCTGAAATCGGCTGCAAGCCATCTATTTCAAGGCTTTCACCCTAGCAGCGCCAGTCCGCACCCTCGCCACGCCCGGAAGGAGAAACCCATGGGACAGCGTACGCCTCTGTATGACCTGCATCTCGCCCTCGGCGCGAAAATGGTCGATTTTGGCGGTTGGGATATGCCTTTGCATTACGGCTCGCAGGTCGAGGAGCACCATCAGGTGCGACGTGATTGCGGTGTGTTCGATGTATCGCACATGACCGTGATCGATGTCAGCGGCGCCCAGGCCAAGGCCTGGCTCCAGCACTTGCTGGCCAATGATGTCGAACGTTTGCAGCACCCTGGCCAGGCCTTGTACAGCACCATGCTCAATGAGCGCGGCGGCATCGTCGACGACATGATCGTCTACCGCCTCGAGGACGCTTATCGCCTCGCGCTCAACGCCGCCACCCGGGATCAGGACCTGGCCTGGATGCAGGCGCAGTTGGGTGAGTTCCAGGTGCAACTGCGCGAGCGACCGGAGCTGGCCATGCTGGCGATCCAGGGACCTCAGGCCCGGCACAAGATCGCCGAGCTGGTGACCCAGTCCCGTGGCGCCCTGATTCAACAGCTCAAGCCTTTCGAAGCCGGCACCGACGGTGACTGGTTCATCGCCCGCACCGGTTACACCGGTGAGGATGGACTGGAAATCGTCCTGCCCGCCGATCAGGCGCCGGCCTTTTTCAACGATCTGGTGGGAGCGGGGATCTCGCCCATCGGCCTGGGCGCCCGGGATACCCTGCGCCTGGAAGCCGGCATGAACCTCTACGGCCAGGATATTCACCAGGATGTTTCGCCCTTGGCGGCGAACATGGCCTGGAGCATTGCCTGGGAGCCGTCGTCACGCAAATTCATCGGTCGTACCGCTCTGGAGGCTGAGCGAGCGTCCGGGGTGAAGCAGAAACTGGTGGGGTTGGTACTGGAAGAGCGTGGGGTTTTGCGCGCGCATCAAGTGGTTCGCATCGCCGATGTTGGCGAAGGTGAGATCACCAGTGGTAGTTTCTCCCCTACGCTGAGTAAATCGATCGCACTGGCGCGGGTGCCGATGGCCACCGCTGACCGTGCCGAAGTGGAAATCCGCGGCAAGTGGTACCCGGTCCGGGTGGTCAAACCGACCTTCGTGCGCCACGGCAAGACCTTGATCTAACTATTTCCAGCCGGCATTGCGCCGCTGACACTTCTTTTTGAGGACACAGAACATGAGCGATATCCCTGCCCACCTGCGTTTTGCCGATAGTCACGAATGGGCCCGTCTGGAAGCTGACGGCAGTGTGACCGTGGGTATTAGCGACCACGCCCAGGAAGCCTTGGGCGATGTGGTATTCGTCGAGCTGACGGAAGTTGGCAACGTGTTTGGCGCAGGGGACCAGGCGGGCGTGGTGGAATCGGTCAAGGCCGCTTCCGACATCTATGCCCCGGTGGCCGGTGAAGTGATCGCCGTCAACGAAGAGCTGAGCGCCAGCCCCGAGCTGCTCAACAGCGACCCCTACGGCGCCTGGATCTTCAAGCTCAAGCCAAGCAACCCGGCCGATCTGGAGAAACTGCTGGACGCCGCCGGCTACAAGGCCGCCATCGGCGAGTAAGTCGCTCCTGCAAGCAGGCCCGCTCCCGTTGTGCAGGAGCGAGCTTGCTCGCGAAGGCCCTTTAAGCCTGCAACACCTCTTTCACCGCCGCCACCGCACGTTCCACGTCGGCCTTGCTCATGGCAGTGAACATCGGCAACGAGACGATCAACCGACCGACCCGTTCCGCCACCGGGAACATTCCCTCCTTGAAGCCGCGCTCGCGGTACAGGCTCAGCAAGTGAATCGGCGGATAGTGATAGCCGATGCCGATGCCCCGTTCCTGCATCTGCTCCATGAAGACGGCGCGAGCCGGCTTGCCGTCCTTGCGCTCCGGCAGTACCAGCTGGAACAGGTGCCAGTTGCTGTTGCTGAAGTCCGCCGGCGGTAGTTGGGCGCCATAGCGAGTTTCGAAGTCGCTGCCAAAGCACTCGAAGTAATGTCGGGCCAGCTCGCGGCGGTGGGCGGTGATTGCCTCGATATGGGCAAACTGCCCCAGGCCGATGGCAGCGGCGACGTCGGTCATGTTGAACTTGCCCCCCAGTACATCCACATCCAGACCGTCGAAGCCGTTGCGGGTGACCCCTTGCAGGCGGTACTTCTCGGCCAGGCGCACTTCTTCAGGGGTATTGAGTACCAGGCAGCCGCCCTCGGAGGAGGTGACGTTCTTGTTGGCCTGGAAGCTGAAGGACACGAAGTCGCCACCGGCGCCGATGCGTTGGCCATTCCAGCTGGAACCCAGGGCCTGGGCCGCGTCTTCCACCAACCGCAGGTCGTGTTTCTTGGCCAGGGCGTACAGGCGAGTCATGTCCACCGGCAAGCCGGCCAGGAACACCGGGATGATGGCTTTGGTGCGTGGCGTAATAGCAGCTTCCACCTGGGCCAGGTCGATGTTGCGGGTGATCGGATCAATGTCGGCGAACACCGGCGTGGCACCCACTTCGAGAATCACGTTGGCGGTGGCCACCCAGGAAATCGGCGTGGTGATGACTTCATCTCCAGGGCCGATGCCGGCGATGCGCAAGGCGATCTCCATGGTGCAGGTGCCGGAGTTGAAGGTACGCACGGTGCGTCCGCCGAAGAACTCCGAGAGCTGGGCTTCGAACGCCTGGACCTTGGGGCCGCTGGTGATCCAGCCCGAACGCAGCACTTCGCCGACGGCGGCGATGGTGGATTCATCGATGGTGGGTTTGGAGAACGGCAGGAAAGGCGGTTGGCTCATGACGATGGGGCACCCGATAAGCGGACGATGAGAGCAGGGGTTGCGGCGCACCGGGGCTGGCGCGCGGACGCCCTGCATGATGGTACCGATTGCCTCGGGATGCCAGCGCGTCGACGCGCAGAATCGGCTGCTATGCTGCTTGGCACCCTGTTGCACCGACGCTGAGCGCCGCTTATCGGAGAGAGCCTGCCATGTCCCCGTCGCCATCCCTGAGCCAGTTACGCGAGCCCAACGCATTTCTCCACCGGCACCTGGGGCCCGATGCCGAGGAGCAGCAGGCGATGCTCGCCAGCCTCGGGCTGGGGAGTCGGATCGAGCTGATCGAGCAGACGGTGCCGCCGGGCATCCGCCTCAATCGCGCCCTGGACCTGCCACCGGCGCTGGATGAGCAGGCGGCCCTGGTCAAGCTCAAGGGGTATGCCGCGCAGAATCAGGTCTGGACCAGCCTGATCGGCATGGGTTACCACGGCACCCTGACGCCGACGGTGATCCTGCGCAACGTGTTGGAAAACCCCGGTTGGTACACCGCCTACACGCCCTACCAACCGGAAATCGCCCAGGGCCGACTCGAAGCCCTGCTGAATTTCCAGCAGATGACCATCGACCTCACCGGCCTCGATCTTGCCAACGCCTCCTTGCTGGACGAGGCCACCGCAGCGGCCGAAGCCATGGCCCTGGCCAAGCGCGTGGCCAAGTCCAGGAGCAATCTGTTTTTTGTCGATGAACACTGCCATCCCCAGACCATCTCCGTGGTGCGCACCCGGGCCGAGGGGTTCGGTTTCGAGGTGATGGTCGATGCTGTGGATAACTTGCCCGCGCATCAGGTGTTTGGCGCGCTGTTGCAGTATCCGGATACCCACGGCGAGATCCGCGACCTGCGGCCGTTGATCGATCAGTTGCATGCCCAGCAGGCCCTGGCCTGTGTGGCCACCGATCTGCTCAGCCTGTTGGTACTGACCCCGCCCGGCGAGCTGGGGGCCGATGTGGTCCTGGGCTCCTCCCAGCGCTTCGGCGTGCCCATGGGCTACGGCGGTCCTCATGCAGCGTTTTTCGCTTGTCGCGACGAGTACAAGCGGGCGATGCCCGGGCGCATCATCGGCGTGTCCAAGGATGCCCGGGGGCAGGTGGCCTTGCGCATGGCCCTGCAAACCCGCGAGCAGCATATCCGTCGCGAGAAGGCCAACTCCAACATCTGCACCGCCCAGGTGTTGTTGGCCAACATCGCCAGCTTCTATGCGGTCTATCACGGTCCGGCTGGCCTCAAGCGCATTGCCCAGCGGGTGCATCGATTGACCTGCATCCTCGCTGCGGGCCTTGAGCGCCACGGCATAACGCGGGTCAACCGGCACTTTTTCGACACCCTGACCCTGGAGGTGGGCGGCAGCCAGACCGCGATCATCGAGAGCGCCAAGGCGCTGCAGATCAACCTGCGGATTCTCGGCCGTGGCCAGTTGGGCCTGAGCCTCGATGAAACCTGTGACGAAACCACCGTGGCCCGGCTGCTGGACGTGTTTCTCGGCGCGGACCATGGATTGGACGTCGCCGAACTGGATGCCGAGGTGCTGGCCTCGGGTCTTCCTGACAGCCTGTTGCGCCGCAGCCCCTACCTGACCCATCCGGTGTTCAGCGCCCATCACAGCGAAACCCAGATGCTGCGCTACCTCAAACAACTGGAGAACAAGGACCTGGCGCTCAACCAGTCGATGATCCCCTTGGGCTCCTGCACCATGAAGCTCAATGCCAGCAGCGAGATGATCCCCATCACCTGGCCGGAATTCGCCAACCTGCACCCTTTTGCTCCGCGGGAGCAGGCCGTCGGCTACACCTTGATGATCGAGGAACTGGAGCGTTGGTTGTGCGCCATCACCGGCTTCGATGCCATCTGCATGCAGCCCAACTCCGGTGCCCAGGGCGAATACGCGGGGTTGCTGGCCATTCGTCGTTACCACGAGAGCCGCCAGCAAGGCGGGCGGCACATTTGCCTGATACCGGCCTCGGCCCATGGCACCAACCCGGCCTCGGCACAAATGGCCGGGATGCAGGTGGTGATCGTCGAATGCGATGAGGCCGGCAACGTCGACCTGGAGGATCTGACGGCCAAGGCCCAGGCCGCCGGTGATCGGCTGTCCTGCCTGATGGCCACTTACCCCTCGACCCATGGCGTCTATGAAGAGGGCATCAGCCAGATCTGTGAAGTTATCCACAGCCACGGCGGCCAGGTGTACATGGACGGCGCCAACCTCAATGCCCAGGTGGGCCTGACTCGGCCTGCGGACATCGGCGCCGATGTCTCGCACATGAACCTGCACAAGACGTTCTGCATTCCCCATGGCGGCGGTGGGCCGGGGATGGGGCCGATCGGCGTGCGAGCCCATCTGGCGCCCTTTGTCGCCAATCACCCGGTGGTGCCCATCGACGGGCCGCTTGCAGAGAATGGCGCGGTCAGCGCGGCGCCCTGGGGCAGCGCCAGTATCCTGCCCATCAGCTGGATGTACATCGCTCTGATGGGGCCGCAACTGGCGGATGCCAGCGAGGTGGCGATCCTCGCCGCCAACTACCTGGCCGCCCAGCTCAGCGGCGCCTTCCCGGTGCTCTATAGCGGGCGTAATGGCCGAGTGGCCCATGAATGCATCCTCGACCTGCGGCCGCTCAAGGCGCTGACCGGGATTACCGAAGAGGATGTGGCCAAGCGTCTGATGGATTACGGCTTTCATGCCCCGACCATGTCCTTCCCGGTGCCGGGCACGCTGATGGTGGAACCCACCGAAAGCGAGTCCAAGGCTGAGCTGGACCGCTTTGTCGAGGCCATGCTGAGCATTCGTGCCGAGATCGCCCAGGTCCAGGAGGGCAATTGGCCGGCCGAGGACAATCCGCTCAAGGGCGCGCCCCATACCCTGGCGGACATCACCGGGATCTGGGAGCGGCCCTACAGCATCGAGCAGGCGGTGCTGCCCAGTGGTCATGCCCGGGCCCACAAGTACTGGCCTGCGGTGAACCGGGTGGACAACGTCTACGGCGATCGCAACCTGTTCTGCGCCTGCGTCCCGGTGCAGGCCTATCGCTGAACTCGCCTCAGTAGGGGTGGCGTAGCCGCGTCGGACGACTGCCTTGGGTGTTGCGCCGGGATGCTTGAGTGTCCAGAGGATAGAGGTGCAGCAGCTCTTCTTCGATGACCTGGTTGCTCAGGCCCAGTTCCAGTTCCGGGCAGTCCAGGTCCAGCCAGTCGCCGTGTTGCAACTGCAGTTCGCTCTCGCGCCGGCAGGCACTGTGGAACACGTAGTGGACCATGCCCGGTTGCAGGAACTGCTCATGCTGTTCGAGGAAGGCCTGGGAGTATTTGCGGATCGCCCACCAGTTCTGCAGATCGAGACGATAGCTGAGGTAGGACAACTGCACGCCCTGGCGTTCAACCCGTACATTGAGTGACAGGCTGCTCTGCAACTCGCCGAGGATCAGCGCCGGAGTGATGGCGCACTGGCGCAGGCGTGATTGTGCGCAGGAACTGGCGTCCTGGCGGCTGAGCAGCGGGTCATGGATGTCATGGCCCAGGCTGAAGCCGACAAAGCGCAGTTGCTTGAAGTGGTCCACCAGATACACGCAGAACACGCCTGGCTGACTGCAAATGCTCAGGGCGTGATACGGGATCATCAGCGCCTCGCCGTCGGTCTTGAGCAGGCTGCCGTTGCCCTTGTAGAACCAGCCCTGGCGGGTGTTCGGGGTGTTCAGGCTGACCTCGCTGACCTGGGCCAGCAGGCTGTCGCTGGGTTTGAGTGGCGGACGCAGCGGCCCTTGCGGGTGTCCCTCGGGAGACCTTTGCGGATGGGCTGGCAGGCTGCGCAGGTACTCGCGCCAATCCAGGTGCCGGCGGGCGCAGAAATGCAGGGTTTCGTATAACCCACCGTGTTCGGACAGGGCATGCATGCTGCGACCATTGTGAAAGTCGAACAGCCCGATGGCGCGCTGTTCCTTGTGGCAGACATCCAGCAACAGCAGGTAATCGTCCATGATTCTCTAGTCCTTCAGGGGCAAGGGGGCGGGGAGAATGGCCAGCGGCTCGGGGGCTCGCGTCCGGCGAGGTTCGAGGGCACTTTCCTTGAGCAGAAATGACATCAGCAAGCCGATCAGGCTGCCGCTCAGGGCCACGTACAGGATCGACGGCAGGCCGAAATGGCTGGCGGCAAACCCGGCCACGGCCGGGGACAGCCCGCCCCCGAGAATTTCGCCGAAACCCACGACAATCCCGGTCGCCGTCGGTAGCAGGGCCGGGGTCACGGATTCACTGGTCAGCGGGCCGACCGTCATGCAGATCAGGCTGAAATTGAAAAACGACAGCAGGAACAACAGCAGAAACAGCAGCCAGGGAATCGCCGGGCTGACGATCAGCAGGCCCACCAGGGTGCTGCTGGTCATGAAGCAGGCCGATACCACCGGTTTGCGTCCGAGGCGGTCGGACATTCCGGGAATGATCAATTGGCCGATGAAACCGCCCAGGCCGATAGCCGAAATGACAAAGGCCATGGACAGGGTTTCCAGGTGCAGGTGGTCGGTTAGGTAACTGGGCAGCATGGCGCAGAGCACGAACTGACAGGTGAGGATGCAGAACATGATCAGGATGTTCAGGCTGACGTTGCCGCTCTTGAACGCCGCCAGCCAGTTGCGCCCGGCGCTGCCGGGCAGGCCCGCGGTGGAGGGCGCCGGCAACGGCCGGTAGACCTTCCACAGGTAGCCGGCCAGTAGCAGGCCCGGCAGGGAAATGATGGCGAACACCGCCCGCCACGAGCCGGAAAGCTGCAGCAGGTAGGCGGCGATCAGTGGCCCCAGGCACAGGCCGAGAATCGGGAACAGCGCCTGCTGGATACCCAGGTTCAGCCCGCGTCGGTCAGGGCGCGAGACTTCGTTGGTGACAATGATGCTGGTCGGGGTGAAGGCGCCTTCGCAGATGCCCATCAACCCGCGCAGGATCACCAGCCCCAGCACGCCGGTGGCCAGCGCGGAGAAGCCGGACAGCAGCGACAGCACGGCAATCGAGGCCACCAGCACGCGGCGGGTGCCCAGGCGTTCGATCACGCCGCCCATGCCCAGGGCGGACAGCCCCCAGGTGAAGGCCAGCGCGGCGGACAGGTAGCCCAGGTCCTGATAGTCCAGTTGCAGGTCGTGCATGATCACCGGAAACAGCGGCAGGATGATGAAGCGATCCAGCCCCACCAGCCCGAAACTCAGTGACAGCAACAGCACCATGGATCTTTCGTAACGGCTGTCGGCAGCCGTGGTTGGTATTCCAGCGTTCATCGCTCTGCTTCCTTGAAAACCATGAACCCGGCGCGGCGCGCCGTGAGGGTGCGGCCTGACGTTGCCTTACAGCCCGGCAACGTCAGGTCGGACAGACGCAGGTTTTCCCGTCAGGCGGTCCACTCACCGACGGCCATTTCCGCAGTGAAGCCTGGGCCGAAGGCTGCCAGCAGGCCGATATCGCCTCGATTCAGGTTGGAATCGAACTGCCGCTTGAGCACGTCGAACACCACCACGCTGGCGATGTTGCCGGCTTCCGAGAGGCTGCTGCGCGATTGCGAGACCCGGTTCGAGGCCAGGTCCAGGTGCATCACCAACTCGTCGAGGATCTTGCGTCCCCCGGTGTGGAAGATGAAGAAGTCGTTGTGCGCGCAGTTCTGTTCGAACGTCTCGTAGTTGAGCTTCTCCATCACCGGCGCCACGTCCTTGATGGAATTCATCACCGCCTTGTCCAGGGTGAAGTGGAAGCCGGTGTCCTTCACGTCATATTTGATGTAGTGCTCGCTCTTGGGCAGGAAGAACGACTCGGTCTTCTTGATCTTGAAACCGCCAGCCTGGTCGTCGGCGCGCAGCACGCAGGCCGACACCGCATCGCCGAACAGCGCCGCGGAGATGAAGGCATGCAACTTGGTGTCGTCTGGCTGATAGCACAGCGAAGAGAACTCCAGGGATACGATCAGCACATGGTTGCGAGCATCGAGCCGGGCGAAATCGTTGGCCCGGTTGATGGCCGCGGCACCGGCCACGCAGCCCAGCTGGGCGATGGGCAGTTGCACGGTGGAATTGGGCAGGCCGAGGTCGTTGATCAGGTGCGCGGTCAGCGACGGCATCATGAAACCGGTGCAGGAGGTGACGATCACCATGCGGATGTCGCTGATCTGCAACCCGGCATTCTCGATGGCCTGGCGCGCCGCCGCCGACGACATCTGCCGGGCTTCACGCTCATAGACGATGCTGCGGTGGGTGAAGCCGGTGTGTACCGCCAGTTCGTCGATCGGCAGCACCAGATGGCGCTCGTTGACTTCTGTGTTGGCGATCATGCGCTTGGCCAAGGCCATGCGCGGATGGTCGGCATGCAGGTTTTCCAGGTGATCAACCATCTGTTGCTGGGTGATCTTGTGTTGCGGAAACATGACGTGTGGGAGGCAAAGAGTAGACATGATGGGTCCTTGGCTCTAAGTAAGCCAATAAGTTAAGGGGTGGGGAAAGTCCCCGTTCATAGGCACAGGAATATGTAGGCCCTAAAGGAAATCAGGACCTTAAGGCAACTTCGAGGCGCGAAGCGGCCGTTGATGTAACTTTTAAGTTGGATTTTATTTTAATGGCTAACTTCAAGGTGCCTTATATAAAGGCACCTTGAATAACAACTTATATATCCAGTACGAACTTATAAGCGTATTGCCAGGCCAAGTTGCTTTCGCGCACATGCTTGCGAATCACCATGCGCACTGGCGCGCCGACTTTCAGCTGCTGTGGATCGCAGACATCGACGATCTCCGAGGCAATCACCAGGCCGTCATCCAGGCGCACCATGGCCATGACGCGCGGCACGGTTTCGCCATAACCCATGGCGGCCAGGACCGGGTTTTCGGCGTGGGCCATGACTTCGATCTTGCCCGTGCGCTTGCAGCGGTAAGGCTTCACGCTCAGGGAATTGCAGGCGCCGCAGACGGTGCGCCTTGGGAAGAAGATCTCGTTGCACTCTTCGCACTGGCTGCCTTCGAGGCGGTACTTGCCGCCATGCTCGCGCCATTCGCGGAGCATGCTGGCGGTGGTCATTCTGTGGATCTGTTCTGGGTACATGGACATGGTCCGGGCTCCTTAGTCGTTCGAGAGGACAATCACTGAGTTGTGCGCCGCATAACCGCCAAGGTTCTGCGACACGCCGATGCGTGCGCCCTTGACCTGGTTGTCGGATTCGCCCCTCAGTTGCCGGAACAGCTCGGTGATGTGCAGGATGCCGTCGCAGCCCGAGGCGTGGCCGCGGCCGATGTTGCCGCCGTCGGTGTTCAGTGGCAGTTGGCCGTCCAGGGCGATGCCGCCTTCGAGTACGAAGTCGCCGGCCTGGCCCTTGCCGCAGATGCCCATGGATTCCATCTGGATCAGCCCGGCGCCGAGCAGGTCGTAGACCTGTGCCACGTCGATGTCCTTGGCGGTGATCCCGGCTTTCTTGTAGGCAATTTCCGCGCAGGCGATGGAGTTGGCCGAGACGGCCATGCCCACGTCCTTGGGCAGGCCCGGGTGATGCAGGGTCGGATTGTGGAAGCGTGTGCCGAAGTAGTGTGAGACCCCGGTGTAGGCGCAGCCGCGCACGAACACCGGCTTGTCGGTGTACTTGTGGGCCAGGTGTTCGGCCACCAGGATGGCGCAGCCGCTGGCTTCGCCCCAGGCCAGCATCGAACCGCAGGCTTCGCTGTTCTTCAGCGCTTCCAGGGTGGGAATCGGCTGGCCATAGCGGGTGGCGGTCGGGGTGTTGTGGGCATAGACACGCATCTGCCGGCCAAATGTGGCCAGTACATCAGCCTCGCGACCGGCGTAGCCGAACTTCTGGAAGTACTCGGCGGTGGCCAGGGCGAAGGCGTCAGTGTGGGAGATGCCGAGGAAGTAATCGTATTCACATTCAGTGCTGGAGCCGATGTACTCGGCGTAGTTGAAGTGATCGGTCATCTTCTCGAAACCGCCGCACAGGACGATGTCGTACTCACCGGACGCGACCATCTGGTGACCCATCTGGAACGACACCGAGCTGCTGGTGCAGTTGGCGGTGCTCATGAAGGTCGGCGCCGGGCTGATGCCCAGGGCGTCGGAAATGGTCGGCCCCAGGCCGCCATATTCGGAAATGCCTTCACCGTGATAACCATAGGCGACCCCCTGGATTTCCCGGGGGTGCATCTTGGCGTCCTTGAGGGCTTTATAGGCGGACTCGACGATCATTTCCTTGAACGTCTGCCGAACTCGTGAACTTCCGGGCTTCGGCGTATAGGCGGCCGAAACGATTGCAACACGACGTGCGCACATGTACATGCTCCTTGCGTAGACAGGCGTAATCAGAGGTAGGCGGTCAGGGCGTAGTCAGCCCGCAGGTACTTGAACTCGTACTTGATGGAGGTGCCGTAATCGACATAGGTCTTGGCTTCGAGCAGTTCGCGTAGGGGCGTGTTGTGCTTCTGGTACTGCTCGATGGCGTCGGTGACGGTCAGGGCAATGGCGTCACTGCCGGCCCCGAAACCATAGGACACCATGAGGATCTTCTGCCCCGGACGGGCCTGGTCCAGTACGTTGATCAGGCCGAGCAGCGGGCTGGCGGCGCCAGTGTCACCCACATCGCCGGCGTAGATCCCCGGTTCGATCTGCTTGGTGTTGAAGCCCAGGTGCTTGCCCAGGGAATAGGGCGTGGACACCAGGTTCTGCTGGAACACCACGTAGTCATAGTCGGCGGCGCTGGTACGCAGCTTGGCCATCAGGCCCTCGGCAGCGCGGCGGGTCTGATCTTCCAGGCCGATGCTGTTCTTGTCCGAGCCCAGGCCCATCCCGGAACGAATGTAGCGATCACCCTGGGGTCGGATGTTGTCGGCGATATCGGCGGCGCAGGAAAAACTGCCGTCAAACTCGGCGATGACGTTCTGATTGCCGATCAGCAGGGCGGCAGCGCCGGCTCCAGCATAGGACTCGGTCAGGTCGCCCGGCGCGGTGTTGCGGTTGATGGTGTCGGCGCCGATGGCCAGGGCACTGCCGGTCATGCCGGAGGCCACCAGGGCCTGGCAGATCTGCAGGGCGGAGGTGCCGGACTTGCCGGCAAACTGCACGTCGGCGCAATAGGCGTCGTAACCGCTGCCGAGCATTTCCAGGATGATCGAAGCCGAGGCTCGCGAGTCGTAGGGGTTGGTGCAGGTGCCCAGGTACAGGGCTTCGAGCTCATGGCCGGGGACTTTATCCAGGGCCCGTTGCGCCGCCAGCACACCGAGGGTGATGACATCTTCATCCGGCTGCAGCACGGCTCTTTCAGTGACGCCGAGGTTTTCCTCGACCAGCTTGAGCTCGGTGTTTTTCCAGACGTTGATCACGTCCTGGACTTTGAGGCGGCATACTGGAATACCCGCGCCATAGCTGACAATGCCTACTTTTTTCACGTTCATTTTCCTCTTGATTCCATTCTTTTTGAGAAAACTGGGTCGTGCCTGCTCAGAAGCACCCTTGAAACATACGGAAAACAATTTTGCTGCCTGTCTCGTGGCGACACCGCATAAACCGGCGGCCTAGAGGAGGGGGACAGCAGACTCCGAATAGGGGAAAACCCACTCGAAAGCTGTTTTTCTTAACCTCTCTATGCTATGATACGGAACGTTTCGTTTAGTAATAATTTCAGACGATCTAGTCTCTTTTTGGGAAGCGGGCCGCAGCCTCGAATCCGAGGAACTCGCAATTGCAGGGCCTGATTTACTCAACCCTAATGAGATGCTTTAAAAACTAGATAGATCGGTACAAGAAGTTCATGATTCTTTCAAGAATGAAACGAAACGGACCGTTTCATTTCGATTCGGAGGAATCCTATACCCTGCGTTGCGTTTGTCAAGCGCCCTGCCTGGAGATTTTTTATTGTGGCTCGTACCCCATCTCGCAGCTCCATCGGCTCGTTGCGAAGTCCCCATACCCATAAAGCCATCCTCAGTTCCACCATCGAAATCCTTAAGGAATGCGGTTATTCCGGGCTTAGTATCGAGTCCGTCGCACGCCGGGCGGGTGCCAGCAAGCCAACGATCTATCGGTGGTGGTCGAACAAGGCGGCATTGATCGCGGAAGTTTATGAAAACGAGAGTGAACAGGTCAGAAAATTTCCTGATCTCGGCTCGTTCAAGGCTGATCTCGACTTTTTGCTACACAATCTCTGGAAAGTCTGGCGAGAAACCATATGCGGAGAGGCTTTCCGCTGTGTCATCGCTGAAGCGCAGTTGGATCCAGCAACATTGACCCAGCTCAAGGATCAATTCATGGAGCGCAGAAGGGAGTTGCCGAAAAAGCTGGTGGAAAATGCCATCAGCAATGGCGAGCTCCCCAAGGACACCAACCGCGAATTGCTGCTGGATATGATTTTTGGTTTTTGCTGGTATCGGTTGCTGACCGAGCAGTTGACCGCGGAACAGGACATTGAGGAGTTCACTTCTCTGCTGATCAACGGTGTTTGTCCTGATACGCCACGTTGATCCATTGCCAGCCATTAAGCCCTTGAGTTGTGCGGGCTTAATGGCTGTTGTTTCAGGCTGAAGTCGCGCCGAACTCCCGATACAGGTCCGGCAGGAAGCTGGCCAGATGATTGAACTCGCACATATCGTGCACGGCAAATTCATAGGCCAGGGTTTCCAGCTCGGCTTCGCCAAAGCCACTTTCCTTGAGCAGCGCCGATGCTTTTTCAGCTCCGGGAAAGCGGGCCATCGATGGGTGCGACCCGACCCAGTAACGGCTGGTCAGGTACATGCCGCCCGGCACCTCCTTGAACAGATGCACCATCAATGACACCGGCACCTCTGGGTGATCGGCCAGGCTCATCAAGGCACTGACGCTGCCGTCGATTTTCGCTTCGCGATACAGATCAGGGTCAAGGCCCAGGCTGGCTGGTTCCTGAAAATCGATGTGCAAGTGCATCAGGCGATCGCCGACATACTCCGATGCGCAGAAAGTGTTGCCATATAGCCGCTCCTCGAAGCTCAAGGACTCGTCGCTCAGGCGCTGATCGTTCACGCAGGGGTTGCTGACATGGGCATAGGGGAACCACAGGGTATAGCGCTCCGATTCCGCCGGGTGCCACATGAACCACCACTTGAACATCTGTGCGGTGCAGCCGGGGAAGAACTTGCGGCTTTGCACATAAGCCATCGGCCCTGGTAGCAGGGCGTAGCCGGCCTCCTCACTGACGAAGTCCGGGTCGAGCAGACGATTGATGTCCTCGACGCTTGGGGTCAGGGTATCTTTCAGGTCCATCGGGCCTTGTTGGATCTTGCGTACAGCGGACAGCGGCACGCGCATTTCCGAGCGGAAATACTTGGCGTAGGGCTTGTTCCGGATGGCCACCTGGTTACGCAGGAAGAGCTTCTGCATGGGCAGTGAGAAGTAGGTGAAGGGAGTCATGATGCGCGCTTCCATGCTGATATCCTTTGGCGTGAATTGACGAGTAGCCGCCACGTTCGTGCAATCCGCTCGCGGAGTTGAACGAGAAACTGGCGCTTTGTAGCTAAGCAGTCCATAAACAAAAGTCAAATTTGAATTTAACTTAGTGAGAGCGTCTATGGTCGTTTCCGCTTCCCCGCCGCCTGCTGCGGCCCGTGCGCCGCGTCAGGATGGCCAGGCAACTCGCCAGCAGATCCTGGAAACGGCTGGCCAGCTCTTTGCCGAGCTGGGGTACGCCAACACCACCAGCAAGCAGATTTGCGAAAACTCCAAGGCCAACAACGCCTCGGTCAACTATCACTTCGAGAACAAGGACGGCCTGTACCGGGCGGTGCTGCGCGAAGCTCACGATCGCCTGGTGCGGATCGAGACCATGATCAGCCTGAGCGAGAGCCAGGACAGTGCCGAAGATAAGCTGCGGGCGATCATCACTGTGCTGATCGAGGGGCTGAACAATCAGCGCGAGGGCTGGGCACTGAAAGTGCTGACCCGCGAGCTGCTGTCGCCCTCGTCGGTGCTGCCGGCGGTCCTGGAGGAACAGGCGTTCCCCAAGGCGAAGATCGTGCGCACCATTCTCGGCCAAATCATGCACCTGTCGCCGGAAGACCCGGCCACGTTGCGCAGTGCCGTCAGTGTGTTCGCGCCCTGCCTGTTCCTGCTGATCGCCCATCAGCCGTTGGCGCGCAATGTACTGCCCGGCCTGGAGCTGGACCCGCCGGCCCTGATAGAGCACATGATGAGCTATGCCCTGGCTGGCCTGGCGGCGGTGGCCCGGGCTTCTGGCAGAGCCTAGCGTGTCATTCGGGCGAAAAAAAACGCCGACCCTGAGGTCGGCGTTTTCTGTCAGCCATCCCTGGGACGATCCTTACTCCTGTGCGACGGCGTTCTTCGCCAGGATCGCGTTGGCCAGTTCCATGTCAGTGGCCTTGAGGCCGGGATTGTCGGCGCGGACTTTCTGCATGGCGGCTTCCAGGTACGGGCCGCGAATGCTGCCTTCGCTGGCGACGAAGCTGCCGGCGTCGTCCTGGGCGGCGACGATCAGCTTGTGATCCTTGAAGGTCAGGTAAGTGGAGCCGGTGGTGGCGCCGGAGGAAATGACGTTACGCCAGAAGGTGTCGGCCATTGCCGAACCAACGGGAAGAGAAAGCAGGGCAAGGGTGGCGACAGCTATTTTCAGACGCATGATGGGTGACTCCAACTGGGGGTTATCTGCACCGTTTGATTCTAGATACCCCAGCTGAGTTCCGTGACCCATCAGTCAAGGTTTTCGACCAGCAGAATGGCGCCTTCCTGGCCAATCACGCGCACCCGGGCACCCACAGGCGCGTCGGCGCCCTTGGCGATCCACACCCCATCGGCGACCTTGATCCGGCCACGGCCGTCAACGATCGCCTGATGCACCACGAAGGTCTTGCCGACCAGCTCCTGCCCGCGCAGGTTCAGGTTTGGCTGGTCGCTGGGGCGCACCACACTGCGTTGGCGATGCCACCAGTACAGGGCGGTCAGCACCGATAGCAGGCCGAACAGGAGGAACTGCACCTCCCAGGTCAGGCCGGGAATCAGAAAGGTCAGGACCCCTACGGTGGCAGCCGCCAGGCCGATCCACAGCAGGTAGCCACCGGCACCGAACACTTCGAGAATCAGCAATACGGTGCCCAGGGCCAGCCAGTCCCAGAACGATAGGGCGTACAGGAATGCCAACATGGATCGGGCCTCAGACCTTCTTGCCGTCGAACGTGGCCTTGACGATTTCGCCAATGCCGCCCACGGCGCCTATCACCTGGCTGGCCTCCAGTGGCATCAGGATCACCTTGCTGTTGTTGGCCGACGCCAGTTTGCCCAGGGCATCGATGTACTTTTGCGCGACGAAGTAGTTGATCGCCTGGACGTTGCCGCTGGCGATCGCCTCGGATACCACCTGGGTCGCCCGGGCCTCGGCTTCGGCCTGGCGCTCCCTGGCTTCGGACTCAAGGAAGGCTGCCTGACGTTCACCCTCGGCTTCCAGAATCTGCGCCTGCTTCTTGCCTTCGGCGGTCAGAATGGCCGCTGCCCGCAGGCCTTCGGCTTCGAGGATCTGGGCGCGCTTGACCCGTTCGGCCTTCATCTGCCCGGACATGGCCGCCATCAGGTCGGCAGGCGGGCTGATGTCCTTGATCTCGATACGGGTGATCTTGATCCCCCAGGGCGCGGTGGCTTCGTCAACGGTTCGCAGCAGTTTCTCGTTGATGCCGTCACGTTGGCTAAGCATCGCATCCAGCTCCATGGAGCCGAGCACCGTACGGATATTGGTCTGCAACAGGTTGCGGATGGCGTGCTCAAGGTTGTTGACCTCGTAGGCCGCCTGGGCGGTGTTGACCACCTGGAAGAAGCACACGGCGTCGATCTGCACTGTGGCGTTGTCGGCGGTGATGACTTCCTGAGGGGGAATGTCCAGCACGCTTTCCATGACGTTGATCTTGCGACCGATGCGGTCCATCACCGGAATGATGATGTTCAGCCCCGGCTTGAGGGTGTTGGTGTAGCGACCAAAGCGCTCCACTGTCCACTGGTAGCCTTGGGGCACGACCTTGAACCCCATGAACACCAGGGCCACCGCGAGGCCGACAAAAAGTAACAGTACGCTTCCGATCTGCATAACATTCACCTGTTCAGTCATTGCTCAAGGGGCTTGAGGAGCACGAGTGTACGGCGGCGCCCGGCCCCGCGCCGGGATACCTTGGTCCTTGCATCATCAGGACACACATCACCGGTGCGATTCGGGCACGCCGCAAGGTTCAAAGCTGGAAGCGGGTGACCGAGGTTTGCAGGGTCGCCACAGAGTTTTCCATCTGCTCCACCGTTTGGGTCAGCTCACGCATGGCCTGGCTGTTGCGCCGGGCTACCTGACTGATCATCTCCACCCGTTGCGCCACTTCGCTGCTGGCCTTGGACTGCTCGCCGATGGTGTGGGAAATCTCTTCCACCATCAGCGCCGAACGTTGGGCACCCTGGCGAATCTCGTTGATCGAAGTCCCCGCCTGCTGGGCCATGTGCACCCCGTCGCTGACCCGGCTGACCCCGGTTTGCATGCTGCTCACTGCTTGCTCGGTGGTTTCACGGATGCGCTCGATCATGCCGGTGATCTCCCGGGTGGATTGCGCGGTGCGCGCCGCCAGGTTGCGCACCTCGTCGGCGACCACGGCGAATCCGCGTCCGGCCTCGCCAGCCCGGGCCGCTTCGATGGCGGCATTCAGGGCCAGCAGGTTGGTCTGCTCGGCGATGCCATTGATCACCTGGATGATCGAATGGATCTCCTCCGAGGACTGGCCTAGGGCGGTAATGCTCTGGGACGACTGGTTCACCGCCTCGGCGATGTGGCTCATGCCGTCCACGACCCCGAGGATCACCTGGCCGCCGCTGCCGGCCAGGGACTCGGACTGGGCGGCAATGCCCTGGGCGTTGCGGGCGTGCTCGGCGACCTGGGCAATGTTGCTGATCATCTGCTCCATGGCTGCTGCCATGTCGGTGGCGCCGTCGGCCTGCTCGGTGGCGCCGTCGGCGATGCCCAGCGAGGTGTCGCTGAGGCTGTGGGAACGCCCCCGCAACTCCTCGCTCTCATGGCGGATGGTGGTGATCATCTGCCGCAGGTTGTCCTGCATTTCGCCAAGGGCCTGTTGCAACTGGCCGGCTTCGTCCCGGCTGTCGACACTGATGGGCATGGTCAGGTTGCCCTGGGCGATGGCCCGGGCGGTGGCGACGGATTTTTCCAGGGGCTTGAGGACCCGGATGAGCAACTGGCGGGTCAAGAGGCACAGGGCCAGGGCGGCAATCAGACTGCCGCCGATCAGCCACCAGGCGGCTTGGCGTACGGCGGTTTCACTGTCTGCGCTGGTCTGTGCGGTAGCGGCTTCGATCTTGCTGCTCAGTGCCGAGTTGCGGGCCTCCACTTCACTGAAACGCTGAGAAAACTCCGGCATTTGCAGGCGCGCGGCCTGGGGGTCCTTGAGGGCCTGTTCGGCGATGCTTTCGGCCGCATGAATGTAGCTTTCCAGGACCGGCTGCAACTCGCTGATGGCATCGCGGATATCCGGCGCCAGGGGCAGCCGGGCGTTTTCCGCCAGGGCCTTGCGGAACCAATCGCCGTGTTCGCGCAGACTGTTGCGCACTTCCTCTGCGGCCGCGCTGTCGCCGGGTTCGCTGCTCAGAGCCTCCAGCACATCGGCCCGCAGGGCGTCGTGCATCATGTCGGCTTCCAGGTGATTGCGCAGGGCACTGGCATTGACTTCATTGTCATGCAGGGCCTTGGCCAGGCGTGACTGTCCCCAGAGGCCGATGCCGGCTACCAGGGCAATGGCCAGCAGGCTGAGAACCCCGGAGGCGATCATGTTGTGACGAATATTCATGCCTGGCTTCCTGCTTGTCTTGGCGGTGGTTAAAGCGTAGCCCAGCACTTGGGGTTCGCCTCCGGGCGAGCGGGGCCTGGTTACTGGTTTTCGCTTTGAGGTGTCACCCGCAGCACTTCCTCCAGGCTGGTCAGGCCATCGGCAAGCTTTTGTGCGGCGGCCAGCCGCAGGCTGCGCATGCCGTCGTCGCAAGCCTGGCGACGCAGGCCGGCGAGGTCGAGGTCGTCTCGAACAAGGGCTTTGAGCGGGGTACTCAAGGGCATGATTTCGTAGACGCCGGTACGTCCGTGATAGCCGGTGCCACGGCACTCTGCGCAGCCCACGGCCTTTTTGCTCAGGGGCGGGAACGGCAATTGTCGGGGGGAGGTCAGGCTCTGCCAGTCATCCGGGGCGAGGGCGGCGGGCGCCTTGCAGTGGGGGCACAGGGTACGCAGCAAGCGTTGGGCCATGACGCCGATCAGGGTGGCCTTGATCAGATAGTGAGGCACTCCCAGTTCCAGTAGGCGGCTGATGGCTCCGGGGGCATCGTTGGTGTGCAGGGTGGAGAGCACCAGGTGCCCGGTGAGTGCAGCCTGGATAGCCATTTCGGCGGTCTCCAGGTCGCGGATCTCGCCGATCATGATGATGTCCGGGTCCTGGCGCATCAACGCACGCACGCCGCTGGAAAAGCTCAGGTCGATATTGTGCTGCACCTGCATCTGGTTGAACGCCGGCTCGATCATCTCGATCGGGTCTTCGATGGTGCACAGGTTGATCTCGGGGCTCGCGAGCTTTTTCAAGGTGGTGTAGAGGGTGCTGGTCTTGCCCGAGCCTGTGGGGCCGGTCACCAGGATGATGCCGTGGGCCTGCGCGGTCATGGCTTGCCAACGGTTCAGGTCGTCGGCGCCGAAGCCCAGCTGATCGAAATCCTTGAGCAGCACCTGCGGGTCGAAGATGCGCATCACCAACTTTTCGCCAAAGACCGTGGGCAGGGTCGAGAGCCGCAACTCGATCTCGCTGCCTTCGGGAGTACGGGTCTTGACCCGGCCGTCCTGGGGTTTGCGTTTTTCCGCGACGTTCATCCGTCCCAGGCTCTTGAGGCGGCTGACGATGGCCAGGGTTACCTGGGGCGGGAACTGGTAGACGCCGTGCAGCACCCCGTCGATGCGAAAGCGCAGGGTGCCGTGCTCGCGGCGGGGCTCGATATGGATATCGCTGGCCCGTTGCTGGAAGGCGTACTGAAACAGCCAGTCGACGATGTTGATGATGTGGGCGTCGTCGGCATCCGGCTCCTGGTCGCTGGCCCCGAGCTTGAGCAGATGCTCGAGGTTGCCCGGGCCGCTTGTCCTTTGCTCGCTGCTGGCCCCGCTGACCGATTTGGCCAGGCGATAGAACTCCAGGGTCAGGCGCTGGATATCCACCGGGCTGGCCACCACCCGGTGGATCGAGCGCTTGAGGACATGGGCCAGATCGGCCTCCCAGGCGCTGACATAGGGCTGGGCGCTGGCCACGGTGACGCTTTGGGCATCCACCGCCACGGCGAGGATCTTGTGCCGCTGGGCGAAGGCGCAGGACATCAGCGGGGTGATGCTGGCGACGTCGATCTGCAACGGGTCGATGCGCAGGTAGGGCTGGCCGGCGTGCCGGGCCAGCCAGGCGGTGAGGCTGTCCAGGTCCAGATGCTGGCCGGGACGCTGCAAGTCCGGCAGATGCTGACTGGCAATCAGTTCCAGGGGATGCAAGGGGGTGCTGGTGCCATGACGTCGGGTGCTGAGGGCCTGTTCGGCGGCATCCTGGCTGATGCGGCCCTGGGCCAGCAGTTCACGCAGCAGCTCACTGAGGTCCAGCCAGTGATCCTGGGCAATGTGTGCGGCAGCCATGGGGGCTCCTTGGGGCTGTTGTCCAGACGCGGGTCTCTGACCACAAATGGCCAAGAATAGCCCCGCCAGTCTGGGCCGCCGCCCGCCAAGGGTTGCAGGGTTTTTCCGGCCTCAGCCAGCGGCCTGCAGTTGCGCCGGCTCTGCCCGTTCCAGTTCTACCGAGCAGACGCTGATCAGGTTGCGCAACTTGTCGCCGATCACCCGAGCCCGGTGCCAACTCAGGCCGTCGAGTTCCACGTCGATGTGCAGCGTGGCGTCTTGCTGGATCACCGTGACCCGCTGGGGCACCAGAAATTGCAGGGCGAAGTGGTTGAGCACCCGACACAGGACATCGGCTTCGGCCTCGGCCGTCATCTGATAGTGCACGCGACAGTGGACATTGTTCTGGTTCCAGACATCGGCGCGGGATGATTGGCCAGGGGCGGGTTCGAGATGGGGCATGGCAGTCTCCAGATCAGTGGAGAAATTTTTACATTCGGTTTCGGGTATTTCTTATCTAAGATTGAGCGGAATTCATGAAAGTAGAATTGTTTGATTCAAGGTTTTATAGATAAGGGAATTTATTATGCATAGCGAGCTGGACGCCTACGACCGCCGGATACTCGCGTTGCTGCAAGAGGACGCGTCACTTTCCAGTGCGCAGATTGCCGAACAGGTGGGCTTGTCCCAGTCACCGTGCTGGCGGCGGATTCAACGCTTGAAGGAAGAGGGGGTGATCCGTGGCCAGGTGACCTTGCTTGATCGCAAGAAGATCGGCCTTAACACGCAGATCTTTGCCGAGATCAAGCTCAACGCCCACGGACGCTCCAACTTCACCGAGTTCACCGAGGCGATTCGCGGTTTTCCGGAGGTGCTGGAGTGCTATGTGCTGATGGGGGCGGTGGATTTCCTGCTGCGCATCGTGACCGCGGACATCGAAGCCTATGAGCGGTTTTTCTTCGAGAAACTGTCCATGGTGCCCGGCATTCAGGAGGTGAACTCGATCGTTGCCCTGTCGGAGATCAAGTCCACCACCAGCCTGCCGGTACTGCGCTAAGGGGGCGGCTTACATGCGCAGCAGGGTTTTCCAGGCGCGGTTCTGGAACACCGCGATGGCCTGTTGCTTGCGGGCATCGAGGGCTTCGTCGGTAATGGGCTCGTTGGCCAGTTGTGCCAGCTTGTTCAGTTCACCGTAGAGGCGGTCCAGCTCCGGAATGTCCAGTGCGGCGCGGGCGTGGTGCAGCCAGGCCTGGATACGTTCGATCCGCGGCAACTGCTCGGCCAGATCTTCCGGCTGCTGCTGGTAGCGCGGCAGTTGCAGGGAGGTCGCTTCCTCGGCCAGCAGGCGTGGCAGCCAGCTGCCCAGTTGCGCTGCACCCTGGCGGTTGCCACGGGTGTTGCGCTCGGCGGTCCAGGCTCGGGCCAGCAGCCAGCGCGAGGTGTTCAGGGAGAACAGGCCCCAGCGTACGTCCTGCAGTTCCTCGATGAACTGCTCCGGCGCGGCTTTGCGCACGTCTTCATCGTCGAGGCCGGCTTGTACCAGCGGACGCCAGTCTTCCAGCAGGGCATCCAGGGCGCTACGCAGCTCAGCGGTGGATTGGCGTGGCGCAGCCTGGCCCAGGCTGCTGGCCAGAGCGCGCAGCTCGGCGAGGTTATCCACCCAGTCCTGCAGCAGGCGCCAGTGACCGTTGAAGCGATACTGTTCGGCCAGGCGCTGGCTGCTGCCCAGCAGGTGCCAGGCCAGGGCGGCGAAGGCATCGTCCAGCGGGGTTTCGGCGCTCAGCTGTGGCGCCGGCAGGCTCAAGGAGTAGCTACCGGCATCGAACAGGCGATAGCCACGCTCGGCCTTGCTGATGTCGCAGGGCATCAGGGGCAGGGTGAGGGCCAGCTCCGCCGCCAGTTCCAGCAGAGCAGCGGGTTCGCCTTCACGCAGTTCCAGCTCCAGCTCGCAGATTTCTTCCTTGTGCTTGCCGGCGATCACCTGGCCCAGGTCCAGGGCCGCCTCGATCACCACTTTGGCCTTGCCACGGCCCCAGGCGAGTTCCGCGCGCTCACGGACAAAGTCGGTGGTGAACAGCGGCTTGAGGGTCTTTTTGTCCAGTTCGGCCAGGGCTTCGGGCCAGCATTCGCCGTCGAGTTTTTTCACGTCGAGCTTGGCTTTGGCCAACGACCAGTCGTACTCGTTGCGCTCGGACAGGCCGGCAACGCTCTGGCCGCTGGTCTTGAGGGTCTGGATCACTGCGTCACCGTCACGACGCAGGCGCAGGGCGACTTTGGCCCGGGCCAGATCGCGCTCTGGGGTGTCGAAGTACTGGTTCATCAGCTCACGGCGTTCCCAGCCACTTTTGTTGCGTTTTTTCAGTAGCGGGTGCTCGCGCAGGGCGGCGAGGGTTTCGCGGCTGACGCGGAGTTTGATTTCGGTTTCTTTCTGCATGGCCGGAAAATCCAGGATCGGGAGTGCAGCCGGGGGAAGAGTTGGCTGCCAAGGCCGTGCAGTGTACAGGACCAGGCGCCCGGAGGCGCCACGACGGTTCCTTCCTCTCACGAGATGCCTCTATGATGGTCCTTATCTTGGGATCTGCGGAGCCAGTTCATGCCATTGCCGTCCATGAAAGATCAGTTCGCTGCACTGATCGCCGCGCCGTCGGTGAGTTGCACTCAAGCGGCGCTGGATCAGTCCAACCGTCCGGTCATCGACTTGTTGGCCAGTTGGCTTGGCGACCTCGGTTTTGCCTGCGATATCCAGCAGGTCAGCCCCGGCAAGTTCAATCTGCTGGCCAGCTTCGGCAGCGGTCCCGGTGGCCTGGTACTGGCTGGGCACAGTGATACGGTGCCGTTCGATGCCGCTTTATGGCAGACCGATCCGCTGAAGTTGACCGAGGTCGACGGCCGCTGGGTCGGTCTGGGCAGTTGTGACATGAAGGGCTTTTTCGCCTTGATCATCGAAGCGGTGCGACCGTTGCTGGAGCAGCCATTCAAGCAGCCGCTGCTGATCCTCGCGACCTGTGATGAAGAAAGCTCCATGGCCGGTGCCCGGGCCCTGGCGGAAGCCGGGCGGCCCCTGGGGCGCGCGGCGGTGATCGGCGAGCCCACGGGCCTCAAGCCAATCCGCCTGCACAAGGGGGTGATGATGGAGCGCATCGATATCCTCGGGCGCAGCGGCCATTCCTCTGACCCGCGCCTGGGGCGTAGCGCTCTGGAGGCCATGCACGACGCCATCGGCGAGCTGCGTGGGTTGCGGCTGCTGTGGCAGCGCGAGTACCGCAATCCACAGTTCAGCGTGCCGCAACCGACCTTGAACTTCGGTTGCATCCACGGTGGCGACAACCCCAACCGCATCTGCGGCCAGTGCTCCCTGGAGTTCGACCTGCGTCCCTTGCCGGGCATGGACCCGCAAGTGCTGCGCGAGGCGATCCGGCAGAAACTTCAACCCATTGCCGAGCGACATGAAGTGCAGATCGACTATGCGCCGCTGTTCCCTGCGGTGCCGCCGTTCGAGCAGCCCGAGGACGCTGAGCTGGTGCGGGTGGCGGAGCGGCTTACCGGGCATCGTGCCGAAGCAGTAGCGTTTGGCACTGAAGCGCCTTATCTTCAGCGCCTTGGCTGCGAGACGCTGGTGCTGGGCCCGGGTGATATTGCCTGCGCCCACCAGCCCGGGGAGTACCTCGAAATGTCACGCTTGCAGCCTACTGTGCAGTTGCTACGAGAGTTGATTGAACATTACTGCCTGACGCCGGCCCAATTTCAGTAAATTACCGGCGTCCTGATCCGTACCCATGAGGAGAGTAAGCGTGTTGCCAAGCCTGTTCCGACGATAACCATCAGCCCGCTGTGCGTTTTCCGTTTCGTCCTTTTATAGGCTGCTTTTTATTTACAGGCTCAGGTTCATGCCCGAATACGTCAATTGGCTCCGCCACGCGTCTCCCTATATCAACGCTCACCGTGACTGTACCTTCGTGGTCATGCTCCCGGGCGACGGCGTTGAACACCCCAACTTCGGCAATATCGTCCACGACCTGGTGCTGCTCCACAGCCTGGGGGTTCGCCTGGTGCTGGTGCACGGTTCACGGCCACAGATCGAAGCCCGTCTGGCGGCTCGCGGTCTGGCGCCCCATTACCATCACGGCCTGCGGATTACCGACGCGGCGACCCTGGAGTGCGTGATCGACGCCGTGGGCCAGTTGCGCATTGCCATCGAGGCGCGTCTGTCCATGGACATGGCCTCCTCGCCCATGCAGGGCTCGCGGTTGCGGGTCGCCAGCGGCAACCTGGTGACGGCCCGCCCGATCGGCGTGCTGGAAGGTGTCGACTACCACCACACCGGTGAAGTGCGTCGGGTCGATCGCAAGGGCATCAATCGCCTGCTGGACGAGCGCTCCATCGTGCTGCTGTCGCCTTTGGGGTATTCGCCCACTGGCGAGACCTTCAACCTGGCTTGCGAGGACGTGGCCACTCGCGCCGCCATCGATCTGGGGGCCGACAAGCTGCTGCTGTTCGGTGCCGACCCGGGGCTGCTGGATGAAAACGGCAAGCTGGTGCGCGAGTTGCGCCCGCAACAGGTTCCGGCGCACTTGCAGCGCCTGGGCAGCAATTACCAGGCCGAACTGCTGGATGCCGCTGCCGAGGCCTGTCGTGGGGGGGTGGGACGTAGCCACATCGTCAGTTATGCCGAAGATGGCGCCCTGCTGACGGAACTCTTTACCCGTGATGGCGGCGGCACCCTGGTGGCCCAGGAGCAATTCGAGCGGGTGCGCGAGGCGGCGATTGAAGATGTCGGTGGTTTGTTGGATCTGATCAGCCCACTGGAAGAACAGGGCATCCTGGTACGGCGCTCCCGGGAGGTGCTGGAGCGTGAGATCGAACAGTTCAGCGTGGTCGAGCGCGAGGGCATGATCATTGCCTGCGCTGCCTTGTACCAGATTGCCGACTCCGACGCCGGCGAGCTGGCCTGCCTTGCGGTGAACCCGGAGTATCGTCATGGCAAGCGCGGTGATGAACTGTTGGAAAGGATTGAAACCCGGGCCCGGGCTCAAGGGCTGAAGACCTTGTTCGTCCTCACTACCCGCACCGCCCACTGGTTTCGCGAGCGGGGTTTTGTGCCCAGCAGCGTCGAACGTCTGCCGTCGGCCAGGGCCTCGCTGTACAACTACCAGCGCAATTCGAAGATCTTCGAAAAGGCCCTCTGAGTCTATTTTTCGTTCTGCAATACACAACGCCTCGACCCCAGGATCGAGGCGTTGTCGTTTTCTGCACATGTCAGAAAAATTTCATTTCGACACAAAAACTGTAACAAATTGACGGGAGGATAGGCTCTTAGCCATGATGCGTCGCTTTTTTGATCCTCCATGACGTTTTACGCCTCTGGCGCGGGGGGACCTCGAAGGGCTGAATCGGGGAACAATTTTCAGAAATAAGCTTGCGAGTGCCTAGGCCGGGACTCTCGGCTTTACAGTGGCTAGCGTTATTCCTGAAAAGTATGAAAAAGGACTAAACAATTCTTTTTGGGTTTATGAGTAATTCATTACCCTGCATGGACCAAATCACTGCGATTAGACCATGGTCGTAGACATAGATAGTTACGATTGACTTGTCGGTCACGGTCTGGCGCTAATCGCGCATCTGTGGCACCCGGGCGTTCGATCTGGGGCCAGGAACCACAAGAATTAGAAACGAGAGGAGCGAAACATGAACAAGTCCACCTTGGCCCTGGCTGTGGCCGTAGGGGTTTTGGCGCAGCAGGCAGGCGCCGCCGGTTTCATCGAAGACAGCAAGGCTACCTTGGGGCTGCGCAACTTCTACATCAATACCGATAACCGCGATGGCGATGCCAAAGCTGCGGGCGCTCAGAGTAAGCAGGAAGAGTGGGGCCAAGGCTTCCAACTCAACTTCACTTCCGGTTACACCGAAGGCACCGTCGGTTTCGGTCTGGATGCAATCGGCTTGCTGGGCATCAAGCTGGACTCGGGCGGCGGTACTAACGGCGCGACCTCCACTTCCTATGGCGGCACCGTCTTCCCAAGCAAGTCTAATGGCGAAGCCGTTGATAACTATTCCAGCCTGGGCCTGACTGCCAAAGCCAAGGTCTCGCAGACCGAACTGAAGCTGGGCACCCTGCAGCCAAAACTGCCGGTTATCGTGACCAACGATGGTCGCATGCTGCCGCAAACCTTCCAGGGCGGCCAGATCACCACCAACGAGATCAAGGATTTGACTCTGGTCGGTGGCCAGATCGAGCACGCCAAAGGTCGTAACTCCAGCAACAACGAAGAGTTGTCCATTGCTGGCGCCAATGCTCACACAGCAGCAGGCCGTGATAGCAACAAGTTCATCTACGGTGGCGGTGACTACAAAATCACCAAAGACCTGACGGCTCAGTACTACTACGGCAACCTGCAAGACTTCTACAAACAGCACTTCGTGGGCCTGCTGCACAACTGGGCTATCGGCCCGGGCGTATTGAAGTCTGACCTGCGCTACTTCAACAGCCGTAACGACGGTGCCAATGGCCACGACTCGGCTTACTACACCACCGGTGACTACGGCACTGGCATCACCAAGGGCAAGGTTGATAACCGTCTGCTCAGTGGCTTGTTCCTGTACTCGGTTTCCGGCCACACCTTCGGCGGCGGCTATCAGGTCAGCAACGGTGACAGCGATTTCCCTTGGCTGAACCAGGGTGACGGCTCGTCGGCTTACCTGACCACCGACATGCAGATCCAGAAATTCGCCCGTGCCGGCGAACGCACCTGGCAAGCTCGCTACTCCTACGATTTCGCCAAAGTGGGTCTGCCAGGTCTGACCGCAGGTGTGGTTTACCTGCGTGGCGACAACATCGATACATCCGGCAAGGTGGGGTCTACCACTCCTCAACGTACAGTTTCGGCCACTGGCCGCTCCGAGTGGGAACGCGACCTGACCGTTGCCTACGTGATTCCGGAAGGTCCGTTGAAAAACCTCGGCCTGACCTGGAAGAACGCCATGTGGCGTAACGACATCCCGGGCCAGCGCGATCAGGACGAAAACCGTCTGATCGTCAGCTACTCGATCCCGCTGTTGTAATAGCGCGATAAAGCCTCGCCCGGCGCAATGCCGGGCGAGGTATTGCTTCAAGTCAGGCCCACCCCCGTGAGCCCTTCCTGAATCCCCCTCTTTGTACAGCTACTCAAGGCCTTCTCGAACCTTGTTGAGAAGGGTGGTCTTCGCCTGCGCGCGCGTCCAGTGAAGAGATCTTTAATATTCAATTTGGTTATGAATAAATCGATATTTATTCTTTTTAAATAAACTCCGGTGCAGGCAGAGTAGCTCCATCACGCACTCACAGGAGCAGCACCCCATGAGCCTCAGACTGGGCGACATCGCCCCCGACTTCGAACAGGATTCCAGTGCCGGCAAGATTCGTTTCCACGAGTGGCTGGGCGATAGCTGGGGCGTGCTGTTTTCCCACCCCGCAGACTTCACGCCGGTGTGCACCACCGAGCTGGGTTTCACCGCCAAGCTCAAGGACGAGTTCGCTCAGCGCGGAGTCAAAGCCATTGCCCTGTCGGTGGACCCGGTGGATTCCCATCACCGCTGGATCGAAGACATCAACGAAACCCAGCACACCATCGTCAATTTTCCGATCCTGGCGGACGCCGATCGCAAAGTGTCGGACCTCTATGACCTGATTCATCCCAATGCCAGCGACACGCTGACCGTACGTTCGCTGTTCGTCATCGACCCGAACAAGAAGATTCGCCTGACCATCACCTATCCCGCCAGCACTGGGCGCAACTTCCACGAAATTCTCCGGGTGATTGACTCGTTGCAACTCACCGACAACTACAAAGTGGCCACTCCGGCCAACTGGCAGGACGGTGACGAGGTGGTGATAGTGCCCTCGCTCAAGGACGAGGAAGAGATCAAACGCCGCTTTCCCAGAGGTTATCGCGCAGTGAAGCCTTACCTGCGCCTGACGCCGCAGCCCAATCGCTGACCCACTCACCGCTGTAGGAGCCGGCTTGCCAGCGAAGGCGGTGGTGAGGCCGGTGCAAGTCTTGCGGACCCTTTCGCGGGCAAGCCCGTTCCTACGCAGAACGCCGAGGTAACAGAACCACAAAGCAGGGGTTTTAAGGCCGTTTCGACGGCCTATTTTTTTGCCTGGAAATCATCGCTCCTTATATTCATTTAAGGAATAAACAAATGAATAAATAAGATTTATGGATATATAAATTGGCTGTTAAGGTCTGTTCAGTCCGGCGAGATCGCATCCCGCGAATCGCTTTATCTTGTTCAAGGAATCCCCTGCATGCTGGTGGTCTCTCTCGGTGGCAGTCCCAGCCAACGCTCCCGTTCCGGGGTGCTGCTGGAGTTGGCCAAGCGCTGGTTGCAGCAGCAAGGTGTGGAAGTGGTCAGTTACCAGGTGCGGGACTTCCCGGCCGAGGATCTGCTTCACGCTCGCTTTGACGGCGCCATGGTCATCAACCTGCTGCAACACATTGAACAGGCCGACGGCCTGCTGATCGCCACACCGGTGTACAAGGCGTCGTTTTCCGGGGCGCTGAAAACCCTGCTCGATTTGCTGCCGGAACGCGCACTGAGCCACAAGGTGGTGCTGCCCATGGCCACAGGCGGCAGCATCGCCCACATGCTGGCGGTGGATTACGCCCTCAAGCCTGTGCTCTCGGCACTCAAGGCCCAGGAAATGCTCCAGGGCATCTTTGCCGAGGACAGCCAGATCGCTTATGGCGAAGGCAGTGTGCAGCCGCAGCTGGCCGAGGCTCTGGAGCTGCGTTTGAAAGAGGCTCTGGAGCAGTTTCACAGCGCCATGGCCCGTCGCCCCAAACCGCTGGACCCGCATGTATTGAATGAACGCCTGTTGAGTGCTCGCTGGAGCATTTGAGCCACACCCCTGATTTGAAGTACTGGCCTTACTCGCCCGCCAACGGGCAAGCAGGTGCAGCCACAACCCCACAGCAAAAAGGAGAGCGCCATGCGCCCTGTCATTTTGCGTCGCGGTCTGGTCGCTCTGTTTGCTGCGGCTGTGTCCTTCGGCGCCATTGTTCAAGCTCAAGCCGAGACCTTGCGTATCGGTTATCAGAAATACGGCACCCTGGTGCTGCTCAAGGCCAAGGGCACTCTGGAAAAGCGCCTGGCGCAGCAGGGCGTGGACGTGAAGTGGACCGAGTTTCCTGGTGGTCCGCAGTTGCTGGAAGGGCTGAACGTCGGTTCCATCGACTTCGGCGTGACCGGCGAAACCCCGCCGGTGTTCGCCCAGGCCGCCGGTGCCGACCTGCTCTACGTGGCCTACGAACCACCGGCGCCCCATAGCGAAGCCATCCTGGTGCCCAAGGACTCGCCGATCAAGTCGGTGCAGGACCTCAAGGGCAAGAAAGTGGTGCTGAACAAGGGCTCCAACGTTCATTACCTGCTGGTCCGCGCCCTGGAAGACGCCGGCCTCAAGTACAGCGACATCCAGACCGTGTTCTTGCCTCCGGCCGATGCCCGAGCGGCGTTCGAGCGTGGCAGCGTCGACGCCTGGGTGATCTGGGACCCCTACCAGGCGGCAGCCGAGCAGCAACTGCAGGCACGCACGCTGCGTGACGGCAGTGGCATCGTCGACAACCACCAGTTCTACCTGGCGACCAAGCCCTACGCACAGCAGCACCCCGAGGTGATCAAGACCCTGGTGGAAGAAGTGCGGGCCGTGGGCGAGTGGTCCAAGGCCAACCCGCAGGAGGTCACCCAGCAAGTGGCGCCGTTGCTGGGCCTGTCTACCGACATCACCCTGACCTCGGTGAAACGCCAGGGCTACGGTGCGGCCTTCCTGACCCCGGAAGTGATCACCGCGCAGCAGAAAATCGCCGACAGCTTCTATCAGCTCAAGCTGATTCCCAAGCCGCTGAGCGTCAAAGACGTGATCTGGACGCCCCCTGCCGCCGTGGCCAAAGCGCCGTAAATCGACCCCTTAGGAGACAACTCCATGAGCCTCAACATCTTCTGGTTTCTGCCCACCCACGGCGACGGCCATTACCTTGGCACCGCCGAAGGCGCTCGCGCCGTGGATCATGCTTACCTGCAGCAGATCGCCCAGGCCGCCGACCGCCTGGGGTTTGGCGGGGTGCTGATCCCCACCGGGCGCTCCTGCGAGGATTCCTGGT
Organism: Pseudomonas idahonensis; assembly: GCF_037903935.1. Lineage (NCBI taxonomy): Bacteria > Pseudomonadati > Pseudomonadota > Gammaproteobacteria > Pseudomonadales > Pseudomonadaceae > Pseudomonas > Pseudomonas idahonensis. The sequence continues at coordinate 6,485,412 of NZ_CP149586.1, read as the reverse complement.
TGGTGGCGGCGTCGCTGATTCCGGTGACCCAGCGTCTGAAGTTCCTGGTCGCCCTGCGCCCCGGGATCATTTCCCCGACGGTGGCGGCGCGTCAGGCGGCAACCCTGGATCGCTTGTCCGGTGGCCGGGCGCTGTTCAACCTGGTGACCGGGGGTGATCCGGACGAACTGGCCGGCGATGGCCTGTTCCTCGACCATGAAGAGCGTTACCAGGCCTCCGTGGAGTTCACCCGCATCTGGCGCCGGGTGCTGGAAGGCGAAACCGTGGACTATGACGGCCAGCACATCAGCGTGAAGGGCGCCAAGCTGCTCTATCCACCGTTGCAGCAACCGCGCCCGCCGCTGTATTTCGGTGGCTCTTCGGAAGCCGCCCAGGACCTGGCCGCCGAGCAGGTGGACATGGTCCTGACCTGGGGCGAGCCACCGGCCGCCGTGGCCGAGAAGATCCAGCAAGTGCGGGACAAGGCAGCCAGGCTCGGACGCTCCGTGCGCTTCGGCATCCGCCTGCACGTGATTGTGCGGGAAACCAATGCCGAGGCCTGGCAGGCTGCCGAGCGCCTGATTTCCCATCTGGACGACGACACTATCGCTCGGGCCCAGGCTTCCCTGGCGCGCTTCGATTCCGTGGGCCAGCAGCGCATGGCGGCCCTGCATGGGGGGCGTCGCGACAAGCTGGAAGTCAGCCCCAATCTCTGGGCCGGGGTGGGCCTGGTGCGTGGCGGGGCTGGCACCGCCCTGGTGGGCGATGGCCCTACCGTGGCGGCGCGGATGAAAGAGTATGCGGACCTGGGCATCGATACCTTCATCTTCTCCGGTTATCCACACCTGGAAGAGTCCTATCGAGTGGCCGAGTTGCTGTTTCCGCACCTGGATATCGAACGGCCCAAGCTGCCCGAAGCCGCCGGTTACGTCAGCCCGTTCGGGGAGATGGTCGCCAATGACATCCTTCCCAAAGTCGCGTCCCAGAGCTGAGGTACGGCCATGAATGGACAACGCATTGTGCATCGGCTGGCGCCCTGGGGACTGCCGTTGCTGCTGCTCGCGGTGTGGCAACTGTCGGTGTCGGCGGGTTGGCTGTCGACCCGCATCCTGCCGGCTCCCAGCGCGGTGATCGAAGCCGGGATCAGCCTGGTCCGCAGCGGTGATATCTGGACCCACCTGGCCATCAGTGGCTGGCGTGCGGGGCTGGGCTTTGTCATCGGTGGCGGTATCGGCCTGGTGCTGGGCTTCATCACCGGCTTGTCGAAATGGGGTGAGCGCTTGCTGGACAGCTCGGTGCAGATGATCCGCAACGTACCGCACTTGGCGCTGATTCCCCTGGTGATTCTGTGGTTCGGCATCGACGAGTCGGCGAAGATTTTCCTGGTGGCGCTGGGCACTCTGTTCCCGATCTACCTCAACACATACCACGGCATTCGCAACGTCGATCCGGCGCTGGTGGAAATGGCCCGTAGCTACGGCTTGTCGGGGTTTGCGCTGTTTCGCCAAGTGATCCTGCCGGGAGCCTTGCCCTCGATCCTGGTGGGCGTGCGTTTTGCCCTGGGCTTCATGTGGCTGACCCTGATCGTCGCGGAAACCATCTCCGCCAGCTCCGGCATCGGCTATCTGGCCATGAACGCCAGGGAGTTCCTGCAGACCGATGTGGTGGTGCTGGCCATCGTCATGTATGCGCTGCTCGGCAAGCTTGCAGACCTTGCGGCTCGGGGCCTGGAACGGGTCTGGCTGCGCTGGCATCCGGCCTATCAAGTGGCCAGGGGAGATGCCCAATGACGGCTCAACAACCTCCACGGCTGCTGCGGGGCATTCCCCTGGCCGTGCGCAAATTGCAGAAGACCTTTGGGGCGCGGCAGGTGCTGCGGGAAATCGATCTGCACATTCCTGCCGGTCAGTTCGTGGCTGTGGTGGGCCGCAGCGGTTGCGGCAAAAGCACCTTGCTGCGCCTGCTGGCCGGTCTCGACCAGCCTTCGGGCGGTGAGTTGCTGGCCGGTTCTGCGCCCTTGAGCGCAGCCATCGAAGACACCCGGCTGATGTTCCAGGAGGCGCGTTTGCTGCCCTGGAAGAAAGTCATCGACAACGTTGGGCTCGGTCTCAAGGGCAACTGGCGGCCCCAGGCCCTGGAAGCCCTTGAGGCGGTAGGCCTGGCGGATCGCGCCCATGAATGGCCGGCGGCGCTGTCAGGTGGCCAGAAGCAGCGGGTGGCCTTGGCGCGAGCCCTGATTCACCAGCCGCGACTGTTGCTGCTGGACGAGCCGCTGGGAGCACTGGATGCCCTGACCCGGATCGAGATGCAGCAGTTGATCGAGCGTTTGTGGCAGCAACATGGCTTCACCGTATTGCTGGTGACCCACGATGTCAGCGAAGCCGTGGCAATTGCCGATCGGGTGATCCTGATCGAGGACGGCGAGGTGGGCCTTGACCTGCACGTCGAGCTGCCACGCCCGCGGGTGCGCGGTTCCCATCGCCTGGCGGCCCTGGAAACCGAAGTCCTCAATCGCGTGCTGTCACTGCCAGGCTCACCGCCGGAGCCGGAACCCGTTTCACCCTTACCCACGCAGTTGCGCTGGGCTCTTTAAAACAGCGACTCATATTCGACCCCAGGAGAAATACCATGACCATTAAAGCCATCAACGTACGCAATCAGTTCAAAGGCACCATCAAGGAAATCGTCGAAGGTGATGTGCTGTCGGAAATCGATGTGCAGACGGCTTCCGGGATTGTCACTTCGGTGATCACCACCCGCTCGGTCAAGGAGCTGGAACTGTCCATCGGCAGCGAGGTGATTGCCTTCGTGAAATCCACCGAGGTGTCGATCGCCAAGTTGTGAGCGATGCAGTGCAACAGCCCCGAAGGGTGCGAGTCCTTCGGGGCTTTTTTCATGGACGCTGTAAATAACGGTCAGATTTGATACTTTCCCTGCTTTCGGCAAGGCCTGAACAGTACAAACATGACAACAGAGCAGGGTCCAAACGTAGGGTATCTGGAGTTTGATCGCGATCGCTGGTCAGCTCTGCGGGCCGCAGAACCCATGAGTCTGTCACCGTCCGAGATGGAGACGCTGACCAGTCCGACCCAGCCCATGGCGCCCGAGGAGGTGAGGCAGATCCTGCTCCCGCTGTCGCGCCTGCTGCATTTGCATGCGGCCCAGGTACAGTCACTCAAGGCCCCCCAGGCAGGTTTCAAGGCGCCTTATGTCATAGGTGTTTCCGGCAGTGTCGCGGTGGGCAAAAGCAGTTTTGCCAGGGTCCTGGCGGCCCTTCTGGCCTATTGGCCGGACAAGCCCAATGTGCATCTGGTGACTACGGACTCCTTTCTTTTCCCCCTGGCGACCCTTCAGGAAAAAAATATCCTGCACCGCAAGGGATTTCCCGAGTCCTACGATGAGCCGTTGTTCGTGGATTTTCTGCAGTCTGTGTGCAGGAAGGGCGAGCCGGTGAAGATCCCCATCTACTCCCACGTCCGCTACGACATCCTGGCCGATGAGGCGCAGTCGGTGGAGGCTCCGGACATCATCATCCTCGAAGGCCTCAATGTGTTGCAGGGGGAGCAGGGGCAAGGCCTGAGCTCCCTGGATTTCATCGACTTCTCCATTTACGTCGATGCGTCCGAGGAGGCGATCAAAGCCTGGTACCTGGAGCGCTTTGTCTACTTGAAGAACACCGCTTTCCAGGCGGCAGATTCCTATTTCAACAAGTACAAGGGGCTTTCGGACCTTGATGCCTTGTCGGTGGCGTCCGATACCTGGGACCGGGTCAATCTGAAGAATCTCGTCGAAAACATCCTGCCGACCCGGGAACGGGCGAACCTGATCATTCACAAATCAGCGGATCACAGCATCGACAGGTTGCTGCTGCGGCAGGTGTGAGCACTCAGAGCGGCGTTGGGCGCTTGGGCAGGTAGGGCGGCAAGTAAAGGCTCAGGTAGGCATCGAAGACCCGCATGCCTTCCTCCGCCATGCGCGGGGTGATCTGCCCGTGCTGCTGCACCGAACGGGCGTACACCCGGTCTCCCAGCTCCATGGCCAGGGCGAATACATCTACATCCTGGGGCAGGGTCGGCAGCTCGAAGTGGTGATTGAACAGCTTGTGCATCAGGTCACCCAGCTCAATGTCGTGCTGGCGATCGGCCTGGGTGACTTCCGTCAAACCGTGCTGGGCAAGGATCAACTGGCGGGCCGCCGCATCCTCGCCGTAGATGTCGAGCATGCGTTGTTCGACCAGGCGTGACAGGTCCCGCCAGTTGTCGAGCCGGTCGTGGTCGATGGGCGCTTGCAGGCAGGCGCGAAACGCCGCGTGGACATCGGCGGTCAGGGCTTCCAGCAGGGCCGGGACACTGGCGAAGAAGTGATAGACCGAGGACGGTGGAATCTGCGCCCGTTCGGCCACGCTGTAGATCGACAGGCTGGCCACACCCTCGCTGGCGAGCAGGGTCCGGGCGGCGTCGAGTATCGAGTCGATCCGGGCCTGGCTGCGTGCACGGGGTTTGCGAAGAGGGGCGGTGCGCGTCATCGGTGTCTCCTACTGGGCAGCGGGCATTGTACGCGAGAGCGTCAGAATTCCTGTATCCGCCGGCCATGGATCAGTGGCACAAAAAAACGCCGCGGGGCTGTCAGCTCCGCGGCGTTGTTTTTTTGCAACAACCGCTTAAACGGTGTGCAGGTACCAGTTGTACTCGAGGTCGGAGATGGAGTGTTCGAACTCTTCCAGCTCGCTCTCTTTGCAGGCCACGAAGATATCGATGTACTTCGGATCGATGTACTTGGCCATTACCTCACTGTCGTCCAGCTCGCGCAGGGCATCGCGCAAGTTGTTCGGCAGGCTCTGCTCGTTCTGCTCGTAGCTGTTGCCTTCGGTCGGCGCCGGTGGCTCGATCTTGTTGGTCAGGCCGTGGTGCACGCCCGCCAGGACCGAGGCCATCAACAAGTACGGGTTGGCGTCGGCGCCAGCGACCCGGTGTTCCAGGCGCACGGCATCGGCCGAACCGGTCGGCACCCGCAGGGCTACGGTACGGTTGTCCAGGCCCCAGCTCGGCGAGTTCGGCACATAGAACTGTGCGCCGAAACGACGGTAGGAGTTGACGTTCGGGCAGAGGAAGGCCATCTGCGCCGGCAGGGTCTCGAGCACACCGCCGATCGCGTGACGCAGTGCGGCGTTCTGCTCGGGATCCTCGCTGGCAAAGATGTTCTTGCCATCTTTATCCAGAACCGAAATGTGGACGTGCAGACCGTTGCCCGCCTGGCCTGGGTAAGGCTTGGCCATGAAGGTGGTATCCATCTCATGGTCGTAGGCGATGTTCTTGATCAGGCGCTTGAGCAGTACCGCGTAGTCGCATGCCTTGATCGGGTCGGCCACGTGGTGCAGGTTGACTTCGAATTGTGCCGGGGCACTTTCCTTGACGATGGCGTCGGCCGGGATGCCTTGTTCCTTGGCACCTTCCAGAATGTCCTGGAGGCAGTCGACGTATTCGTCGAGATCGTCGATCAGGTAGACCTGGGTGGAATGCGGGCGTTTGCCGGAGATCGGCGAACGTGGCGGTTGTGGACGGCCGTTCACGTTCTCCTGGTCGATCAGGTAGAACTCCAGTTCGAAGGCGGCGCAGATGGTCAGTCCCAGTTCGTCGAACTTGGCCACGACCTGGCGCAGTACTTCTCGTGGATCGGCGAAGAACGGATCGCCTTCAAGCTCGTGCATGGTCATCAGCAGTTGCGCGGTAGGACGCTTCTGCCAGGGCTCGTTGCACAGGGTATCGGGGATTGGATAGCAGATTCGGTCAGCATCGCCGATGTCCAGGCCCAGGCCGGTGCTTTCCACCGTAGAGCCATTGATATCCAGGGCAAATAGGGAGGCCGGCAGGTTGATGCCTTTCTCGTAAACCTTGTGGAGGCTGGTGCGTTCGATGCGCTTGCCGCGCACCACACCATTCATATCCGCAATCAGAAGGTCAACGTACAGAACCTCAGGATGTTCCTTAAGGAACGCGTTCGCTTCGTTGAGCTGAACGGCACGCGGGGGTACCGACATGATGCAACACCTTTGTTGTTAAAAATATCAATCATTGATCTTTTCTGGTTTCAGTCAACCCGAACGGCATGCCGAAGTCAAGTAAGGCTCTTTACGCCCTAATAAAGGGCTGGCGAGGCTCTTTTGGGGCAAAACAGGGCGTTTTTTGGGACTCGACTGCCTCGGGTAGCGCAGACTTGAGCGGGCCGTGTTGTATTTTTTACGGGGGTGTTGTGTAAAAAAATGAACAAGGCTAAGCTCGAATCAAACCCATAACAGCAATAATACCGGGGTGTTTCATGTCTCGCCTGCCGTTAATCGGCATCACCGCCTGCTCCAGGCAGATCGGTCTGCATGCCTATCACATCAGTGGCGACGAGTATGTACAGGCAGTAGCCAGCGCAGCCCAGGGCGTGCCGGTGATTCTTCCGTCCATGGCGCAGTTGCTTTCCCCGTCCGATATTCTGGACGGTCTGGACGGCATCCTCTTTACCGGTTCTCCCTCCAATATCGAACCTTTCCATTACCAGGGGCCTGCCAGCGCACCGGACACTGCTCATGATTCTGCACGGGACGCGGCCACTCTGCCGCTGTTGAATGCCGCCGTCGAAGCCGGTGTTCCGGTGCTGGGCATCTGTCGCGGATTCCAGGAAATGAATGTAGCCCTGGGCGGCAGCCTTCATCAGAACGTGCATGACGTGCAGCCGTTCATGGACCACCGCCATGATGACGAGCCTGGTCAGCCCCTGGATGCCTGGTACGCGCCTGCCCATGATCTGCACGTCCAGGCGGGTGGGGTCCTGGCAAATCTGGGCCTGCCGCAGAAGATTCAAGTCAACTCGATTCATGCTCAAGGCGTTGAACGTCTGGCGCCGGGCCTGCGGGTCGAGGCGCTGGCGCCTGACGGTCTGGTGGAGGCCATCTCGGTCGAGGGAGGCAAGGCATTTGCTTTGGGGGTGCAATGGCACCCCGAATGGCAGGTAAGCTGCAATCCTCACTATCTGGCCATCTTCCAGGCTTTTGGTGATGCCTGCCGCAAACGGGCAAAACAACGCGACGCCGAAGCGTCACACAACGCCTGACTTAATAGAGAGTCAGGAAACTCAGCCTAGAGGCATTTATGAGTAACAACCTCGACCAGCTCACCGATTGGTTGAAAGACCATAAGATCACAGAAGTCGAATGCATGATCGGCGACTTGACCGGTATCACCCGGGGCAAGATCTCGCCGACCAACAAGTTCATTGCCGAAAAAGGCATGCGCCTGCCCGAGAGCGTGCTGTTGCAGACCGTGACCGGCGACTATGTCGAAGACGACATCTATTACGAGTTGCTGGACCCGGCGGACATCGACATGATTTGCCGCCCCGACCAGAACGCGGTGTACCTCGTGCCCTGGGCCATCGAACCCACTGCCCAGGTGATCCACGACACCTACGACAAGCAGGGCAACCCTATCGAGCTGTCGCCCCGCAACGTCTTGAAGAAGGTGCTCAAGCTCTACGCCGACCACGGCTGGCAGCCCATCGTGGCGCCGGAGATGGAGTTCTACCTGACCAAGCGCAGCGACGACCCGGACTACCCGCTGCAGCCGCCGATCGGCCGTTCCGGCCGCCCTGAAACCGGGCGTCAGTCGTTCTCCATCGAAGCGGCCAACGAATTCGATCCATTGTTCGAAGATGTCTACGACTGGTGCGAACTGCAGGAGCTGGACCTGGACACCCTGATCCATGAGGACGGCACGGCGCAGATGGAGATCAACTTCCGTCACGGCGACGCCCTGTCCCTGGCCGACCAGATCCTGGTGTTCAAGCGCACCATGCGCGAGGCGGCCCTCAAGCACGACGTGGCGGCCACCTTCATGGCCAAGCCCATGACCGGCGAGCCTGGTAGCGCCATGCATTTGCACCAGAGCATCATCGACATCAACACCGGCAAGAACGTCTTCTCCAACGAAGACGGAACCATGAGCCAGCTGTTCCTCAACCACATTGGCGGGCTGCAGAAGTTCATCCCCGAGTTGCTGCCGCTGTTCGCTCCCAACGTCAACTCGTTCCGCCGCTTCCTGCCCGATACCTCGGCGCCGGTAAACGTCGAGTGGGGCGAAGAGAACCGCACCGTGGGCCTGCGGGTGCCGGATGCCGGACCGCAGAACCGTCGGGTGGAAAACCGCCTGCCGGGCGCCGACGCCAACCCTTACCTGGCCATTGCTGCCAGCCTGCTGTGCGGCTTCATCGGCATGGTCGAAGGCCACAACCCGAGCGCGCCAGTGGTCGGTCGTGGTTATGAACGACGCAACCTGCGCCTGCCGTTGACTATCGAGGACGCCTTGGAGCGTATGGAAAACAGCAAGACCATCGAGAAGTACCTGGGCCAGAAGTTCATCACCGGCTATGTCGCGGTGAAGCGGGCCGAGCATGAAAACTTCAAGCGCGTGATCAGTTCGTGGGAGCGGGAATTCCTGCTGTTCGCCGTCTGATTCGCCGGGCGCCGCTGCCCCCCAGCGGCGCCTTCACTGACACTTAGGAGAGATTGATGACTCATAAAAACCCGCAAACCCGCGAGTGGCAAACCCTCAGCAGTGATCACCACCTGGCGCCTTTCAGCGACTTCAAGCAATTGAAGGAGAAGGGGCCGCGGATCATCACCCATGCCAAGGGTGTTTACCTCTGGGACAGTGAAGGCAATCAGATTCTCGACGGCATGGCCGGCCTGTGGTGCGTAGCCATTGGCTATGGCCGTGACGAACTGGCGGAAGCCGCCAGCAAGCAAATGCGCGAACTGCCCTATTACAACCTGTTCTTCCAGACCGCCCACCCACCGGTGCTGGAGCTGTCCAAGGCGATCGCCGATATCGCGCCAGAAGGCATGAACCACGTGTTCTTCACCGGTTCCGGCTCCGAAGGCAACGACACCATGCTGCGCATGGTCCGCCATTACTGGGCGATCAAGGGCCAGCCGAACAAGAAGACCATCATCAGCCGGGTCAACGGCTACCACGGCTCCACCGTGGCCGGCGCCAGCCTCGGCGGCATGAAGTACATGCACGAACAGGGCGACCTGCCGATTCCGGGTATCGTTCATATCCCGCAACCGTACTGGTTCGGTGAAGGTGGCGACATGAGCCCCGAAGAGTTCGGTATCTGGGCGGCCAACCAGTTGGAAGAGAAGATCCTGGAACTGGGTGTGGATAACGTCGGTGCCTTTATCGCCGAGCCGATCCAGGGCGCTGGCGGCGTGATCGTGCCGCCGGACAGCTACTGGCCGCGGATCAAGGAAATCCTCGCCAAGTACGACATCCTCTTCGTCGCCGACGAAGTGATCTGTGGCTTCGGCCGCACCGGTGAGTGGTTCGGTAGCGATTTCTACGACCTCAAGCCCGACATGATGACCATCGCCAAGGGCCTGACCTCCGGCTACATCCCCATGGGCGGCCTGATTGTCCGTGACGAAGTGGTGGCGGTGCTCAACGAGGGCGGCGATTTCAACCACGGTTTCACCTACTCCGGCCATCCGGTGGCCGCAGCCGTGGCCCTGGAAAACATCCGCATCATGCGCAATGAAAAAATTGTCCAGCGCGCCCATGAAAAAGCGGCACCCTATTTGCAGAAACGTCTGCGTGAGCTGAGTGATCACCCGTTGGTGGGTGAGGTTCGCGGGGTAGGCCTGCTGGGGGCGATCGAGCTGGTCAAGGACAAGGCCACCCGCGCGCGCTATGAAGGCCGCGGCGTGGGCATGATCTGCCGACAGTTCTGCTTCGATAACGGTCTGATCATGCGTGCCGTGGGCGACACCATGATCATTGCGCCACCGCTGGTGATCAGCGAGGCGGAGATCGACGAACTGGTGGCCAAGGCGCGCAAGTGCCTGGATCTGACCTTGAGTGTGCTGCAGAACTGAGTGCTAGGCTTTGAGCGTGGTGCTTGCGGGCACGGCGCTCGAAGCAGATATAAAGGATGGGTCTTTCCTTGAAAGCCGGCCTTGGATCTTGCCAGACTACCCGCCGTTTTGGTTGCCCCGAGATTGGCCGCTGAGCGAGTGGTTAAAAAAGAATAATTGGAGCATTACGCATGAAGGCATTAGGTATGAAGTTAGCTGGCAAGACCCTCCTCGCCATGTCCCTGATGGGCGTGATGGCGGCGGCAGCGCAGGCGGACGATAAAGTACTGCACGTTTACAACTGGTCCGATTACATCGCCCCGGACACCATCAAGAAATTTGAAGCCGAGTCGGGCATCAAAGTGGTCTATGACGTGTTCGACAGCAACGAAACCCTGGAAGCCAAGTTGCTCGCCGGCAAATCCGGTTACGACGTGGTCGTGCCTTCCAACAACTTCCTGGCCAAGCAGATCAAGGCCGGTGTCTATCAGGAACTGGACCAGTCCAAGTTGCCGAACTGGAAGAACCTCAACGAATCGCTGCTCAAGGCGGTATCGGTGAGCGACCCGGGCAACAAGCACGCCTTCCCTTACATGTGGGGCTCGATCGGCATCGGTTTCAACGCCGAGAAGGTCAAGGCGGTATTGGGTGCCGACGCACCGACCAACTCCTGGGACCTGCTGTTCAAGCCGGAAAACGCCGAGAAGTTGAAGGCTTGTGGGGTCAGTTTCCTCGATTCGCCAACCGAGATGATTCCGGTGGCGCTGCACTACCTGGGCTACCCGACCGACAGCCAGGACAAAAAGCAACTGGCTGAAGCCGAAGCCCTGTTCCTCAAGATCCGTCCTTCGATCGCCTACTTCCACTCGTCCAAGTACATCTCCGACCTGGCTAACGGCAACATCTGCGTCGCCGTGGGTTACTCGGGCGACATCTATCAGGCCAAGGCTCGTGCCGCCGAAGCCGGTGACAAGGTCAAGGTCAGCTACAACATTCCGAAAGAGGGTGCTGGCAGCTTCTACGACATGGTCGCCATCCCCAAAGACGCGGAAAACGTCGACGGCGCCTACAAGTTCATGACCTTCCTGCAAAAGCCTGAAGTCATGGCCGAAATCACCAACGCCGTGCGTTTCCCCAACGGTAACGCGGCTGCAACCCCGTTGGTCGATAAAGACATCACCAGCGACCCGGGCGTTTACCCGCCGGCTGACGTACAGGCCAAGCTGTATGCGATCGCCGACTTGCCGGCCGCGACCCAGCGCATCCTGACCCGCAGCTGGACCAAGATCAAATCCGGTAAATAAGCCGATTTGCAGCACCACCTGTTGCCGTCGTCGTGGCGAGGGCGGCAACAGGAAACAATTAAATGACAGAAAGTTTTGCTGGATTGGTTTATCGAGGGTAAGTTGCGCGCCGGTTTTGTTGCTGGGCAGCTCGGAGGCTGTCAGGTAGCGCGGGGCAACTTGGGCCCAACTATTTAAGAGGACCTCCACTTGCCTATTTCTTTATTTCGCAAAGCCATGCTGGTCGCCGCCAGCCTGACGCTGGTGGCTGGCGCGCAGGCTGCACCGACCGTGCATATTTATAACTGGTCCGACTACATCGGTCAGAACACCCTGGCCGAATTTGAAAAAGCCACGGGCATCAAGCCGGTGTATGACGTTTTCGATTCCAACGAAACCCTGGAAGGCAAGTTGCTGGCCGGTCGCACCGGTTATGACGTGGTGGTGCCGTCCAACCACTTCCTGGGCAAGCAGATCAAGGCTGGGGCTTTCCAGAAGCTCGACAAGAGTCTGCTGACCCACTATTCGAATCTCGATCCGGTGCTGCTCAAGCGCCTGGAAATGAACGACCCGGGCAATCAGTACGCGGTGCCGTACCTGTGGGGCACCAATGGCATTGGCTACAACGTCGACAAGGTCAAGGCCGTGCTGGGCGTGGACAAGATCGACTCCTGGAGCGTGCTGTTCGAGCCGGAGAACATCAAGAAGCTCAACAGCTGCGGCGTGGCCTTCCTCGATTCTGCCGATGAAATGATGCCCACGGTCCTCAATTACCTGGGCCTGGATGCCAACAGCACCAACCCCCAGGACTACAAGAAGGCCGAAGCCAAGTTGCTGGCGGTGCGTCCCTACGTGACCTACTTCCACTCGTCCAAGTACATCTCGGACCTGGCCAACGGCAATATCTGCGTGGCCATCGGCTTTTCCGGCGACGTGTTCCAGGCCAAGGCCCGGGCCGCCGACGCTGGCAAGGGCGTGAACATCGCCTACGCGATTCCGAAGGAAGGCGGTGCCCTGTGGTTCGACATGCTGGCGATCCCCAAGGACTCGACCAACGTCAAGGAGGCTCACGCCTTCATCAACTATTTGCTGCAACCTGAGGTGATTGCCCAGGTCAGTGACTACGTCGGTTACGCCAACCCCAACCCCGGGTCGGACAAGCTGATGGAGCAGTCCATTCGCACCGACGAAGCGGTTTATCCACCGCAAGCTGTACTCGACAAGACCTACGTGTCCATCGAGTTGCCACCCAATATCCAACGCTTGATGACCCGTAGCTGGACCAAGGTCAAGACGGGTAAGTAGTTCCACAGGCTCAAACTATCCAAGGTCCGCCCACGTGGGGCGGGCTGCAAATTTTGTTGGGAGTTTCGCAAATGGCAGTTGCCTCCGGCGCCTATAAGAAAGCCCTCGAGGGCGACCAGACACCTAAGCAGGTGCTGGTCAAAATCGACCGGGTCACGAAGAAGTTCGACGAGACGGTTGCCGTGGACGATGTGTCCCTGGAAATCAAGAAGGGCGAGATCTTCGCCCTGCTCGGCGGCTCGGGTTCGGGCAAGTCCACCTTGTTGCGGATGCTGGCCGGTTTCGAACGGCCAACGGAGGGGCGAATCTTCCTCGATGGTGTGGACATCACCGACATGCCGCCCTATGAGCGGCCGATCAACATGATGTTCCAGTCCTATGCGCTGTTCCCGCACATGACCGTGGCCCAGAACATCGCCTTCGGCCTCAAGCAGGACAAGATCCCTGCGGCCGAAATCGACGCCCGGGTGGCGGAGATGCTCAAGCTGGTACAGATGAGCCAGTATGCCAAGCGCAAGCCGCACCAGCTGTCCGGTGGCCAGCGCCAGCGCGTGGCTCTGGCCCGTTCCCTGGCCAAGCGTCCCAAGCTGTTGCTGCTGGACGAACCCATGGGCGCCCTGGACAAGAAGCTGCGCTCGCAGATGCAGCTGGAACTGGTTGAGATCATCGAGCGCGTAGGCGTGACCTGCGTGATGGTGACCCACGACCAGGAAGAGGCCATGACCATGGCCGAACGCATCGCCATCATGCACCTGGGCTGGATCGCCCAGATTGGCAGCCCGATCGATATCTACGAGACTCCGGTCAGCCGCCTGGTCTGCGAATTCATCGGCAACGTCAATATCTTCGAAGGTGAAGTGGTGGACGATGCCGAAGGTCACGCCCTGATCACCTGCAAGGATCTGGACCGCAGCATCTATGTCGGCCACGGCATCAGTACCTCGGTGCAGGACAAGTCGGTGACCTACGCGATCCGCCCGGAAAAGCTCCTGGTGACCGCCGAGATGCCGACCTGCGAGTACAACTGGTCCAGCGGCAAGGTGCACGACATTGCCTACCTGGGCGGCCACTCGGTGTTCTACGTAGAGCTGCCGAGCGGCAAGCTGGTGCAGTCCTTCGTGGCCAACGCCGAGCGTCGCGGCGCGCGGCCGACCTGGGGTGACCAGGTTTACGTCTGGTGGGAAGACGACAGCGGCGTGGTACTGCGCTCATGAACATGCGAAAGCTCAAGCGCCGACTCAATCGAATAATTCCCGGTGGCCGTCAGCTGGTCATCGGGGTTCCGTTCATCTGGCTGTTCCTGTTCTTCATGCTGCCGTTCTTCATCGTGCTGAAGATCAGCTTCGCCGAAGCGGACGTGGCCATTCCGCCGTATACCGAGATCTACAGCTACGTCGACCAGAAGCTGCAGGTGCTGCTCAACCTGGGCAACTACGCGATGCTCGGCGACGACGAGCTGTACATCGCGGCTTACCTCGGCTCGCTGAAGATGGCGTTCTTCAGCACCATCCTCTGCCTGCTGATCGGCTACCCGATGGCCTATGCCATCGCCAGTGCCCGTAAAGAGCTGCAGACGGTGCTGGTGCTGCTGATCATGATGCCGACCTGGACCGCGATCCTGATCCGCGTCTATGCCTGGATGGGCATCCTCAGCAACAACGGCTTGCTCAACGGCTTCTTGATGTCCATGGGCTGGATCAACGAGCCGCTGCAGATCCTCAACACCAACATCGCGGTGTACATCGGCGTGGTCTATTCCTACCTGCCGTTCATGATCCTGCCGCTGTACGCCAACCTGGTGAAGCACGACACCAGCCTGCTGGAGGCCGCGGCCGACCTGGGTTCGAGCACCTTCAACAGCTTCTGGAAGATCACCGTACCGCTGTCCAAGAACGGCATCATCGCCGGTTGCATGCTGGTGTTCATCCCGGTGGTGGGCGAGTTCGTGATTCCGGAACTCTTGGGCGGCCCGGAAACCCTGATGATTGGTAAGGTGCTCTGGCAAGAGTTCTTCAACAACCGTGACTGGCCGGTGGCATCCGCCCTGGCGGTGGTGATGCTGGCGATCCTGATTGTGCCGATCATCCTGTTCAACCGCAGTCAGGCCAAAGAAATGGAGGGCAAGGAATGAAGCGCTTCAGTTTCTCAAGCATGATGCTGGTGCTGGGCCTGTTGTTCATCTACCTGCCGATGCTGATCCTGGTGATCTACTCGTTCAACGCCTCGAAACTGGTGACGGTGTGGGGCGGCTGGTCGATCAACTGGTACATCGGCCTGCTGGATAACACTCAGCTCATGGGCTCGGTCCTGCGCTCCCTGGAAATCGCCTGCTACACCGCCGTTGCCGCGGTGGCCCTGGGCACCCTGGCGGCCTTCGTCCTGACCCGGATTACTCACTTCAAGGGCCGCACCCTGTTCGGTGGCCTGGTGACGGCGCCGCTGGTGATGCCTGAAGTGATCACCGGTCTGTCGCTGTTGCTGCTGTTCGTGGCCATGGCTCAGGCGGTCGGTTGGCCTCAGGAGCGTGGCATCGTCACCATCTGGATTGCCCACACCACGTTCTGCGCGGCTTATGTGGCGGTGGTGGTGTCGGCTCGCCTGCGCGAGCTTGACCTGTCCATCGAAGAGGCGGCCATGGACCTGGGCGCGCGGCCGTGGAAGGTGTTCTTCCTGATCACCATCCCGATGATCGCGCCGTCCCTGGCAGCGGGGGGCATGATGTCCTTCGCCCTGTCCCTGGATGACCTGGTCCTGGCCAGCTTCGTCTCTGGCCCTGGCTCCACCACCTTGCCGATGGAAGTGTTCTCGGCGGTGCGCCTGGGGGTCAAACCGGAGATCAACGCCGTGGCCAGCCTGATCCTGCTGGCGGTGTCCCTGGTGACCTTCCTGGTCTGGTTCTTCAGCCGCCGCGCCGAAGAAGCTCGCAAGCGCGCGATCCAGCAAGCCATCGAAGAGAGCGCTGCTGACTCCTGGAAGCAGCCGGACGTACGTCGGGCCCAGGCGCCGGAAGCGGTCTGACCTCAGGTTCGCAACACCTCAGGTTCGCAATAAAAAACCTCGCCCCGTAACCGGGAGCGAGGTTTTTTATTGCCCCATGCTGCCTGTTTCGCCGTAGGAGCGCTCAGGGGCGGCGCGCCGGCAGCAGCTTCAGGGTGCTGCGGGTGTTGGCGGTGACTTCCTCTTCGCTGAAGTGCGCCTGTTGGTAGACCCCTTCGATGTAGGCCTCGGCCTGGTCGTCGTAGTGCTTGTCGAACAGCACGCCGCTCTGGCCCACGGGGTTGATGGTCAGGCTGTGGGCCGGGTCGGCGAAGTCGATGATGCGCCGGGTCGAGGGGCCATACACCACGGACCAGGGCGCAGGGCCGATTTTGGCGGTGAGGTTGTTCGGCACTTCATGGCTGCCTGGGGCGTCCAGGGGGCCGACGTTGAATACCCGGTCCAGAGGCTTCTGCATCCCCAGCGGGTGGCCGTGGGTCAGGGTATGGGCGTTGCCCCAGCGCCATTGTGCGGGGTTGGCGCCCAGGGTGCGCTTGAGGTGGTCGATGCTGGCGCGCCAGGCCACCTTGACCGTGTCGGCGCGGCTTTCACGCTGGGGCGTGGTGCGGTTGTCCCACCAGGGGGAATCGGGATCGGCCGCCAGCCGGGGCAGGGCAGCATCCACCACTCGGGCCTGGATCAGGGCATCGAAGTAGGCGTCACCGAGTTTTTCATGGAAGGTGGCGTTGGCCAGCTCGAACAGGAATTGGTTGAACAGGGTGGCACTGGTGGAGTCCAGCGGGTAGTCGCCCTGCCACTTGGCCAGTTGCTCTACCAGCTTCAGTTCCTCGGGGGCGCCGACCACTTCCCGCAGCACGGGCAACAGCGGTGCCAGCAGGCGCGGCCCGTAGGCGGTTGTCGTGCCCAGCTGCAGCTTCTGGGTGTTTTCCAGGTCCCATTTCACGCTTTTGTCACTGAGCTGACGGTCCAGTTGCTGACCCCGGTCGGCGAGGTTGTAGTAGCCGGGGATCTCCATGCCGGTCGGGGAGACGGGCTGGAAGTTGGCGGAGACGATATAGCCCCGGGCCGGGTTCTCTTCCTGGGGGTTGGCGCTAAAGGGGTAGAAGCCCTCCTTGTCAGCCATGGCGGTGCTGCCGTCGAGCAGGAACGCCGGTTTCGCCCCGGTCGGGCGCTTGGGCAGCAGCGCCGCCGCCCACCAGCCGATATCGCCCTTGGCGTTGGCCCAGACAATGTTCAGGCCGGGGGCGTGGACCTTGGCGGAGGCCGCTCGGACCTTGGCCAGGGTATCGGCGCGGTTGAGCTGGTAGAAACCATCGAGGATCGGGTTGGGGGTTTCCAAAAAGCCCCACCACATGGCCACCGGGGCCTTGCCCACGGTGGTGCCGAGCATGTCGTTGATGATCGGGCCGTGGGGCGACTGGCGCAGGGTCAGGGTCACCGGCGCCTGGCCCTTGACTGCAATCTGCTGCTCGCTGCTGATCAGATCGACCCATTTGTCATGGAACCAGACCTGATTGGGGTTTTCCGGGTTGACCTTCTCGACGATCAGGTCGAGATCGTCGTTCTGGAACATGGTCAGGCTCCAGCCGAAGTCCAGGTTGTGGCCCAGGAAGGCGAAGGGCACCAGGGCTTGATGATGGCCGTAGAGTTCGAAGCCCGGCGCCGAAAGCTGCGCCTCGTACCACACCGACGGCAGGGAGTAGCGGATGTGCGGATCGCCGGCCAGCAGCGGGCGTCCGCTCTTGGTCCGAGCGCCGGCCACGGCCCAGGCGTTGCTGCCTTCGAATTGCGGCAGTCCGGCCTCGCTCAGGGCTTGCTGGCTCAGGAGGGCGATCTGCCCCAGGTCCTGCCAGTCGACAGCGGCCAGGGGCAGGGACGGTTGCGGCTTGCCTTTGGCCAGCACGCCCTTGGGCTGCCAGTCGAGGTCGAAGACTTTCAGGTAATCGTTGCCCAACTGGTCGCGGATGTAGGTCAAGAGCGGTTCGGTGCGAAAGGCCATGGCGAAGCTGTAGGCCATGAAACCGGCGACGCTGACGGTGTCTTCTGCGGTGAATGGCCGCTTGTGGATGCCCAGGACATCGAACTCCATGGGGCTGGCGTGGCTGTCCTGATACTGGTTGATGCCATCCAGATAGGCTTCCAGGGCCTTCCAGGCGGGAGACTGACGGTCGAGCCCGGCCACATAGCTGTCAGCGCGCTCGCGGATGCGCAGGCTGCGGAACAGTTTGTCGGTATCCAGTAGCTTGGGCCCCAGGACCTCTGCCAGTTCGCCCCGGGACAGGCGCCGCAAGACTTCCATCTGGAACAGTCGGTCCTGGGCGTGGACGTAACCCAGGGCGCGATACAGGTCGGTTTCGTTCTCCGCGCGGATATGGGGCACGCCACGCTCGTCGTAACGCACAGTGACCGAGCCTTGCAGGCCACGGACTTCCACCTGGCCCTGACGCGTCGGCTGCTTGCTGTAGAGATAACCGACGACACCCGCCAGCACGGCGAGGATCAGGACAGCGACGACGGTCAGGCTGCGTTTCATGCGGGCTCCTTGCTGTTGTTTTCAGTGCCGCCCTGGAAGAGCAGCAGAGATTTAGCACAAGTCATGGGCCTCGCGCAGGAGGCAGTCCTTGAATAGGCGCGAATGCCTTTAATTGGCAGTGACTGGCCAGGGACAGTAGCAGCCTACCGCCAGGGTGTGGGTGGCATTGATCTGGCGATGGTTCTCCAGCGCCTGGAGGATAGGCTCGATGAAGCTGTTGCTGGAGTTGCAGGTCAGGCCTTCGCTGTAGGGCCCGAAGTAGGCCAGCTTGCCGTTGCGGTCCCAGATCGCCACCGCCGGACTGGCGGGAATCTGTTCGGCGCCGGGCAGGCTGTCGAGGGGCTTCAGGCGGCCCAGGGTGGCGGGCAGTTGGCCGTGACTGCCGGGCTTCTGCACGGAATAGAACTCCACGCCCCGCGGACCATAGGTTTCGATCAGTTCAGCCAGGTGCTGCTGGTTGCCGACGTTGCAGGGGCAGGCCGGGTCCCAGAAGTGCACCAGGCGGATGGCCCCGGGGCCGGCCAGCTCGGCGGGCAGTTGCAGCGGGTCGCCGGAGAACACCGCGGTGTGTTCACTGAAGGCCCGCAGATAGCGTCCCTGGAACCAGTCGTAGGCGCACCAGAGCACCACGGCGCAGATCAGGACGAGCAGGCTGGCAAGCAGGGAGGTGCGGTAAGGCTGGCGCATTAAGATCGGTCCTCGAAGGTCGCGTAGCTTGCCATGCTTGCCGCGACAGATGAATATCGCAGGCCTAGAAAGCCTGTTTTATCCCCGGTGCCCCCCGCTTTGGAAAATCCCATGTCCGTGACCTTCGACCCCGACCACCTGCGTGCCAGTCTGCAACCTCTGGTGGCTGGGCAGCCCTTGTCGGTGGAGGCCCAGGCCTATCAGCGCTTCTATGGGCTGGACTTCGCCGGACGGGCGCTCGTGCCACGCAGTCGCCTGGGGCGCTTTCAAGTGGAAGGCTACGAGGTGGTCACGCAGGTGTGGTGGCCGGAGCAGCCACAGGCAACGCTGTTTCTGTTCCACGGTTTCTACGATCACATGGGCTTGTACCGGCATGTGATCGAGTGGGCCCTGCAGCGCCGCTTCGTGGTGATTTCCTGTGACCTGCCGGGGCATGGCCTGTCCAGTGGCGAGCGCGCCAGCATCGATGATTTCGCGGTGTATCAACAGGTACTGCAAGGCCTGTTCGCCGAGGCGCGGTCTCTGGAGTTGCCCCAGCCCTGGCACTTGTTCGGGCAAAGCACCGGTGGCGCGATCATCATGGATCACTTGCTCAATCAGGGCGCCGAGAGCCCGGCCCAGGGGCAAGTGGTGCTGCTCTCGCCCTTGGTACGGCCGCGGGCCTGGGGCTGGTCGATGCTCAGCTATTACCTGTTGCGGCCATTTGTCAGCGGCATTGCCCGGCGCTTCAGCGAGAACTCCAACGATCCGGATTTTCTTGCCTTCCTCCAGGCCGATCCGTTGCAGCCACAACGTTTGCCCACTGCCTGGGTCGGCGCGTTGGCGCGTTGGATCAAGCGGCTGGAAGCCGCCCCGCGCAGTTCAAGGCAGCCGCTGATCGTGCAGGGGCAGGCGGACATGACGGTGGATTGGGAGCACAACCTGCAAGTGATTCGCGGTAAGTTCACGGCCCCCGAGGTCTTGATGCTGCCGGAGGCGCGGCATCACCTGGCCAATGAAATTCCCTTGTACCGCGATCAGTACTTCGCCTTTCTGACCCAGCACGTCTGAGCCGCAGGAGATGGGTGTAGCCGCTGCCGTAGGCTGCGAACGGCCCGAAGAGTCGCTGGAGGTTCGGCGCTGGATTGCCAGGCAAGGTCCTGCGCAGCTTTGCGCAGCCTCGCGGGCTCGGCAGCGGCTACAGGTGAGTTGGCTGGATCAGGGGGCGAGGCTGGAGGTACTCTGGCCGACCGCCAGGCCGGCGCGAATCGCTGCCAGGGCTGCCTGGTAATAGGCCTTGCCCTCAGTGGATTCGGCGAAGGTTGCGAACTCTTCCAGCTCGGTGTCGGACAGGTCCCGGTAAACGTACAGCAGGGTGTTGTTCAGGTCGTTGCCGATCTGCTGCATCAATCGCTGGCGCTGACCGTTGAGCATGCCCTGGGCCTGCCCCCCTCCCAGCAGGCCGGGAATCATCTGGCTCAGGCTGTCTGCGGCGACTCCGGCGATCGCCAGGCTGACTTCCGCGCCGGCCTCCTTAGCCGGCAGCGCCTGGGCCAGGTGGCCGATGATCAATTGGCGGTTATCGCTGACCTGCATCTTCGGCAGGCCCTGAGCATTCTTGGCCAACTGGTCGCGACGGGTGGCCAGCAGTTCGGCGGCGACGATCTTGCGGCCCAGGGGCGACTGGAAGAAAGCCAGGGCGGGGGCGGGATTGGCGAGATGCCGGCGCAGTTGCTCTTCGGCGCGACGGTCCACGGCCTGGGGCGCAAAGCGCTGGTTACTGTTGTCCACCAGGGCCTGGTAGACCGCCGGCGGCAAGCTGTTCTGGTAGCGCTGCTGGGCGGCGCTGAGGGCATCGTTGAAATGCGCGCGCTGTTCCGGCCAACCGGCGACCTTGTACAACTGGTCGTGGCTGTCTGCCCAGGCAGGCAAGGCGCAGAACATCAACAGTGAGAAAAGCAAACGGCGCATAAGGACTCCTGTCAGCAGGCGACTATTCTCCGGGGCAAGGCGATGGTTGTCGAGAATTCGTATCAGGATCGCCCGCTAAAGTAATGAATGGAAAATGCATTGGAAAAAAATGCGTGATCCTCCGCTCTGTGGCTCTGTCAGATTTATCTGATGCTGGATACTATGCGCGCCATGCAAATACCCTCTGATCATCCGCTGTTGTTGCGTATCGTCGACGACCTGGCCGCCTGTGGCTGGTCGCAGCAGAATATTTTCCTGCCCGAGGGTCTGACCCTCGAACTGGCGGCTGAGTGCCGTAAACGTGCAATAGAAGGTGAACTGGCGCCTGCGGCGGTAGGGCGAGGCCCGGCTCAGGAGATACGCGAGGGTATTCGCGGCGACCATATCCAGTGGCTCGAGCCCGGCCAGGCCGAGGCCGTCGATACCTATCTGGGGTTGATGGACAGCCTGCGCGAGGCCCTCAATCGAGGCCTGTTTCTCGGGCTTGAGGATTTCGAATGTCACTTCGCGATGTACCCGCCGGGCGCCTTCTACAAGCGTCACGTGGATCGCTTTCGCGATGACGACCGGCGCATGGTGTCGGCCGTGATCTACCTCAACTCGCAATGGTTGCCCGAGCACGGCGGGCAACTGCGCATGTACCTGAACGATCAGGAGCCATATGATGTAGCCCCCGTCGGGGGCCGGCTAGTGGTGTTTCTCTCTGGCGAGGTGCCCCATGAAGTCCTCCCAGCGACCCGGGAACGCCTGTCCTTGACCGGCTGGTTCCGGCGTCGTGGTAACGAGCCGTTCTGTTGATGCACAAGATTCTGGTCAGTCGCTGTCTGTTGGGCCACCGCGTACGCTACGACGGCGGTGCCAGCGGCCCCTTCGATCAATTGTCCAGCTGGTTGCAAGAGGGCCGGGTGGTTGCCTTGTGCCCGGAGGTGGCCGGCGGCTTGCCGACGCCACGGGCGGCCGCGGAGATTCCGGGCGGGCAAGGCATCGAGGTGCTGGATGGCAAGGCTTCAGTGCTGACCTCTGAGGGGGAGGATGTCAGCGCCGAGTTTCTCTCCGGCGCCCGGCAAGCCCTGGAACTGGTGCGCAAGCACGGAATCCGTATCGCCGTACTCAAGGCCAACAGTCCGTCCTGCGGTAATGTGCTCACCTATGACGGCACCTTCAGCGGCATCAAGGTTCAGGGCGAGGGCGTGACTGCGGCGCTATTGCAGCGCCATGGCGTGCAAGTCTTCAGTGAGTTGCAACTGCCCGAGGCCGCTGCTGCCCTGGCCGCCCTGTAGCCGCAGCGTGCGGCGGCTATCGGGCAGGGATTACTGCCCGGCTTCAGCCTTGGGCGGTTTGCTCGCATCCATGCCGAACCATTTCTCCGACAGGGCCATCAGTCGCCCATCGGCCTTGATCCGCTGCAGGGCGCTGTCCAGGCTCGCCTGGAACGCCGGGTTTCCTTTCTGGAAGGGAATCGCCAGGCTCAGGGTCGGGCCCACCTTGGCGCCTTCCTTTACGGGCAGGCGACTGTCGCGAATGGCATAGGGAATCAGCAGGCGGTCGCTGATGGCCGCGTCGATCTGTTTGTCCGCCACATCCTTAATCGGTTGCTGGGCATCGGCATAGCTGCGCAGGTTGATGCCTTCCACGGTCCGTGCCTGATCAACGAACTGGCTGCCCTGAGCCACGCCCAGCGCCTGGCCACGCAGGGCCTGGAGAGAAAGCAGCGGGCGTTGTTCTTCCTTGCGCACGATCAACTGGGCGCTGGAATAGCTATAGGGCTCGCTGAAATCGAAACGATCCTTGAGTTCCGGGGTCACTGCTATGTGGTTGATGGCCACGTCGAACTTGCCGCTCTCCACACCTGGCAGCAACTCGGTCGCCGCGGTCACCACGAAGTCCGCGCGCACGTCCAGCTCACTGGCCAGCAACTGCCCCAACTCCACCTCGAAGCCGGTGAGTTTGCCGTCGTCCTTGAAGTTGAAGGGTGGCGTATTGGCTTCCAGGGCGATGCGCAGTTCCCCGCGGTCATTGATGTCGTCCATCAGTTCGGCTTGAGCGCCAGTGCTCACAAGGGGTAGCAAAAGTATCAGGCCAGGCAGGAAACGCATGGTCACTCCTTGAATTTATATGAGCGATGCGCCGTTCAGGCTCGCTTTGCTAAGGTGTTGAGTGCCTTCGACAACGAATCGCCACGAAGTTGTCATAACCGTAAAAGATTTGCGGAAAAACTGGAGAAGATAATGAAAAATTTTATGTCCCGTGCGGCCTTGGCCAGTCTGTTGCTTGGAGCCTCGATGCTGGCGGGCGCGGCGGATATTCCTCGTACTCAGGCACCAGCGGGCGCCAAGGTGTTCATCGTTTCACCTGCTGATGGAGCCACCGTGGACAAGACCTTCAAGGTCAAGTTCGGCGTTGAAGGCATTGCCCTGGCACCGGCGGGCGATCAGACCGCCAATACCGGCCACCATCACCTGCTGATCGATGTCGATCAACTGCCGGCCGAGAACCTGCCGATCCCGATGGACGCCAACCACCTGCATTTCGGCAAGGCCCAGACCGAAACCGAAGTGACCTTGACCCCGGGCAAGCACACCCTGCAGCTGGAGCTGGGCGACAAGAACCACGTGCCGTTCAGCCCGGTCATTGTCTCCAAGAAAATCACAGTAATAGTGAAATAATCGTAAACGCTGCGCAAAAAAAGGGAGCCTTGATGGGCTCCCTTTTTTGCGCAGCTAGCTGCAAGGTTTCAGCTACAAGCTGCAAGCCAGTTATGGCTTGCAGCTTGAAACTTGCCGCTGCTCTTAGAACAGCACACGGCAACGGATGGTGCCGTTGATGTGCTGCAGCTTCTCTTGCGCCAGGTCCGAGTACTCGGCGTCGACGTCGATTACCACGTAGCCGACCTTTTCGTTGGTCTGCAGGAACTGACCGGAGATGTTGATGCCGTTTTCGGCGAAGACCTTGTTGATCTCGCTCATCACACCCGGGATGTTCTCGTGGATGTGCAGCAGGCGGTGTTTGCCTGGGTGGGCCGGCAGCGCCACTTCCGGGAAGTTGACCGAGGAGACCGAAGTACCGTTGTCGCTGTACTTGACCAGCTTCTCTGCCACTTCCAGGCCGATGTTGGCTTGGGCTTCAGCGGTGGAACCGCCGATGTGCGGAGTCAGGATCACGTTGTCCAGGCCGCGCAGCGGGCTTTCGAACTCTTCGTCGTTGGAGCGCGGTTCAACCGGGAACACGTCGATGGCCGCGCCGATCAGGTGCTTGTCCTTGATCGCGTCCGCCAGGGCGTCCAGCTCAACCACGGTGCCGCGAGCGGCGTTGATCAGGATGCCGCCTTTCTTGATAGCGCGGATTTCCTTTTCACCGATCATCCACTGAGTGGCCGCGGTTTCCGGCACGTGCAGGGTGACGATGTCGGACATGCCCAGCAGCTCGTGCAGGTTGCCCACCTGGGTGGCGTTGCCCAGTGGCAGCTTGGTCACGGTGTCATAGAAGAACACCTGCATCCCTAAGCCTTCGGCCAGGACCGACAACTGAGTACCAATGGAGCCATAACCGACGATACCCAGCTTCTTGCCGCGGATTTCGAAGGAGTTGGCCGCGCTCTTGATCCAGCCGCCACGGTGGCAGGAAGCGTTTTTCTCAGGGATGCCGCGCAGCAGCAGGATGGCCTCGGCCAGTACCAGTTCGGCGACCGAACGGGTGTTGGAGTAAGGCGCGTTGAACACCGCGATGCCGCGCTCGCGAGCGGCGGACAGGTCAACCTGGTTGGTGCCGATGCAGAAGCAACCCACTGCGACCAGTTTCTTCGCGTGGTCGAAGATCTCTTCGGTCAGTTGAGTGCGGGAGCGAATACCGATGAAGTGTGCATCGGCGATCTTTTCCTTGAGCTGGGCTTCCGGCAGAGAACCGGTGAGGTACTCGATGCTGGTGTAGCCGGCGGCCTTGAGGACGTCGACAGCGGATTGGTGGACGCCTTCGAGGAGAAGGAACTTGATCTTGCTCTTATCGAGAGAAGTCTTGCTCATCTGCGTAAACCTGTGTCCCGGAGAAAAATGGCAGGGAAATGGACAGCTTGAGCTGACCTGGACGGCATGCAACCGCCACCGCAGAAAGGCCCTTGGGCACTCTCTAGCGGGGGCGGTATGCTAGCATACGCGCCCCGCTAAACACTCATTCCTGCGACGTGAAGCGTTCTCAGGATGACCATGAATTGTTCGAGAGTTCTGTCGATGACCAATCCTGCCCTGATTGATGAGCTGAAGACCCTGGTTGAGCCTGGCAAGGTGCTGACCGACGCTGACTCCCTGAATGCTTACGGCAAGGATTGGACCAAACACTTCGCCCCGGCCCCCACGGCCATCGTGTTCCCCAAGACCACCGAGCAGGTCCAGGCCATCGTGCGCTGGGCCAATCAGCACAAGGTCGCGCTGGTGCCTTCCGGCGGGCGGACCGGGCTCTCGGCCGCTGCCGTGGCAGCCAACGGCGAAGTGGTGGTGTCCTTCGACTATATGAACCAGATACTCGACCTGAACCTGACTGACCGCACCGCGGTGTGCCAGCCGGGGGTGGTCACCGAACAACTGCAGAACCTGGCGGAAGAAAACGGCCTCTACTACCCGGTGGACTTCGCTTCTGCCGGTTCCAGTCAGATTGGCGGCAATATCGGCACCAATGCCGGTGGTATCAAGGTGATTCGCTACGGCATGACCCGCAACTGGGTGGCCGGCATGAAAGTGGTCACCGGCAAGGGCGACGTGCTGGAGTTGAACAAGGACCTGATCAAGAACGCCACCGGCTATGACCTGCGCCAGTTGTTCATCGGCGCCGAAGGCACCCTGGGCTTCGTGGTCGAGGCCACCATGCGTCTGGATCGGGCGCCAAAGAACCTCACCGCCATGGTGCTCGGCACCGCCGATTTCGACTCGATCATGCCGGTGCTGCACGCTTTCCAGAGCAAGCTCGACCTGACCGCCTTCGAATTCTTCTCCGACAAGGCCCTGGCCAAGGTTCTGGCCCGTGGTGACGTGCCGGCTCCCTTCGAGTCCGACTGCCCGTTCTACGCCTTGCTGGAGTTTGAAGCGACCACTGAAGAAGTGGCCAACCACGCCCTGGAAACCTTCGAGCATTGTGTCGAACAGGGTTGGGTGTTGGACGGGGTGATGAGCCAGAGTGAAACCCAGTTGCAGAACCTGTGGAAGTTGCGGGAATACATCTCCGAGACCATTTCCCACTGGACCCCTTACAAGAACGATATTTCGGTCACTGTTTCGAAAGTGCCGGCTTTCCTCAAGGAAATCGACGCCATCGTCGGCAAACAC
This sequence comes from Pseudomonas idahonensis, assembly GCF_037903935.1. Classification (NCBI taxonomy): domain Bacteria; kingdom Pseudomonadati; phylum Pseudomonadota; class Gammaproteobacteria; order Pseudomonadales; family Pseudomonadaceae; genus Pseudomonas; species Pseudomonas idahonensis. The sequence continues at coordinate 6,459,471 of NZ_CP149586.1, read as the reverse complement.
TATCCGGACTTCGAGATCGTCTGGTTCGGTCACATTGGCGACGGCAACCTGCACCTGAACATCCTCAAGCCGGACAACCTGAGCAAGGACGAGTTCTTCGCCAAGTGCGCCACGGTCAACAAGTGGGTATTCGAAACCGTCGAGAAGTACAACGGTTCGATTTCCGCCGAACATGGCGTGGGCATGACCAAGCGTGATTACCTGACCTACAGCCGCTCGCCGGTTGAGATCGAGTACATGAAGGCAGTCAAGGCAGTGTTCGATCCGAACGGCATCATGAACCCGGGCAAGATCTTCGCTGTTTGAGTGCAAGCAGCGCCCTGATGAAGCACACGAGCAGGAGTCGGTAATGAGCTATCAGCACCAGTATGTCGACGGTACCCGGATTCATTTCCCTCTGGGCAAGGTGGTTTGCATCGGTCGTAACTACGCCGAGCACGCCAAGGAGCTGGACAACCCGGTTCCCACCGAGCCCCTGCTGTTTATCAAGCCCGGCAGTTGCGTGGTGCCGCTGGAAGGTGGTTTTGCCATTCCCACCGAGCGCGGCTCGGTGCACTACGAGGCGGAAATCGCCGTGCTGATCGGCAAGCCATTGTCCACCAAGCCCAGCCGCGAAGAAGTGCTGGACGCCATCTCCGGTTTCGCCCCGGCCCTGGACTTGACCCTGCGCGACAAGCAGGCCGAGCTCAAGGCCAAGGGCCTGCCTTGGGAAATCGCCAAGTCGTTCGATGGCGCGGCGGTTATCGCGCCATTCGTGGTGGGCAGCAGTTTTGCCGACCTGACGGATATCGGCATCCGCCTGACCATCAACGGTGAGGTGCGCCAGGACGGCAACAGCAGCGATATGCTCAATCCCATAGTGCCGATGATCCAGTACATGGCCGGCTGCTTTTCCCTGCAGGCCGGCGATGTGATTCTCACCGGCACCCCGGTTGGCGTCGGGCCGCTGAATGTCGGTGATGAACTGGTGCTGGAGCTGCCGGGCGTCAGTCGCTTCACCAGCAGCGTCCGTTGATCGGGAACTTTCTACGAGGACCCGGGAATCCGGCACACCTCGTAGAAAGATCACGGCCTTTTACTGTTTTTTCACATTCGTTCCGGATAATTCCTAGGTCTATGGTTCGCCGATCTGAACACTGCGTGCTATTAACCATGGCCGACCTCTGGAAATCTTGTGATGGACGCTCCTCCTCTGACTAAGCCTCTCGGCAGTCGTATGTCGCGTATTCGCCTGCGCATGCGCTGGTACTCCTGGCTGCTGCTGGCGGGGGTGATCTGCTATGGCGTTGCCAGTCTCCTGCATTGGGACGACCGTGGCGCGCTCTGGGTGCAGGAGCGGTTTGTCAGTCCTTCCGAGCGCAGCGCCAGCATCTGGCTACCCGGTTACCGCGTGGTCATCGATGCCAAGGCGCTGCCTGGCATGGAGAGCGATGAAGCGTCGGATCTCTCCTACAACCCGCAGACCAAAACTTTGTTTTCGGTGATGGGCAAGCATCCGTTCCTGGCGGAGCTGACCCTGCAAGGCGACGTCCTGCGCAAGATCCCTCTGGTGGGCTGGAGCAACCCGGAAGGGGTGGCAGTCTTGGAGAATGGCTTACTGGCGATAGTCGATGAGCGTCAGCATTCGCTGGTGATCGTCAAAGTTGATGCCAGTACCAAAGAGCTGAACATCGCCGATTTTCCGACCTACGACCTGGGCCCTTCGGAAGATCAGAACAAGGCTTTTGAAGCCATTGCCTGGAACCCGCGCAAGCAGCAACTGCTGTTGGGCGAGGAGCGTCCAGCGGCACTCTTCACCTGGAGCAGCGATGGCAGCCAGGCGCTCAAGGGCAGCAAGCAGAAACTCGCCAGCGAGGAGCTCGACTTGCGCAACCTCTCGGCCCTGGGCATTGACCCGCGCACCGGTCATACCCTGGTGCTGTCCGCCGACTCTCATCTGTTGCTGGAGCTGGACGAGCAGGGTGAGCAAGTCAGCTTCATGGCCTTGCTCGGCGGCTTCAACGGCCTGCAGAACACCATTCCCCGGGCCGAAGGCGTGGCCATGGATGAGGCCGGCAACCTGTACATGGTCAGCGAGCCCAATCTGTTCTATCGCTTCGAGAAGCAATGATCTCCTGGTCCGGCGCCTTTGCCGGATCGTGGATTAAGCTTGAATTCAGACGGCTGTGATATTTCATCAGCCTGTCCTGATTTCGAGTTCGCCCGCCATGTATCGTCTGACCCGCTTGCAACCTCTCTATCTGATCCTCTGCCTGATGGCGGTGCTGCTTGCCGCGTTTGCCCACAACCATCGGTTGTGGCAGCGCGCCTGGTTCGACTGGCAATCCTACTGGCAAGTGACGGCCCCGCAATCTCTGGGCCTGGGTGATTATCGAGTGGTACTGGAGGCGCAGCCTATTGAGGGGCTGGATGAGGTTTCGGCACTGACCTACGATCCGCTGCGCAACAGCCTGTTCACCGTGACCAACAAGAATTCCGAGCTGGTAGAGCTGTCCCTGGACGGGCAGGTCCTGCGGCGTATTGCTCTGCTGGGCTTTGGTGATCCGGAGGCAGTGGAGTTCATCAGCGCCAATACCTATGTGATCAGCGATGAACGGCAGCACCGGCTGATCAAGATTCAGCTGGACGACGAAACCACCGTGGTGGATGCGGCAGAGGCCGAGCAGATCACGCTCGGTGTGCACCTGTCGGGGAACAAGGGCTTTGAAGGCCTGGCTTACGATTCACAGGGCCAGCGCTTGTTCGTCGCCAAGGAACGCGACCCGATGCTGATCTATGAGGTGCAGGGCTTTCCCCATCACGATCCGGAAAAATCCTACGGGGTGCATGTGCTCAACAACCCCAAGCGGGATGCCGGGCTTTTTGTACGCGACCTCTCCAGCCTGCAATACGACGAGCGCAGCGGCCATCTGCTGGCCTTGTCGGACGAGTCGCGCCTGGTGGTGGAACTGGACGTCGACGGGCGCCCGCTGAGCACCCTGGCATTGGGCAAGGGCCGCCAGGGCCTGAGCAAGGCCGTGCCCCAGGCCGAAGGAATAGCCATGGATGACGACGGCACCCTGTATCTGGTGAGCGAGCCGAACCTGTTCTACGTCTTCAAGAAACCTGAACTGTAGAGGCGGTCGGGCGGCATTCTGCTTGCCGGCGAAGAGGCCCTTGGGACGGCCTTCGCCGGCAAGCCTGAGCCTGCCCGCAGGGCAGGCTCAGGCCTTGAGGGTTTTCACCCCTTCGGCCGTACCCAGCAGCAGTACATCCGCAGGGCGCGCGGCGAACAGGCCGTTGGTGACCACGCCAACGATGGCATTGATCTGGCGTTCCAGCTCCACCGGGTTGGTGATCTGCATGTTGTGCACGTCGAGGATGATATTGCCGTTGTCGGTGATCACCCCTTCGCGGTACACCGGGTCGCCGCCCAGTTTTACCAACTCGCGGGCCACGTGGCTGCGGGCCATCGGGATCACTTCAACTGGCAGTGGGAAGTTGCCCAGCACCGGTACCAACTTGCTGGCGTCGGCGATGCAGATAAAGGTCTTGGCCACGGCGGCCACGATTTTTTCCCGGGTCAGGGCTGCGCCGCCGCCCTTGATCAGGTTCAGGTGCTCGTCGCTCTCGTCGGCACCGTCGATGTAGAACTCCAGGTCGCTGACGGTGTTGAGCTCGTACACCGGAATGCCGTGGCCCTTGAGGCGTGCGGCGGTGGCTTCAGAGCTGGCTACGGCGCCATCGAAGGCGCCCTTGTGCAGGGCCAGGGCATCGATGAAGCAGTTGGCGGTGGAGCCGGTGCCGACCCCGACGATGCTCTTGTCATCGAGTTTCGGAAGGATAAGGTCGACGGCGGCCTGGGCGACTGCCTGTTTGAGTTGATCCTGGGTCATGCGGGCTCCGAAGCGGGCAATGGGGGGGCACAAAGGCCGGCATTATAGGCGCCGCGACAGATCCGGTCATTGCCCGTTTGGCTAATCGGCCAGGCCGGGCGGGAGAGTTGGCAATACGGGGTAGGGCGGCGAGGGCGCCGGCTAAAACCTCTGTATTCGTGTGGTCGCCCGGGCAAACGCTGGGTTAGACTCCTTGGCCCTGCCCAACCCGCTCAGTGATGCTTTCCGATGCTCGAACAGTACGTCAAGAAGATCCTCACCTCGCGCGTTTATGACGTTGCCGTAGAAACCCCATTGCAGACTGCCCGCCAGCTCTCCGAGCGGCTGGGCAATCAGGTCTGGCTCAAGCGTGAAGACTTGCAGCCGGTGTTCTCGTTCAAGATTCGCGGCGCCTACAACAAGCTGACCCAACTCAGCGACGCCGAACGCGCCCGTGGCGTGGTCACCGCATCGGCGGGCAACCATGCTCAAGGCCTGGCCCTGGCGGCCAAGGTGCTGGGGGTCAAGGCCACCATCGTGATGCCCAAGACCACGCCGGAGATCAAGGTCGAAGGCGTGCGCTCCCGCGGCGGCAAGGTGGTGCTGCATGGCGACTCTTTCCCCGAAGCGCTGGCCTATTCGCTGAAGCTGGTGGATGAAAAAGGCTACGTCTACATCCATCCTTACGACGATCCCCACACCATTGCCGGGCAGGGCACGGTGGCCATGGAGATCCTGCGTCAGCACCCGGGGCCACTGGACGCGATTTTCGTGCCGGTGGGCGGCGGCGGGCTGATCGCCGGTATTGCCGCTTATGTGAAGTACCTGCGTCCTGAGATCAAGGTGATCGGTGTCGAGCCGGACGACTCCAACTGCCTGCAAGCGGCCATGGCAGCGGGTGAGCGGGTCGTGCTGCCGACGGTGGGCATTTTCGCCGACGGCGTGGCGGTGGCGCAGATCGGTCAGCACACCTTCGATATCTGCAAGGACTATGTGGATGAAGTGATTACCGTCAGCACCGATGAAATCTGTGCGGCAATCAAGGACATCTACGACGATACCCGCTCGATCACCGAACCTGCCGGCGCTTTGGGCGTTGCGGGGATCAAGAAGTACGTCGAGCAGCGCGGTATCACCGGGCAGACCCTGGTGGCCATCGATTCCGGGGCCAACGTCAATTTCGACCGCCTGCGCCACGTTGCCGAGCGCGCCGAGCTGGGCGAGGGCCGCGAAGCCATCATCGCCGTGACCATTCCCGAGAAACCGGGCAGCTTCAAGGCGTTCTGCGAGGCGGTGGGCAAGCGTCAGATCACCGAATTCAACTACCGCTACAACACCGGCAGCGAAGCCCACATCTTTGTCGGCGTTCAGACCCACCCGGAAAACGATCCGCGCAGTGCCCTGGTCGCCAGTCTGACCGAGCAGGGTTTTCCGGTGATCGACCTGACCGACAACGAACTGGCCAAGCTGCATATCCGTTACATGGTCGGTGGCCATGCCGAGAAGGTCAGCGACGAAGTGGTGCTGCGCTTCGAGTTCCCGGAGCGTCCGGGGGCATTGTTCAACTTCCTCAACAAACTGGGCGGGCGCTGGAACATCTCCATGTTCCATTACCGTAACCATGGTGCGGCCGATGGCCGAGTGGTCGCCGGCCTGCAAGTACCGGCCGATGAACGTCATCTGGTACCGGCGGCTCTGGAGCAGATCGGCTATCCGTACTGGGATGAAAGCGATAACCCGGCTTATCAGCTGTTCCTCGGCTGAGCGACTACGCTGAGGATCGGAGCCTTAAGGAAGCGAGAACATGGAAACACTGACCACGCTGAAGACGCTTCATGTGCTGGCTACCGTGCTGCTCTTGGGCAGTGCGCTGGGTTTGGCGATCTGGGTCTGGCGCTTGCGCCGCCAAGGTGATGCGACGGTCTACAGCCGCGTGCTGCACCGCCCGGGACTGTTCGGCTGGCTGCTGCTGGCGGTGGGTTTGCTGGCCCTGCCATTCAGCGGCTGGTGGCTGGTTCATCTGGTGGGTTGGCCGCTGGGGCAGACCTGGATTCTGGGCTCCAGTGTGCTCTACACCCTGGGCGCTCTGGCCTGGCTCTGGCTGATGGTGCGCCTCAACCGCCTGCGTCTGGCCAAGGCGGCCAGTGGCCTGACCTTCACCCTGGCGCTGGCAATCTTCAGTGCGGTGTGTTTCGTCACCATTGCTGGCCTCATGGGCGCCAAGCCGGTCTAAGCCTTAAGGATTGCCATGAAGGTTGTTCTGGTGGGGGCGACAGGGTTTGTCGGCCGTCATCTGCTGGCGGCGTTGCACGCCGCCGGCCATCAACTCATCGCCACCAGTCGCCATCGGCAAACCCGGAGTCTGCCTGGCGTGGAATGGCGGCAACTGGACCTCGATCGCCTGGGCCTTGAGCCCCAGCCTTTTGACTTGCCCGCTGATACCGACCTGTTGATCAACGCTGCCGGGTTGTTGAGCAATGATGCCCAGGCGTTGACCCTGACTCAGGATCTGGGGACTCGTGCGCTGTTTGATCTGGCGGCGGCCCGGGGTGTGCGGGTGTTGCAGATTTCCGCCTTGGGCGCCGGCCAGCAGCCGCAAGTGCCGTTTCTGGCGAGCAAGGCGGCTGCGGATGATTACCTGCTGCGCCTGGGGATTCCGGCCGTGGTGTTGCGGCCATCCCTGGTGCTCGGCGCGGGTGGTGCCAGCAGTGGCTGGCTGGCCCGGCTGTCGCCCTGGCCGCTGATTCCGTTGTTGTCCGCCAAGGCTCGAATGCAGCCCCTGCATGTGGATGACCTGAGTGCTGCCGTGCTTGCGTTGATCGGACAATGGCCCGCGCAGTCCATGGTGCTGCCGCTGGTTGGCCCTGAACGGCTGACCATGGCGCAGTTGCTGGATCGCCTGCGTGCGGCCCAGGGCTGGGCCCCGGCGCGCTACTTCCAGTTGCCCTCAGTGGTCTTGGCGCTGGTCGCAAGGATTGGGGAGCGCCTGGGCTGGCGGGCCCTGAACCGGCAGAGCCTGAGCATGGCCCGTTGCGACAACCTGGGGGACCCTGAAGTACTGGCTTCGGTCTGCGGTTATCACGCCGCGCCCTTGGCAGCCCGGCTGCAAGACTGGCCGCAGGCCGCGCAGAGCACCCAGTTGGCCCTGCGACCGTTGCTGCTGGCGGTCATGGTGCTGATCTGGCTGGGTACGGCGGTGGTGTGCATCGGTCCCGGCTATGACTGGGGCTTGCGGATCATGGCCGAGGCCGGGGTGCAGGGCGCCTGGGCGGTACTGGCGGTGATCGCGGGATCGCTCTGCGACGCGGTGCTGGGTGTCGGTCTGCTGCTGCGGCGTTGGCGCCGGCGGGCCCTGCAGGCGCAGCTCGCACTGATGCTCGGCTACACCCTGATCATCAGTCTGATCCTGCCGCATTTCTGGTTTGACCCTTATGCCGCCGTGGCCAAGAACCTGGTGCTGATGGTGGCGACCCTATGGCTGTTGTGGACTGAACCCCGTCGATGAGTGCTTATCTGCTGTTGAAAACCCTGCATATCCTGTCCTCGACCGTTCTTTTCGGCCTCGGCGCGGGCTCGGCCTATTACGCACTGCGGGCCTGGCGCAGCGGCGAGCTGGAAGTGATTGCCGTGACATTCAAGCATTTGGTGTTCGCCGATTGGGCCTTTACTGCAACGACGGCCGTCTTCCAGCCGTTGAGTGGGCTGGGATTGGTGCATCTGGCGGGCTGGCCGATCCAGCAAGCCTGGCTGATGTGGAGCTTGGGGCTCTATGTCTTGGCGGGGCTGTGCTGGTTGCCGGTGGTCTGGTTGCAGATCCGGGTGCACAAGATGGCTGAGCAGGCGCTGCGGGACGGCGTGCCGATGCCACTGCGGGCCAATCTTTACATGCGCTGGTGGTTCGCCTTGGGCTGGCCGGCGTTTCTGGCCTTCATGGCGATTTTCTATCTGATGGTGGCCAAGCCTGTTTAGCAGCCTTCGCCGGCAAGCCGGCTCCTACGGCTTGTAGGAGCCGGCGCAGCGCTCAATCCCGCAGGCTGATCACCTGCCAGCCGCGCTTCAGAGCCTCGGCCCGCAGGTTTGGATCAGGGTCGACGGCCACTGGGGTGGCCACTTGCTCCAGCAACGGCAGATCGTTCATCGAGTCGCTGTAGAAGTAGCTGCCTTCCAGGTCATGACCGGTTTCTTCCAGCCAGCGCTGCAGGCGGATGACCTTGCCTTCACGGAAGCACGGTACGTCGGTGCTGCGTCCGGTGTAGCGGCCGTCCTGCATTTCGCATTCGGTGGCGATCAGGTGTTCCACCCCCAGGCGCTCGGCGATCGGCGCGGTGATGAAACGATTGGTGGCGGTGATGATCACCAGCTTGTCGCCGGCCTCGCGGTGCTGGGCCAGCAGGGCCTGGGCCTTGGGCCGCAGGATGGGCTCGATGCAGTCGCGCATGTAGTCGCGATGCCATTGCTCAAGCACGGCCATCTCGGTGCGGCCGAGGATTTCCAGGCAGAAGTTCAGGTAGGCGGCGTTGTCGAGTTTGCCGGCCAGGTAGTCCTGGTAGAACTCGTCGTTGCGGGTCTTGTAGGCGACGGCGTCGAGGAAGCCCCGCTCGCACAGGTAGTCGCCCCAGGCGTGGTCGCTGTCGCCGCCCAGAAGCGTGTTGTCCAAGTCGAATAAAGCCAGGCGCATTGCAGTTACTCGCTGAAAAGTCGCGGAAAAAGGTGCCCAGAATACGGTCTTTTCACAAGAGTGCACATAAGGTAAGCAGCCTCGTTGCTGCATTCCCAAGCTTTGTGGAACAATGCGGCGACATGCGTTTGCGAGGTTGTAGCCGTGATCGACCCCGATGGTTTCCGCCCCAATGTCGGGATCATTCTGACCAATGATGCCGGACAGGTGCTATGGGCTCGCCGTATCAATCAAGATGCCTGGCAGTTTCCTCAAGGGGGCATCAACCCCGACGAGACGCCGGAAGACGCCTTGTATCGCGAGTTGAACGAAGAAGTAGGGCTGGAGCGCGAAGATGTGCAAATTCTCGCCTGCACCCGGGGCTGGTTGCGCTATCGTTTGCCGCAGCGCCTGGTCCGGACCCACAGCCAGCCGCTGTGCATCGGCCAGAAACAGAAATGGTTTCTCCTGCGCCTGATCTCCAACGAGCAGCGGGTGCGGATGGATTTGACCGGTAAACCGGAATTCGATGGCTGGCGCTGGGTCAGTTATTGGTATCCGTTGGGCCAGGTGGTGACATTCAAGCGCGAAGTGTATCGCCGCGCTCTCAAAGAGCTTGCCCCGCGCCTTTTAGTGCGCGACTGACGACGGAGTTCGACCCCGAGCCATGCTCAATACGCTGCGCAAGATCGTCCAGGAAGTTAACTCCGCCAAGGATCTCAAGGCGGCGTTAGGGATTATTGTATTGCGCGTCAAAGAGGCCATGGGCAGCCAGGTCTGCTCGGTCTATCTGCTGGACCCGGAAACCAACCGTTTTGTGCTGATGGCCACCGAAGGCTTGAACAAGCGTTCCATCGGCAAGGTCAGCATGGCCCCCAACGAAGGCCTGGTGGGCCTGGTGGGCACGCGGGAAGAGCCCCTCAACCTGGAAAACGCCGCCGATCACCCGCGTTATCGCTACTTCGCCGAAACCGGTGAGGAGCGTTACGCCTCGTTCCTCGGCGCCCCGATCATTCACCATCGCCGCGTAGTCGGTGTTCTGGTCATCCAGCAGAAAGAGCGCCGCCAGTTCGATGAGGGCGAAGAAGCCTTCCTGGTGACCATGAGCGCGCAACTGGCCGGGGTGATCGCCCACGCCGAGGCCACCGGTTCGATCCGCGGCCTGGGGCGTCAGGGCAAGGGTATTCAGGAAGCCAAGTTTGTCGGCGTGCCAGGTTCCCCCGGCGCCGCGGTAGGTAGCGCGGTGGTGATGTTGCCACCGGCTGATCTGGATGTGGTCCCGGACAAATACATCACCGACATCGACGCTGAACTGGCGCTGTTCAAGACCGCCCTGGAAGGGGTGCGCGCCGATATGCGGGCGTTGTCGGAAAAACTCGCGACCCAACTGCGTCCGGAAGAGCGCGCGCTGTTCGACGTCTATCTGATGATGCTCGACGACGCCTCCCTGGGCAGCGAAGTGAAGACCGTGATCAAGACCGGGCAATGGGCCCAGGGTGCGTTGCGCCAAGTGGTCACCGATCACGTCAACCGTTTCGAACTGATGGACGACGCCTACCTGCGTGAGCGTGCCTCGGACGTCAAGGACCTGGGGCGGCGGCTCCTGGCCTATCTGCAGGAAGAGCGCCAGCAGACCCTGGTCTACCCCGACAACACCATCCTGGTCAGTGAAGAACTGACCCCGGCCATGCTCGGCGAAGTGCCGGAAGGCAAGCTGGTGGGGCTGGTCTCGGTGCTGGGTTCGGGCAACTCCCACGTGGCCATCCTGGCCCGGGCCATGGGCATTCCCACGGTGATGGGCCTTGTCGACCTGCCGTACTCCAAGGTCGATGGCATCCAGATGATCGTCGACGGCTATCACGGCGAGGTCTATACCAACCCCAGTGACGTGCTGCGCAAGCAGTTCGCCGATGTGGTGGAAGAAGAGCGGCAACTGGCCCAGGGCCTGGACGCATTGCGCGACCTGCCTTGCATCACCCCTGATGGCCACCGCATGCCGCTGTGGGTCAACACCGGCCTGCTGGCCGATGTGGCCCGGGCGCAGAAGCGCGGTGCCGAGGGCGTAGGCCTGTATCGCACCGAAGTGCCGTTCATGATCAACCAGCGCTTTCCCAGCGAGAAAGAACAGCTGGCGATCTATCGCGAGCAGTTGGCGGCCTTCCATCCGCAACCGGTGACCATGCGCAGCCTGGACATCGGTGGCGACAAGTCGCTGTCGTACTTCCCGATCAAGGAAGACAACCCCTTCCTCGGCTGGCGCGGCATCCGCGTGACCCTCGACCACCCGGAAATTTTCCTGGTGCAGGCCCGGGCCATGCTCAAGGCCAGCGAGGGCCTGAACAACCTGCGCATCCTGCTGCCGATGATTTCCGGTATCCATGAGCTGGAAGAAGCCCTGCACCTGATCCACCGTGCCTGGGGTGAAGTCCGCGATGAAGGCACCGACGTGCCCATGCCGCCAGTGGGGGTGATGATCGAGATTCCGGCGGCGGTGTATCAGACCCGGGAACTGGCGCGCCAAGTGGACTTCCTCTCGGTGGGCTCCAACGACCTGACCCAGTACCTGCTGGCGGTAGACCGCAACAACCCGCGGGTCGCCGACCTCTACGACTACCTGCATCCGGCCGTGCTGCAAGCGCTGCAGAACGTGGTGCGTGATGCCCACGCCGAAGGCAAGCCGGTGAGCATCTGTGGCGAAATGGCCGGTGATCCGGCGGCGGCGGTGCTGCTGATGGCCATGGGTTTCGACAGCCTGTCGATGAACGCCACCAACTTGCCGAAAGTGAAGTGGATGCTGCGTCAGATCAACATGAGCAAAGCCAAGGAACTGCTGGACGAGATGATGACCATCGACAACCCGCAAGTTATCCACAGCTCGCTGCAATTGGCGCTGAAGAAACTCGGCCTGGCACGGATGATCAATCCGGCTTCGAGCAAGACCCTGTAATCGAAGTATTTGCTTCGCCAGCCAGCCGACTCCTACAACGGCCTGTGTAGGAGCCGGCTGGCTGGCGAACGTTTCACACTTTCAGCTCGACCTCTCCCAGATGCCCGCCATAAGGGCCAAAACTGCGCTCCAGCAGATGCCGCGAGCCGTCCGCGTTGACGATCAGCGCGGTGCTGGCGCGGGTGCCGTAGCTGGGGCTGGCGATGAATACGCTGGACAGCAGGCTTTCCGTAGCCAAACCCACTCCGGTGTCCGGCAGTTCGGCGAAGGGCGCGGTGTGCGGATCGCTGAGTAACGCCAGCAGGGCCTGGGGTTGTGGATTGGACAGCACTTCCTGCAGCGCGGCCTTGGCCTTGAGCAGCTTGGGCCACGGCGTATCGAGCCCGGCATTGGACAGGCCGTAGACGCCGGGCTTGAGCAATTGCGGTTGCACATCCTGGGCGTTGTAGTGCCACAGTTGCTCCGCTGTGCCCAGCAACAGGTTGAACCCGGCGTACTCCACCGAGCGGCCCACCACATCGTGCAGATAATCTTCCAGGGCTACGTCGCCAGCGAGAAAGCGCGCCACCAGTTCGCCCCGGGAGCGTCGTGCCGGGGGCTGATGCGGGTTGCGGATATTGGTCAGGGCGGCAAAGCGGCCATTGGCACCGACACCAAGCCAGGTGCCTCCGGCCTCCAGGTCGCGTCCGGCGTGGATCTGCGGCGACTCCGGCCATTGCCCCAGAGGCAGGCTGGGCCGGGCGTAGAATTCGTCACGGTTGGCCGCGACGATCAGTGGCTGAGCATGACCCGGCCGCCAGGCGAATACGATCAAGCACATTAAGGTGGCCCCCTGTGTGTTTTTGCCCACTTTACGCACAGATCCAATGGGTATCCATCGCCATCCAGTGGAGTCCGGGGCGGCGCATCCGTTACCATGCCGGTCTTATTTTCGGATGCTCCCATGGAATTTCTGCTCTATCTGCTGCTGGGCGCCTGTGCAGGTGTGCTGGCCGGGCTGTTCGGCGTGGGCGGCGGGATCATCATTGTCCCGGTGCTGGTGTTCAGTTTCACCCTGCAAGGCTTCGATGCCTCGGTGCTGACCCATCTGGCGGTCGGCACTTCTCTGGCCAGCATCATCTTTACCTCGGTCAATGCCGTTCGCGAACACCATAGCCGTGGCGCGGTGCGCTGGCCGATCTTCGCCTGGATGGCCCTGGGCATCCTGCTGGGGGCCGGTTTCGGCGCGCTGACCGCCGAAGCGATTTCCGGCCCGCACCTGCAAAAAATCATCGGTGTCTTCGCCCTGGTGGTGGCCTTGCAGATGACCCTGGAGCTCAAGCCCAAGGCCAGTCGCCAGGTGCCCGGCAAGCTGGGGCTGGCGGCGGCCGGCGGTGTGATCGGCTGGGCTTCGGCGATCTTCGGCATTGGCGGCGGCTCGCTGACGGTGCCGTTTCTCACCTGGCGCAGCGTACCGATGCAGCAGGCGGTGGCTACATCCTCGGCGTGCGGCTTGCCCATCGCCCTGGCCAGCGCCTTAAGTTTCATGATTCTGGGCTGGCATGATCCGCAGCTTCCGGCTCATAGTCTCGGCTTCGTTTATTTGCCGGCGCTGCTGGGCATTGCCCTGACCAGCATGGTGTTCGCCCGTATCGGTGCGCGCCTGGCCCACACACTGTCGCCACGCCTGTTGAAACGCTTGTTCGCCGCGCTACTGTTCTGCGTGGGGATCAGCTTTCTGTTCTGAGTGGTGACGCAATCCTGGCTTAATCCTGGGCTGGCAGTTTGCCCCGGGACATTTGAGTTCTAACCCTTACGAGGAGTCGCAATGCTGCCTTACCCGCAGATTGATCCGGTAGCGCTGGCCATCGGCCCGCTGAAAATCCACTGGTACGGCCTGATGTACCTGATCGGTATTGGCGGCGCCTGGTTGCTGGCGTCGCGCCGGCTGAACCGTTTCGATCCGACCTGGAGCAAGGAGAAGCTCTCGGACATGGTGTTCTGGATGTCCATGGGGGTGATCGTCGGTGGGCGACTGGGTTACGTGCTGTTCTACGACCTCAGCGCCTATCTGGCCAACCCGACCCTGATCTTCGAGGTGTGGAAGGGCGGCATGTCGTTCCACGGCGGTTTCATCGGAGTAATGCTGGCGGCCTGGTGGTTCGGCAAGCGCAACAACAAGACTTTCTTCGAACTGATGGACTTCGTCGCGCCCATGGTGCCAATCGGCCTGGGTGCCGGGCGAATCGGCAATTTCATCAACGCCGAGCTGTGGGGCAAACCCACCGACGTGCCATGGGCGATGATCTTCCCGCCGTTCAGCGATCCGGCGCAGTTGCCGCGTCATCCGTCGCAGTTGTATCAGTTCGCCCTGGAAGGCGTGGCGTTGTTCCTGATCCTGTGGCTGTTCTCGCGCAAACCCCGGCCGACCATGGCGGTTTCCGGTATGTTCGCCCTGTTCTACGGGATCTTCCGTTTCATCGTCGAGTTCGTCCGGGTGCCGGACGCACAGCTGGGCTACCTGGCGTGGAACTGGCTGACCATGGGTCAGGTTCTGTGCGTGCCGATGATCCTCGGCGGCCTGGGACTGATCTGGCTGGCTTATCATCGCGCTCCGGCCCAGAGCGCGGCGCAATAAATTCGAATCCCGGGGCGTGCCCCGGGTTCAAGGATGCAGGTAATTCATGAAGCAATATCTTGATCTGGTGGCCCACGTCATCAACAACGGCACCAAGCAGGCCAACCGCACCGGTGTGAACACCATCAGCTTTCCCGGGGCCATGCTGCGCTACGACCTCAAGGAAGGTTTCCCGGCCATCACCACCCGCAAGATGGCCTTCAAGTCGGCCATCGGCGAAATGGTCGGCTTCCTGCGCGGGGTGAACAACGCCGCCGAGTTCCGTGCCCTGGGCTGCAAGGTCTGGGACCAGAACGCCAACGAAAACGCTCAGTGGCTGGCCAACCCGTTCCGCCAGGGCGATGACGATCTGGGCGAGATCTACGGCGTGCAGTGGCGCAAGTGGCCGGCCTACAAGCAGATCAAGACCAGCAACCAGGCAGCCATTGACCTGGCATTGAGCCAGGGCTACCGGCAGATCGCCGCCGGCGAGGAAGACGGCCAGGGTTACGTGGTGCTGTACAAGGCCATCGATCAGGTACGCCAGTGCGTTGACACCATCATCAACGACCCGGGCAGCCGGCGAATCCTGTTCCACGGCTGGAACTGCGCGCAGCTGGATGAAATGGCCCTGCCGCCGTGCCATCTGCTGTACCAGTTCCACCCCAATGTCGAGACCCGGGAGATCTCCCTGACCCTCTACATCCGCTCCAACGACCTGGGGCTGGGGACGCCGTTCAACCTCACCGAAGGCGCCGCGCTGCTGAGCCTGATCGGTCGCCTGACCGGCTACACACCGCGCTGGTTCACCTACTTCATCGGTGATGCCCACGTCTACGAAAACCACCTGGACATGCTCAACGAACAGCTCAAGCGCGAACCGTTCCCGATGCCCAAACTGGTGATTTCCGAGCGCGTGCCGGAGTTCGCCAAGACTGGCGTCTACCAGCCTGAATGGCTGGAACTGATCGAGCCGAGCGATTTCTCCCTGGAAGGCTATGAGCACCACGCGCCGATGACCGCGCCGATGGCGGTTTAAGTCTTTTAGCGGCTGCACCCAGGTGCCGCGCGGCCCCTGTCGATTTCCCCCGATATCTTTATCGACCTTTGCCCGGGAGCTCTTCCGGGCATTGCCCTGCCTGCCGGGCGTCAAGGCTCTCAGGAGTGGTCCGGGAAAGCCTGGACGTCGTCCTTTTGACGTTGATCGCGAGCCCCTGAATGGAAGAACTCAATCGCAGCCTGTTCCTGGCCATCAATGCCAGCGCCGAGGCATCGCTGCCGATGCGTGAACTGGCGATTTTTCTCGCCCAGTGGGTGGTCCTTTGTGTCCCGCTGCTGCTCCTGGTGCTCTGGGTCTTTGGCGAGCGCCGGCAGAAAATGATCGTCCTGCTGGCGACCTCGAGCATCGTGGTCGCCCTGGCCTGCAACCTGGTGATCCGTGGCCTGTGGTTTCATCCGCGGCCCTTCATGCTGGAGTTGGGGCAGAATTTCCTCGCCCATGCGCCTGGAGCCTCTTTCCCCAGCGACCACGCCAGCGGCATGTTCGCCATGGCTTTTGCCCTGATCCTGGCGTCCTTGCGCAAGACCGGGCTGGTCATGCTGGCGCTGGCCGTGCTGGTGAGCTGGGCGCGGGTCTACCTGGGCGTGCATTTCCCCTTCGATATTCTTGGCGGTTGCCTGGTGGGTTTGTTCAGCGCATGGCTGGTACGCCTGGGCCTGGCCTGGCGACAGCTGGATCAGCGTCTGCTGGATGTACTGGAGTTTGTGTATCAGCGACTGCTGGCGGCGGGACGCCGGGGTTCCTGAAACCACGGCGCCCAGCCCCAGGCTCAATGCCCGTGGCTGCGGCCTACGTGGGACGGCTCGGCCTCGCTGGGGGCCACTGAACCGCTGACTTCCAGGCGCTGGAGGATGCCGCAGTGATCCAGGTCCGGCCCTTCGCTGCAGCGCTGGCGCAGGTCCAGCAGTTGTTCCTGGAGCACCAGTAACCCGTCGATGCGGGCCTTGACGTGGTGGATGTGCTCGTCGATCAGGGCGTTGACGCTGGCGCACTGGCCTTCGGGGCTGTCCCGCAGGTTGAGCAGGCTGCGGATTTCCTCGAGGGTCATGTCCAGGCTGCGGCAGTTGCGGATAAAGGTCAGGCGTTCGGTGTGGGCCTGGGTGTAGAGGCGGTAGTTGCCTTCGCTGCGGGCCGGCTCCGGCAGCAGTCCTTCGCGCTCGTAGTAGCGGATGGTCTCGACCTGACAGTCGGTGAGTTTCGCCAGTTCGCCAATCTTCATTGCCGTCGTCTCCGAATGGGTGCTTGACCCTATAGTGGCTACAGGGTGTTCACTTGGCAACAAGCACCTTTATACGGACGCGACCCCTATGAGCGACTCCATTCACAACCCGCGCAAACCCGACGCCCAGCACGCCCATGCTGATCACGATCACGATCACGATCACGATCACGATCACGATCACGATCACGATCACGATCACAGCCATGCCCCTGCCTCTGCGGGCAAGCTGCAGCCGGTCAAGGCGCATGATCACGCCACCCACGGTGCCTCCTGCTGCGGTTCTGCCGGCCCGGCGCCGTCCAAGGTCACCCTGAGCGAAACACCGACTGCCGGCGCGCGTCTGAGCAGCTTCCGCATTGAAGCCATGGATTGCCCCACCGAGCAGACCCTGATCCAGAACAAGCTGGGCAAGCTGGCGGGGGTTCAGGCGCTGGAGTTCAACCTGATGAACCGCGTGCTGGGGGTGACCCACGACCTGTCGAGCACGACGCCGATCATCGAAGCGATCAAATCCCTGGGCATGCACGCCGAGCCTCTGCAGCAGGACGGCGCCGAAGTCGCGCCTGCCGCAGCGCCGGTGAAGAAAGCCTGGTGGCCGCTGGCCCTGTCCGGTATCGGCGCGCTGGCCGCCGAAGTCATTCACTTCACCAATGCCGCACCCGACTGGGTCGTGGCGCTGGTGGCCCTGGTGTCGATCCTCAGTGGCGGCCTGGGCACCTACAAGAAGGGCTGGATCGCCCTGAAGAACCGCAACCTGAATATCAATGCGCTGATGAGCATTGCCGTGACCGGTGCCGTGCTGATCGGCCAATGGCCGGAAGCGGCGATGGTGATGTTCCTGTTCACCGTGGCCGAGTTGATCGAGGCCCGCTCCCTGGACCGGGCGCGCAACGCCATCAGCGGCCTGATGCAGATGACCCCGGAACAGGTCACGGTGCAGCAGGCGGACGGCAGCTGGAGCGAACTGGAGGCGAAAAACGTCGAACTGGGCGCCCGCGTGCGAGTTCGCCCGGGAGAGCGCATCGGTCTGGACGGCGAGGTCGTGTCCGGCAGCTCGACCATCGACCAGGCGCCAATCACCGGTGAAAGCCTGCCGGTGGAAAAGACCGTGGGCGACAAGGTGTTCGCCGGCACCATCAACCAGGCCGGTTCCCTGGAATATCGGGTGACCGCCGCCGCCAACAACTCGACCCTGGCACGGATCATCCACGCCGTGGAGCAGGCTCAGGGCGCTCGGGCGCCGACTCAGCGCTTCGTCGATACCTTCTCGAAAATCTACACCCCGGCGGTATTCGCCTTCGCCCTGGCCGTGGCGCTGATTCCGCCGCTGTTCATGGGGTGCGTCTGGTTCGACTGGATCTACCGCGCCCTGGTGTTGCTGGTGGTGGCCTGTCCCTGTGCCCTGGTGATCTCCACCCCGGTGAGCATCGTCAGCGGCCTGGCGGCTGCGGCCCGCAAGGGCATCCTGGTCAAGGGCGGGGTCTACCTGGAGGGCGGTTACAAGCTCGACTACCTGGCCCTGGACAAGACCGGCACCATCACCCACGGCAAACCGGTACAGACCGATTTCCTGTCCCTGGACCCGTTGGCGCAGGACACGGCCCCGGCCCTGGCCGCGAGCCTGGCGGGACGTTCCGATCACCCGGTGTCCCTGGCCATTGCCCATGCGGCTGTGGAAAAACAGCTGGCCATGCACCCTGTGGATAACTTCGAAGCCCTGACCGGGCGCGGAGTGCGTGGCGAAATCAACGGTCAGCTGTATCACCTGGGCAACCACCGCCTGGTGGAAGAGCTGGGCCTGTGCTCCCCGGCCCTGGAGGAAAAACTCTTCGCCCTGGAGAAGCAGGGCAAGACCGTGGTCCTGTTGCTGGACAGCAATGGCCCCCTGGCGCTGTTCGCCGTGGCGGACACGGTCAAGGAATCCAGCCGCGAAGCCATCCAGCAGTTGCATGAGCTGGGAATCAAGACCCTGATGCTCACCGGCGACAACCCTCACACCGCCCAGGCCATTGCGGCCCAGGTGGGCATCGATCAGGCCCGGGGCGACCTGTTGCCCACCGACAAGCTGCAAGCCATCGAGGCGTTGTATGCCCAGGGGCATCGGGTGGGCATGGTGGGCGACGGCATCAACGACGCTCCGGCTCTGGCCCGTGCCGAGATAGGTTTCGCCATGGCCGCGGCGGGCACCGATACGGCCATCGAGACTGCGGATGTAGCGCTGATGGACGACGATCTGCGCAAGATTCCGGCTTTTATTCGCCTGTCGCGCCAGACCTCGGTGGTGCTCAAGCAAAATATCGCCCTGGCCCTGGTCATCAAGGCGATCTTTCTTGGGGTAACCTTTGCCGGGCTCGCCACCATGTGGATGGCGGTGTTTGCCGACATGGGCGTCAGCCTGCTGGTGGTATTCAACGGCCTGCGCCTGCTGCGCAAATAGGCCACCGTAGCGGCAAGCAACAAGCAACTGAGGGGAGAACCAGAGTGATGAACTCACACGCACCGGCTTCAGCTTGCGGCTTGCCGCTCAAAGCTTGCAGCTGCGGCAAGCCGCCATGCTGAGTGCCGAGCTGAAGGCTTTTTACATGGTCGCCCGCCTGGGCAGCATCACCCTGGCGGCGAAGAAGCTTGGCCTCAGTCAGCCGACGGTGACCACGCAGATCCGCAATCTGGAAAGCCAGTATTCGGTGGAGCTGTTCTACCGCGGCGGTCGCCGCCTGAGCCTCAGCGACGAAGGCACGCGCCTGCTGCCCATGGTCAAGGACCTGTTGCAGCAGGAGGCTGACATCGAGTTCTTCCTGCGCAACAGCGGGCAGGTGCAAGGCACATTGCGCATCGCTGCCACCGCGCCGTACTACATCCTCGATCTGGTGAAGACTTTCCGCGAGCGGTTGCCCCAGGTCGAAGTGTCGGTGGAGATCGGCAACTCCCAGCAAGTCCTCGAAGCCCTGGAAGACTACCGGGTGGATGTGGCGGCCTCCTCGCAACTGCTGGAGGATGCGCGGCTGATCCGCCGGGTATTGGGCAGCGATCCGCTGGTGCTGGCGGTGCATCGCAACCACCCCCTGGCGGCGCTGGATCACGTGCCGCTCAATGCCCTGGCCGGGCACACCCTGTTGATGCGTGAACCGGGCTCCACCACCCGCAGCCTTACTGAAACCTTGCTCAAGGATGCCCACGTCAGCTTTGGCCCGCTGCTGGAAATCGGCAGTCGCGAATCGATCCGCGAGGCGGTGCTGCGCAATATCGGCATCAGCATCATTGCCCGTCAGGAAGTGCCCCACGATCCGCAACTGCGGGTCCTGACCATCGAGCATGCCCCGCAGATCGTCGAGTACCTGTACTGCCTCAAGGAGCGCAAGAACGCGCGCCTGCCCGCGGCCTTCCTCGGCCTGGCCCAGGAAATGGCTCCCGCCTGAAAGACCTGCATCGGCGCAGCACCTGACTGACAGGTTGAACCAAAATCCCTGAATACCACTATCGGTCGTTTTTGCCTTACTGCCATATGGCCGACGCATTACAACTCTAGGATTTGCCTCATCTGCTAGATGAGGTCCGTCCATGAACCACTCCACTGCAACTGCCCTGAGCAACCCCGGCGCGCCGATGAAGGTGCGGGGCATCCAGAAGCGTTTTGGCGCCTTCACCGCCCTGGACAACGTGTCCCTGGACGTCGCGGCCGGCGAGCTGGTGTGCCTGCTGGGCCCGTCCGGCTGCGGCAAGACCACACTGCTGCGCTGCATCGCCGGCCTTGAGCGCCAGGACCAGGGTGAGTTGTACCTGGGGGATCGGGACGTTTCGCTGTTGGCGCCACAAGCCCGGGACTACGGCATCCTGTTCCAGTCCTACGCGCTGTTTCCCAATCTCACGGTGGAAGCCAACATCGCCTACGGCCTGGCCGGTAGCGGCCGTGAGGAAGTGCGCAAGCGTGTGGCACAGATGCTGGAACTGGTCGGGCTGACCGGCAGCGAGAAGAAATACCCCGGCCAGCTGTCTGGCGGCCAGCAGCAGCGCGTCGCCCTGGCCCGTGCCCTGGCGCCGTCACCGTCGCTGCTGCTGTTGGACGAACCAATGTCGGCCCTGGACGCCCGGGTCCGCGAGCACTTGTGCACCGAGCTGCGCCAGCTGCAGCGGCGCCTGGGGATCACCACCCTGATGGTCACCCACAACCAGGACGAGGCCATGTTGATGGCCGACCGCATCGCCGTGATGAACAACGGCAAGGTCGAGCAGTACGCCACGCCCCAGGAAATCTACGATCGTCCGGCCACGCCCTTCGTCGCCGAGTTCGTCGGCCAGGGCAACTGGCTGCCTTTTAGCCGCAACAGCGACAGCCACGCCCAGGTCGGCGGGATGAATGTGCGCCTGGCCGACGATTCGGCCAAGGCCGCTTCGGGTCGCCTGTTCTGCCGTCCGGAAGCCATCAGCGTGAACCCGCCGGTGCATGAGGAAAACCTGTTCCCGGCCAAGGTCCGCGAGATCACCTTCCTCGGTAATCGCTGCCGCATGAGCTTCGAACTCAATGAGCTGCCGGGGCATGCGCTGCTGGCCGAGCTGGCCCCGGAAGCCATGCCGCGCCTGGGCGCCCAGGACATCTGGGTGGCCTTGCCGCCGCGCAGCCTCCAGGTGTTTGCCTAAGATGAGCGTGCCAATGTCCCTGCCGCTACCCGCCAAGCGGGCGCGCCAGGCTTCTCGTGCCGAGATCGGCGACCGTATCTTTGTCGTCGGCGGCAAGGTTCTGCTTCTGCTCCTGCTGGGTGTAGCGGTGCTGTTGCCCCTGTTGGCGATCTTCTGGCGCGGTTTCAGCGCCGAGGCCGGGCAGGGCGGTGGCTGGTTGGCGGCCCGTGAACTGGTGGCCAGCGACAACTTCCACTGGTTGCTGGGCAACAGCCTGAAAGTCTCCCTCAGCGTGGCCGCCATCGTGGTGCCCCTGGCTTATCTGTTCGCCTACGCGCTGCAACGCACGCTGATTCCCGGCAAGGGCCTGTGGCGTGGTCTTTCACTGTTGCCGCTGATGGCGCCGTCGATGCTGCCGGGCATTGCCCTGGTCTATCTGTTCGGCAACCAGGGGATGCTGCGTGGCCTGTTCGCCGAGAACATCTACGGCTTCTGGGGCATCGTCCTCGGCGAAGTCATCTACACCTTTCCCCATGCCCTGATGATCCTGCTCTCGGCCCTGTCCCTGGCGGATGCGCGGCTGTTCGATGCCGCATCGAGCATGGGCGCCAGCCCCGCCAAGGCCTTTCGCAGCATCACCTGGCCGGCCACCCGGCAAGCGGTGTTCGCCGCGTTCTGCCTGGTGTTCACCCTGACCATCACCGACTTCGGCGTGCCGGTGGTGGTGGGCGGCGACTATCAGGTCCTGGCCCTGGAGGCCTACAAGGCGGTGGTGGGCCAGCAGCAGTTCGGCCGCGGCGCCTTGATCGGCATGGTGTTGCTGCTGCCGGCGTTGTTCAGCTTCGGCGTCGATGCCTGGTTGCGCCGTCGTCATGGCGACTCCATGAGCGGTCGTGCCCAGGTGTTCAAACCGGCGCCGTCGCGGCTGCGCGATGGTTGCTACCTGGCCATCGTGCTGCTGATCTGCGCGACCTTGCTGCTGGTGTTCGGCATGGCGGTGTATTCCTCCCTGGTGAAGTTCTGGCCCTACAACCTGTCGCTGTCGCTGAACCACTACCAGTTCAACGACACCGCCGGTGGCGGCTGGCTGGCCTACCGCAACAGCCTGACCATGGCCCTGTGCACAGCGTTGATCGGCAGTGTGGTGATCTTCACGGGGGCCTACCTGATGGAGAAAACCAGCGGCCAGCGTGGCCTGAACCTGGCGTTGCGCATGCTCAGCTTCGTGCCGATGGCGGTGCCCGGTTTGGTGCTCGGCCTGGGCTACGTGTTCTTCTTCAACCTCAACGGCAATCCGCTGCATGTGTTCTACGGCAGCATGGCCCTGCTGGTGGTGTGCACCATCGCCCACTACCTGACCACCGCGCAGATGACTGCCACCACCGCCCTGCGCCAGCTGGATGCCGAGTTCGAGGCCGCCGCGCTGTCGCTAAAGGCGCCGCTGTACCGGCACTACCTGCGGGTTACCGTACCGATCTGCCTGCCGGCGTTGCTGGACATCGTGCGCTACCTGTTCGTCTCGGCCATGACCACGGTGTCGGCAGCGATCTTTCTCTACAGCCCCGACACCATCCTCGCCGCCGTGGCCGTGCTGAACATGGACGACGCCGGCAATGTGGGCGGCGCTGCGGCGATGTCGACCCTGATCCTGTTCACCTCGGCCGGCGTCTCGCTGCTGCTGGCCGGGGCTTCCCGCGGGCTGTTGCGCCGCTCCCAGGCCTGGCGGCAAAGCGCCCCGGGCCACTGATTTCCTGCTCACTCACCCTCTGATCTGCACTCACTAAGGAACCGCACCATGTTCAAGCCCCTGGCTCTTGCCGCTGCCGTCCTCTCTGCTGTCAGCCTGAACGCCTTTGCTGCGAAAACCGAACTGACGGTCTACACGGCCCTTGAAGCCGAGCAATTGAAGTCCTACAAGCAAGCCTTCGAAAAGGCCAACCCGGACGTGGAGATCAAGTGGGTGCGTGATTCCACCGGGATCATCACCGCCAAGCTGCTGGCGGAAAAAGCCCGGCCACAAGCGGACGCGGTCTGGGGCCTGGCGGCGTCCAGCCTGGCGATCCTCGATCAGCAGGGCATGCTGCAAAGCTACGCGCCCAAGGACCTGGGCAAGATCGGCCCGAACTACCGCGACGCCGCCAACCCACCGGCCTGGGTCGGCATGGACGTGTGGGCCGCGACCATCTGTTTCAACACCGTGGAGGCCGAGAAGCAGGGCCTGACCAAACCGGTGAGCTGGCAGGACCTGACCAAGCCCGAGTACAAGGGCAAGATCGTCATGCCCAACCCGGCGTCCTCGGGCACCGGCTTCCTTGACGTCAGCGCCTGGCTGCAGACCTTCGGCGAGAAACAGGGCTGGCAGTACATGGATGACCTGCACCAGAACATCGGTCAGTACGTCCACTCCGGTTCCAAGCCGTGCAAGCTGGCCGCCGCCGGCGAGTTCCCGATCGGCATTTCCTTCGAATACCCGGCCGTGCAGCTCAAGCGCCAGGGCGCGCCGCTGGACATCATCCTGCCCAAGGAAGGCCTGGGCTGGGAAATCGAAGCCACGGCAGTGATCAAGGGCACCCCTCATGAAGAGGCGGCGAAGAAGCTCGCCGACTTCTCCGCCAGCCCCGAAGCCATGGAGCTGTACAAGGAAAACTTCGCCGTACTGGCTCAGCCCGGCATCGCCAAGCCGCAGACCGAACTGCCAGCGGACTACGAGCAGCGCCTGATCAAGAATGACTTTGCCTGGGCCTCGAAGAACCGCGACCAGATCCTCGCCGAATGGCGCAAGCGCTATGACGGCAAGTCGGAAAAGGTTGCCAAGCAGTAACCGATCAATCGCTTTCGCCGGCCAGCCGCTTCTACCGGGTTTGTAGAAGCCGGCTCGCCGGCGAAGGCGCTTCCCACCAGGACACCACTCATGACCCATCACAGCGATCTACTGATCGTCGGCGCCGGCATCCTCGGCCTGTCCCACGCCTACGCGGCTGCCAAACGCGGTCTGCGGGTGCGAGTTTTCGAGCGCAGCGCCACGCCCCTGGGGGCTTCGGTGCGCAACTTCGGCCAGGCCCTGGTCACCGGCCAGCCACCTGGCCCCATGCTGGAGCTGGCCCGTGCCAGCCGAGAGATCTGGGCGGATTGGCAGCAACTGGCCGGCTTGTCACTCAAGCGCAACGGTTCTTACCTGTTCGCCCGCAGCGAAGCCGAAGAGCAGTTGCTGGAGGCCTTCTGTGCCGGCCGCGCGCGCGAGCACGGCTACCGCGTCGAGCTGCTTCAGGGCGCGGCGCTGAATGATCTGTACGGCGGTCAATTCCGCCATCACCGGGCGGCGTTGCACGGTCTGGACGACCAGCAACTGTATTCCCGGGAAGCCATCCCGCTATTGATCGACTACCTGCGCCGCGACCTGGGGGTGCAGTTCCACTTTTCGACCCTGGTGCGTGACATCGAGCCGGGGCAACTGCACAGCACCGCTGGCCGCTTCCACGCGCCACGCATCGTGCTGTGTTCGGGGCACGATTATCAGACCCTGCTGGCCGAGCAGATCGCCGCCTTGCAACCGCAGATCTGCCGCTTGCAGATGCTTCGCGCCCGGCCCCAGGTCAACCTGAACCTGCAACATGCGTTGCTCACCGGGCTCAGTTGCGTGCATTACGGCGCCTTTGCCGATCTGCCGGAAGCGGCCGCCGTACAGGCGCAGATCCTGCGTGAAGCGCCACACCTGCATGAGCACGGCATTCACTTGCTGATCAGTCCAACCCCCTATGGTGAGGTGATCATCGGCGATTCCCATGATTACGGCAGCGATCCGTCGCCTTTCAATGGCGAACAGGTGGATAACTGGTTGATCGAGCTGGCCGAGCAGACCCTGGGCTGCAAGGTCCAGGTGGTGGAGCGCTGGCAGGGCGTCTATGGTGCTCGCGGGCCCGGGCCGTTCTCCTTCCTGGAGGCGGCACCCGGGGTTCATGTGGCGCTGATGCACACCGGGGTCGGCATGAGCGTCGGTCCGGCCATGGCCGAGGGCAATATCGTCCGGGTACTGGAGGAGGCGTGATGAGTCGCCAGCAAGTGATTGACGAGGTTTTCGGCCTGTACGAGCGCTTTGGCGATGACGACTACATTGGCGAGCCGGTGTCGCAGATCGAGCATATGTCCCAGGCGGCGCAGTTGGCCCTGGCGGAAGGTTATGACGACGAAGTGGTGCTGGCGGCGTTCTTCCACGATATCGGGCACATCTGTCAGCAGGATGCCGAGAACATGGGCGGTTTTGGCGTGGTCAGCCATGAGCGCCTGGGGGCCGATTATCTGCGCCGGGCGGGCTTCAGCGAGCGCCTGGCACGACTGGTGGAATACCACGTCCAGGCCAAGCGTTACCTGACGTTCAAGGAGCGGGGGTACTACCAGCGGCTGAGCGAGGCCAGCCGACGCACCCTGGCGTATCAGGGTGGGGTGATGAGCGCGGCAGAGGCGGCGGCCTTTGAACTCGACCCGCTGTGTGCGTTGAGCTTGCGCATGCGTCACTGGGACGAGCAGGCCAAGGAAATGTGGGTGCCGGTGATGGACCTGCAGATCCTCAAGGACAAGGCCTTGGCGCTGCTTTGATCGTGGTTCAGGCTTGGTTTTTGTAGCCGCTGCCGCAGGCTGCGAACGGCTCCGCAGGAGGCGCCGCTTTTGGGGGTGTTGAAGGTCCTGCGGCCCTTGGCGCAGCCTCGCGGGCTCGGCAGCGGCTACAGCAGATGTTGAGCCAGCGCCTCGATCTGCTCCTGGCGCTCGGCCTGGCTCAGGCGCGCATGGGGATTGAGCGACGACCACTGCGGATGAGCCCGAGCCTTGCTCAAGGCTGGCGGCAATTTGCCCTCGCGCCAGCTCTTATCCTCCGGCGTGGCCAGGCGGATGCTGTCCATGGCCGCGTGTCCGCGCAGGTTCAGCGCCTGCACCAGCTGCCGCTGACGCAGGGCCAACAGCCGCAGCACGCTGTCGTCCACGGTCAATTCGCGCTGGCCCTTGAGCTTGCCCAGCAGGCGACTGCCATAACTGCGTGTGGTCTGTAGCGCGCCGCCGGCAATGGCCCCGGCCAACGCCGCGGCGCCCAGGGTCAAGCCGCCCACCAGCAGATCCACGCCGGCCCCGGCCGCCGCGCCCGCGGCAATCCCGCCACCGACACGCACCCCCAGTTGCTTGAGGGTTTCCGGGTTGAACAGGTCGTCACCCCAGCGCCCGTCCAGCAGCGGCAGATCGCTGGCCGAGGCGTCCTGAGGGCGAAAAGCGTAGAGCTTGAGCAGGGCTTCGACGCAGCGCTGTTCACGCTGGCGAATCGCCTGACGCAACTCGCTGATGGCTTGCTGTTCCTGCTGAGTGTCGCTGGCTACGCTGCGGCGGCAGGAGGCGCAGTCCACCAGCAGTTCGGCAATCAGCCGTGCCGCACTTTGCTGGCGCACCAGGCGTTGGGCCTGCTGGTCGTCGATCAGCCGTTGCAAGGCCGGGCGGGCATGCTCCAGCAGCAGGGACAGGCTTTCATACAGGCGCCGTTCGCCGTCTTCCGGTGGCGCCACGCTGTCGAACCGCACCAGGGCGTGCAGTCCCAGGCGGGCCAGGGCTTCGCGCCAATCGCCTTCACGCTGCTCGGCGCTGCTGACGAAGTTCAGCACCGGCAGCAGCGGCTTGCCGCAGCCGCTCAGCACTTCCAGCTCATCCCGGTACTTGGCCAGCACCGGTTCCCGGGCGTCGATCACATAGAGCCCGGCGTCCGAGGCCAGCAGCTGGCGCAGGACCTTGGCTTCCTGCTCGAAGCGTTGCCGAGCCTCGCTGCCGTCGAGAAAGCGTGCCAGCCGGGCCGGGCCGTCCAGGCGCTCGCCCGGGCGTTCCAGGCGCTCCAGATAGTCCAGCAGGGCGATGGCGTCTTCCAGGCCCGGGGTGTCGTAGAGCTCCAGCAGGGGCTGGCCATCCACCGACAGGCGGGCGCCCTCCACATGCCGGGTGGTGCTGGGGCGGTGGGAGACTTCGCCAAAGTCCACGTCCCGGGTCAGGGTGCGCAGCAGTGAGGTCTTGCCGACGTTGGTGTGGCCGACCACCGCCAGTTTCAGCGGCTTTTGGCGAGCATCAGTCATGACCGGTCTCCAGCCAGTTGAGGGGCGCGCAATCGGCGAACGGCAGCTCCAGCTGCTGCAGGGCGGTGTGCCAATCGCCCAGGCGGTCGGCATCCAGGGCCTGGCCGGGCGGAGCTTGCAGCAGCCAGACCCGGGTGGCCGTGGCGCTGCGGGCCAGTTCGGCGATCAGTCCCAGGCTGCCGCGATCCGGCGAGCGTCGCGGATCGCAGGCGATCACCAGGCGCGCCGGGGGGAAGCGGCTCATCTGTTCCAGCAGGCGGTTGCGCGACTCGCGGCTGTCGAGGATGCCGGCATTCTTGACGCTGTCCGGCAGTTGCGGTGGCCAGGGGCGCTGCTCGTCCAGCTCGATGGCCACCAGCAAGGCGCCGCTGCTGTCCTGGGCGCTGACGCCGCCTTCGACGCGATGCAGTTGCTCGGGTGCCGCATCGTTGACCCCAAGGCGTTCGCTGCTGGGCATCAGGCGTTCACGCAACTGGCTGTAGCCCGGCAGCTTGAGGTCCAGTTGCAGGCGGGCCAGACCGTGTTTCCAGCGCCAGCGGCAGAACAGCATCAGCACCAGGCGTGGCAGTACGCCGTAGATCACCACCAGCACCACCAGCCAGATGGCCCAGGATTGGCGGACCAGCTCGGTGTTGTAGACGTCCCGGGTGCTGGCCTGGATGCTCGCCAAGCTCGGCGCGCCAAAGCCCAGGCCACGGGGCAGGGCACTCAAGGTGTTGGTAATGGCCACGAAGGCATCGGCGCCCAGCAGGGTGCTTTCCCAGACAAAGCTGTAGCGGTGGGTGGTCAGCAGCAACAGCAGCATGACCACGGCGCTGAACAGGGCCAGGCACCACAGGCCGTTGACCAGGGCGCCCAGGGCCCAGCGATTGAGCTTGCGCCGCTGCAGCAACAGCAGCAGGGCCGGTGGTAACTGCGCGGCTTTGGCGTCGCGGGAGAACTTTTCACTCAGCCATAGCCACAGCCGGCCCAGGCTGGCGCTGTGCTCGCCGGCGAACAGCAGACCGATCAGCCAGCTCAGCAGCAGGATCAGGTTCAGGCCCAGCAGGCTGCCCAGGGCCCAGAACACATTGACCGGTTGCTGGGTGTTGCCCAGGGCGCTGAAGGCCAGGCCGGCACCGCTGAGGACCGCCAATACTGCCAGCATCAGCAAGGCCAGGCGTGCGTCTTGCAGCCAGTGCAGCAGAGCGCTGTGCAGGCCGTCGCGCTGTGCCAGCCACAGGGCACGGGTCTGGATGCGGGTGGCCAGGTCGCCGCCCTGGTTGCGGGCCAGGCGGTTGGCTTCCTGATCGTCCAGTGGCCCGGCGTGCTCCTCGCGCAGGCGCACGGTTTCGGTCAACCACAGTCGTTGCAGGGGAGTCAGTGCAGTCACGCGTCATTCCATCGCTTTAAAGTGCGCTGAGCATAACTGCTGCAGCGGCGGTCGGGTGAAGTTGCCAGGCTTGGGCCCTCTGGTATCCTCGCCGGCATGAAAAAATCTCTCCCTCTCAGCCTGATCGCGGCCCTCGGTGAAAACCGCGTGATCGGCGTCGACAACAGCATGCCCTGGCACTTGCCGGGGGATTTCAAATACTTCAAGGCCACGACCCTGGGCAAGCCGATCATCATGGGGCGCAAGACCTGGGACTCCCTGGGCCGGCCCTTGCCGGGGCGGTTGAATATCGTGGTCAGTCGTCAGACCGATCTGGTGCTCGAAGGTGCCGAGGTTTATCCGTCATTGGCGGCCGCGGTGGCCCGGGCCGAGGAGTGGGCCCTGGAGCAGGGGGCCGACGAGCTGATGCTGATAGGCGGCGCGCAGCTCTATAGCCAAGGCCTGGAGCAGGCCGATCGTCTGTATCTGACGCGGGTGGCCTTGAGCCCGGAAGGGGATGCCTGGTTTCCAGCGTTCGATCTGGACCAATGGCAGTTGGTGTCGGATGTGCCGAATCCGCCGGAAGGGGACAAGCCGGCGTACCGCTTCGAGGTGTGGGAGAAGCGTTAAGCGCTTCGCCGGCAAGTCGTCCCTTGTAGGAGGTGGCTTGCCGGCGAAGAGGTCAATCAAGCCTGAGCCAGTTCCGCGTGCTCATCGGCGTCCAGCAACGCCTTGTCGGTTTGCTGCATCACTTGGCTGGTGATGGCGCCGGCGGTCATCGAACCGCTGACGTTCAGCGCCGTGCGGCCCATGTCGATCAGCGGCTCCACGGAAATCAGCAGCGCCACCAATGACACCGGCAAGCCCATGGCCGGTAGTACGATCAGTGCGGCGAAGGTCGCGCCGCCGCCCACGCCGGCCACGCCCGCGGAACTCAAGGTCACGATAGCCACCAGGGTGGCGATCCACAGCGGGTCCAGCGGGTTGATGCCCACGGTGGGGGCAACCATCACCGCCAGCATGGCCGGGTACAGGCCGGCGCAGCCGTTCTGGCCGATGGTGGCGCCGAACGAGGCGGCAAAGCTGGCGATGGACTGGGGAATGCCCAGGCGCCGGGTCTGGGCTTCGATGCTCAGGGGAATGCTGGCGGCGCTGGAGCGGCTAGTGAAGGCGAAGGTCAGCACCGGCCAGATCTTGCGGAAGAAGCGCAGCGGGTTGATCCCGGCCAGGGCCACCAGCAGGCCGTGGACCACGAACATCAGGCCCAGGCCGAGGTAGGACACCACCACGAAACTGCCGAGCTTGATGATGTCCTGCAGGTTGGAACCGGCCACCACCTTGGTCATCAGCGCCAGCACGCCGTACGGGGTCAGTTTCATCACCAGGCGCACCAGGCGCATCACCCAGGCTTGCAGGGTGTCGATGGCGTTGAGCACTTTCTGACCCTTGTCGGCATCATCCTTGAGCAGCTGCAGCGCCGCGACACCGAGGAAGGCGGCGAAGATCACCACGCTGATGATCGAGGTCGGCTTGGCCCGGGCCAGGTCGGCGAAAGGGTTCTGCGGGATGAACGACAGCAGCAGCTGCGGCACGTTGAGGTCGGCGACCTTGCCGGCGTAATCGCTCTGGATCACTTGCAGGCGGGCCATTTCCTGGGTGCCGGCCACCAGCCCTTCGGCCGTGAGGCCGAACAGGTTGGTCAGGCCGATGCCCACCAGCGCTGCGATGGCGGTGGTGAACAGCAGGGTGCCGATGGTCAGGAAGCTGATCTTGCCCAGGGACGAGGCGTTGTGCAGGCGGGCCACGGCGCTGAGGATCGAGGCGAACACCAGTGGGATCACGATCATCTGCAGCAACTGCACGTAGCCATTGCCCACCAGGTCGAACCAGCTGATGGAGGCCTTGAGCACCGGGTGGCCGGCGCCGTAGAGGCTGTGCAGGGCGATGCCGAAAACCACGCCCAGCACCAGGGCCAGCAGGACCTTCTTGGCCAGGCTCCAGGTGGTGTGGCGGGTTTGTGCCAGGCCCAGCAGCAGGGCCAGGAACACCAGCAGGTTGAGGATCAGCGGCAGATTCATTGGGGCTCCGATAAGACTTGTGTCAATCGCGGCTCAGGGCGATTGCGAACCGGCAAGCCTAACAGCTTGAAATCTATTGAATTAATAACGATATCGCATGGCAACTGTCGTTTTTGGAATAAGCGGCTGACGCTCAGGCGCATGTGGTTGGCGCTCTCGGGACGCAAGCGGTCGCGTAGAGACGGGAACTGTCACAGGGATTTGTTAGCGTCGAACCTTTCACTCAGGGAGAAACCGCAGATGAAGTTCGCGCCGAAATTTCTAGCCGTTGCACTCTGCCTGGGCCTTGCCGGCCAGGCCTTCGCCACCGAGTTGAAGCACTGGCCGCAGGAGCAGGCCAAGCAGCTGGACGCGATGATCGCGGCCAACGCCAACAAGGGTAACTTCGCGGTGTTCGACATGGACAACACCAGTTACCGCTACGACCTGGAAGAGTCCCTGCTGCCCTTCATGGAAAACAAGGGGCTGATCACCCGCGAGAGCCTCGACCCGTCGCTGAAACTGATTCCGTTCAAGGACACCGCCGAGCACAAGGAAAGTCTGTTCAGCTACTACTACCGCCTGTGTGAAATCGACGACATGGTCTGCTACCCCTGGGTGGCCCAGGTGTTCTCCGGCTTCACCCTCAAGGAACTCAAGGGCTACGTCGACGAGCTGATGGCATCCGGCAAGCCGGTGCCGAGCACCTATTACGACGGTGACGTGGTCAAGACCATCGAGGTCAACCCGCCCAAGGTCTTCACCGGGCAGACCGAGCTGTACAACAAACTGATGGAGAACGGCATCGAGGTCTATGTGATGACCGCCGCCTCCGAAGAACTGGTGCGCATGGTCGCCTCCGATCCCAAGTACGGCTACAACGTCAAGCCGCAGAACGTGATTGGCGTGACCACCCTGCTCAAGGACCGCAAGACCGGCGCCCTGACCACCGCGCGCAAGCAGATCACCGACGGCAAGTACGACGAGAAGGCCAACCTTGGCCTGGAACTGACGCCTTACCTGTGGACCCCGGCCACCTGGATGGCGGGCAAGCACGCGGCGATCCTGACCTACATCGACGAGTGGAAGAAACCGGTGCTGGTAGGTGGCGACACCCCGACCAGCGACGGCTACATGCTGTTCCATGATGTGGACGTGGCCAAGGGCGGCATCCACCTGTGGATCAACCGCAAGGACAAGTACATGACCCAGCTCAACGGCATGATGGCCAAGCACGCCGCGGCCCAGGCCAAGGAAGGGCTGCCGGTGACGGCGGACAAGAACTGGGTAATCGTCAAGCCCGAAGACATCCAGTAATCCTGCCCCTACACCGCCCCTCTGTAGGAGCCGGCTTGCCGTCTGGCGTCGTCCTCGCGGACGCTTTCGCTGGCAAGCCAGGTCCTACGGTAAACCGATCCGCCAAGCCGCTTTCATCCGTAGGAGCCGGCTTGCCGGCGAAGAGGTCCTTGGATCTGGCATCGCCCTTGTGGACGCTTTCGCTGGCAAGCCAGCTCCTGCAAGGGGCGCCTGTCGTCCGGTGCGGAGCCGGCGTCCGCTATAGGCGGAGAATGTTTCAACTTGTGACTGCCAAACCCCCTCTGCCATAATCGCGCCCGTTTCCACTCCTCCTGCCTGCTCTCCCTGTGCCGGGTTTGTCCCCGTCTGCACGTAATGGACTACGTTGTGAGCTATCTCTCGATCGAATTCGGCCTCTGTTTCATCCTGTTCTTCATTCTTTATTGGGGGTTGGGCTTCAGCCTGCGCCTGCAGAACGGCCTGCTGCTGGCCGCCAGCTACGCGATCCTCGCCAGCTTCAGCCTGAACTTTCTCTACATCCTGCTGGGCTATACGGCCCTGGTGTATCTGCTCGGCCTGTTGAGCCAGCGTTACCCCGGGCGGGGCTGGGTCAATGGCCTGATGTTGCTGCTGGTGCTCGGGGCCTTTTACCTGTTCAAGTACCAGGATTTCTTCACCAGCACGGTGCAGAACGCCTTCGCCCAGTTCGGTATGGAAGTGTCGTTGCCGCTGCTGGAGGTGCTGTTGCCGGTGGGGCTGTCGTTCTATGCCTTCCACTCGGTCAGCTACCTGGTGTCGATCAACCGTCGAGAGCTGACGCCGGGTTCGCCCTTCGACCTGGCGCTGTACCTGGCGTTTTTCCCCAGCCTGATTGCCGGTCCGGTGAACCGGGCGATCCCCATGCTGGAACAGATCAACCCGCCGCAGTTGCGTCAGGTGCTGGAGCCGCAACGGGCCCTGGGCCTGATCGCCGTGGCGGTGGTCAAACTGTTCTTCCTCAGCTCGTGGCTGGCCAATGAATGGGTCGACCCGGTGTTCGACAGCCCGGTGGCCTTCTCGGCCGAGCAGATCCTGCGGGCGGTGTACGGCTATTCGTTCCTGATCTACTTCAACTTTAGCGGCTACACCGATCTAGTGACTGGTATCGCCCTGTTGCTGGGTTTTCGTCTGCCGTTGAACTTCAACTACCCCTATGCGGCGCGCAACCTCAAGGAGTTCTGGGGGCGCTGGCACATCAGCCTGTCGACCTTTATCCGTGACTACGTGTACATCCCGCTGGGGGGCAACCGGGGGCCGGTGTGGCGTGGCAACCTGAACATGCTGCTGGCGATGCTGATCTCTGGCCTGTGGCACGGCGCCAGCGCCAACTTCATTATCTGGGGCGCGCTGCACGGCGTTGGCCTGGCGCTGTACAAACTGTGCAGCCCGTTGCTGGCCCGGGGGCCGAGCTGGATCGGTTCGGATCTGATGGCTCGCCTGCTGACCTTCCACTACGTGGCTTTTGCCTGGATCTTCTTCCGCTGCGCGACCTTGTCCGACGCCATGGACATGCTCAGTGGCCTGGGCGGCCTGTCCTTCAGCGGGCTGGCCAGCAGCGCCTTGAGCCTGTTGGGCTGCCTGTTGTTCGTCGCCTTCTACCCACGGATCGTGGCGCTGCTGCAGCGCCTGTTCGCCGCCGCCACCGGCTTGCCATGGCTGTTGTATCCAGTGCCGCTGGGGCTGTTCATCTGCGTAGTCATCTTCGCCTCACCGTCGGGCGTGCCGGGGTTCATCTATGCCAGTTTCTAACCGTTCGCCCTTATCGGTCAGCCTCGGCAGCGCAGCCAAGGTGTTCTATGCCCTGGTGGTGACCAGCCTGTTACTGGTGTGGTTCAACCAGCAGTCGATCCGTCTCTACTGCCAGCAGAAGTACCACGATGACTGCGAGATCCCGGGGCTGTCGCAGAACCCGCAGTGGCGCTTTGGCGCGCAGCTCAACCAGGCCCTGGAAAATGCCCGGGTGGCCTTTG
The DNA here is from genome assembly GCF_037903935.1 of Pseudomonas idahonensis. NCBI lineage: Bacteria > Pseudomonadati > Pseudomonadota > Gammaproteobacteria > Pseudomonadales > Pseudomonadaceae > Pseudomonas > Pseudomonas idahonensis. The sequence continues at coordinate 6,425,710 of NZ_CP149586.1, read as the reverse complement.
TCGGCAGCTTTGCCGCAAGCGCCGACCTGAGCCTGGTGGCCCAGGCTGAAGCAGCCGCGGACGAAGAGCCTGCGCCGTTGCCGAAGGTCGCAGCGGGACCGGCGCCCGAGCACCCGCCGCTGAGTGCTGCGCACGCGGCACCGACCCATACGGCCACCCAGGCTCCTGTCCCAGCCCCGGTGCATCCGCAGCCAGTGGCCGTGGCTCCTGTGGTCAGCCATCCGCCTCAGGTCGAGTCGGGACGCACGGCGCCGCTGATGGCCAGCCTGGCCACGGGGGATGAGGTGTTCTTCGTCGGTGACTCCTTGATGCAGGGCGTGGCTCCGCACATGGCCAACACCTTGCGCAAACGCTACAACGTCAAGAGCCTCAACCTCAGCAAGCAGAGCACTGGCCTTGCCTACCCGAGCTTCTTCAACTGGCCCAAGACCGTTGAGAGCACCTTGGCCAGCAATCCCAACATCCGTCTGATGGTGATCTTCCTCGGTCCCAACGATCCGTGGGACATGCCGGTGGTCAAGGGCAAACCGTTCCTGCGTTTCAAGACCCCGGACTGGGAAGCAGCCTATCGCCAGCGCATCGATTCGATCCTCGACACCGCCCAGGCCCACAATGTGCAAGTGATCTGGGTCGGTCCGCCGAACATGGAGAAGCCCAAGCTGTCTACGGCCATGGCTTACCTGAGCGACCTGTACAAGAGCCAGATCGAGCGCTATCAGCAGCATTTCGTCTCGGCCAACGAGATTCTCGGCTACCAGAACGACGAGTTTTCCTATTACCGCACCACCGGCGATGGCAAGAAGGTCAAGACCCGGGTCGACGACGGTATTCATTTCACCACCACTGGGCAGAAGCTGATCGCTGAGCGTGTGATCTCGCTGATCAATTTTCCCAGTCAACAATTGACGGAGCACTGATATGGGGCGACTGCAAGGCATTGCGCTGTTGCTGGGCATTACCTTGCTGAGCAGTTGCAGCCCGACCACCGAGGTCCAGGCCACTCCGGCCTCGGCCCTGGCCCGGTCCGGGAGCGGAACCAAGAAAGTCGTGACCACCGGCACCGACCCGAACCTGGCACTGCTGGCGCGCAAGTTCAGCACCTCCAACCGCACCCCCATCAACATCGTGCAACTGGGTGACTCCCATACCGCCGCCGACCTGTTCAGCGGCGAGATGCGCCGTCTGCTGCAAGCGCAGTACGGCGATGGCGGCATTGGTTTCGTGGCGGCCACACCGGTGCCCGGCACCCGCTATGAACGGGTGATCCTCGGGGCTGCCAAGCGCCAGTGGTCCCTGGTATCGGCGCGCAACCAGCAGAGCAACCAGTTTCCCCTGGGCGGTTACCTGTCGCTGCCGATGACCCCGGGGGCGCGGGTGCATATCGCCGAGCGCCAGCCGAGCAACCAGCAGTACCGCATTTCCGCGCTGTACCAGGCGTCCAGCAATAACACCCTGACTGCTCGGGACAACCTCAACAAAAGCAGCCGCATGCTGGCCGCCACCGGGGGCCAATGGCGCTTCAGCCCGCCGTTCAACAACCTGACCCTGCCGCTGGACTTTAACGTGGCCAACAACCAGGGCCTGGCCCTGGGCGGCTGGAACATCCTCGGGCAGAAGAGCGCCGGGGTGATCTACTCCTCCCTGGGCATCAATGGCGCGCGCCTGGACGTGCTGGACAAGTGGCAGCCCGGCTGGCTGGAAACCCTCAAGGCCCTGCGCCCAGACATGGTGGTGCTGGCCTATGGCACCAACGAAGCCTTCGATGACGATCTGGATCTGCAGCTGTACCGCAGCCAGTTGCAGGAAAAGGTCAGGCTGCTGCGCAAGAACCTGCCCAAGACCGTGATCCTGCTGGTGGGGCCGCCGGACTCCATCAAGCGCCGCAATGCCGGCAGCTGCGCGGCTTCCCAACCGCAACCGCTGCGGCAGATCGTGCAGATCCAGAAGGACGTGGCGAAGACCAGTCGCACCCTGTTCTGGGACTGGCAGGCGTTCATGGGCGGGGATTGCTCCATCAGCAAATGGCAGGGCAGCGACCTGGCGCGCAACGACCTGGTGCACCTGACCGCCGACGGCTATCGCAAGAGTGCCGATGGCCTGTACCGCTTCCTGCGCGGGCAGTTGGGCGAACGCATGCCCTGAGAACCCGGAACCGGCTCCTATGCTGGCGCCACCAGCACCCCGAATGCTGCTGTAGGAGCTGGCTTGCCAGCGAAGGCGTCCGCAAGGGCGATGCAAGGCCAAAAAAATGCCCCGCACTTGGCGGGGCATTTTCATTTGCGGGCGACGATCACAGGCCCTCGAGCATGGCCTTGTTGCGTACCGCGCCCTTGTCGGCGCTGGTGGCCAGCAGGGCGTAGGCCTTCAGCGCGGTGGTCACTTTACGTGGGCGAGCTTCCACTGGCTTCCAGCCTTTCTTGTCCTGTTCGACGCGGCGCGCCGCCAGTTCCTCATCGCTGACCAACAGGTTGATCGAGCGGTTGGGAATGTCGATCAGTACCTTGTCGCCGTCCTGCACCAGGCCGATGGCGCCGCCGGCTGCCGCTTCTGGCGAGGCGTGGCCGATGGACAGGCCCGAAGTGCCGCCGGAGAAGCGGCCGTCGGTGAGCAGGGCGCAGGCTTTGCCCAGACCCTTGGATTTCAGGTAGGAGGTCGGATAGAGCATTTCCTGCATGCCCGGGCCGCCTTTCGGACCTTCGTAACGGATGATCACGATGTCGCCTTCTTTCACTTCGTCGGCGAGGATGCCGCGCACGGCGCTGTCCTGGCTTTCGAAGATCTTGGCGTTGCCTTCGAACACGTGGATCGACTCGTCGACACCGGCGGTCTTCACCACGCAGCCGTCCAGGGCAATGTTGCCGTAGAGCACGGCCAGGCCACCTTCTTTCGAGTAGGCATGCTCGACACTGCGGATGCAGCCGTTTTCACGGTCGTCGTCCAGGCTGTCCCAACGGGTCGACTGGCTGAAGGCGGTCTGGGTCGGGATGCCCGCCGGGCCGGCCTTGAAGAAGTGATGCACGGCTTCGTCGCTGGTCTGGGTGATGTCCCACTGGGCGATGCCCTCGGCCAGGGTCTTGCTGTGCACGGTGGGCAGGTCGGTGTGCAGCAGCCCGCCACGGGCCAGTTCGCCGAGGATGCTGAAGATGCCGCCGGCGCGGTGCACGTCTTCCATGTGGTACTTCTGGATGTTCGGCGCCACTTTGCACAGCTGCGGCACGTGGCGCGAGAGGCGATCGATGTCCCGCAGGTCGAAGTCGATCTCGGCTTCCTGGGCGGCGGCCAGCAGGTGCAGGATGGTGTTGGTGGAACCGCCCATGGCGATGTCCAGGGTCATGGCGTTCTCGAACGCCTTGAAGTTGGCGATGTTGCGCGGCAGCACCGACTCGTCGTTGTCGCCGTAGTAGCGCTGGCACAGCTCGACGATGGTGCGCCCGGCCCGCAGGAACAGCTCTTCGCGGTCGCTGTGGGTGGCCAGGGTCGAACCGTTGCCCGGCAGGGCCAGGCCCAGAGCTTCGGTCAGGCAGTTCATGGAGTTGGCGGTGAACATGCCGGAGCACGAACCGCAGGTCGGGCAGGCGCTGCGCTCGTACTCGGCAACCTTCTCGTCAGAAGCGCTGGAGTCGGCGGCGATGACCATGGCGTCCACCAGGTCCAGGCCGTGGCTGGCGAGCTTGGTCTTGCCGGCTTCCATCGGGCCGCCGGAAACGAAGATCACCGGGATGTTCAGGCGCAGGGCGGCCATCAGCATGCCGGGGGTGATCTTGTCGCAGTTGGAGATGCAGACGATGGCGTCGGCGCAGTGGGCGTTGACCATGTATTCCACGGAGTCGGCGATGATCTCGCGGCTCGGCAGGGAATACAGCATGCCGTCGTGGCCCATGGCGATGCCGTCGTCCACGGCGATGGTGTTGAATTCCTTGGCCACGCCACCGGCGCGTTCGATCTCACGGGCCACCAGCTGACCCAGGTCCTTCAGGTGCACGTGCCCCGGGACGAACTGGGTGAAGGAGTTGGCAATGGCGATGATCGGCTTCTTGAAGTCGTCATCTTTCATCCCCGTGGCGCGCCACAGGGCGCGAGCACCGGCCATATTGCGGCCGTGGGTGGATGTTTTCGAGCGGTAATCAGGCATGGAGCACTCCGGGCGGCTAATCAGGGAACAAATGGGGAGTGAGCTTCTATTGACCTTGGGAACACTCAGAAATGGCCGTGTGTCCGAAAGCTGCCGATGACGCCGCGGGATCGCCGCGCGCCTCAGCCTGAGCTCATAAACCCGCCGGGGGATGACTGGCGATGAATTCGCCGATTCTACACCGCTGGCGTCAGGAAGGAATGCCGTGGCCGCTCTGTGGCGTGCGATTGCCAGGATCTGAGAGGGAGGCTGCCCGCCTGGCCGCTCCTGGTTTAGACTCGCCGCCCCTCGATCACCTTCCAATGGAGCTGGAATGTCCGCGAACATGCGATCCCTGAGGTTCTACCTCGGCACGGGCCTGCTGCAAGGGCTGATGCTGATGTGGCTGGTGCTCTATAGCGACTGGCCCGGCAGCACCATGGCCGTGGTGGGCGCGGCCCTGCTGACGGGCGGCGGCTTCGTGCAACTGCTGGCCGGGCAGCGGCGCCAGTGGCGCACCTGGAAGGCCGCGCTGTTGCTGGCCTTTGCGGCGGCGGTCGTGGTGCAGGCCTGCAGTGAGTTGCCCTTTACCCGCGGGGTGATCTACAGCGTGGTGGCGTTCCTGCTGCTGATGACGCTACTCAGCGCCAGCTGGCTGCCGGGACGTGACGGTTTTAAACGACGGCTGTTGGGGGACGGAGCCTGGATGCTGGTGGCTCTTTGCGCTGCGTGGCTGGTGCAGGCGTTGTTCGATTTCTGGACCCGCGAGCACCATCTGGACCCCTTCAAGAGCGGGTTTTTGTCCTTGCGCTACTTCACTGGCCCGCCCTTGGCGTTTTCCTTCCTGCTGTACCTCAGGGATTTGTGCCGTCTGCGCGATCTTCAGACGCAAGCGCCCTGATAGCGACGATTGACCAGGCTGTTCAGGCCCAGGGCGGCAGCGCTCAGCAGCAGAATGACTACCGAGGTGTTGTTCGGGGTGGCGGGGGAGTGGCCCATGGTGTGGTGCTCTCGGTCCTTGAGAAGCTGCCGAGAATCGAACCGTGGTCGTGCAAAGTCAATCGAGGGCGGTGGCCATTCCCGCGCTAGGCGGGAGTGGCCGTCGGCCCGGGCTCAGCTGTTAGGCAGCAGGCGGCAGGTGATGCTCTTGATGTAGCGGGTTTCCGGGATGGCTGGGTGCACCGGGTGATCCGGGCCCTGGCCGCCGCGTTCCAGCAGTTGGATATTGCGGTCCAGGTGACGGGCACTGGTCAGCAGAATGTTCTGCAGGTCGTCCTCGGGCAGGTGCATCGAGCACGAGGCGCTGACCAGGATGCCGTCCTTGTTGAGCAGGCGCATGGCTTGCTCGTTCAGGCGGCGGTAGGCGCCTTCGCCGTTCTTCAGGTCTTTCTTGCGCTTGATGAAGGCGGGTGGGTCGGCAACGATCACGTCGAAGCGCTCTTCACTGGCTTTCAGTTCTTTCAGGGCTTCGAAGACGTCGCCTTCGATGCAGGTCATTTTCTCGGCGAAACCGTTCAGCGCAGCGTTGCGCTCCACGCCATCGAGGGCGAAGGCCGAGGCATCGACGCAGAACACTTCACTGGCGCCGAACGCCGCGGCTTGCACACCCCAGCCGCCGATGTAGCTGTACAGGTCCAGCACGCGCTTGCCCTTGGCGTACGGCGCCAGGCGGGCGCGGTTCATGCGGTGGTCGTAGAACCAGCCGGTTTTCTGGCCCTGGATCACCGGGGCTTCGAACTTGACGCCGTTCTCTTCCAGGGCAACCCACTCCGGCACCAGGCCGAACACGGTTTCGACGTAGCGGTTCAGGCCTTCGGCGTCACGGGCGGCGGAATCGTTCTTGAACAGGATGCCGCTGGGCTTGAGCACCTGGGTCAGGGCGGCAATCACGTCGTCCTTGTGGGTTTCCATGGTCGCCGAGGCGATCTGTACCACCAGGATGTCACCGAAACGGTCGACCACCAGGCCCGGCAGCAGGTCGGAGTCGCCGTAGACCAGGCGGTAGAACGGCTTGTCGAACAGGCGCTCGCGCAGGGACAGGGCCACGTTCAGGCGGTGCACCAGCAGCGATTTGTCCAGGGCCAGCTTGGCGTCCCGGGACAGCAGGCGGGCGCAGATCAGGTTGTTCGGGCTCATGGCGACGACGCCCAGGGGCTTGCCGCCGGCGGCTTCCAGTACCGCCTGGTCGCCTGCCTTGAAGCCGTGCAGAGGGGTGGCGGCTACATCGATTTCGTTGCTGTAGACCCACAGGTGGCCGGCGCGCAGGCGGCGATCGGCGTTGGCTTTGAGGCGCAGGCTTGGCAGGGACATGACGTCGCTCCGGAAAAAAGGGCGCGATTATACCTTGCTGCGCAACTTCAGCGACGGCCAATGGACCTGCGGCTAAAGGCGCAGGGTAAAGTTCCTGTCCGTTCGCCCAACATTGGCTCGTTAGAGGTTAGAATCGCCGCCTCAGCCAGAGTGTGTACTTATGTCCCAAGAGCTATCAGCCGAACAGATTCAGCAGGCCCTGCAAGGCATCAGCGTGCCGCCTCAACCGCAAATCATGGTGGATTTGCAGATGGAGCAGTACATGCCCGACCCCGACCTGGAAGTGATTGCCAAGCTGATATCCCAGGACCCGGGCCTGTCCGGCGCGCTGCTGAAGATCGTCAATTCGCCGTATTACGGCTTGAGCAACAAGATTGCCTCGATCCAGCGCGCGGTGAATCTCTTGGGCAGCCGCTCGATCATCAACCTGATCAACGCGCAGTCGATCAAGGGCGAGATGAGCGATGAAACCATCGTCACCCTCAACCGCTTCTGGGACACCGCCCAGGATGTGGCCATGACCTGCCTGACCCTGGCCAAGCGCACCGGCTCCCAGGCGGTGGATGAAGCCTACGCCCTGGGGCTGTTCCACGACTGCGGCGTGCCGCTGATGCTCAAGCGTTTCCCCGACTACATGAGCGTGCTGGAAGAGGCCTATGGCAGTGCCGGGCCGGAGCAGCGGGTGGTGGATACGGAAAACCGTGCCTTCAACACCAACCACGCGGTGGTGGGGTACTACACCGCCAAGTCCTGGCGCTTGCCGGAGCATGTGACCAATGCCATCGCCAATCACCACAACGCCCTGGCGATCTTCAGCGACGAGTCCTCGCGCAACAGCCAGCTGAAGAACCTGCTGGCGATCCTGAAAATGGCCGAGCACATCTGTGCGTCCTACCGGGTGCTGGGCAACCAGGTGGAAGATCACGAGTGGAACAGCATCGGCCATCTGATTCTCGACTACGTCGGTCTGTCGGATTACGACTTCGAGAACCTCAAGGAAACCGTGCGCGAGCTGGGCGCACACTGATCGTTCATTTCGCAATGAGTACCAGGGGCGGACATGCCTGAATTACCTGAAGTCGAAACCACCCGGCGCGGGATCGCACCGCACCTGGAAGGCCAGAAGGTCAGTCGGGTCATCGTCCGTGACCGGCGTTTGCGCTGGCCGATCCCCGAGGATCTGGATGTGCGCCTGTCCGGGCAGCGCATCGTCCAGGTGGATCGTCGGGCCAAGTACCTGCTGATCAATGCCGAGGTCGGCACCCTCATCAGTCATCTGGGCATGTCGGGCAATCTGCGCCTGGTGGAAATCGGCCTGCCGGCGGCCAAGCACGAACATGTGGATATCGAACTGGAATCGGGCCTGGCCCTGCGCTACACCGACCCGCGCCGGTTTGGCGCCATGCTCTGGAGCCTGGACCCGCTGAACCACGAGCTGCTGGCGCGCCTGGGGCCGGAGCCGCTGACCGACCTGTTCGATGGTGAGCGCCTGTTCCAGCTATCCCGGGGACGCTCCATGGCGGTCAAACCGTTCATCATGGACAACGCGGTGGTAGTGGGGGTGGGCAATATCTATGCGACCGAGGCACTGTTCGCCGCAGGCATCGATCCACGTCGTGAAGCCAAGGGCATTTCCCGGGCCCGCTATCTGCAACTGGCGATCGAGATCAAACGCATCCTGGCGGCGGCCATCGAGCGGGGCGGCACCACCTTGCGCGACTTTATCGGCGGCGACGGCCAGCCTGGGTACTTCCAGCAGGAGCTGTTCGTCTACGGACGTGGCGGGGAGCACTGCAAGGTCTGCGGCACGGGGCTGCGGGAGATCAAGCTGGGCCAGCGGGCCAGCGTCTACTGCCCACGTTGCCAGCGCTGAGAAGCTGCGCCGGCAATCCGGCTCCTACGAACGCCGTAGGAGCCGGTTTGCCGGCGAAAATGCCCTGAAGGGCCGCTGAATTCCTCAAGCCTTGCCGGTGATCTTCCGGTACTTGGCCATCAACTCTTCTTCGGTTTCCGGACGCGCCTCATCCAGCGGAATGCAATCCACCGGACATACCTGTTGGCATTGCGGCTCGTCGTAGTGGCCGACGCACTGGGTGCACAGGTTCGGATCGATGACGTAGATCTCCTCGCCTTGGGAGATGGCCGCGTTGGGGCACTCGGGTTCGCAGACGTCGCAGTTGATGCAATCGTCGGTGATGATCAGGGACATGGGGGACTCCGGCCTGGGCGGCAGGCCCGGGCATGTAAAAACGAATGCGCGCAATTGTGCCGTATTGACGCCCGCAGTGCACGCGGGCGCGATGGCTGACGCCTGGCAAGGGCCCCTCTGCGGGGCCGCACGGCTTATTTCTTGAAGCGCAGGGTCAGTGCATCGGCGACGGCCGGATGGACGAACTTGGTGATATCGCCACCCAGGGCAGCAATTTCACGAACCAGCGTCGAGGAAATGAACGAGTAGCGCTCCGACGGCGTCAGGAACAGGCTTTCCACGTCCGGCGCCAGTTGGCGGTTCATGTTGGCCAGCTGGAACTCGTATTCAAAGTCCGAAACCGCTCGCAGGCCCCGCAGAAAGACATTGGCGTTCTGCTCCTTGGCAAAGTGCGCCAGCAGGGTGGAGAAGCCGACGACTTCAACGTTGGGCAGGTGCTTGGTCACCTCTTGCGCCAGTTCCACGCGTTGTTCCAGGGGGAACAGCGGGTTTTTCTTGGGGCTGGCGGCAACGGCGATGATCACGTGGTCGAACAGCCGGGAGGCGCGCTCGACCAGATCGCCGTGGCCCTTGGTAATAGGGTCGAAGGTACCTGGGTACAACACTCGGTTCATCGCGTCGTCCTGGCGGGAATCCGTTGGGGAGTCGGATGGTATCGCAGCCTTCCCGGTCGGCCAAGTCGCCTTTTAGGGAAGAAAGCACTATAGACGACGAAAATACCCCGCTTTTTCACGCCGTTTTCAAGCGCTCCGCCAGGGCCGTGGCCAGTTGCGCGGTCAGGCCGTAGACCGACAGCTGTGGGTTGGCACCGATGCTGGTGGGAAACAGCGAACCGTCGTGGATCGACAGATTGCGCAATTGATGGTGACGCCCGAGGCTGTCGGCCACGGCGTTTTTCGGGTCTTCGCCCATGGCGCAGCCACCCATCACGTGGGCGCTGCCCAGGCGGGTGCGGTACAGCGCCAGGTCCAGGCCGTCGATCTGGGTGCGGACTTCATTCAGGGTCTTGGCGAAGCGGGCGTCGCTGTGCAACGGCTTGACCGCCTTGGCGCCGCCGGCGAACTGGATCTCCGCCATGCTGTGGAAAGCCCGGCGCAGACCGTCCCAGGCGTAGGGCGAGACCTGATAGTCGAGCACCGGGGTGCCGTCACCACGCAGCTCGACGTTGCCGCCGGTGCTATCGGGGTGGAAGCCGTCCCGCAGCAGGGCCAGCATGGCGTGGGTGTGGGGCAGTTGCTCCATGGACAACCCGCTCTGCGGCCCGAAACCGCCTAGCAGGGTACTGGCCAGGGCCGGTTGCAGGGGCGGTACTTCGAGTTTGTAGGACATTTTGCCGGTGGTGCCGTCCTGCCACTGGAAATGGTCGGAGTAGATCGATTGCGGCGCGCCGTAGAACGGGTTGATCACCTCGTCGAACTGGCCGGCGGAGAAATTCACCAGGTGCAAGAAGGTGCGTTTGCCCAGGCGCGAATGCGGGTCCGGGGCATCGGAGCGCAGCAGCAGGGCGGGGCTGTTGATGCCGCCACCGGCCAGCACGTAATGCTTGGCCTTGACGGTGATGGTTCGTCCCGTGGGCGCCACGCAACGGGCATCCATGGCCACACATTGCAGGCTACTGACCTGGTCACCCTTGAGCACCAGGCGATCGGCCCGGGCCAGGTACAGCAGCTCGCCGCCTTTCTCCAGGGTTGCCGGAATGGTGGTCACCAGCATCGATTGCTTGGCATTGGTGGGGCAGCCCAGGCCGCAATAGCCCAGGTTCCAGCAACCACGGACGTTGCGCGGAATCACGTGCCAGCTGTAGCCCAGGGCTTCGCAGCCCTTGCGGATCACGTCGTTGTTGGCGTTGGGCGGCATGACCCAGGGCGCCACCCCCAGGCGCTGCTCCATTTTCTCGAACCAGGGGGCCATCTCCGCCGAGCTGTGGCCCACCACCCCGTGTTCCCTGGCCCAGTGTTCCAGGGTCGGGTCGGGAGTGCGGAAGCTCGATGTCCAGTTGATCAGGGTGGTGCCGCCCACGGCGCGGCCCTGGAGGATGGTGATGGCGCCGTCCTTGCTCATGCGCCCGATGCCTTCCTGATAGAGGCTGGTGTAGGCCTGGTCCTCCAGCATCTTGAAGTCGTCGCTGGTCTTGAGCGGGCCCTCCTCGATCAACAGCACCTTGTAGCCGGCGGCGCTGAGGATTTCGGCGGTGGTACCGCCACCGGCGCCGCTGCCGATGATGGCGACATCGGCTTCCAGGGTCAGGTCCTGCTCCAGCTGCGAGCCGTTGTAGGTTTTCCAGCCACGGTTCAGGCCTTCGCGGAACAGATCAGGTACAGGCATATCGGACGCTCTCTTATTATTGAAGGCTCGGCGCGGATCCACTGTAGCCGCTGCTGAGCCTGCGAAGCTGCGAAAAGGCCCGCAGGGCCTTGCTTGACGATCCCCAGCCGCTGCCCCATCGCCCCACGAACCTAAGCGCTCGCGCGCAGCCTATGGCGGCGGCTACAAAAGCCGGTCAGACCTTCGGTGGCCCGGGATAACCGCAATGGGCCCAGGACTCAGGGCGGGTGTACCAGGCCATCATCACCAGTTGCAGCAACGAGGCATGACCCATGCGCAGCAGGGCCAGGAAGCTGTTTTCCCAGCGGCTGAGAAAGTTGCGGATGGCCTCGGCGCTGGCGCTTTCCCAACTGCCCCAGATCCCCGTCAGCGGGCCGCGGGTGACCGCCATGCCCAGCACATCGAACAACTGCTGGGTGAGCTTGAACATTTCCGGCGATAGGTGATTGAGGGCGTTGTCCAGGTTGGCCAGGGTGCCGTCGATGGCGGCGGGCATCTTGTCCGCCGCCACGGCGCCTTCAAGCATCACCGGGATCAGCGCCCGCAAAAACGGCAGGTCATTGCTGCGCAGCATGGCGAAGCCGCTGGCGGGCGTGCTGGCGGAGCAACCGCTGAGGCTCGCGCCCAGTCCCGCGGTGGCCAGGAAGGCGCTGGCGCAAAGGCTGATTTTCAGCAATCCGCGCCGTGACAGCGCGGGTGTTTCAGACAGGCTAGGGGTCATTGTTGTTATTACCCGGCGATGTACTGGTTAACGAATGAACAGCTTCTGGATGAGTTTCTGGATCGATTTTCCATAAGGCGGGTAGATCAGGCGCGCCGCGTTGAAGCGCTGCTTGATGAACACTCCCTTGGCCTTGCTGAAGGTCAGGAAGCCTTCATGCCCGTGGTAGTGGCCCATGCCGGAAGGGCCGACACCACCAAACGGCAGGTCATCCTGGGCCACATGCAGCAGGGTGTCGTTGAGGCACACGCCGCCGGAGTGGGTTTCGTTGAGCACCCGCTGCTGTTCGGACTTGTCGTAGCCGAAGTAGTACAGGGCCAGGGGGCGCGGACGCTGGGTGATATAGGCGAGGGCCTGGTCCAGGGTCTTGTAGGGCACGATGGGCAGGATCGGACCGAAGATCTCGTCCTGCATCACGGTCATGTCGTCGGTGACATTCAAGAGCAGGCTATGGCCCAGGCGCCGCTCCTGGCTCTGTTCGAACAGCGGCACCAACAGCGCGCCCTTGCTGGTGGCGTCGCTCAGGTAGCCGTTGAGCCGGGTCAACTGGCGCTGGTTGATGATCGCGGTGTAGTCGGGGTTGTCCGCCAGGGTCGGGAAGAAACCACGCACCACCTGGCGATAGGCTTCGACAAAGGCTCCGATGCGCTCTTCCGGCACCAGCACGTAGTCCGGGGCGACGCAGGTCTGCCCGGCGTTCAGGGTCTTGCCGAAGGCGATACGTTCGGCGGCGTCCTTGAGGGGCACGGTGTGGGACACGATGGCCGGGGACTTGCCGCCCAGCTCCAGGGTCACCGGGGTCAGGTTTTCGGCCGCTGCGCGCATCACGTGCTTGCCGATGCTGGTGGCGCCGGTGAACAGCAGATGATCGAAACGCAGCTTGGAGAAGGCCATGCCCACTTCGGCTTCGCCCAGCACCACGCACACCAGATCCTCGGGGAATACCCGGGCCAGCAACTGTTTGAGCAACTGGCCGGTGGCCGGGGTTGATTCACTGAGCTTGAGCATCACCCGGTTGCCGGCGGCCAGGGCCCCCACCAACGGGCCCATGCACAGGTACAGCGGGTAGTTCCACGGCACGATGACGCCCACCACCCCCAGCGGCTGATAAACCACCTTGGCCGAGGCTGGCTGGAAGGCCAGGCCGACGGCGCGACGAGACGGCTTCATCCATTTTTTCAGGTGCTTGCTGGCGTAGTGAATGCCATGCAGGCTGGGCATCAGCTCGGCCAGCAGGGTTTCATCGGCGCTGCGGTTGCTGAAGTCCTGGCTGATGGCATCGATCAGTGCCTGGCGTTCGGTGTCGAGCAGGTTCTGCAGTGATTTGAGCCATTGTTGGCGTTGTGCGGCCGGTGGCATGGGATTGGCGGCGAAGGCCCGGCGCTGGGCTTCGAACAGCGCATGCAGCTCGTCCTGTTGCTGAAGGGAATCCTGCAGGTAAGCGATTTCGGCAGACATGGACGGGCTCCGGTTTTTATAGGGTGGCTAGTTTTTTAGAGCTTATGCTCTAAATTGTCAAATACCATCCGGTGCCGGTCGCGATTTATCCACAGGGGGATAGAACGTAAGATGCACCCCAGCCTTCTGATTAAAGCCCACGCCCATGGCCCCACGTATAAAAACCCGCGAGCGCATCGTTCAGTTCAGTCTTGAGCTGTTTAACCAACAGGGCGAGCGCAACGTCAGTACCAACCATATTGCTGCGCACATGGAGATTTCTCCGGGCAACCTGTACTACCACTTCCCCAACAAGCAGGCGATCATCGCCGTGTTGTTCGCCGAGTACGAGAGTCTGGTGGACAGCTTCCTGCGCCCGCCCCCCGGGCGTGCGGTCACCGTCGAAGACAAGCGCTATTACCTGCAGGCGCTGCTGGCGGCCATGTGGCGCTATCGCTTCCTGCACCGCGACCTGGAACACCTGCTGGACAGCGACGCCGAACTGGCGGCTCGCTACCGGCGCTTCTCCCAGCGTTGCCTGATCCAGGGCATGGCCATCTACGGACGTTTCGTCGACGCCGGGATCGTCGCCATGGACAAGGTGCAGATCGAATCCCTGACCCTCAATGCCTGGATCATCCTCACCTCCTGGGTGCGTTTTCTGTGCACCACTCGGGAGAACTCCACCCACCTGAGCGAGGAAGCCATCAAGCGCGGCGTCTATCAGGTGCTGGTGCTGGAAGCCGGTTTTGTCACCGAGCAGGCCCGGGAAGCGGTCAACGGCCTGTTCGAAGAGTTTTACGTGCCGCTGGCCCAAGCCCTGGAAGAAGTGCAGTAGGATCAATCTCCGACTTACTCACAGGAGCCCGCTATGCCCCTCGCGCAGTTGATCAGCCCGCTTGCCCTGGACCAGAAAAAACAACAGCCCGGCCTGGTGATTCTGGATTGTCGCTTTGCTCTGGAAGACCCGGATTACGGCCAGCGCAGTTACGCCGACGGGCATATCGCCGGGGCGCATTTCGCCGATCTGAACCGGGATCTGAGCGCGCCGGTGGTCAAGGGCGTGACCGGCCGGCATCCGTTGCCGGAGCCGGCGCAACTGGTGGCCCGCCTGCAGGCCTGGGGCATCGATAACGACAGCGAGATCGTGCTCTATGACGACGGCCCCGGTGCCTACGCTGCCCGCGCCTGGTGGTTGCTGGCCTGGTTGGGCAAGCGTGATGGCGTGTTCATTCTCGATGGCGGCCTCAAAGCCTGGCACGCCGCGGGCCTGCCCCTGAGCCTGGATGCACCGCAAACCGTGCCGGGCCGGTTCGCCGGCCAGCCCGACCACAGTCTGCTGCTGGATGCCGAGCACTTGCGCCAGCGCCTGGGTCAGGCGGACCTGACCCTGCTGGATGCCCGTGGCCTGCCGCGTTTTCGTGGCGAGGTGGAGCCCATCGATCCGGTGGCCGGGCATATTCCCGGTGCCCAATGCGCGGCATTCACCGACAACCTGGGCGAGGACGGGCGCTTCCTTGCGGCCGACCGACTCAAGCAGCGATTCGCGCAAAAGCTCGCAGGACGCTCCCCGGAGCAGTTGGTGGCTTACTGCGGCTCTGGCGTCACCGCTTGCCACAACCTGTTCGCCTTGTGCCTGGCCGGCTACCCGCTGGGGCGCCTGTATGCCGGGTCGTGGAGCGAATGGATCACCGATGCCCAGCGGCCTGTCGCCACCGGCGATTGACGGGCTGCCCCCGTCGGCCTCTTCGCTGGCAAGCCAGCTCCTACGGCCCGCAGGCCCCCGCGAACCTGTAGGAGCGAGCTTGCTCGCGAAAGCGTCGACAGGGACGCGTTGGCGGCAGCAGGCGCGAACCTGCTCGCGAAAGCCGCGTCGCCCTACTGCAGAACGGCGCTGCGATAAGCTGCCGGCGTCACCCCATACACCTGCTTGAACTGCCGGCTCAGATGGCTTTGGTCGGCAAATCCCAACTGTGTCGCCACTGCCAGCGGCAGGCAGCCATCGCGCAACAAGGCCCGGGCTTTGGCGATGCGCTGTTGCATCAACCAGGTATGGGGCGCAATCCCGGTGGTCCGGCGAAACACCCGGGCGAAATGGAACGGCGACAGGTTTACCGCCGCCGCCAACTCTTCCAATGACGGCGGTGCGGCCAGTTGCGAGCGCAGCAGTTCCTTGGCTTGGACAATCGCCCGGTGTTCCTGCCCAGGTTCACCCAGTGCCCGGACTCCGGCGTGGCGCTGCAACAGCATCAGCAGCATTTCCCGCCACTGGGTCTGTTGTTGCAGGGCGGTGGCCGGGCTTTCCAGCAGGTGGTGCAGGCGGGCAAAACCCTGCACCAGATCCGGGTCCCGATACAGGGTGGCGCCAAAGGCCGGCAGGCTGCCGCTGGGCAGTTCCAGTTCATCCAGCAAGCCGAGAATCTGCCGGTTGTCCGGGTAAAAGGCCCGATACAGCCAGCCGTCTTCAACACCCTTGGCCCCGGTGTGCAATTCGTCCGGGTTGATCAGCACCAGGGTGCCGCTGCCCGCCAGGTGTTCGGCCCCGCGGTAGCGGTAGCGCTGAGCGCCAGCCATGATCATGCCGATCACATAACCCTCGTGCACGTGGGGCACGAAGCGCTGTTCGATGTAGCGCGCGGCCAGCAACTCGACCCCGGCCAGGGGCGCGGTCTGCCAGAAGCGGATCGACTCCCGGGCGGGCTTATCCATGGCGGTCCAGGCCGGTCAGCCATTGCGGGATGCGTTGTTCCAGGTAGTAGCTCGGGTGTTTCAGGCTGCCTCCGACAAAGCCTACGTGGCCGCCCTTGGCCTGCAGTTCGAACTGGGTACTGGCGGACAGTTCGCCGGCCTCGGGCAGGCTGTGGGGGAACACAAAGGGATCGTCCGCGGCCTGGATGATCAGGGTCGGGGTGCGGATTTCCCCAAGGTAATAGCGGCTGGAAGCGCGGCGGTAGTAGTCCTGGGCATCGGCAAAGCCATGCAGCGGCGCGGTGACCCGGCCATCGAAGTCCCAGAAGGTGCGCATCTTGGTCAGCGGGCCCAGTTGCGCCAGGGTCGCCAGGCCTTCATGGCGGCCGTCGTGCTGGAACTGGCGTTGCTTGTCCTTGATGTAGGCCAGCATCTCGCGCATGAAGTGGGCCTGATAGACCTTGGAGAACCCCTGGCCAATGCGGTCGGCGCACTGGTCCAGGCGAAACGGCACCGACACCGCCGTGGCCCCTTGCAGCGGGCTGGCGCTGCCGCTTTCCCCCAGGTACTTGAGCAGCACATTGCCGCCCAGGGAGTAGCCCACCGCGTACAGCGGTGCCTGGGGGCGCTTGGCCCGCAGATGGGCAATGACTGAAGCCAGGTCTTCGCTGGCGCCGGAGTGGTAGCTGCGGGGCAGCAGGTTGGGTTCGCCGGAGCAGCCGCGCCAGTTCAGCGCTGCGCTGGCCCAGCCTCGGGCGGCGAGGGCCTGTTGCAGGCCGGCCACATAAGGTGAGTTGGAAGAACCGGTCAGCCCATGCAGCACCAGCACCAGCGGGGCCTCGGCGCTATGGGGGCCGTGCCAGTCAAGATCGAGAAAGTCGCCGTCATCCAGCCACAGACGTTCGCGCTGGCGCTCAAGGTGGGTGGTCGGGCGCCACAGCGGACCCCACAGCGTCTGCAGGTGCGGGTTGCCAAGGCCGAAGGCGGGGATGAAACGATCAGGCGAGTTGGGCACGGGGGGAGTCTCGATGCGGCGCTGCGCAGCCCGGGTGGGCTGCGCAGCTTGTTCCGGCCGAGCGTAAACAGGTTCTACGCGGCGCTGTCTGCCATACGTTGCCACAAGGAGTAATACACCTGCCCGGATTTTTGCTCACGGTGCAGGCGCCAGCTGCCGGGCAGGCCCAGGGTCGATGGCGCGGTTTCGCTTTCGGTGTAGATCCAGGCGTCGTCCGCCAACCAGCCGCGTTCCTCCAGCAGGGCGCAGGCGGCGGGCAACAGGTTCTGGTTGAACGGCGGGTCAAGGAACGCCAGGTCGAACGGCGTCGCCGGCTGGGTTTCCAGGTAGCGCAGGGCGTCAGCGGTCTGCGCCTGGCCCACGGTGCAACGCAGCGTTCCCAGGTGCTCGCGCAGGCTGGAGACCGCTACGTTGCTGCTGTCCAGGGCCAGCCCCGAGGCGGCGCCGCGGGACAGGGCTTCAAGGAACACCGCCCCGCTGCCGGCGAACAGGTCGATGACCTTGGCCCCGGCCACATAGGGGGCCAACCAGTTGAACAGGGTTTCGCGCACCCGGTCCGGGGTCGGGCGCAGCCCCGGCAGATCGGGGAAGCTCAGCTTACGGCTGCGCCATTCGCCGCCGATGATGCGCAGCTGGCCCACGCCATTGTGCTGGTTGTGGACGGGCTTCTTGCTGGGACGGGCTGGACGGGCCATCAGTGCTCCGGAACCCCGAGCGGCTGCTCGGCGGGTTTGTCAGTGGGGGGCGGCAACGGCTTCTGCGCGACGGTGGGGCCGGCGCTGACGATGACCATCTTGTCGACGCCGAGGTGTTTGTTCATGGCGGCCTTGACCTGTTCCACCGTCAGTGCCTGGGATTGACGCATGAAGTCTTCCAGGTAGCTCAACGGCAGGTTGTAGAAGCCCATGGCGCCCAGCTGGCCGACGATATCGGCGTTGCTGGCGGTGGACAGCGGGAAGCTGCCGGCCAGTTCACGCTTGGCGTCATCCAGTTCCTTCTGGGTCGGGCCGTTTTTCAGGTAATCGGCGAACACGTCCTGCACCAGTTTCAGGGTGCCTTCGCTCATTTCTGCGCGGGTCTGCAGGTTGATCATGAACGGGCCGCGGGCCTGCATCGGGGTGAAGCCCGAGTACACGCCGTAGGTCAGGCCGCGTTTCTCGCGCACTTCACTCATCAGCCGGGTGCCGAAGCCGCCACCGCCCAGGATCTGGTTGCCCAGGGACACGGCGGCGTAATCCGGATCGTCACGGTCGATCCCCAGTTGCGCCAGCAACAGGTTGGTCTGGCTCGATGGGAATTCGATGTGGCCGATGCTGGCCTTGGGTTCAGTGGGTTGCTCGACCTTCGCCAGGGCCGGGCCTTTGGGCAGGGCGGCGGAGACTTGCGCGGCAATTGCCTCGGCGTCGCTGCGCGACAGATCGCCGACCAGGGCGATCACCACGTTGCCGGCGGTATAGGCCTTGGCGTGGAAGGCCTGCAGTTGCGCCAGGCTGATGCCCGGAACACTCTTGGCGTTGCCCTCGCTGGCATGCGCATAGGGATGGCTGCCGTACAGGCGCTGCATCAGCTCCAGGCTGGCGAGCTTGCCGGGGTTCTGCTTCTGGTACTCGAAGCCGGCGAGCAACTGGTTCTTGATCCGCGCCAGGGAGTCGGCAGGGAAGGTCGGCTTGCCCACCACTTCGGCGAACAGCTCAAGCGCCGGTTCGCGTTTATCCACAGCGCTGAGGCTGCGCAGCGAGACCACGGCCATGTCCTTGTAGGCACCGTTGCCGATATCCGCGCCCAGGCTTTCAAAACCCTGGGCGATGGCGCCCACATCCTTGCCGGGCACGCCTTCGTTGAGCATGGCGTTGGTCAGCAGGGCCAGGCCGGAAGTGTTGCCGTCCTGGCTGCTGCCGGCGGCGAAGATCAGGCGCATGTCGAACATCGGCAGCTCGCGGGCTTCGACGAACAGCACCTTGGCGCCCTCGGCGGTGCTCCAGGTCTGCACATTGAGGTTGCGGTGGCTGGGGGCCTTGCCATCCAGCTCGGCCAGAGACTGCAGCTTCTGGCTGCTCTTGGCGTTGTCCAGGGCCTGGCTGGCACTACTCTCGCCGGAGCGCGACAGGTACAGGCCACCGGCGGTGAGCAGGGCGACCAGGGCCAGGCCCAGCAGGACCGGTGAAGCATTCTTGCGCTTACTCATGAGCGGACTCCTCAGGCAGTACATGGGCCACGCTCATACGCTCCCGGGTGAAATAGGTGCGGGCGGCTTTCTGGATGTCTTCCGGGGTCACGCTTTGCAGTTCCGCCAGCTCGGTGTCCATCAGCTTCCACGATAGGCCGACGGTTTCCAGCTGGCCGATGGCACTGGCCTGGCTGGTGATCGAGTCACGCTCGTAGACCAGCCCGGCAATCACTTGTGCCCGGACCCGCTCCAACTCTGCGGCCGACGGCGGGGTGGTTTTCAGTTGGTCCAACAGGCGCCACAGCCCGGCTTCGGCCTGGGCGATGGTTTTCTTCTTCTGGCTGTTGGGGGTGGCCGAGAGCATGAACAGGCTGTCGCCTCGGGTGTAGGCGTCATAGCTGGTGGAACCGTTGGACAGCAACTCTTCGCCGCGCTCCAGCTGGGTCGGAATGCGCGCGCTATAGCCGCCGTCCAGCAGGGCCGCAGCCAGGCGCAGGGCGTTGACCGAACGCTTGTCTTCAGCTGTGGCGATGCTTGGCACGTTGAAGGCCAGCATCAGGCTCGGCAGTTGGGTCTTCACATGCAGGGTGATCAGGCGCTCGCCGGGTTCGGCCAGCTCCAGGGGGATCTTCGCCGGTGGCACGTCGCGCTTGGGGATGGCGCCGAAATAGCGCTGGGCCAGGGTCTTGACCTCATCCGGGGTGACATCGCCCACCACCACCAGGGTGGCGTTGTTCGGCGCGTACCAGGATTGGTACCAGTGGCGCAGCTCCTCGACCTTCATCCGGTTCAGGTCGGCCATCCAGCCGATGGTCGGGGTGTGGTAGCCGCTGGCGGGGTAGGCCATGGCCTTGAAGCGCTCATAGGCCTTGGACAGCGGCTTGTCGTCGGTGCGCAGGCGGCGTTCTTCCTTGATCACTTCGATCTCGCGGGCGAACTCGTCGGCCGGCAGGCGCAGGCTGGCCATGCGATCGGCTTCCAGCTCCAGGGCCACGCCCAGGCGGTCGCGGGCCAGGACCTGGTAATAAGCGGTGAAGTCGTCGCTGGTGAAGGCGTTCTCTTCGGCGCCAAGATCCCGCAGGATCAGGGACGCTTCACCCGGGCCGACCTTCTCGCTGCCC
Source organism: Pseudomonas idahonensis (assembly GCF_037903935.1). Taxonomy (NCBI): domain Bacteria; kingdom Pseudomonadati; phylum Pseudomonadota; class Gammaproteobacteria; order Pseudomonadales; family Pseudomonadaceae; genus Pseudomonas; species Pseudomonas idahonensis. The sequence continues at coordinate 6,405,606 of NZ_CP149586.1, read as the reverse complement.
TTGAACATCATGTGTTCCAGGGCGTGGGACAAACCGGTCTGGCCCGGGGTTTCGTAGCTGGAGCCGACCTTGTACCAGACCTGCGACACCACTACCGGTGCGCGATGGTCTTCGCGGACCACCACTTTGAGGCCGTTGTCGAGGGTGAATTCGTGGGTGGGTTGCGGGTCGGCAGCCAGGGCTGCAAGGGGCAGACAAACTGTGCTGAGCAGCAGGCCTGCAGCGCGGCGGGCTAGAGCATTCATTCGTTTTTAAACCTGTTGGGCTGCCCGCTTGGTCTTAGCCTGTGCGGGCGAGGAGGTGCTAGGATACTGATCCGTTTTACTGGCGGCCACGCCTATCAGGCTTGCACGAATCAGAGTGTGCTTGAGCAGGTTGTATGAGTTACCGGCAAAAAGCCTTGATTTGTCAGCTAAACTTCGACTTTTCGCCGATTTTGCCGTTCCAGTCCTTAAGTAAAATCGATCCTTGAAGTGCTTTTGGGCATTTCGACAACATGTTGCGCGTGAACAAGCTGGATGAAACACAGTCTGTTCTGCATCGAATATTTATTTACCGAAGCGCCCACTGGCGCATCGCTACCTTGAGATAGCCGTCTCCATGTTTGGTTCCAACGACGACAAAAAGACCCCAGCCGCGGCTGGCGAGAAGAAAGGCCTGTTCGGATGGCTGCGCAAAAAGCCGCAGGAACCCGTCGTCGAACAGCCGCAAGTGCCTGTCGAGCCGGTGCCGGCTCCGGTCATTGAAACCGCTCCCAGCGTAGCCCCGACCGAGCCGGTGGTGCTATCGACCGGCGAGCCGGTGCTGCAACCCCGGGTCGAGGCCGAGCCGGTAGCGGCCGTTGCGCCCGAGCTGCCCCTGACTCCGAGCCCGGAGCACAAGCCCTGGCTGACTCTACCGGTAGCGGAAGAGCCGGTGGCCCTGGTGGAGGACGCTCAGGCGGAGCACGTCACTCCGCCGATTCCAGCCCTGGCCCCAGCATCTGAACCGGTGGTCGAAGCGCCGGTTGTCACCCCGGCTCCGGTGCTCGAAGTACAAACGCCGGTAGCGCCGGTATTCGTCGCGCCGGAGCCTGTTGCTCCTGCTCCTGCTCCTGCTCCTGCTCCTGCTCCTGCTCCTGCTCCTGCTCCTGCTCCTGTTGCCGAGCCGGTTGCCCAGGTGGCGGAGCCCGAGCCCGTGGTCGAGCCGGTCCGTCCTGTTGAAGAGAACAAGGTCGGTTTCTTCGCCCGCTTGAAGCAGGGCCTGTCCAAGACCAGCGCCAGCATTGGCGAAGGCATGGCCAGCCTGTTCCTGGGCAAGAAGGCCATCGATGACGAGTTGCTGGAAGACCTGGAAACCCGTCTGCTGACCGCCGACGTCGGGGTCGAAGCGACTTCGGTGATCATCCAGAACCTGACCCAGAAGGTGGCGCGCAAGCAGCTCACCGACTCCGATGCGCTGTACGCCTCGTTGCAGGCCGAACTCACCAGCATGCTCAAGCCGGTGGAGCAGCCGCTGAAAATCGTCGCCCAGAGCAAACCCTTCGTGATCCTGGTGGTGGGCGTCAACGGCGCCGGCAAGACCACCACCATCGGCAAGCTGGCGAAGAAACTGCAGCTGGAAGGCAAGAAAGTCATGCTGGCGGCCGGCGATACCTTCCGCGCCGCGGCGGTGGAGCAACTGCAAGTCTGGGGCGAGCGCAACAAGATCCCGGTCATCGCCCAGCACACCGGAGCCGATTCCGCTTCGGTGATCTTCGACGCCGTGCAGGCGGCCAAGGCCCGTGGTATCGATGTGCTGATCGCCGACACGGCAGGGCGCCTGCACACCAAAGACAACCTGATGGAAGAGCTGAAGAAGGTTCGCCGGGTGATCGGCAAGCTCGACGCCGATGCGCCGCACGAGGTGCTGCTGGTGCTGGACGCCGGTACCGGCCAGAACGCCATCAACCAGGCCAAACAGTTCAACCAGACCGTGGAATTGACCGGCCTGGCCCTGACCAAACTCGATGGCACTGCCAAAGGCGGGGTGATCTTCGCCCTGGCCAAGCAGTTCGGTCTGCCGATCCGTTATATCGGGGTCGGTGAAGGCATCGATGACTTGCGTACTTTTGAAGCAGAACCCTTTGTCCAGGCACTGTTTGCCGAGCGGGAGCGTTCATGATTCGTTTCGAACAGGTCGGTAAGCGCTATCCCAATGGCCACGTTGGCCTGCATGAGCTGAGCTTTCGCGTCCGTCGTGGCGAATTCCTGTTTGTCACCGGCCATTCCGGCGCCGGCAAAAGCACCTTGCTGCGCCTGCTGCTGGCCATGGAGCGTCCGACCTCGGGCAAGCTGCTGCTGGCCGGGCAGGATCTGGGTCAGATCAGCAACGCGCAGATCCCGTTCTTGCGGCGGCAGATCGGCGTGGTGTTCCAGAATCACCAGTTATTGTTCGATCGCACGGTGTTCAACAACGTCGCTCTGCCGTTGCAGATCCTCGGTCTGTCCAAGGCGGAAATCGCCAAGCGCGTGGATTCGGCCCTGGAGCGCGTGGCTTTGTCGGACAAAACCGATCTTTACCCAGGTGATCTGTCCACCGGTCAGCAACAGCGCGTAGGTATTGCTCGAGCCATCGTCCACCGCCCGGCTCTACTGCTTGCGGACGAACCCACGGGTAACCTCGACCCGCGTCTTGCGGCGGAAATCATGGGCGTGTTCGAAGACATCAACCGCCTGGGCACCAGCGTACTGATCGCCAGTCACGACCTGGCGCTGATCGCGCGCATGCGTCACCGCATGCTGACCCTGCAGCGCGGCCGATTGATTGGCGACGGGGAGGCCGGCGTATGAGTGCCACACGTACCCCTAAAGTGGCGGAGCGCGTAGCGCCCAAGGCCTCCGAAGCACCGCCACCGAAGAAAAAGCGCGACGAGGACGACGGTCCGGATTTCGCCACCCTGTTGCATGCCTGGATCGAAAGCCATCGCGCCAGCTTGCTGGACAGCCTGCGGCGCCTGGGCAAGCAGCCCATCGGCAGTTTCTTTACCTGCCTGGTGATGGCTGTGGCCCTGAGCTTGCCCATGGGCCTGTCGTTGCTGCTCAGCAACGTCGAGCGCCTGGGCGGTTCCTGGCAGCGGGCAGCGCAGATTTCGCTGTACCTGGATCTGGGGGCTTCAGCCAGCGAAGGTGAGAAGCTTGGCGAGGAGATCAAGGGCCTGCCTGGTGTAGCGGATGCCGAGTTCATCAGTAAGGAAAAGGCGCTGGAAGAGTTCCAGCAGCAGTCCGGCCTGGGTGAGGCTTTGCGCGAGCTGCCTCACAATCCGCTGCCGGGCGTAGTGCTGGTCACGCCGAGCGAAGTGGACAAGGCGACCCTGGAGGCCTTGCGTCAGCGGTTATCGGAAATGCCCAAGGTGCAACTGGCGCAGTTGGATCTGGTATGGGTCGAGCGGCTGGCGGCCATCCTCAAGCTGGGGGACCGTTTTGTCTTCGGCCTGACGGTGTTGCTGGTTTCTGCATTACTTTTGGTGATAGGCAATACCATTCGTCTTCATATTGAAAACCGCCGCACAGAGATAGAAGTGATTAAACTCGTCGGCGGCACAGACAGCTATGTGCGCCGTCCCTTCCTTTATATGGGCGCGTTGTATGGCTTCGGTGCGGGGATTCTGTCCTGGGGCGTACTGGCGTTTGGCCTGAACTGGCTGAACGACGCGGTGATCGGCTTGGCCGGCTTGTACGGCAGTGATTTTGCCCTGGCGGGGGTGCCGGTTGCTGATGGTCTATCGCTCTTGCTTGGTGCGGTGCTGTTGGGTTATATCGGTGCGTGGATTGCGGTGGCCCGCCACCTGAGGGAGCTGGCACCGAAGTAATGTCATTTTGCTTGTATTGACCTTTCAGAATATTTGGGAACTTGTTTCGCGGTTTCCGGTCAATTTTCGCAGTGCTGAACTGCACGAGTTATGTGAGTCGGAGGTTTTTTCGTATGACCACTTCTTTGCAACCTGCTTACGCATTGGTTCCAGGCGCAAACCTGGAGGCCTATGTGCACACGGTGAACAGCATTCCATTGCTGACGCCCGAGCAGGAGCGTGAACTGGCCGAGAGTCTCTACTATGAGCAGGATCTTGAGGCGGCTCGGCAGATGGTGCTCGCCCACCTGCGTTTTGTCGTACATATCGCCCGTAGCTATTCCGGCTATGGGTTGGCCCAGGCTGACCTGATCCAGGAAGGCAACGTTGGCCTGATGAAAGCCGTGAAGCGCTTCAACCCGGAAATGGGTGTGCGCCTGGTGTCCTTTGCGGTGCACTGGATCAAGGCGGAAATTCACGAGTTCATCCTGCGTAACTGGCGGATTGTGAAAGTCGCGACCACCAAGGCTCAGCGCAAGCTGTTCTTCAACCTGCGCAGCCAGAAGAAGCGTCTGGCCTGGCTGAACAATGAAGAAGTGCATCGCGTGGCGGAAAGCCTGGGCGTCGAGCCCCGTGAAGTGCGCGAGATGGAAAGCCGTCTGACCGGCCAGGACATGGCCTTCGATCCGGCTGCTGAAGCGGATGATGACAGCGCCTTCCAATCGCCGGCCAACTACCTGGAAGACCATCGCTACGACCCGGCGCTGCAACTGGAAGATGCCGATTGGAGCGACAACTCCACCCACAACCTGCACGAAGCGCTGGAAGTGCTGGACGAGCGCAGCCGTGACATCCTCTACCAGCGCTGGCTGGCCGAAGAGAAAGCCACGCTGCACGACCTGGCGCAGAAGTACAACGTTTCGGCCGAGCGTATCCGCCAGCTGGAAAAGAGCGCGATGAACAAGTTGAAGCTGTCCATCGCCGCTTAAGCCTGAAGCGTCATGCAAAACGCCCCGAGATGATCGGGGCGTTTTTGTTTGCGCGTCTTTTGTAGGGGCCGGCTTGTCGGCGAATAGGCCTGGTTTACCTAACCCGCCCACGGCGCTTTACGGGCTTCATTCAACCGATTCAGGTAATCGGCCCCACCCAACTGGCTCATCTGCCGCCGAACCCAGCCCGCCCGCTGCATCACATAAGTGCTGGGCCGCGCTGCGCTCCACACCCTTGGATTGGGCAGGACAGCGGCCAGCAGGCTGGCTTGCTGGCGCGACAGGTTGGCCGCGCTGACGCCGAAGTGATGGCGCGCCGCGGCTTCTGCCCCGAACACCCCTTCATCCCATTCGACACTGTTGAGGTAGACCTCAAGAATCCGCTGCTTGGGCCAGAACACCTCGATCAGCGCGGTGAACCAGGCTTCCAGCCCCTTGCGCAAGTAGCTGCGGCCGGACCAGAGGAACAGGTTTTTCGACACTTGCTGACTCAGGGTGCTGGCGCCACGGATCGAACCGCCCCGTTCGTTGTGGATCAACGCTGCCTGGATTGCATCGATATCGAAGCCCCAGTGCTCGGGGAATTTCTGATCCTCGCCGGCGATCACCGCCACCTTGAGGTTGTCGGAGATTTCATCCCAAGGCTTCCAGGTGCGTTGCAGGTCGATGGGGTCGTTGTCGATCCAGGATTCGACCTTGCGCTCCACCATCAGGGCGGTGCCCGGCGGCGGCACAAAACGGAACAGCAGCACCAGCAGCACGCTGCCGACGACGAACCACATCAAGGCTTTTACAAGGCGACGAAACAGATAACGCAGCATAGAGATGGCTTGGCCGAACCCGTTGAGCGCGCCATTATACAGACCCTTTGCGCTGAATCTGACTGGAGTTCCTCATGTTGCGTGGCTTCCTGATGCTGGCCGCTTTCTTCGGTTTCACCGGGGTCGCCCTGGGTGCCTTTGCCGCTCACGGTCTGAAAAACCGCCTGAGCACCGAGTACCTGGCTATTTTTCATACAGGGGTCACTTACCAGCTGGTGCATACCCTGGCGCTGTTCGGCGTCGCCTTGCTGGCGGCGCATATTCCAGGGCGGCTGGTGACCTGGGCCGGCATCGCGTTCACCCTGGGCATCCTGCTGTTTTCCGGCAGCCTGTACCTGTCGACCCTGAGCGGCATCAGCAAGCTGGGCATCATCACTCCTTTCGGTGGCCTGGCCTTCCTGGTTGGCTGGTTCCTGCTGGGCCTTGCCGCCTGGCGCCTGCAAGGTGCTGGCTGACGCTTGTAGCTGACCTTTAGGTCACGATCGGGCTAGAATGCTGGCCCCTAAAAATGATGGCGGCCTTGAGCATGCGCATTCAGTTGAACGGTGAATCCTTTGAACTGCCCGACGGCTCGACCGTTGCGGCCCTGCTGACCCGTCTGGACCTGACCGGACGCCGGATCGCGGTGGAACTCAATCTGGATATCGTTCCGCGCAGCCAGCACGCCGAGACCGCCCTCAACGAGGGCGACCAGGTGGAAGTGGTCCACGCCATCGGCGGCGGCTAGCCACTGGCGTCAATCGCGCTGCTACGTATTCTGCGCAGCGCCCTGGCCCGACTCCGGGCCTCTCCCATGGAAGACGCGTTCACCGGCCCCGGAATGAGGGCTCCAGGGCCCCGGGCCTGATGAAGAATTCTGCAAGAACCTCACCCCAACAGAGGATTTCCGATGAGCAACGTTCGTAGTGACAAGCCTTTCGTCCTGGCCGGTCGGACGTACCAGTCGCGTTTGCTGGTAGGCACCGGCAAGTACCGCGACATGGAAGAAACCCGCCTGGCCATCGAGGCCTCGGGTGCCGAGATCGTCACCGTCGCCGTGCGCCGGACCAATATCGGCCAGAACCCGGGCGAACCGAACCTGCTGGATATCCTGCCACCGGATCGCTACACCATCCTGCCCAACACCGCCGGCTGCTATGACGCGGTGGAAGCCGTGCGTACCTGCCGCCTGGCTCGCGAACTGCTGGACGGCCACAACCTGGTCAAGCTGGAAGTCCTGGCCGACCAGAAGACCCTGTTCCCCAACGTGCTGGAAACCCTCAAGGCCGCCGAAGTGCTGGTCAAGGAAGGTTTCGACGTGATGGTCTACACCAGCGATGACCCGATCATCGCTCGCCAACTGGCGGAAATGGGCTGCATCGCGGTCATGCCCCTGGCGGGCCTGATCGGCACCGGGCTGGGGATCTGCAACCCGTATAACCTGCAGATCATCCTCGAAGAAGCCAAGGTTCCGGTGCTGGTGGATGCCGGTGTCGGCACCGCCTCCGACGCCACCATCGCCATGGAGCTGGGCTGTGAGGCGGTGCTGATGAACTCGGCCATCGCCCACGCGCAGCAACCGGTGCTGATGGCCGAAGCCATGAAACACGCAATTGTCGCGGGCCGCCTCGCGTACCTCGCCGGTCGCATGCCGAAGAAACTCTATGCCAGCGCCTCCTCGCCGCTGGATGGTCTGATCAAGTAAGAGCCATTGATGACTGAATCAAACGACACGCCAATCCAGCCGGAAGCCGGCGACGAGCGCCAACACCGCCGTATCAAGAGTTTCGTGATGCGCGCCGGGCGCATGACCGAAGGCCAGCAGCGCGGCCTGGACCAGGGCGCGCCGCTGTACGTGCTGCCCCTGGCCGACGCCCCGGTGGACTACGACCAGGTGTTCGGCCGTTCAGCGCCGCGCTCTTTGGAAATCGGCTTCGGCATGGGCCACTCGCTGCTGGAAATGGCCGCGGCGGCTCCGGAGCAGGACTTCATTGGTGTGGAAGTTCACCGTCCGGGCGTCGGTGCGCTGCTCAATGGCGTGCTGACTCAGGGCCTGACCAACCTGCGGGTCTACGATTGCGACGCCATTGAAGTGCTCAATCGCTGCATCGCTGACAACAGCCTGGATCGGCTGATGCTGTTCTTCCCCGATCCTTGGCACAAGAGCCGGCACCACAAGCGCCGCATCGTCCAGGCCTCCTTCGCCGAGCTGGTGCGCAGCAAGCTCAAGGTGGGCGGCATTCTGCACATGGCCACCGACTGGGAGCCCTATGCCGAATACATGCTGGAGGTGATGAACGTCGCCCCGGGTTACCGCAACCTGGCCGAAGACGGCAAGTGCGTACCGCGCCCGGCCGAACGCCCGATCACCAAGTTCGAGCGTCGTGGCGAGCGCCTGGGTCATGGCGTGTGGGATCTGAAGTTCGAAAAGCTCGACTGAGCCCCGTGCAGCCGCTGTTGTAGGCGCTGGTTTGCTAGCGAAGGTGCCCTTAGGACGCCTTCGCCAGCAAGCTGACTCCTACAGGACTTGGATGAAACTCACCGGCACCTGGTCGGTCAGCCACACCCCATTCTCTGCCTGATAGAAAGTGAAACCCTGGGCCTGCATGGCCTGGGCGTCGATCTGCAGGATCACCACCTTGCCGTAACGCTGGCCCACGGCCCGGGCGGTGTCGATTTCCTGGGACAGGTGCACGTGATGGCGTGAGCCCGGGATCAGCCCCTTCTCATTGATCGACTCCATGAAGCGCGTGGCAGTGCCGTGGTAGAGCACGGCGGGTGGTTGCTTTGCCTCAAGCTGCAATTGCACGGCCTTGTTGGAGTGTCCCTGAACGGCACGAATTCGCTGGCCGTCGGCGGAGAGGGCGAAGCGCTTTTTGTCGTTGCCTTCGACCACCTGCTCGATCAGTTCCCGGTTCAGTTGCCGGCCGTTCTTGGCCGCGCCGCTGATCAGCGCGTCGATATTGCCCCACCCTTGGCTGTCCAGCTCAAGACCGATGGCCTGTGGCTCGTGGCGCAGCACGTAGCTGAGGAACTTGCTGGTGTCCTCGATGATTTTCTTGCTCATGTTCTTCCTTGATAACGGGGGCAGCCGTTGGATTGCGTTCGCCGGCTTGCCGGCGAAGGGGGTCGACAGGTCAGCGACGATCAGCGACCACGCCAATCAGCACCAATACCACCAGCAGCACTGGCGCCAGGCTGTAGTTGTTGAACTGACTTAGGCCGCGGACGATCCACGGCGTGGCATAGATCAGCGCCAGGCCGCTGCCGACCATGCACAGCAAGGCCATCAGCGGCACGCGCAGGGCGCCGGCGATGCCGCCCAGGCGTTGCTCGACCCAGCCCTTGATGTCCGCGCCGAACAGCACCAGCAGACAGCCCACCAATGCCAGGGCGATTTCCGAGAGGTTGCTGCGACTCCAGCGGGACACGGTGGCAAGCAGGTCGAGTACCAGATCCATGTGATTTCCTTAGATCAGAAAGTATTGCAGCAGGTCATTGAGGAAGAGTTGCCCGCGGGCCGTGGCCGCCAGGCGTGACGGTTCGACCTGCAACAAGCCACTTTGTTCGGCCTGGCGCCGACCTTCGGCAAGGCTGGCCAGATCCAGGCCGGTGCGTTGGGCGAACAGCGCCGCGTCCACACCGTCGGTAAGGCGCAGAGCGTTCATCAGGAACTCGAACGGCAGCTCCTCGTTGCCCAGGGCCTTCTCGCCGGCCTTGAACGGCTTGGCCGGGTTCAGGTAGTCCTTGGGCAGGCGGGTCTTCCAGGTGCGCAGAATGCGCCCGTCCGGGTGGCTGAGCTTGCCGTGGGCACCGGCACCGATGCCGATGAAGTCGCCGAAGCTCCAGTAGTTCAGGTTGTGCCGCGCCGCGCGTCCGGGCTGGGCGTAGGCCGAGACTTCGTACTGGGCGTAGCCATGCTCGGCCAGCAGTGCTTGGCCGGCTTCCTGGATATCCCACAGGGTGTCGTCTTCCGGCAGCACCGGTGGCTGGTTCCAGAACACCGTGTTGGGTTCCAGGGTCAGCTGATACCAGGACAGGTGGGTCGGCTTCATGGCGATGGCCTGACGCAGATCGCCCAGGGCATCGTCCAGGGACTGATCCGGCAAGCCGTGCATCAGGTCCAGGTTGAAGTTGTCGAATCCGGCCTGGCGCGCCATGCCGGCGGCGCGAATCGCTTCGTCACCGTTGTGGATGCGGCCCAGGGCCTTGAGCTTCTGTTCCTGGAAGCTCTGGATGCCGATGGACAGGCGGTTGATTCCCAGGGCGCGATAGGCGGTGAATTTCTCCTGCTCGAAGGTCCCGGGGTTGGCTTCCAGGGTGATTTCGATATCGCTGGCGAAGGCGATGCGTTGTTCCACGCCCTGGAGCAGCCGCCCCAGGGCCTGGGCGCTGAACAGGCTCGGAGTACCGCCGCCGAAGAAGATCGAACTCAGCTCGCGGCCATGCACCGCGTGCAGCTCCAGGTCGAGGTCGGCCAGCAGGGCGTCGACGTACTCTTCTTCCGGCAACGTTGGGCTGGCGGCGTGGGAGTTGAAATCGCAATAAGGGCACTTGCGTACACACCACGGGATGTGGATGTACAGCGCCAGGGGCGGCAACTGGGGCAGCGCCGCCCGAGGCGTTGGCGCGCCGCCGAGAATCAGCGGCGACGCGGATCGGTCCTGGCTCATTTCAGGCCCAGGCGTTGCCGCAGAATGGCCATGGCGCGGGCGCGGTGGCTGAGCTGGTTTTTCTCCACGGGGCCCAGCTCGGCGCTGGAGCAGTCACGTTCCGGCACCCAGAACAGCGGGTCGTAGCCGAAACCGTGTTCGCCACTGGCGGCGGTGAGGATGCGCCCGTGCCACAGGCCTTCGCAGAGGATCGGCAACGGATCGTTGGCGTGCCGCACCAGGGCCAGGACGCAGACGAACTGCGCGCCGCGTTGCTCCTCGGGCACATCCTTCAGGGCTTCGAGCAGCTTGGCGTTGTTCGCCGCGTCGCCCTGGCCGTCGGCATAGCGCGCCGAGTAGATGCCCGGCGCGCCGCCGAGAAAGTCCACAGCCAGGCCGGAATCGTCCGCCAGTGCCGGCAAGCCGGAAATGCGCGCGGCATTGCGCGCCTTGAGGATGGCGTTTTCGACGAACGACAGACCGGTTTCTTCCGGCTCGACGCTGCTGAACTCGCCGATCGAGCGCAGTTGCACCGAGGCGCCGAGCATGGCCTGGAGTTCTTTGAGTTTGCCGGCGTTGTGGCTGGCCAGTACGAGTTGCGTGAGGTTCATTATTCGCCCGGGAATAGCTCTTGGTTGAAGCTGAAGCTGTTGGTGTCACCGCCCGTTTGCACGGTGATGGTGAACGTACGGTTTTCTTGCTGTTCCACCGGGAACTGGGCGATGTAGTAGATCGCGCCCTGTTCGGTGATCTGGCGGAATTTCAGGGGGATGCTCTTGCTGGTCAGGTCCTTGACCGTACCGCTGACCTGGCCGACCAGCGGCTTGCCATCCTTGATCAGGGAGACGTTGATCACGCCCTGGTTCTTGCTGCGAACCAGCTCTGCCGCCCTGGCGATGTCAGGCTGCAGGTAGGTGGAGTTGAAGGTGTTGTAGTGCACGGTGATGTCACCGAACACTTCCTTGCGTTCGCCCTTGATCGGGTCCGCGGCCAGGGCGCTCAGGCTCAGGCAGGCGGCCAATAGAAATGTAACCAGACGTCCCATGGTGGTTCTCCTCGATGCAACGTGGTTTATACCGCGACTTTGTGATCCTGCAGGCCGGGACTGCTGACGCGGTAGATGCCGATCTCTCCCAACAGATTAGGCCATAGCTTACTGGCCCACCCGTGGCGGTGTTGTTGATCGACGGCAAGGCGGTTGATCACCCGGGCTTGCCGCTCGCGGCACAGCTCTTCGAAGTCCTCGAAGGTGCAGAAGTGGATGTTCGGCGTGTTGTACCAGGTGTACGGCAGGAACTCCGAGACCGGCATCCGACCCTTGCTGGCCAGGTACCAGCGGCAGCGCCAGTGGCCGAAGTTGGGGAAAGTGATGATGCACTGGCGGCCGACCCGGAGCATTTCGTCGAGGATCTTGTCCGGGTAGTGCACGGCCTGCAGGGCCTGGGTCATGACCACGATATCGAAGCTGTTGCTGGCGAAGTTGCCCAGGCCCTTGTCCAGGTCCTGCTCGATCACGTTGATGCCCTTGGCCACGCACTCGGCAATGTTGTCCGGGTCGTTTTCCAGGCCGTAGCCGGTGACTTGCTTGTGTTCCTGCAGCCAGCTCAGCAGCTCGCCGTTACCGCAGCCCAGGTCGAGGACGCGGCTGCCGGCGGGGATCCATTCCTGGATGATTTCCAGATCGGCTCTCATCGAGTCCTCACAAGGTAATGCGGTTCATGTAGTGACTAAAGGCCTGCAGGTAGCGCGGGATCGGGATCAGGAAGGCGTCGTGCCCCTGGGGTGCGTCGATCTCCAGGTAGCAGACGTCCTTGCGCGCCGCCATCAGCGCGTCCACCAGCTCCCGGGAACGGGCCGGGGAGAAGCGCCAGTCGGTGGTGAAGGACATCACGCAGAACTTGGCGCTGGCGTTGGCGAAGGTCTTGGCCAGGTCGTCGTCGAAGTTCGCCGCCGGGTCGAAATAGTCCAGGGCCTTGGTCATCAGCAGGTAGGTGTTGGCGTCGAAACGCCCGGAAAACTCTTCGCCCTGGTAGCGCAGGTAGCTTTCCACCTGGAATTCGACGCTGTGGAAGTCGTAGTTGAGCTTTTCGCTCTTGAGGCCGCGGCCGAATTTCTCGCCCATGGAGTCATCGGACAGGTAGGTGATGTGCCCGACCATGCGCGCCAGCATCAGCCCGCGCTTGGGGATCACGCCTTGTTCCTGGAAGGAACCGCCGTGGAACTCCGGGTCGGTGAGAATCGCCTGGCGTGCCACTTCGTTGAAGGCAATGTTCTGCGCCGAGAGCTTGGGGGCCGAGGCGATGGCCAGGCAGTGCCGTACCCGGTCCGGGTAGGTGATGGTCCATTGCAGGGCCTGCATGCCGCCCAGGCTGCCGCCGATCACCGCCGCCCACTGGGCAATGCCCAGGCGGTCCGCCAGGCGCGCCTGGCTGTGCACCCAGTCTTCCACGGTGAGCACCGGGAAGTCGGCGCCGAACGGCTTGCCGGTTTCCGGATTGAGGCTGCTGGGGCCGGTGGAGCCGTTGCAACCGCCGAGGTTGTTGAGGCTGACCACGAAGAACTTGTTGGTGTCGATCGGCTTGCCGGGACCGATGCAGCTGTCCCACCAACCGGGTTTGCGGTCATCAACGCTGTGGTAGCCGGCGGCGTGGTGATGGCCGGACAGGGCGTGGCAGATCAGCACCGCGTTGCTGGCGCTGGCGTTGAGCTGACCATAGGTTTCGTAGATCAGGTCGTAGGCCGGTAGCGCGCGTCCGCAGGCCAGGGCCAGAGGATCGCTGAAGTGCGCTATTTCTGGCGTGACCAGACCAACAGAATCGGGGGGAAAGGCAGTTGGCATCGACCCTGCTCTCATTTAAATGAGGCGTAAGTCTAAAGACCGCTGCCCCCAGCGGCAAGCAAAGCCCGGGGCTGTATTTGGTTGGAGAAATGGCGGGGTGAGATTCGCTGGCAAGCCAGCGCCTACAGCGGACCTGGGGCGTAGGAGCCGGCTTGCCGAAGAATCAGGCAGGGCGCGCCAGCCCCGGCAGATCCGGCAGCTTCTTCGGCGCTTGCAGGCGCACGCGCTTCTGCCGGTTCAACTCGCCACTGACCAGGCTGACGTGGCTCTTGGGAATGCCGAAAGCCTTGGCCAGGAACGCCATCAAGTGAGCATTGGCCTTGCCCTCCACAGGCGGGGCGGTGAGGCGGATCTTCAGCCGCTCCCCATGCAGGCCAGCGAACTCGTCGTTGCTGGCCTTGGGTTGCAGGTGACAATCGAGAATCAGATCGTCACCGTCCCAGCGGAAGTAGCTCATCAGATCAGCCCGAACAACTCAGGGGGCATGAAGGTGTAGAGCGCCAGGCGCGGAATCAGCCACTGTTGCACCAGCTGGATCACGATGAAGGCCAGGATTGGCGAGATGTCCAGGCCGCCCAGGTTGGGCACGATGCGCCGGAATGGGGCCAGCAGCGGCTCGCTGATCTGGTAGGCCAGTTCCGCGCCCGGGCTCTGGCTGCCAGGAGCGACCCAGGACAGGATCACGCTGATGATCATGGCGAAGAACCAGATCTTCAGGAACAGCGCGAAGATGCCGATCGGCGCCCACAGCAGCAGGCCCAGGGCATTGAAGGAGATTTGGCTGAGGGTCAGGACGATGGCGAACAGCACCATTTGGACGATCAGGGCCAGGACCAGTGAGGACATGTCGAGCCCGAACATGCTGGGGATCACCCGGCGCAGGGGTTTGAGCAGTGGCTGGGTGGCGCGCACGATGAACTGGCAGATAGGGTTGTAGAAGTTCGCCCGCACCACTTGCAGCATGAAGCGCAGCAGGACCACCAGCAGGTACAGGCTGCCCAGGGTCTGAATCACAAAAATGGCAGCGTCGTTGAGTCCGAACATTATCGATTCCTTTGTAGGGGCGAGTTAACGACCGAGTTGTTCGGCCATTTCGGCCGAGCGGTGCGCGGCGGCACCCAATGCTTTTTCCACCAGGGCTTCAAAGCCGTTGGCCTGGAACGATTTGATCGCGGCTTCCGTGGTGCCGGCCGGCGACGTCACGCGGCGGCGCAGCTCGGCGGCGTCGACGTCACTGGACACTGCCATGTGAGCCGCCCCCAGGGCGGTCTGCAGGGTCAGTTGGGCGGCGGTTTCCCGAGGCAGGCCGAGCTTTTCGCCAGCGGCGGTCATGGCTTCGATCAGCAGGAAGAAATACGCCGGGCCGCTGCCGGACACCGCGGTCACAGCGTCCAGTTGCTGCTCTTGATCCAGCCACAGGGCGATGCCCACGGCGGACAGCAGTTCTTCGGCCTGATGGCGCTGTTCAGGGCTGACCTGGGCGGTGGCATACAGGCCGCTGACGCCCTGGCGCAGCAGCGCCGGGGTGTTGGGCATGCAGCGCACGATCGGTTGCTCGCCGAGCCAGTGGTTCATGCTGGCGCAGGTGATGCCGGCGGCAATGGACACCACCAGCTGCTGCGGCTGCAGGCTCGGGCGCAGGGCTTCGCACACGGCTTTCATGGCCTGGGGTTTGACCGCCAGGACGATCACATCGACGCCGGCGATGGCTTCGGCGTTGTCGGCGAACACCTGGATGCCATGTTCGGCAGCCACCTTGGCCCGGGTTTCGGCGCCGGGGTCACTGGCACGGATCTGTGCCGCCTCAAGGCCTTTGGCCCGCAGGCCACCGATGAGGCTGGCCGCCATGTTGCCGGCGCCGATAAAAGCGATACGAGTCGTGTTCATGACAGGTCCTTATGAGAGGTCAGTGTCAGTCGCATCAGGACTGACTGTAGTCGCGGGCACCAAACAGTGCGGTACCGATCCGCACCCAGGTGGCGCCCTGGGCGATGGCCGCTTCGAGGTCGTGGCTCATGCCCATGGAAAGGGTGTCCAGGGGCAGCTTGAGGTTGTCGCGCAGTTGGTTGTTCAGGGCCTGCACCGCCGCGAAGGCGGCTTCCTGGGCGGCGCGGTCCTCGGTGGGCTCGGGAATCGCCATCAGCCCGCGCAGTTGCAGGCGTGGCAAGGCGCTGATGGCCCTGGCCAGGTCTGGCAGGTCGGCCGGGGTACAGCCGGACTTGCTGGCTTCGCCACTGACATTCACCTGGATGCAGATGTTCAGCGGTGGCAGTTCGGCGGGGCGTTGCTCGGACAGGCGTTGTGCGATTTTCAAGCGATCCACGGAATGCACCCAGGCAAAATGCTCGGCAATGGCGCGAGTCTTGTTCGACTGAATGGGGCCGATGAAGTGCCAACTCAAGGGCAGGTCCGCCAGTTCCTGTTGTTTGCCCAGGGCTTCTTGCAGGTAGTTCTCGCCGAAGTCCCGCAGGCCGGCGGCATAGGCTTCGCGCAGGGCGGCGGCGGGTTTGGTCTTGCTCACGGCCAGCAGCATGACGCTGTCCGGGGCACGCTGTGCGGCCTGGCAGGCGCTGCGGATACGCTCGGCTAGCTGGGCAATGTTGTCTGCTATCGTGGACATTCGATTTCTTCTCAAAAGTACCGGCGACCGGGAGCCTGTGACCTTGGCCGCCAACCGCCGCATGAATCCACCAGACCCTGATTGTCGACCGGCCCGAGCATCGCTCAAGGGCCGCGCCGGTCATTGCCCGGCATGGCGGCTGGGTCTGAAGCTCGCGGCATTCTACTGGAATTGGGGGGCACTATGGACATCACCGAACTCCTGACTTTGAGCATCTCCCGGGGCGCTTCCGACCTGCATCTGTCTGCCGGACTGGCGCCGATGCTGCGCATTGATGGCGATATTCGTCCGCTGGACAGCCCGGCCCTGGATGCACAGCAGGTGCTGTCCTTGATGCATGGGCTGATGAGCGAGCCACAGCGGCAGGTGTTCGCCAGCCAGCAGGATCTGGACTTTGCCTACGAACTGCCGGGCGTGGCGCGGTTTCGGGTCAATGCCTTCCAGCACGTCCGGGGAGCGGCTGCGGTGCTGCGCCTGATCCCGTCACGGGTACTGAGCCTGGAGGCGTTGGGACTGGGGCAAGTGTTTCAGCAGATTGCCGAAGCGCCCCGGGGGCTGGTGCTGGTCACCGGGCCCACCGGTAGCGGCAAGTCCACCACCTTGGCGGCGATGATCGATCACCTGAACCAGCATCGGCAGCAGCACATCCTCACCCTCGAAGACCCCATCGAGTTCATTCATCCGCAGAAAAGTTGCCTGATCCACCAGCGCGAAGTGCCGCGTGATACCCGCAGTTTCGCCACCGCCTTGCGTGCGGCGCTGCGGGAGGACCCGGACGTGATCCTGCTGGGAGAGTTGCGCGATCTGGAAAGCATTCGCCTGGCCCTGACCGCCGCCGAAACCGGGCACCTGGTGTTCGCCACCCTGCACACTGCATCCGCGGCCAAGAGCATCGACCGGCTGGTGGACGTGTTCCCGGGGGAGGAAAAGGCCTTGGTGCGCTCGATGCTGGCCGAGTCGTTGCAGGCGGTCATTGCCCAGGTGTTGCTGAAGAAAGTGGGCGGTGGGCGGGTGGCGGCTCACGAAATCATGCTCGGCAATGCGGCGATCCGTAACCTGATTCGCGAGGACAAGGTGGCGCAGATGTATTCGGCGATCCAGACCGGCGGGGCCCAGGGCATGCGCACCCTGGACATGAGCCTCAAGGCATTGCTGGGGCAAGGGCTGATCAGCCGAGAACAGGCGCGGGATCAGGCCCGGATGCCGGAGAGCTTTTGACAGGGCTGGAAATGCATTCGCCGGCAAGCCGGCTCCTACAGGTGGGTGTAGGAGCCGGCTTGCCGGCGAATGGGCGAATCAGCAGATCAGCGCTGCACGACCCGCAGAGGTGCCTGTTCCTTGGGTAGGACCCGCTTGGCAACCACGTAGTGGCTCTGCCAGTAGGGTTTCTTCAGGGTGTCGATGGTCACTGCCTTGCCGCGCCGTGGGGCGTGGATAAAGCGGTCTTCGCCCAGGTAGATGGCGACGTGGTTGACCTTGCGGCTCTTGATGTTGAAGAACAGCAGATCGCCCGGCTTCAGGTCCTTGCGCTCGACCTTCTGCCCGTGGCCGCTGGCCATGGCGTTGGAGGTGCGTGGCAGGTCCACGGCGGCGACGTCATTGAAGGCGTAGCGCACCAGGCCGCTGCAATCGAAGCCTTTACTTGGGCTGCTGCCGCCCCAACGATAGGGGGTGCCCAGCACATTGACCGCACGGCTGAGGACAGTGGTGCTTGGCCGGCCGGCGTTGTTGGCCACCAGCTTGCTGTCGGCCTTGCTCAGGCGGGTGGGGTGCTTGATGGTGGTCTTGTTCTTGGCAGTGACCGTCGAAACATGGGGTTTCGGGGTGTAGCCATTAACGTTGGGAAGTCGTTGCTCACGGTTGGTGGCGTGGGCGGCCAGTGGCATTAATAGGCAAATGGTTAGCCATGTCTTGAAAAATGGTCGCATTAGGCAAGGCTCTTATTTGGTTAGCGCGCAACTTTATAACAGCTTTCAGGTCACTTCCGTGGCCGTTTGTCGATTCAACCTTGGGGTCAACTTCGGCAAAGAGGTGGCAACTTGACGCAGAAAACCGTCAGAAGTCAGGCAGTACAAGGCTTTGGCGGAACAGAAGGTAACATTGTCCACACGTCGAAAGCCTGTAAAAAAGTCACAAAGATTTTAAGAATATTTATCTATCACCTAGCAAGAGGCTCTTAATGAACACCTATCGTCAGGATGCATCCGCCCATGACACCCACAGCAAGGTGATCGGTTACCTGTTGTGGATTCTCGGTTTTACCGGCGCTCACCGCTTCTATTACGGCAAGCCGGTGACCGGGACCATTTGGTTCTTCACCCTTGGTCTATTGGGCATTGGCTGGCTGATCGACTTGTTCCTGATCCCGTCCATGGATCGGGAAGCGGACTTGCGCTTTACCTCTGGTCCCGTGGAATACAGCGTGGCCTGGATTCTGCTGACCTTCCTCGGGGTATTTGGCGTACATCGCATGTACCAGGGCAAATGGTTGAGCGGTGTGCTCTACCTGTTCACCGGTGGTTTGTTCTTCCTGGGGGTGCTGTACGACTTCTGGACCCTGAACGACCAGGTCTCCCTGGAAAACGCCAAACGCCGTTGACCCAGTCAGCGGCGCAGGCGGTGATGGCGTTGCATGTAGCTGTTGCCGCAGGCCGCCATCAGGAGCGGCGGCTCCTTCGGAGCCGTTCGCAGCCTGCGGCAGCGGTTACAGGGCGCCAGCCAGGCAATCAGCCTTGATAGCTGATATGCCCATCCACCAGGGTGTAGCGCACCGCGCCCGGCAGGCTATGGCCGAGGAACGGGCAGTTCTCGCCCTTGGACAGCCAGCGCTCGCCGGCCACGGTGGAACTGGCCGGGTCGAACAGCACCAGGTCCGCTGCGCCACCTTCCACCAGCTTGCCCGCCGGCAGGCGCAAGGCCTCGGCAGGACCAGCGCTGAGGCGCGCCAGCAGGGTCGGCAGGTCCAGTAAACCGTCCTGAACCAGGGTCAGGGCCAGTGGCAGCAGCAACTCGACGCTGCTGATGCCGGGCTCGGTGGCCCCGAACGGCGCCAGCTTGGCATCGCGCTCGTGGGGCTGGTGATGGCTGGAGATGGCTTGCACCACCCCGGACTTCACCGCTGCACGCAGGGCATCACGGTCGGCCCGCGAGCGCAGTGGCGGCTGCACGTGATACAGGCTGGAGAAGTCGATCAGCGCCTCATCGGTGAGGATCAGCTGATACAGCGCCACATCGGCGGTCACTGGCAGGCCGCGGGCCTGGGCCTGGGCGATCAGCTCAACGCCCCGGGCGCTGGTCAGCTGGCTGAAGTGAGCGCGCACGCCGCTTTGTTCCACCAGCAGCAGGTCCCGGGCCAGGGCCACGGTTTCCGCGCTTTCGGGAATCCCCGGCAAACCGAGGAAGCTGGCGGTAGCACCTTCATGGGCCAGGCCGCCTTCGGCCAGGTCGCGGTCCTGGGAGTGGAAGATCACCGTCAGGTCGAAGGTGGCGGCGTATTCCAGGGCACGGCACAGGGTGCGGGTGCTGCGAAAACCGTCCAGACCGTTGCCGAAGGCCACGCAGCCGGCGTCACGCAACGCGATCAGCTCAGCTAACTGCTCGCCCTCCAGGCCCTTGCTCAAGGCGCCGATGGGGAACACCTTGCTGTTGCCGGCTTCCCGGGCGCGGTCGAGGATCAGTTCGGCCACGGCCGAGGTATCCAGTACCGGTTTGGTGTGCGGCGGGCAGCACAGACTGGTGACGCCACCGGCCGTGGCGGCGCGGGTTTCGCTGGCAATGCTGCCCTTGCGGCTGTAGCCCGGCTCGCGCAGGGCCACGCTCAGGTCCACCAGGCCGGGCGCGGCCACCAGGCCCTTGGCGTCGATGATAGTGACGGCATTGAAACCATTGGGTGCGGCGCCGATGGCGACGATCTTGCCGGCTTCCAGGTGCAGATCAGTGGTTTGATCCAGGCCGCTGCTTGGATCGATGACGCGGGCGCCGAGAATGCTGAGCTTCACTGGGCGTTCTCCTGCTCGAATTGTCGCTGGGCGGTCTGCCCGCTCATGGCCATGGACAGTACCGCCATGCGCACTGCAATGCCGTAGGTCACCTGATTGAGGATCACCGAGTGCGGACCGTCGGCCACCGCCGATTCGATCTCCACACCGCGATTGATCGGGCCCGGGTGCATGACGATGGCGTCGGGCTTGGCCCCGGCCAGGCGTGCGGTGGTCAGGCCGAACAGGCGGTAGAACTCGCCTTCGCTGGGCAGCAGGCCGCCCTGCATGCGTTCACGCTGCAGGCGCAACATGATCACCACGTCCACGTCTTTCAGGCCTTCGGTCATGTCGGTGTAGACCTTGACCCCGTACTGCTCGATGCCGATCGGCAGCAGGGTTTTCGGTGCGATCACGCGGATGTCCGGGCAGCCGAGGGTCTTGAGCGCCAGCATGTTCGAGCGGGCTACCCGCGAGTGCAGGATGTCGCCGACGATGGCCACCGAGAGGTTCTCGAAGCCGCCCTTGTGCCGGCGGATGGTCAGCATGTCGAGCATGCCCTGGGTCGGGTGGGCGTGACGGCCGTCGCCGCCGTTGATGATCGCCACTTGCGGGCACACGTGTTCGGCGATGAAGTGCGCGGCGCCGGAGTCGCCGTGGCGTACCACGAACATGTCGGCGGCCATGGCTTCCAGGTTGCGCAGGGTGTCCAGCAGGGTTTCACCCTTGCTCGCCGAGGAGGTCGAGACATTCAGGGTGATCACGTCCGCCGACAGCCGCTGGGCCGCCAGTTCGAAGGTGGTGCGGGTACGGGTGGAGTTCTCGAAGAACACGTTGCACACGGTCTTGCCGCGCAGCAGCGGGACTTTCTTGACCGCCCGGGCGCCGACTTCGAGGAAGGAATCGGCGGTGTCGAGGATTTCTGTCAGCAGCTCGCGGTTCAGGCCGTCGAGGGACAGGAAATGGCGCAGCTGGCCCTGATCGTTGAGCTGCAGCGGGCGCTTGGCGTCTAGAGGCGTCATCGCAATGGACTCTTAAAAGGGCGAGTTAGAGGGCGAGGTCTTGGAGCTCGAGTTGAAGCGGCGCAGGACCGGACAATTTTACCCGCTCGTGGGCGGCCAGCGACAGGGTCGCGCCCACCACATTCGGACGAATCGGCAGCTCGGCGGCGTTCAGGTCCAGCAGGCAGACCAGGGTCACGCTGGCTGGACGGCCATAGTCGAACAGCTCGTTGAGGGCGGCGCGGATGGTCCGGCCGCTCATCAGCACGTCATCGATCAGCACCAGATGCTGGCCTTCGATCTCGAACGGCAGTTCCGAAGGGCGAACTTGCGGGTGCAGGCCGTTCTGGCTGAAGTCGTCGCGGTAGAAGGACACATCCAGGGTGCCCAGGGAGGCGTCGCTGCCCAGGGCTTCCAACAGGGCCTGGGCCACCCACACGCCACCGGTACGGATACCGATGAAGCGCGGCTCGCTGATGGCGCGCTGGGCCAGGTGGGCGTTGAGATCAGTGGCCATCTGGCTGATCAGGGCGGCGGGATTGGGCAGGCTCATGGTGGCTCCTTCGTGGGCTCGCGCCTGCTGCCGGGCAGCAGGGCACGGGAACTTACGGCTGGTGTTGGGCCAGGAGGCGCGCAGCCTTGGGCCGCGCATCTTCAGGATTCGGGATCTCAGGTATTCAACAGCGTGGCGTTTTCGTCGAGCCAGCCCTGCAGCAGCAGGGCTGCGGCGATGGCGTCTACCGGGTTGTCGCGGTAACTGCCTTTCTGCCCGCCCCGGGCCAGGCGTTCGCCCTTGGCCTCGAAGGTGGTCAGGCGTTCATCGTGGGTATAGAAGGGCACATTGAAGCGGCCGTTCAGGCGCCGGGCGAACTTCTCGGCGCGCACGCACATGTCGCTGGGGCTGCCGTCCATGTTCAGGGGCAGGCCCACCACCACGGCGTCGGGTTTCCATTCCTTGATCAGGGCTTCCACCTGATTCCAGTCCGGCACGCCGTTCTGCGCCTTCAGGGTGCACAGCTCCCGGGCCTGGCCGGTGATGGCCTGACCCACAGCAACGCCGATCTGCTTGGTGCCGTAGTCGAAGCCCAGGATCAGTCGCAAGGCCATCAGGCGTGCCCCGCCTGGCTGGTGAGCAGGCTGAGGTTGACCCCCAGGTGCCGGGCGGCGGCTTCCAGGCGCAATTCGCTGCTGGTGTTGAACAGGATGTGGGCGTCGAAGGGGCAGGTCAGCCAGGCGTTGTCCGCCAGTTCGGCTTCCAGCTGCCCGGCTTCCCAGCCGGCATAGCCCAGGGCGATCAGGCTCTTGGCCGGGCCCACGCCGTCGGCAATGGCGAACAGCACATCCTGGGAGGTGGACAGGGACAGCCCTTCGAATTCCACCGTGGCCTGATAGATCGGGCCGTTGGGGTGCAGGACAAAGCCGCGATCAGTCTGCACCGGGCCGCCGCTGAAGATCGGCACATGCTGGCACAGCAGCGACGGTTCTTCGTCGGGGCGCAATTGTTCGAGGATATCGGCCAGGCTCAGGTCCAGGGGCCGATTGATCACCAGGCCCATGGCGCCGCTGGCATTGTGCTCGACGATATAGGTCAACGTCTGGGCAAAATTCGGGTCGGCCATATGGGGCATGGCGATCAGGAAGTGATGCTTGAGATAGCTGGGGCTGACATTTTTCATGAGCGCTAGTGTGGCGGTGGCGGGCCCGGCTGACAAGCGCGCCCTGTGCAGGAGCTGGCTTGCCAGCGAAGGCGTCATTGGGATTTGCGCCGCTCTGTCGGGCCTCTTCGAGGCCGCAGGGGCGAAAGATCAGTTGCTGGACAGTTTGTCGCCCCGGGCGAAGCGCCAGGTGCGGATGATTTCCAGGCGGTCGATGTCCGACAGGTCGCCGGTAAAGGGGGCGAACGGCGCCGCCAGGCGCACGATGCGTTGGGCGGCCTGGTCCAGCAGCGGCTGGCCGGAGGACTCCAGCACCAGCACTTCGTACAGGGAACCGTCGCGGTTGATCGAGACCATCAGCCGCAAGTTGCCGTAGATCTGCTTGCGCCGGGCTTCCTCGGGGTAGTTGAGGTTGCCGATGCGCTCGACCTTCTTGCGCCACTCGTCCTTATACCAGGCACCCTTGTCGCGCATGGTGGAGGCGGCGCTCAGGCGGTGGATGCGTGGACGCTTGGCGTACAGCTGCTGTTCGTTGGCCAGCTCGGCTTCCAGGCTGGAAATCTCGCTGGACAGTTGGGCGCTGTCGAAGCGCGGGGTATCGGCCTTTGGCGTCGGGTCTTTCTTGACCTCTTCACGCTGGGTCACGGTCTTTTTCGGCTTCGGCGCGGTGGTGGCCACGGCCGCTTTGGGCGCGACTTCCTTGACTTCAGGTTTGACTGACGGTGGCGGCACGACCTTTTTCACCGAGTTGTCCTGAAAGGGGGCGACTTCGGTGGTTTTCGGAATGGCTTTCTTGTCCAGGGTGCCGCTGCCTTCCTGGTTTTCCTGGGCGAGGAAGTCGGCCTTCTTCGGCTGGGTCTCGCTCTTGAAGGTGGCCAGGGTGATTTCCAGGGTCTTGCTGATCGCCTTGGGTTCGGCAAAGGAAAAGCCCAGGCCGAGGATCAGTGCCAGGTGCAGGAGCGCCGCCAGGAACAGGGTAAATCCCAGGCGATCGGCCGCGCGCACGCCGCTATGGGCCAGCTCGGGGGGCAGATCGGACGGGAGGTTCATCGACGGTTCGACATCACAGGAGGCATCACACAACCAACATCACGGTTTCACAGGCGGCGCATGATAACGCAATGTTGGTTTCAAGCCTTGAGTGCCAAGCTTCAAGCGACAAGCTGCAGCTTGATGCAGATCAAGCTTGCGGCTTGTTGCTGGCGGCTTGCAGTTTGCGTTCGATGGCATCCATCAGCCGTGCGCCGATCTGGGTGCCGAAGGCATTGTCGATTTCACGGATGCAGGTGGGGCTGGTGACGTTGATTTCCGTCAGGTGCTCGCCGATCACGTCGAGGCCGACGAACAGCAGGCCCTTGGCCCGCAGGGTCGGGCCGACCTGAGCGGCAATCCAGCGATCCTTGTCGCTCAGTGGACGGGCCTCGCCACGACCGCCGGCGGCCAGGTTGCCACGGGTTTCACCGGCGGCGGGGATGCGCGCCAGGCAGTAATCCACCGGCTCGCCATCGATCATCAGGATGCGCTTGTCGCCGTCCTTGATGGCCGGCAGGTAGGCCTGGGCCATGATCTGCTGGCTGCCGAGCACGGTCAGGGTTTCCAGGATCACCGACAGGTTCGGGTCGCCGGCGCGGTGACGGAAGATCGAGGTGCCGCCCATGCCGTCCAGGGGCTTGAGAATCACATCGCCATGCTGGGCGGCGAACTCGCGCAATACATCGGCGCGACGGCTGACCACGGTGGGCGGGGTGCACTGTGGGAACAGGGTGGCAAACAGCTTTTCATTGCAGTCGCGCAGGCTCTGGGGCTTGTTCACCACCAGCACGCCGGCGCTTTCGGCCTGTTCCAGCAGGTAGGTGGAGTAGACGAACTCCATGTCGAAGGGCGGGTCCTTGCGCATCAGGATCACGTCCAGATCGCTCAGCGGGCAGTCGATCTCGGCATCCAGCTCGAACCATTTCTCCGGGTTGGCGAACACCTGCAGCGGACGCATGCGCGCCCGGGCCACGCCGGCGCCCTGGTACAGATCGCGCTGCTCCATATAGAAGAGGGTCCAGCCGCGCTCCTGGGCGGCCAGCAGCATGGCCAGCGAGCTGTCCTTCTTGTAGGAAATGCTGGCGATAGGGTCCATGACAATCCCGACGCGAACGCTCATGGGTGGATTCCTTTAAGAAAATGAGTGGATGCAAGGCAAAAAAAGTGGCGTCAGAGTGGCGCTGACAAGGGCCTGGGTCAAGGAAAAACCACTGCCTGGCGTGGTCCATAGATTGCAGGGGGGAGAGTGTGCTAAAAAGGCTCGCATGCCGGGCCGAGGCCTTGAAGTTCAAGGGTTTGGGGCGTTGGCCAGCGGTACCGGATCAAATCATTCGCTGGGGCGATGGCAGAGCAGATATGGAACAGCATTCCAACGCCTTGAAGGTGATGGTGATCGACGATTCGAAGACGATTCGCCGCACGGCCGAAATGCTGCTGAAGAACGTCGGCTGTGAAGTCATTACCGCAGTGGACGGCTTCGAAGCGCTGTCGAAGATCGTCGACCACCACCCCGGAATCATTTTCGTCGACATCATGATGCCGCGGCTCGACGGTTATCAGACCTGTGCGCTGGTGAAGAACCACAGCGCGTTCAAGTCCATTCCCGTGATCATGCTGTCCTCCAAGGACGGCCTGTTCGACAAGGCCAAGGGGCGTATCGTCGGCTCCGACCAGTTTTTGACCAAACCCTTCAGCAAGGAAGAACTGCTGAGCGCAATCAAGGCCCACGTTCCGGACTTTGTCGCGCTTGCGCCACAGTAGACACGCACAATGGTGTCCGGCCCGCGGGCCGCGCGCCTATACCGTATGGGGAAGACCATGGCTCGTATTCTGATCGTCGATGACTCGCCGACTGAAATGTACAAACTCACCGGCATGCTGGAAAAGCACGGCCATGAAGTGCTCAAGGCCGAGAACGGTGCCGACGGCGTGGCCCTGGCCCGGGAAGAAAAACCCGATGCGGTGCTGATGGACATCGTCATGCCCGGCCTCAACGGCTTCCAGGCCACCCGGCAGTTGACCAAGGACGCCGAGACCAGCCACATCCCGGTGATCATCATCACCACCAAGGATCAGGAAACCGACAAGGTCTGGGGCACCCGCCAGGGCGCCAAGGACTACCTGACCAAGCCGGTGGACGAAGAGACCCTGATCAAGACCCTGAACAACGTCCTGGCCGGCTGATCGCCCGGCCATGAGCGAATCCCAGACCGCCTTCGAGCTGCTGCTGGAGATCGACCAGCGCTGCCGCCTGCTGGCTGCCGACCTGCCGTCCCAGGAAACCCGCCAGCACAGCTGGAGCGGTATCGGTTTCCGCCTGGGAGAGCACTGGTACGTCGCGGCCATGGGCGAGATCAGCGAAGTCCTGCACGAGCCGCGCTACACCCTGCTGCCCGGGGTCAAACCCTGGGTCAAGGGCGTGGCCAACCTGCGTGGGCGCCTGCTGCCGATCATGGACCTGTGCGGTTTTTTCGGTCATGAACTGTCGCCCCTGCGCAAGCAGCGGCGAGTGCTGGTGGTGGAGTACAAAGAGCTGTTCGCCGGCCTGCTGGTGGATGAGGTGGCCGGCCTGCAGCACTTTGCCCAGGACAGCCTGGAGCCCGGCCTTGGCGGATTCTGCGACGCCGCGATCAATCCCTACCTGCAAGGGCAGTTCCGTCGTGATCAGGTCTGGCAGGTGTTCAGCCCCTTCGCCCTGGCCCGTTCTCCCGGGTTCCTGGAGGTGGCGGCATGAATGACGCCCCGACGGCTGTGCAGCCCGTTTGCAGTGCCATGGCAGGCCCGTGCCTTCCTGGATCAATCCATGCTGCCCTGGCGATGCGTGCGTCCCGGGGACCCGAACGCGGGACCGCCCGCTCGCCACAGGCCTGATCGATGACCAAAGCCAAAACCGGCAAGCCCCTGGAGGGCTCCCGCAGTCGCTCGCAGATCATCGTGCTGTTCATCGCACTGATCGTGTTCATCATGCTGCTGTTCGCCAACTTCGCTTACCTCAATACCCAGGCCACCTACGACAAGCAGTACATCGGCCATGCCGGCGAGCTGCGGGTGCTGTCCCAGCGCATCGCCAAGAACGCCACCGAAGCGGCGGCGGGCAAGGCCGCGGCGTTCAAGCTGCTGGGGGATGCACGCAACGACTTTGCCCAGCGCTGGGGCTATCTGAAGAAGGGCGACCCGGCCACCGGCCTGCCCGGGGCCCCGGTGGCCCTGCGCCAGGAAATGCGCGCCGTGCAGCTGGACTGGGAAAAACTGCTGAAGAACACCGACGCGATCCTGGCCAGCGAACAGACGGTGTTGTCCCTGCACCAGGTGGCCGCGACCCTGGCGGAAACCGTGCCGCAGTTGCAGGTGGAATACGAGAAGGTGGTGGAGATCCTGCTCCAGCGCGGCGCCCCGGCAGCCCAGGTGGCCATGGCCCAGCGCCAGTCGCTGTTGGCCGAACGGATTCTCGGTGCGGTGAATACGGTGCTGGCCGGCGACGAAAACGCCGTGCAGGCCGCCGATGCATTCGGCCGCGATGCCGCGCGTTTCGGCCAGGTGCTCAACGGCATGCTGCAAGGCAACCCGGGGCTGAAGATCAGCCAGGTCGAAGACCTCGACGCCCGGTCCCGCCTGACGGAGATTTCCGAACTGTTCGAGTTCGTTTCCGGTTCCGTGGACGAGATCCTCGAAACCTCGCCCGAGCTGTTCCAGGTTCGCGAATCGGCGAGCAACATCTTCAGCCTGTCCCAGACCCTGCTGGACGAAGCCTCGCTGCTGGCCACCGGCTTCGAGAACCTGGCCGGCAGTCGCAAGCTGGACACCATCGGCGGTTATGTCCTGGGCCTGCTGGCACTGGCGTCGATCATCCTCATCGGCCTGGTGATGGTCCGCGAAACCAACCGCCAGTTGCTGGAAACCGCCGAGAAGAACGAGCGCAACCAGAACGCGATCATGCGTCTGCTGGATGAGATCGAGGACCTGGCGGACGGCGACCTGACGGTGACCGCTTCGGTGACCGAAGACTTCACCGGCACCATTGCCGATTCCATCAACTATTCCGTCGACCAACTGCGCGACCTGGTGGCCACCATCAACCTCACGGCGGGTCAGGTGGCCGGCGCGGTGCAGGAAACCCAGGCCACCGCCATGCAGCTGGCGGAAGCCTCGGAGCATCAGGCGCAGCAGATTTGCGAAGCCTCCACGGCGATCAACGACATCGCCCAGTCCATCGATCAGGTCTCGGCCACCGCGGCGGAGTCCTCGGCGGTGGCCGAGCGCTCGGTGGAGATCGCCAACAAGGGCAACGAAGTGGTGCACAACACCATCCACGGCATGGACAACATTCGTGAACAGATCCAGGACACCGCCAAGCGCATCAAGCGCCTGGGTGAGTCTTCCCAGGAAATCGGCGATATCGTCAGCCTGATCGACGACATTGCCGACCAGACCAACATCCTGGCCTTGAACGCGGCGATCCAGGCCTCCATGGCCGGGGATGCCGGGCGCGGTTTTGCCGTGGTGGCCGATGAAGTGCAGCGGCTGGCGGAGCGCTCCTCGGCGGCCACGCGACAGATCGAGACCCTGGTGCGGGCGATCCAGACCGATACCAACGAAGCGGTGATCTCCATGGAGCAGACCACCACCGAAGTGGTGCGCGGTGCGCGCCTGGCCCAGGACGCCGGTGTGGCCCTGGAAGAAATCGAGGGCGTATCCAGGACCCTGGCGGCGCTGATCCAGAGCATCTCCAATGCGGCCCAGCAACAGACCTCCTCGGCCGGTCAGATTTCCCTGACCATGAACGTGATCCAGCAGATCACCTCGCAAACCTCGTCCGGCTCCACTGCGACCGCCGAGAGCATCGGCAACCTGGCGAAGATGGCCAGCCAACTGCGTCGCTCTGTATCCGGCTTTACCCTGCCGGCGACCCGGGGACCGGCCCCGAATGACAACCGCTGACGCTGGGAACCCGTTTGCGATCTGGCGAGCACAGAAGGTTTTGACTGGAGTGGTTATGGTTGACCGGCATGACTATGTGGCCCTGGAATGGGTCAAGGGCGAAATTGCCGAGACCTTGAAGCAGGCCTATCAGGCACTGGAGCACCTGGCGGACGATCCCCAGGCCTTGGACGCCCTCGACCAGTGCCTGGAGGGGATTCATCAGGTCCATGGCAGCCTGCAGATGGTGGAGTTCTACGGCGCCGCGCTGTTGGCCGAGGAGATGGAGAAACTCGCCCTGGCCCTGCAGCAACAGCGGGTGGCCCAGCGTGACGAAGCCCTGCGCCTGCTGCGCCAGGCCATCAGCCAGTTGCCCCAGTACCTGGACCGGGTGCAGAGCGCCCGGCGCGACCTGCCGTTGGTGGTGTTGCCACTGCTCAACGACCTGCGCAGCGCCCGGGGTGAAAGCCTGCTTTCGGAAACCAGCCTGTTCAGCCCGCAATTGCCCAGCCTGCCGCCTCTTTCCGACAAGGCCCTGGCGGCCCTGGAACCCCTGGAATTCCCGACCCAGTTGCGCAAGCTGCGACACATGCTGCAGACCGCGCTGGTGGACCTGCTGCGTGAGCAGGACGCCGAAAGTTGCCTGGGCCACATGGCCAAGGTCTTCGAGCGCCTGGAGGCCCTGTGCCAGGATGCGCCGCTGGCGCCTTTGTGGCATATCGCCTCGGCCCTGGTGGAAGGCATGCGCCAGAACGAGATCGCCAACAGCCCGGCGGTGCGCAGCCTGCTCAAGGACGCCGACAAGGAACTCAAGCGGCTCCTGGAGCAAGGCATGCCCGGCATCAACCAGGCGGCGCCTGCCGAGTTGCTCAAGAGCCTGTTGTTCTACATCGCCAAGGCGCGCCATCCCACTCCATTGATGCTGACCATGAAAGAACGTTACGGACTGGACGATGCCTTGCCCGACAGCGCGGTGGTCGACGAGGAGCGGGCCCGCATGGCCGGCCCCGATCGCGATGCCATGCGTTCGGTGCTGGCGGCCGTGTGCGACGGCCTGGTGCGGGTCAAGGAGCGCCTCGACCTGTTCGTGCGCAGCGATCGCCAGCACGCCGGCGACCTGGACAGTCTGCTGTCGCCGCTGCGGCAGATCGCCGACACCCTGGCGGTGCTGGGGTTCGGCCAGCCGCGCAAGGTGATCATCGACCAGTTGGCGGTGGTGCAGAGTCTGGCTCAGGGCCAGCGGGCGCCGGACGACGCGGTGTTGATGGATGTGGCCGGTGCCCTGTTGTATGTCGAGGCGACCCTGGCCGGCATGGTCGGCACTGTGGAGCCGGAGAGTCGCGAAGAAAGCCGCCTGCCCACCACCGACCTGACCCAGATCCACCAACTGGTGATCAGGGAGGCACGGCTCTGCCTGCAGCAGGCCAAGGACCTGATCATCGAGTGCATCGAAGGTGACTGGGAGCGCGAGCTACTGGTTTCGCTGCCAGAGCTGCTGACCCAGGTGCGCGGTGCCCTGGCGATGATTCCGCTGCCCCGTGCCGCCAGTCTGATGGAGGCCTGCAACCAGTTCATCGCCGAGCATCTGCTGCTGGCGCAACCCAGGCCGGCCTGGCAGCAACTGGACCATCTGGCTGACGTGATCACCAGCCTGGAGTACTACCTGGAGCGCTTGAGCGAGGACCATGAAGCCCCGGGCGAAAAGATCCTCGACGTTGCCGAGCAAGGCCTGGCCGCCCTCGGTTATGTACCGGTGGAACAGGTGCCGTTGCTGGATCAGCCCCTGAGTCCCAGCCAGGCCCAAGTGGCGCAGGACCTGCAGGCGCTGGATGATCCCCAGGTGGCACAGTCCCTGGCGGATGCGCTGGCGGTGCCGGTATCGGCCCTCAACCCGCCGGCCCTGATCACCCCGGGCAGCCTGCTGCCGCCCCCTCGGGACGAGGAGCCCGTGGACGACGAACTGCGGGAAGTGTTCCTCGAAGAAACCGAGGAAGTGCTGGAAATGCTTCGCGAGTACCTGCCGCGCTGGGCGGCCGACCCCCAGGGCACGTCCGCCCTGAGTGAGCTGCGCCGGGCCTTTCATACCCTCAAGGGCAGCGGCCGCATGGTGCGCGCGCTGGTGCTGGGGGAGTTGGCCTGGGCGGTGGAGAACCTCCTCAATCGGGTGCTGGAGCACAGCGTGGCCCCCGGCCCCGAGGTCCTGCAGCTGGTGGAGGACACGCTGGAGCTGTTGCCTGAGCTGATCGCCGAGTTCGCCGTCCAGGGTCAGCGTCAGCGCGATGATGTCGATCGCCTGGCGGCGCGTGCCCATGCCCTGGCCAAGGGCGCCGAGGAGCCCGCCAGCGTGGCGCCGGACGACCACGCCCTCGACCCGCAGTTGCTGGAAATCTTCCGGGCCGAAGCCCAGACCCACTTGGACAGCATCCAGCGTTTTCTCGATCAGGCCGCCGAGCACGTGCCGTTGCAGGCCAGCGACGCACTGCAACGTGCCCTGCACACCCTCAAGGGCAGCGCCTCCATGGCCGGAGTGCTGCCCATCGCCGAGCTGGCCGGGCCCTTCGACCAATTGGCCCGGGAGTACCGGGCGCACCTGATTCCCCTGGACCTGGACGAAGTGGAACTGCTGCTGGAGGCCGAAGGCCTGCTGCGCCGTGGCTTGCGGCAGCTGGACAGTGATCCGCTGGCGCCCATCGATGGTGCCCGCTCATTGGTCGGCCGCGTCCTGGTGCTGCTGGGGGAGCGGCTGGAAGCCTTGCTCAACGCCCCGGACAGTGCCCCTCGGGCCAAGCGCGATCCGCAACTGATCAATAACTTCCTGGCCCAGGGCATGGACATCCTGCTGGATGCCGAAAGCCTGTTGCGGCGTTGGCAGCAGCATCCCGGCGAGCGCCAGGAGCTCAGCGCCTTGCTGGACGAGTTGACCACCCTTGGCGAAGGCGCTCACCTGGCCGACCTGCATCCGGTGGATGAGCTGTGCGAGGCCCTGCTCGATCTCTATGGCGCCGTGGAGGAAAGCAGCCTGGCGGTCAGCGAGGGCTTCTTCAATGAAGCCGAAAGCGCCCATGAAGCCCTGATCAACATGCTCGACGAGCTGGCGGCGGGCCAGGAAGTCAGCCCGCGGCCGGAGCGGGTCGAGGCCCTGCGCAAACTGTTGCACCAGGGCCTCGACCCGTCCGCCACCGGCTTGATCAGAAGCGATGGCAGTCGCGTCCTGAGTATCAGTGAACTGGGGGCGGCCACCGCTGGCCTGGAGCAGGTTGCAGATCCTCTGCAAGCCGATGACGAGATCGTCGAGATCTTCCTCGAAGAAGCGGTGGATATCCTCGAAAGCGCCGACCAGGCCTTGCAGCGCTGGCTGGCCGATCCTGAAAATGCTGCACCGCTGTCGTCCCTGCAGCGGGACATGCATACCCTCAAGGGCGGTGCGCGCATGGCCGAAGTGGCCCCGGTGGCGGAACTGGCCCATGAGCTGGAGTCGCTGTACGAGGGGCTGGTGGACCGGCGCTACAGCCACAGTCAGCACCTGGGCCTGCTATTGCGCAGCAGCCATGAGCAGTTGGCGCTGCTGCTGGAGCAATTGCAGGGGCAACGGCCGCTGGACGAGTCCCGGGCCCAGGTCGATGCCGTGCGTGTCTACCGGCAGCAGGCCGCAAGCCCTGCGGAACCGGTGCCGAGCGCGGCGCAGGAAGACAGTGCCGCCCAGGACCCGGAACTGCTGGAGATCTTCCTCGAAGAGGGCTTCGACATCATCGACAGCTCCGCCGCGGCCCTGGGGCGCTGGCAGGCCGACCCCCAGGCCCGCCAGGAAGTGGAAACCCTGCTGCGGGACCTGCACACCCTCAAGGGCGGTGCGCGGATGGTGGAAATTGCCCCCATCGGCGATCTGGCCCACGAGCTGGAGTTTCTCTTTGAAGGCCTGTCCGCCGGCCTGCTGCAACCCAGCCCGGCGCTGTTCACCCTGTTGCAGAAAAGTCACGACCGTCTGGCGCAGATGCTCGACGCAGCCCGGGCTGGCCAGCCCATCGAGGCGGCGCAGAAACTCATCGACGCCATCCACGACCTGAGCCATCCCCGTGTGCCGTCCACGTCTGGGGTGCCAACCCCGCTACCGGCGAGCAAGCCCGAGCCTGTCGCACCCGCTCCAGAAGCGGCGGCAGCCGGGGACATGGTCAAGGTATCGGCGGAGTTGCTGGACGACCTGGTGAACCTGGCCGGGGAGACGTCGATCTTCCGTGGCCGCATCGAACAACAGGTCAACGATGCCCGGGTGGCCCTTGGCGAGATGGAAACCACCATCGAGCGGATGCGTGACCAGCTGCGCCGCCTGGACACCGAGACCCAGGGACGGATTCTCAGCCGCCAGCAGGTGGAGGCCGAGCGCCTGGGCTACGAAGAGTTCGACCCCCTGGAAATGGATCGACACTCGCAGTTGCAGCAGCTGTCCCGGGCCCTGTTCGAATCGGCCTCGGACTTGCTGGACCTCAAGGAAACCCTCGACCGACGCAACCATGACGCCGAGAACCTGTTGCAGCAGCAGGGGCGCATCAACACCGAGTTGCAAGAAGGCCTGATGCGCACCCGCATGGTGCCTTTCGAGCGCATGGTGCCAAGGCTCAAGCGCATCGTGCGCCAAGTGGCCGAAGAGCTGGGCAAGGACGTGGAATTCGTGGTGGGCAACGCCGAGGGGGAAATGGACCGCAACGTGCTCGAACGCATGGTGGCGCCCCTGGAGCACATGCTGCGCAACGCCGTGGACCACGGCCTGGAATCCGTCGAGGCGCGGCTGGCCGCCGGCAAGCCGCGACAGGGGCGGATCACCCTCGACCTGTCCCGCGAGGGCGGCGACATCATCTTCGACATGCGCGACGACGGTGCCGGAGTGCCCCTGGAGGCGGTGCGCAACAAGGCCATCAAGCGCGGCCTGCTGGACCCGCAGGCGCCCATCAGCGACCGCGAGGTGCTGCAGTTCATCATGCAGCCGGGCTTTTCCACCGCCGAGAAGATCACCCAGATCTCCGGGCGCGGCGTGGGCATGGACGTGGTCCATGAAGAAGTGCGCCAACTGGGCGGCAGCATGAGCATCGACTCCATTGCCGGCCAGGGGGTGCATTTCCGTATTCGCTTGCCATTCACCGTCTCGGTCAACCGGGCATTGATGGTGCAGTGCGCCGACGAGCAGTACGCCATCCCGCTGAACACCGTGGAAGGCATCGTCCGGGTGCTGCCGGGTGAACTGGACGCCTATTACCAACTCGACCCGCCGCGCTATGAATACGCCGGCCAGCGCTATGACCTGTGCTACCTGGGGGAGCTGCTGCACACCGTGCCGCGGCCCAAGCTCCTGGGCCAGGTGCTGCCGTTGCCGGTGCTGCTGGTGCACTGCAACGAGCAGCGTATCGCGGTGCAGGTGGACACCACGGCCGGCACCCGGGAGATCGTGGTCAAGAGCCTGGGCCCGCAGTTCGCGGCGGTGCAGGGCCTGTCCGGCGCGACCATTCTCGGCGATGGCCGGGTGGTGCTGATTCTCGACCTGCTGGCGCATATCCGCGCACAGCAGTTGCAAGCGCCCCTGCCGCGTCCGGCCGGGGAGGAAGCGGCCAGCGAGGTGGAGCCGCCACGGCCGATGCTGGTGCTGGTGGTGGATGACTCGGTCACCGTGCGCAAGGTCACCAGCCGCTTGCTGGAGCGCCACGGCATGAACGTGCTCACCGCCAAGGACGGAGTCGATGCCATGGCCGTGCTGGCCGAGCACACCCCGGACCTGATGCTGCTGGATATCGAGATGCCGCGCATGGACGGCTTCGAAGTGGCGATCCAGGTGCGCAACGATCCCCGTCTGCAGCACTTGCCGATCATCATGATCACCTCCCGTACCGGCCAGAAACACCGCGATCGGGCCATGGCCATTGGGGTCAACGACTACCTCGGCAAGCCTTATCAAGAGTCGGTGTTGCTGGAAAGCATCGCCCTGTGGAGCAAGAACCATGCTTGATCACCGCTCCAGCACCCTCACCGGGCTGTTGTTGCCCCTGGCCGACCGCACCCTGATCTTGCCGAACGTGGCGGTGGCCGAGTTGATCGACTACCAGCAGGGCGCCTTCGACCTGGACTCGCCACCCTGGTACCTGGGCCAGGTGCTCTGGCGCGAGCGGCGGATTCCGTTGATCAGTTTCGAATCGGCCTGTGGCAACAAGACGGTGATCGGCGAGCGGGCTCGCATCGTGGTGCTCAATGCCCTGGGCGGGCGCCCGGAACTGAAGTTCATCGCCTTGCTGGTGCAGGGCATTCCCCGTTCCTGCAAGCTCGACAGCCAACTGAGCTATGTCGACGTGCCCCTGGCGCCCCTGGAAAAAGCCGCGGTGCAGGTGGCCGAGCTGGTGGCCAAGGTGCCGGATCTGCTGGCGCTGGAAGAGTTGCTGGTGGGGGGGCTTTAGGGCCGCTTCGCCGGCCAGCCGGCTCCTGCACCAAACCGCCTGTAGGCGCGGGCTTGCCAGCGAAAGCAGCGCCTCAGGCAGTACGCAACCTGTCCCGCACTTCCATCAGCGCATAGCCCAGCAGGTTCAGGCCGCGCCACTGCTCTGGCCGGCTGGCCTTGGCGTCCTCGGCGGCCAGGCCAATGCCCCAGATCCGATCCACCGGGCTGGCTTCCACCAGCACCTGGTCCCGGGTGGACAGCAAGTACTCGCCCAGGGCCGAGTGCTGGCTGAACTTGGCCAGGTTGCCCCGCACCACGATGTCGAAGCGCGCCGCTTGCCATTGCGTGTCATCGAAACCACGAACCTCACGGCCCAGTTGCTTCACATCGGCGGGCGTCACGGCCTTGAGGATGCGCCCGTGGGTTTCCCGGTCGTCGAACAGCAGGGCCTTGCCGGCCATCATGAAGTGCTCGGCGCTGGGATAGTGGATGCCCTCGATCTCGAAACCGGCGGCAAACCACTGGCTGAAGCAACTTGGGGAAGGGCGCCCGTCCCGGGTCGGCTGGTGCCCCCAGAACATCAGGTAGTCGGGCTTCAGGCCGTGCTTGATCTGTTCCAGCAACGCCTGGTTCGAGCGAATCGGTGTGTCCATGCTGACTCTCATTATTGTCTGCTCAGGCCATTGGCTGGCCGGTTCGGTGGGCATTGTGTACCGAGAGCGAGAAACGGCGCCATTGGCTTGGCAATCGTTACGCTCAGCGTAACTATCCAACGCCGGGCTTGATTGATGACCCCAGGTTTCACTCCTATGGTGACTGCCACGACAGCGAACCCGTGGAGTGAGCATGACAACAATAATTTCCCCCGACGCACGCTGGTCGCGGCGGCGCAGCGAAAAGCAGCGGCGCCTCGAACAGGTGCGGGCCATCGCCGATGGCGTGGTGTTGCCGAGCGACAAGATCGTCGCCGCCCTGGAAGCCCTGATCCTGCCCGGCGACCGGGTGGTGCTGGAGGGCAATAACCAGAAGCAGGCGGACTTCCTGTCGCGGTCCCTGGCCAAGGCCGACCCGGCCAAGTTGCATGACTTGCACATGATCATGCCCAGTGTCGGCCGTTCCGAGCACCTGGACCTGTTCGAGCGCGGCATCGCCCGCAAGCTGGACTTCTCCTTCGCCGGCACCCAGAGCCTGCGCATCAGCCAGTTGCTGGAAGACGGGCTGCTGGAAATCGGCGCCATTCATACCTACATCGAACTCTATGCGCGGCTGGTGGTGGACCTGATCCCCAATGTGGTGCTGTCCGCCGGTTTCATGGCCGACCGCGCCGGCAATATCTACACCGGTCCCAGCACCGAGGACACCCCGGCGCTGATCGAGCCGGCGGCCTTCAGCGACGGCATTGTCATCGTCCAGGTCAACCAGTTGGTGGACGATGTCAGCGAGCTGCCCCGGGTCGACATCCCCGCCTCCTGGGTCGACTTCGTGGTGGTGGCCGACAAGCCTTTCTATATCGAGCCGCTGTTCACCCGCGACCCACGGCATATCAAGCCGGTGCATGTGCTGATGGCGATGATGGCGATCCGCGGCATCTACGAAAAACACAATGTCCAGTCGCTGAACCACGGCATCGGTTTCAACACCGCGGCCATCGAGCTGATCCTGCCGACCTACGGCGAGTCCCTGGGGCTCAAGGGCAAGATCTGTCGCAACTGGACCCTCAATCCCCACCCAACCCTGATTCCGGCCATTGAAAGCGGCTGGGTGGACAGCGTGCATTGCTTCGGCACCGAACTGGGCATGGAGAACTACATCGCTGCACGCCCGGACGTGTTCTTCACCGGCCGCGACGGCTCGCTGCGCTCCAACCGGATGTTCTGCCAGCTGGCCGGGCAATACGCGGTGGACCTGTTTATCGGCGCCACCTTGCAGGTGGACGGCGACGGCCACTCTTCCACCGTGACCCGCGGCCGTCTGGCCGGTTTCGGCGGGGCACCGAACATGGGCCACGACCCGCGCGGGCGGCGCCACGGCACTCCGGCCTGGCTCGATATGCGCCAGGATCAAAGCGATGCACCCCAGGCCATGCTCGAACGCGGCAAGAAGCTGGTGGTGCAGATGGTGGAAACCTTCCAGGAAGGCGGCAAACCGACCTTCGTCGAGACCCTGGATGCCGTGGAAGTGGCGCGCAAGAGCGGCATGCCCCTGGCGCCGATCATGATCTACGGCGACGACGTCACTCACCTGCTCACCGAGGAAGGCATCGCTTACCTGTACAAGGCCCGCTCCCTGGAAGAACGCCAGGCGATGATTGCCGCGGTGGCTGGGGTGACCGCCATCGGCTTGCGCCACAACCCCAAGGACACCGCGCGCATGCGCGGTGAAGGGCTGATCGCCTTGCCCGAAGACCTGGGCATCCGCCGGACCGACGCCAGCCGCGAGCTGCTGGCGGCGAAAAGCGTCGCCGATCTGGTGCAGTGGTCCGGTGGCTTGTACAACCCGCCCGCCAAGTTCAGGAGCTGGTAATGCACGCACTCAACCTGCAATCAAACAGCCTGAGTCTGGCCGAACGCCTGGCGGACCTGGCAGTGGACGCGCTGATCGACGAGGCCGACCTGTCGCCCAAGCCGGCCCTGGTGGACCGTCGTGGCAATGGCGCCCATACCGATCTGCACCTGGGCTTGATGCACGCTTCGGCCCTGGCCCTGTGGCCGGCCTTCAAGGAAATGGCCGAAGCGGCGCTGGCGTTCGGTGAAGTAGGCCTGCCTCTGCGCGAAGCCCTGGGCCGCATCGGCCGCGAAGGCGAACAGGCCATGCTCGCCACCACGGCGGGGGTGAATACCCATCGTGGGGCGATCTGGGCCCTGGGCCTGCTGGTGGCCGCCGCTGCGCTGGAGCCTCGATCCACAGGTGCCGGCAGCGTTGCGCTGCGGGCTGCGCGTCTGGCCCTGTTGGAGGATCGTTACGCGCCACGGCCCTTGAGTCATGGCGCCCAGGTGGCGCTGCGCTACGGCGTGCGCGGTGCTCGGGAAGAAGCCCAGCAAGGCTTCCCCTCGGTGCTGCAATGGGGGCTGCCACAGCTCAAGCGCAGCCGCGCCCAGGGCCATGGCGAACAGAACGCCCGGCTTGATGCCTTGCTGGCGATCATGAGCCGTCTGGCGGACACCTGCGTGCTGTACCGCGCCGGTGAGCAAGGCTTGCAGGCCATGCAGCAGGGCGCCCAGGCGGTGCTCGATGCCGGTGGCAGCGCCAGCCTCGCCGGTCGTCGTCGCTTGCATGAGCTGGACCTGCAACTGTTGACCTTGAATGCCTCGCCCGGCGGCGCCGCTGATTTGCTGGCGGCCAGCCTGCTGTTGGACCGGATCGAATCCGCCGACGCCTTTATCCAGGGAGCGCTGTAATGGAAACCTTGTCTTTTCAATTCCCCGCCGGCCAGCCCGGTCGTGGCCGCGCCCTGGTGGGCTGTGTTGGCTCCGGCGACCTGGAAGTGCTGCTGGAGCCGGGTCAGCCCGGCACATTGACCATCCAGGTGCAGACTTCGGTAAACGGCAGCGCCGACCGCTGGCAGCACCTGTTCGAGCGCATGTTCGACGGCCAGTTGCCGCCGGCGCTGCTGATCGACATCCATGATTTCGGCGCCACCCCGGGGGTGGTGCGCCTGCGCCTGGAACAGGGCTTCGAGGAGATCGGCCATGACTGACAGCGCACGTTTATTGAACAAGCACAGCTTCGTCGAGCTGGGCGCCCGGCAGCGGGCCCGCGCCTTGCTGGATGCCGGCAGTTTTCGCGAGCTGCTGGACCCTTTCCAGCGGGTCATGTCGCCCTGGCTGGCGCGTCAGGGCGTGGTGCCCCAGGCCGACGACGGCGTGGTGATCGCCAAGGGCAGCATCGCCGGTTTGCCGGTGGTGATTGCCGCCATCGAAGGCGCGTTCCAGGGCGGCAGCCTGGGTGAAGTGGGCGGGGCGAAGATCGCCGGAGCCCTGGAACTGGCTGCCGAGGACAACCGCAACGGCATCCCGACCTGTGCCGTGCTGCTGCTGGAAACCGGTGGCGTGCGCCTGCAGGAAGCCAACCTCGGGCTGGCGGCGATTGCCGACATCCATGCGGCGATTGTCGACCTGCGCCAGTACCAGCCGGTGGTCGGCGTGGTGGCCGGCAGTGTCGGCTGTTTTGGCGGCATGTCGATTGCCGCCGGGCTGTGCAGTTATCTCGTGGTCACCCAGGAAGCGCGCCTGGGGCTCAACGGCCCGCAGGTGATCGAGCAGGAAGCCGGGCTTGAGGAATACGACTCCCGGGACCGGCCGTTCATCTGGAGCCTGACCGGCGGCGAGCAGCGTTTCGCCAGTGGCCTGGTGGACCGTTACGTGGCCGACGATGTGACGCAGATCCAGGCCCAGGTCCGCGAGTTGCTGGCCCTGGGCTTGCCCGAGCGGCAACGCAGCCGCGAGGCCGATCTGTACCTGCAACGCCTGGCCCGTTTGGACACCACGCCGCAAATCGATGCGGCGACGGTTCGCGATCTGTATCAAGGAGACCGCTCATGAGTGCTTGTTCTTTGCGGGGTTTGAACTGGTTCAACGCCTTGAGTGGTGGCGCCGCGCTGGTGGCCGGCCTGCCGCCGTCGCTGCGGGTGGCCGATGGTGAATTGGCGGGGCAGCCGGTGCGTTTTATCGCCGTGGTGGCCGACCCGGAAAATCGCTTTCCCCGTGCCCGTCAGGGCGAGGTCGGCCTGCTGGAAGGCTGGGGCCTGGCCAAGGCCGTGGATGAGTTGATCGATGCCGACTGCGACCAGCCTCACAAGCGGACGCTGCTCGCCATCGTCGATGTGCCGAGCCAGGCTTATGGCCGTCGCGAAGAGGCCCTGGGCATCCATCAGGCCTTGGCGGCGGCGGCCGACAGCTACGCCCGGGCGCGGCTGGCCGGGCACCCGGTGATTGCCTTGTTGGTGGGCAAGGCCATGTCCGGAGCCTTTCTGGCCCACGGTTATCAGGCCAACCGCTTGATCGCCCTGCGCGATCCCGGGGTGATGGTGCATGCCATGGGCAAGGCGTCGGCGGCGCGGGTCACCCTGCGCAGTGTCGAGGAACTGGAAGCCCTGGCCGCCAGCGTGCCGCCCATGGCCTATGACATCGACAGCTACGCCAGTCTCGGGCTGCTCTGGGAAAGCGTATCGGTGCGGCAGATTGAACAGCCGGCAGTGGAGGATCTGGCGGTCGTCGAGGAGTGCCTGTTGGCGGCGATTGCCGATGTGCGGGCCAAAGGCGTCGACCTGAGCTGCCGTCTGGGGGCGTCGAACCGGGCGGCGTCGAGCCGGGTTCGCCAATTGCTGCGGGAACAATGGTGAACGGCCTCGGCCCCTGGCTGCCCCACGACTTGCTGTGGGGCATGACCCCGGCGCAGTTGGCCGCCGATGCGCCGGATTGGGCCTTTGCCGTGCTGGAGGCCGGGCAGCCGGTGGTGGTGCGGCGGGCGCTGACGGCGCCGGGGCAGATTGCTGTCGGCCTGCGCGGTCGCACCCGCGAGCAGCGCTACCCGGCTGTGCTGGCGTTGGAGTCGGTGCAGCGTGGGGTACATCCCGAGGCGCTGTGCCGGATGTCCGGCTCGCGCTCATTGCCGGCGCTTCGGGCGTTGCAGCAGTTACGCGGCGAGCTGGATGCCCTGGGCCTGGTCTGGGGCGTCAGCGGCAGCGCCGGTTTTGAGTTGGCCTGCGGGATTGCCGCGCTGCATCAGCACAGCGACCTGGACCTGATCCTGCGCACGCCGGAACCTTTTTCCCGGACTCAGGCCCGCGAGTTGCTGGCCCTGCTGGAGTGCGCCGAGTGCCCGGTGGATCTGCAACTGCAGGTGCCGGCCGGCGCTCTGGCCCTGCGGGAATGGGCGGGAACGGCGCCTCGGGTGCTGCTTAAAAGTGCCGAGGGCGCGCGCTTGGTCAGCGACCCCTGGTGCGCGCTGGAGCAGGCGGCATGAGCAGCTTGCTGGTGTTTCCGGGCCAGGGCGCGCAGCAGCCGGGGATGCTCCAGCGTTTGCCGCCAAGCCCTGAAATCCGCGCCTGCCTGGACGAGGCCAGCGAAGTGCTGGGGGAGAATGTGCTGACCCTGGATTCGCCCCAGGCCCTGGCCAGCACACGGGCCGTGCAGTTGTGCCTGTTGATCGCTGGCGTGGCCTGTGCCCGTACCCTGCTGCAAGCGCCGGTCAAGGCGGACTATGTGGCGGGCTTGTCCATCGGTGCCTACCCGGCGGCGGTGGTGGCCGGGGCCTTGGGGTTTGCCGATGCGTTGCGACTGGTGAGCCTGCGTGGCCAGTTGATGCAGCAAGCCTATCCGCAGGGCTATGGCATGACCGCATTGATCGGCCTGGATCTGGCGCTGGTGGAGGGGTTGCTGGCCCAGGTCCACAGCCCGCAAACGCCGGTGTACCTGGCCAACATCAACGCCGACAGCCAAGTGGTGATCGCCGGCAGCGATGCGGCGATGCATGCCGTGGCCGAGCTGGCCCGGGGTTGTGGAGTCGGCGTGGCCAAGCGTCTGGCGGTCAGCGTGCCGTCCCATTGCCCGTTGCTGGAACAACCGGCCCAGATCCTGGCCGCCGCTTTTGCCGAAGTGCCCTTGCAGGTGCCCGCCCTGGGTTATCTGAGCGGCAGCCGGGCCCGACCGTTGCGCACGGTGGAACAGGTGCGCGATGACCTGGCGTTCAACATGTGCCGGGTGGTGGACTGGCGCGGCACCGTGCAAAGCGCCTACGAGCGCGGGGTGCGCCTGCAGATCGAACTGCCGCCCGGCGCGGTACTCACCGGGTTGGCCCGCCGCGTGTTTGCCCAGGGGACGGTGATCGCCTTCGACGGCGCGCGCCTGGACACCTTGCAGGCGCTGATGCGTGAGGAGGGAAGCCGCGACCGATAGAGCACCGACTCAGGCTGACGAAGCACAAGAACAACAACTTCGACGATGCACTTTGAGGACAACAACAATGATTATCTACGGTGTGGCCTTCCTGGCCTTTTGTACCCTGGTGGGTATTTTCATCGGTGAGCTGCTGGGCAAATTGATCGGCGTGCCGGCCAATGTCGGCGGCGTCGGTATTGCCATGCTGCTGTTGATCGGCCTGGGCAGCTACCTGCACAAGCGCGGCTTGTTCGCCGGCAAGTCCGAGCAGGGCGTGGAGTTCTGGGGCGCGGTGTACATCCCCATCGTGGTGGCCATGGCCGCCCAGCAAAACGTGTATGGCGCCCTCAAGGGCGGGCCGATGGCGATCCTGGCGGGCACCCTGGCGGTGGTGATCGCCTTTGCCCTGGTGCCGGTGCTGGTGCGCATCGGCAACAAGGCGCCGGATGTGGCCGCTCCTCAGAAAACGGTGGGGTAAGGGCCATGTACGAATCGATGATGAAGGTTATTAGCGGCTACGGGCTGATCAGCGGTTTTGCAGTGATCGGGATCACCATGTGGGTCTCCTACTGGATCTCCAACACCTTTACCAAGGGCCGCCTGCATGGCTCGGCCATCGCCATTCTGCTGGGGCTGGTGCTGTCCTACGTGGGCGGCGCCTTCACCGGCGGGCAGAAGGGCGTGGTGGATATCCCGCTGCTTTCGGGCATCGGCTTGTTGGGCGGGGCCATGCTGCGGGACTTCGCGATTGTCGCCACCGCCTTCGGTGTCAGTGTCGAGGAGCTCAAGCGCGCCGGATTCGTGGGGGTGCTGGCGCTGTTCGTCGGGGTTGGCTCGTCCTTTGTGGCGGGAGTGGGGGTGGCCATGGCCTTTGGTTACACCGATGCGGTGAGCCTGACCACCATTGGCGCCGGGGCGGTGACTTACATCGTCGGGCCGGTGACTGGCGCCGCCATCGGCGCCAGCTCCGAGGTCATGGCACTGTCGATTGCCGCGGGGTTGATCAAGGCGATTCTGGTGATGGTGATGACACCCTTCGTGGCACCGCTGATCGGCCTCAACAACCCGCGCAGCGCGGTGATCTTCGGCGGCTTGATGGGCACTTCCAGCGGCGTCGCCGGGGGCTTGGCGGCCACCGATCCGAAGCTGGTGCCCTATGGTTGCCTGACGGCGGCGTTCTACACGGCCCTGGGCTGTCTGCTGGGGCCGTCGCTGCTGTTCCTGCTGATGCGTGGCCTGCTGGGCGCGTAGGCGCCGGCTTGCCGGCGAAGGGGCCTTTGAGACGTGCACAGGTCTTATGGACGCCTTCGCTTACGGCGGGTTGCGGTGTTGCGAATGACGCGTTTTGGCAGGAACCGGCTTCCTACGTGATTTGCCGATTGGCGTACATCCGGCATTCGGCCAACAGTGCCAACAGGTTCGGGTCGCGCTCCTTGGCCTTGAGAAACACCACGCCGATATGTTGCTGCAGGCGGTAGCGCGCCTGCAGCGGTATCAGTTTCACGCGGTTCTCGTAGACGGCCGCGATCCTCCCCGGCAGCAACGCATAACCCACCCCTGAACTGACCATGCTCAGCAAGGTGAAGATGTCGTTGACCTGCATCGCTACCTTGGGTTCGAACCCCGCCTGCTTGAACACCCGCACTCCGTCCTGATGAGTGGCAAAGCCTTGGGTCAGGGTGATGAAGGTGGCATCGCGCACATCGGCCAGGTCCACTTCACGCTGCTGGGCGAAGGGCGAATCGGCGGGAGTGGCAAGGAAAATGTCGTCGGAAAACAGCGGCAGTTGTTCGCAGTCCGGATCGTTGACGCTGTCGTCCAGGGAAATCAGGATGGCGTCCACTTCCATGTTCTTGAGCTTGTACAGCAGGTCGATGTTGGAGCCCAGGATCAGGTCGATGTTCAGTTCACTGCGGCGCAGCTTCAGGCCCATGATCAGCTGCGGCACGGTTTTCACCGTCAGCGAGTAAAGCGCGCCGAGCTTGAAACGTTCTGCCGAGAAGCCAGCCGCTTCACGGGTCAGGCGCACGCTCTCGACCACGTCCTGGACCAGCTTCTGGGCGCGTTCTTCGAGGACGAAGGCGCTTTCCAGCGGCGTCAGGTTGCGCCCTTCGTGCTTGAACAGCGGGCAGCGCAGGGCGTTTTCCAGGGAGTGGATGGCCCGGTGCACGCTGACATTGCTGGTCTGCAACTCGGCGGCAGCGCGGGCCAGATTGCCGGTGCGCATGAAGGCCAGAAACACTTCGAGCTTTTTCAGGG
Source organism: Pseudomonas idahonensis (assembly GCF_037903935.1). Lineage (NCBI taxonomy): Bacteria > Pseudomonadati > Pseudomonadota > Gammaproteobacteria > Pseudomonadales > Pseudomonadaceae > Pseudomonas > Pseudomonas idahonensis. The sequence goes on along the minus strand of NZ_CP149586.1, from coordinate 6,361,764 downwards.
TCAACTCTTCGTCGATGAGCATGGACTGGCCTCGGCTGATGAGGGGCTGATGATGCCCGATGAGTCAGGGCGTGGCCGCTGGTTTTTTATTGGCCGTGCCCCAATAGACATGTTGCGCTTTCAAGCTGCAGGCCTGAGCCTTGCGTGTTTTTTCAATGTTTCAAGGGTGAGCGACAGATGTATCACGGAGAAAGATTCAACGCCTGGACCCACTTGCTGGGAGCGATCGCCGCGTTTGTCGGCGGGATCTGGCTGGTGGTGCTGGCCAGCCTCGATGGCGACCCGTGGAAGATCGTCGGTGTGGCGATCTATTCCTTCACCTTGCTGGTGCTCTACAGCGTGTCCACGGTCTACCACAGCGTGCGTGGGCGGGCCAAAGGCATCATGCAGAAGGTCGATCACTTTTCCATCTATCTGCTGATTGCCGGCAGCTACACCCCCTTCTGCCTGGTGACCCTGCGCGGGCCCTGGGGCTGGACCCTGTTCGGGATTGTCTGGGGGTTGGCGCTGATTGGCATCCTGCAGGAGATCAAGCCGCGTTCCGAGGCGCGAATTCTCTCCATCGTGATCTACGCGGTCATGGGCTGGATCGTGCTGGTGGCGGTCAAGCCGCTGCTGGCGGCCTTGGGCCCCACCGGTTTTGCCTGGCTGGCCTCGGGTGGCGTGCTGTACACCGTGGGCATCATCTTCTTTGCCCTGGATAGCCGCCTGCGTCATGCCCATGGCATCTGGCACCTGTTCGTGATCGCCGGCAGCCTGCTGCACTTCATCGCCATCCTGTTCTACGTCCTATAAGGGGTTGTCCAGCTGGGCCTGGGCCTGACGAGAGAAAATCTGCAGCAGGCTGGCCAGGGTGTGGGGCGGCGGTTCGGCGGTGCGGGTCACGGCGTACAGGGTGATGGGCAGGGGCGGACTCAGGGGGCGGATGGCGGTGCTGGCGGGTGAAGCGCCCAGGGCAGTGAAGGGGTCGATCAAGGCTAGCCCGGCACCGGACTCCACCATGGCCCGGGCCAGGGAGTAGGTCTGCACGGCAATGCTCACCCGAGGCGGCGGTTCCACGGTCTTGAGGTAGCTGTCGAGCCGGGCTGACAGCGGATCGGTGCTGCTCAGGCCAATCAGCGGTGCATCCGCCAGTTCCATCAGGGCCAGTGGCTGGCCCCGGGTTGGCTCCGGCCAGTAGTCCAGCGGTGCCAGGGCCACCAGCACGCCCTCGGCCAGGGGCTGTGCACAGAGCCCGGGGTGGTCCGGCCGCTGCAGGGTCAGGGCCACATCGATTTCCCGCATCAGCAGGTTCTGCACCAGTTCGCGGCTATGGGCGCTGGACAGTTCGCACAGGCTGTCCGGGTAGCGGCGGGTCCATTCGCTGATGGCCGGCGGCAGCAGGGCCAGGGCCAGGGCCGGGGTGGCGCCGATGCGCAGGCTCTGGCCCGGCGCCCGGCGCAGGTTCTGGGCCAGCCGCCTGACCCCTTGCAGGCTTTCGCTGACCTTGTCCACTTCCCGCTCCAGCTCCAGGGCTTCGGGCGTGGGCTGCAACTTGCCCCGTACCCGCAGGAACAACGGAAAACCCAGTTGCAGTTCGGCGTGCTGCAGGACCTTGCTCACTGCCGGCTGGGAGACGTGCAGCAGCTGCGCGGCGCCGCTGATGGAGCCGGTCTGGCGAATGGCCTGGAAGATTTCGATGTGACGCAGTCGCATGGGCAGTCCATAACCTTTGTTTATGGGTGGTCCATCTTTATTCATTGTTCGGCGCCTGTCACCTGCCCCTAACCTTGCGCCATTCAACAAGCGATCGGGGACAGTCATGAGTCAGCGGGTTTGCATCATCGGCGGTGGCGTCATTGGCCTGGCCAGCGCCTATGCCCTGGTTCGCCAGGGCCTGGAAGTGACGCTGGTGGAAGCCCAGGATGCCCTCGGCAGCCAGACCAGCTTCGCCAATGGCGGACAGTTGTCCTATCGCTATGTAGCGCCCCTGGCCGATGCCGGAGTGCCTTGGCAGGCCCTGGGCTGGATGCTCAAGGGCGACTCGCCGCTCAAGCTGCGTCCGCGCCTGGACCCGGCGCAATGGCGTTGGTTGGCGGGGTTTCTCGGCGCCTGTCGGCATTCGGTGAACCAGCGCAATGGCGCCCACCTGCTGCGTTTGGCATTGCTCAGCCAGAGCACCCTGCAACGCTGGCGCGAAGAGGATGGCCTGCAGGGCTTCGACTGGCGGCGCAATGGCAAGCTGGTGACCTTTCGTGAGCGTGGCAGCTTCGACCACGCCCGGCACAACCTCGCGGACCACCGCCAGCAGCAGGTGTTGTCGGCCGCCGAGTGTGCGGCGCTGGAACCGACCCTGGGCGACGCGCCCTTTGTCGGCGGCATCCACACCCCCGACGAGGAAGTGGCCGACTGTCATGGCTTTTGCCAGCAGTTGGCGGCGCGGCTGCGGGCTTCCGGGCGTTGCGAGATGCTCCTGGGCCAGCGGGTTCGGGGCATTCATCACCAGGGCGACCGGGTGCAGGCCATCGATCTGGGCGACCGGCTCTTACCGGTGGAGCACCTGGTGCTGGCGGCCGGTCACCGCAGCGCCGAGCTGCGCCTGCCCGGGCTCAAGCTGCCCCTGTATCCGCTCAAGGGCTATAGCCTCAGCGTGCCCATCGGTCCTGAGCACCGCGCGCCGGATATCAGCATCACCGACTACAACCGCAAGATCGTCTACGCCAGGATCGGCCAGCAGTTGCGGGTGGCGGCCATGGTCGACATCGTCGGCTTCGATCCGTCCCCGGACCCGGCTCGGCTGGCCTTGATGCGGCGTCAGGCCGAGCAGACCTTCGCCGCCGCCGGTGATTATGCGGCGGCCAGCGAATGGGCCGGGATGCGTCCCGCCACTCCCAGCGGCGTGCCGCTGATCGGCGCCACCGCCTATCGCAATCTGTGGCTCAACCTTGGTCACGGCGCGCTGGGATTCACCCTGGCCTGTGGCAGTGGCCAGCTGCTGGGCGAACTGATTGGCCAGCGTTCCACCAGCATCGACATGCAGGGCCTGGCGCCCCGCGTCGCCTGAACGTTCAACAGGAGTCTTCAGATGAGTATCCAGCGTATCCACAGCAACCATCGCCTCAGCGGCGCCGTCACCTTTGCCGGACTGGTGTTCCTTTCCGGCCAGGTGCCGGGGGCCAGCAGCGACATCGGCGGCCAGACCCGGGAGGTCCTGGAGAAGATCGACGCCTTGCTGGCCGAGGCGGGCAGCGACAAGGATCATCTCTTGAGCGCGACGATCTACCTCAAGGACATCCAGGCCGATTTCGCGGTGATGAACGAAGTCTGGTCGGCCTGGCTGTCCCCCGGGCAGGCGCCGGCGCGCACGACCTTGCAGGCGGCCCTGGCGCGCCCGCAGATCCTCGTCGAAATCAGCGTCATCGCTGCTCGCCGCTGAATCACCTCTACCCACAACGGAGAATAACAATGCATAAGATCACGTTGCTCGGCTGCACCCTGGGGCTGTTGTTCAGCGCCGTTTCCCAGGCCAATGAGGCGCCCCTGGACGGCACCCTGGCCAAGATCGCCAATAGCTCCAGTATTACCTTGGGTTATCGCGATGCCTCGGTGCCCTTTTCCTACGTCGGTGACAACAGCGGTCAGCCCATGGGCTATTCGGTGGAGCTGGCGGGCAAGGTGGTGGAGCGCATCCAGCAGCAGTTGCACCTGCCCAAGCTGAAGGTGAAGTACAACCTGGTGACCTCGCAGACGCGCATTCCCCTGGTGCAGAACGGCACCGTGGACCTGGAGTGCGGTTCCACTGGGGTTACCGCCGAGCGGCAGAAGCAGGTGGCGTTTTCCTACGGTTTTATCTACGTCAAAGGGCAACTCTTGACCGCCAAGGACAGTGGGATCAAAAGCTTCGCCGACCTGCGGGGCAAGAACGTGGTGACCACGGCGGGGACCACCAACGAGCGGTTTCTCAAGAGTTACAACGTCGAGCACAAGATCGACATGTTCGTGATCAGCGCCAAGGACCACGGCGAGGCGTTCCAGATGCTGCAGTCGGGGCGTGCGGCGGCGTTCTACATGGATGATGCGCTGCTCTACGGCGAACGGGCCAAGGCGCGGGACCCGCACAACTGGGTGGTGGTGGGGGAGGAGCAGTCGCGGGAGATCTACAGCTGCATGGTGCGCAAGGATGACCCGCAATTCCTGGCCCTGGTGAATGGGGTCCTGGCGGATCTGTATCGCAGTGGCGAGATCAACGGCATCTACCAGCGTTGGTTCCAGCAGCCGATTCCGCCCAAGGGCCTGAACCTGGAGTTCCCCATGACTGCCGAGCTGAAGGCGATCATCGCCCAGCCCACCAGCGACCCGGTGCAATAACCGGCGAAGAGCTCCCTGAAAGGTGTGCCGGGCTGGTGGGCGCCTTCGCTGGCAAGCCAGCGCCTGCACAAGCCGGCCTTGCTCAACTCAGAAGTCGCCCCACAGTTGCTGGGCCACGGCCAGGGCGACCACGGGGGCGGTTTCGGTGCGCAGCACGCGAGGGCCAAGACGGGCAGGCAGAAAGCCTGCACCGTGGGCCTGCTCCACTTCGGCATCGGACAGGCCGCCTTCCGGGCCAATCAGGAAGGCCAGGGTCTGGGGTTTGGCGTGGCTTTCCAGGGGCTGGGCCACGGGATGCAGGACCAGTTTCAGGTCCGCCTGGGTCTGTTTGATCCAGTCCGCCAGCAATACCGGTGGATGAATCAGCGGAACGCGGGAACGACCGCATTGCTCACAGGCACTGATGGCCACCTGGCGCCAGTGCAGCAGGCGTTTGTCGGCGCGTTCGTCCTTGAGCCGCACTTCACAACGCTCGCTGAAGATCGGGGTGATTTCGCTCACCCCAAGCTCGGTGGCTTTCTGGATCGCCCAGTCCATGCGCTCGCCCCGGGACAGGCCCTGGCCCAGGTGAATCTGCAGCGGTGACTCGTCCTGGCCGGCAAAGCTTTCATCCAGCTGCACCCGTACCCGCTTCTTGCCCACTTCCACCAGCGTGCCGCGAAACTCCATCCCTGAGCCGTCGAACACCTGCAAGGCATCACCTTCGGCCATGCGCAGCACGCGTCCGATGTAATGGGCCTGGGCTTCCGGCAGTTCGTGTTCGCCAAGGCTCAAGGGGGCGTCGATAAAGAAGCGGGACAATCTCATCTGGTTTCTCTGTGCTGTAGGAGCCGGCTTGCCGGCGATGAACGATGGTGCGGTGCGTGTCGAAGCGCTTCGCTGACAAGCCCGCTCCTGCGCCAGAGGGTGCAGGAGCGGGGCGAGGGACTCAGCCCGGATCGCGGAAGCCCGGGTGGAAGTCCTTGGGCACGGCCACGCTGACGCTGTCGCGGGTGGCGATGTCGATGCCTTCGCTGGCGACTTCGGCGAGGAAGTCGATCTGCTCCGGGGTGATCACGTAGGGCGGCAGGAAATACACCACGTTGCCCAGGGGACGCAACAGGGCGCCGCGCTTCAGGGCGTGCTGGAACACCTTCAGGCCGCGACGTTCCTGCCACGGGTAGGCGCTCTTGCTGGCCTTGTCCTGGACCATTTCGATGGCCAGGACCATGCCGGTCTGGCGCACTTCGGCCACGTGGGGGTGATCCACCAGATGCGCAGTGGCGCTGGCCATGCGCTGGGACAGGGCGCGGTTGTTCTCGATGACGTTGTCCTGTTCGAAGATGTCCAGGGTCGCCAGCGCCGCCGCACAGGCCAGCGGGTTGCCGGTGTAGCTGTGGGAGTGGAGGAAGGCGCGCAGGGTGGGGTAGTCATCGTAGAAGGCGCTGTAGACCTCATCGGTGGTCATGCACGCGGCCAGAGGCAGGTAGCCGCCGGTCAGGGCCTTGGACAGGCACAGAAAGTCCGGACGGATGCCGGCCTGCTCGCAGGCGAACATGCTGCCGGTGCGGCCGAAGCCCACGGCGATCTCATCATGGATCAGGTGCACGCCGTAGCGGTCGCAGGCTTCGCGCAGCAGCTTGAGGTACACCGGGTGGTACATGCGCATGCCGCCGGCGCCCTGGATCAATGGCTCGACGATGACTGCGGCTAGCGTGTCGTGGTGTTCGGCCAGGGTCTGTTCCATGGCGGCGAACATGTTTCGCGAATGCTCTTCCCAGCTCATGCCGTCGGGACGCAGGTAGCAGTCCGGGCTAGGCACCTTGAGGGTGTCCAGCAGCAGGGCCTTGTAGGTCTCGGTGAACAGCGGTACGTCGCCCACCGACATGGCAGCGATGGTTTCGCCGTGGTAGCTGTTGCTCAGGGTGACGAAGCGCTTCTTGGCCGGCTGGCCGCGGTTGAGCCAGTAGTGGAAGCTCATCTTCATCGCCACTTCGATGCACGACGAACCGTTGTCGGCGTAGAAGCAGCGGGTCAGGCCTGCGGGGGTGATCTGCACCAGGCGCTCGGACAGCTCGATCACCGGCTGGTGGCTGAAACCGGCGAGGATCACATGCTCCAGCTGGTCCACTTGATCCTTGATGCGTTGGTTGATGCGCGGATTGGCGTGGCCGAATACATTGACCCACCAGGAACTGACCGCGTCCAGGTAGCGTTTGCCTTCAAAGTCTTCCAGCCAGACGCCTTCACCGCGCTTGATGGGGATCAAAGGCAGTTGTTCGTGGTCTTTCATCTGGGTGCAGGGATGCCACAGTACCGCGAGATCGCGTTGCATCCACTGGTTATTCAGGCCCATGTAGAGTCTCCTGGAGGCGGAATCGGGCAAGCCTATGCAATGCATGGCCGCGGGACAACCTATTGTGTGGGGCGGCGGTCAGACAAATGCGCCCTGTACGCAAAGACGTGCCTGAGAGCTGCCAGGGCACCCGCCCTTGTTTATCCCTGAGTCTTCTGAAACGGTCCTTAATCTTTTCTTAACGAGCCCGGCCCAGACTATCGATCGTATTTCTCGATATTTCAAAGCAAAATTTTTCGCTTTAATTCGATAGGTAAATCGCTAGTCTTGGTCAGCGTTTCTTACAGGATGCAACTCGATGCAGTTACGTAACTCTTCTTCGCGCTACGGCTGGGTAAGCATTGTTCTGCACTGGGGCGTGGCCCTGGCCGTCTTCGGATTGTTCGCTCTGGGCCTGTGGATGGTCGGTCTCGACTACTACAGCACCTGGCGCAAAGACGCCCCGGACCTGCACAAGAGTATTGGCCTGACGCTGTTTGCGATCATGCTGCTGCGGGTGCTGTGGCGTTTTGTCAGCCCACCACCACCGGCACCGGCCAATCATGGACGTCTGACCCGCCTGGGGGCCAAGTTGGGACATGGGTTCCTGTACCTGGGTCTGTTCGCGGTCATGATTGCCGGTTACCTGATCTCCACCGCAGACGGCGTCGGTATCCCGGTGTTTGGCTTGTTTGAAGTTCCTGCCCTGGTTTCCGGACTGCCGGACCAGGCAGATGTAGCAGGCGTGGTGCATCTGTACCTGGCCTGGGCGCTGGTGATCTTTGCCGGCATCCATGGTCTGGCGGCCTTGAAGCACCACTTTATCGATCGTGATGCGACCCTCAGCCGAATGCTGGGTCGCAAAGCCTGATGTTCAACCTCGACTCAAAAGGAATAGAAAGCATGTTGAAAAAGACTCTCGCCGCTCTGGCAATCGGATCTGCTGTATTGGCGGCCGGTCAAGTGATGGCAGCGGACTACGTGATCGACAAGGAAGGCCAGCACGCCTTCGTCGACTTCAAGATCAGCCACCTGGGCTACAGCTTCATCACCGGTACCTTCAAGGACCTGGACGGCAAGTTCAGCTTCGACGCGGCCAAGCCTGAAGACGCCAAGATCGAAGTCAATGTGCGCACCGCCAGTGTGTTCACCAACCACGCCGAACGTGACAAGCACATCACCAGCAAGGACTTCCTCGACGCTGGCAAGTTTGCCGATGCCAAGTTCGTCTCCACCAGCGTCAAGCCTACCGGCAAGAATGCCGACGGCAAGCTGACCGCTGACGTGGCCGGCGACCTGACCCTGCACGGTGTGACCAAGCCGGTTGTGGTCAAGGCCACCTTCCTGGGTGAAGGCAAGGACCCATGGGGCGGCTACCGTGCCGGCTTCGAAGGCACCACCAGCATCAATCGCCAGGATTTCGGCAAGATGATGGACCTGGGCCCGGCGTCCAACAACGTCGACCTGTACATCACCTTCGAAGGTGTGAAAGCGAAGTAATGCTTCGTCTGTAGCCGCTGCCGCAGGCTGCGATAAGGCCCGCAGGCCTTCGCGATTCAATTCGCACAGCCCTTATTGGACTGATCGCAACCTGCGCCAAGGCAAAAAAGCGCCCCCGACCACAAATCGGGGGCGTTTTTTATTGCCCGTCATGCAACCCGGTGAGCCTGGCAGGCCCTTGCGCCGGGTTCCCCGTCGTTCGCAGCCTGCGGCAGCGGCTACAGAAAGCGGCCTCGACCAGCCGCCACAAAAAACGCCCCGGGTCTTGCGACCAGGGGCGTTTTTCATTGCAGCCTGCGGACTCAGCGATTGCGGGTCAGCAGTGCCGGCTTCTCGCCCCGTGGGCGGCTCGGCAACTGGTCCAGTTGCTCAGGCGTCGGGAAGCGATCGGCCTTGGACTCCTTGTGCATGATCTTCGGCTGGTTGCCCCGAGGATTCTGCACTGCCGGCTCCTGGCGTGGCTGTTCGTCACGGTTCGGGCGACGATTGCGCGACTCGTCGCGACGACCCTGGCTGTCACGAGGGGCGCCGTTGCGTGGGCCGCCGCTGCGCTTGGCCGGTGCGGTGCCGGTGGTGCTGCCGTTGCTGTTGCGTGGGTTGCCGGAGCGACCCTGGCCACCACCAGCGCCGCCGCGTGGCGGATTGCCGGCACCGGCGCCCTGGGCCGGAGCCCCTGGACGGCGACCACGGCCCTGGTTGTTCTTGTTCTGGTATGGGCTGACGTAGTCAGCGCGGTTACCGAAGTTGTCCACGTCGTCGTCGAGGAACTCATCCGGTGCCCGGTCGGCACGTGGCGTCGGCTGGCGCTGTTCGCGGGCCGGAGTGCCTTCACGCGGTTTCTGCTCGCGGGCCGGGCGCTCGCCACGGGCCGGCTTGTCTTTGCCGCCCTTGTCCTTGCCCTTGTCCTTGCGACCACCGCCGCCACCGCCGCCGTTCGGGCCGTCGCCACGTGGACCACGAGGATTGCGCGGGTTGCGTACGTCCGGACGCTCGCGCACTTCCGGCTTCTCGGCTTCCACGGCGCTGGCATCGAAGCCCATCAGGTCGCCATCTGCGATCTTCTGCTTGGTCATGCGCTCGATGCTTTTCAGCAGTTTTTCTTCGTCCGGAGCCACCAGGGAGATGGCCTCGCCCGAGCGACCGGCACGGCCGGTACGACCGATACGGTGCACGTAGTCTTCGTCGACGTTAGGCAGCTCGAAGTTGACCACGTGGGGCAGTTGGTCGATATCCAGGCCGCGGGCGGCGATATCGGTGGCTACCAGAATGCGTACGTCGCCGGCCTTGAAATCGGCCAGGGCCTTGGTGCGGGCGTTCTGGCTCTTGTTACCGTGGATCGCCACAGCGCTCAGGCCGTGCTTGTCCAGGTACTCGGCCAGGCGGTTGGCGCCGTGCTTGGTACGCGTGAACACCAGCACCTGTTCCCAGGCGCCAGCGGTGATCAGGTGCGCCAGCAGCGAGCGTTTGTGGCTGGCGGGCAGGCGGAACACCCGCTGCTCGATACGCTCAACCGTGGTGTTCGGCGGGGTGACTTCGATGCGCTCGGGGTTGTGCAGCAACTTGCCGGCCAGGTCCGTGATGTCCTTGGAAAAGGTCGCGGAGAACAGCAGGTTCTGACGCTTGGCAGGCAGGCGGGCGAGGACCTTCTTGACGTCATGGACGAAGCCCATGTCGAGCATGCGGTCGGCTTCGTCGAGCACGAGGATTTCCACGTGAGACAGATCGACGCTGCCTTGGCCGGCCAGGTCCAGTAGGCGGCCGGGGCACGCCACCAGCACATCGACGCCACGGGCCATGGCCTGGACCTGCGGGTTCATGCCGACGCCGCCGAAGATGCAGGCGCTGACGAACTTCAGATCGCGGGCATACAGCTTGAAGCTGTCATGCACTTGCGCGGCCAGTTCGCGAGTCGGGGTCAGGACCAGTACGCGCGGTTGGCGCGGGCCGTGACGCTGGGATTTGTCCGGGTGACCGTTGGGAAACAACCGCTCCAGGATCGGGAGGGCGAAACCGCCGGTTTTACCAGTACCTGTCTGTGCCGCGACCATCAGATCGCGACCTTGCAACACGGCGGGAATGGCCCGCTGTTGCACCGGAGTAGGCTGGGTGTAGCCGGCGGCTTCGATGGCACCGACTAAAGCCTCGGAGAGACCGAGGGAAGCAAAGGACATGAGTAATCCTGTTTTAGTGAGGGCTTGGCCCAAAGGGATAATCTTGCCGGGCGTGAATGGCGTTTAAGAGGACGCAATCCCGTCCGGTCCTGCTGGCCTGAAGACTCATCCAACACAGGCTCGCGCGGGCCGGTTGGCTGCGCCGTAGCGGGGTGGAGAGGCCTTGAACAGGTTCCAGCGTCCGGGCGTGAGCCTGGCGGGAGGCCGGAGTATAACAGAGCAATCAGTATGCGCTGCTTTCCTGCTGCTCAACGGTTTTTTCTGACCCCCGGGTAGAGGATGACCTGACAGGGGGCAGAACAGGTTCCGCCCCGTACTTGGCGCTCAACTCGGCGTAGGCCGGCTCGCGCTTGAAGCGCTTGAGTTCGGCGCCGAAGCGTTGCACCAAAAGGTCCATCCCGGCGTTGCGGCGCAGCGCCAGGTACTGGCTCTGGCGGCTGATGACCGTAGGGTTCTGGCTGACCTGATCGCGAATGCCCAGGCTGTCCAGCAGATGCTGGCCCACTCGCTTGTCGGTGATCAACAGGTCGATGCGTCCCAGTAGCAGCTTGCCGAAGTTGGCTTCATGGGTCGGTGCCGGCTCGCGGTTGAACAGGGTCGAATTGCTGAAGTCATCGCTATACAGGTAGCCGGGAGAGGTGCCGATGGTCAGGCCCTTGAGTTCATCCAGATGCTTGAACGGATGTGGGCGCTGCTTGGCGTAGAACATCACGAACTCCACATCCGAGAGAGGTTCGCTGGGATAGAGCAAGGTGCGGTCGCGCTGGTCGCTATGGAAGATATCCAGGGCTCCGTCGGCCTGGCCGGTTTCCAGCATGGCCAGGCAGCGTTTCCACGGTAGGAACTGCCACTCTACTTCTATCCCCAGACGCTGAAAGACAATGGCCGTGGTTTCGTAGTCCAGCCCCAGGGCCTTGCCGTTTTCCTCATAGACATAAGGCGCCCAGGGTTCGGTGACAATGCGCAGCTTCTCGCCATGGGCGGCGACGCTCAGGCAAGTGCAGAGGAGGGCTATCAGCAGCTGGGCAATGACGGACATTGCTGGAGATTACGACGAGAGATCATGCAATTGCTAGGGGGAGTTCCAGCCGCTCTGGCTCAAGGCTTGGGCAAATAAAAAGGCCCCGGTTTACGCCGGGGCCTGGTGAAGGGTTGCCGATCAGCGCGGCAGCTTCAGGTTGTTCCAGATGGCCAGGCTCGGGTCGGCCTGGTTCAGGGTGTAGAAATGTAGGCCCGGTGCTCCACCTTGAAGCAGGCGCTCGCACATCTGGCTGATGACCTGCTCACCGAAAGCCTGGATGCTGGCGCTGTCGTCACCGTAGGCTTCCAGTTGCTTGCGGATCCAGCGAGGGATCTCCGCGCCGCAGGCGTCGGAAAAACGCGCCAGCTTGCTGTAGTTGGTGATCGGCATGATGCCCGGCACGATCGGGATGTTTACGCCCATCTTCTGCACGCGCTCGACGAAGTAGAAGTAGCTGTCGGCATTGAAGAAGTACTGGGTGATCGCACTGTCGGCACCGGCATTGGCCTTGCGTACGAAATGGGTGAGATCGTCTTCGAAGTTGCGCGCTTGCGGGTGCATCTCCGGATAGGCGGCGACTTCTATATGGAAGTGGCTGCCGGTTTCTTCACGAATGAAGCTCACCAGATCGTTGGCGTGGCGCAACTCGCCGCTGGCCATGCCCATGCCCGAAGGCAGGTCGCCGCGCAGGGCAACGATGCGCTTGATGCCAGCTGCCTGATACTGCTGCAGCAGACCGCGCAGGTCGTCCTTGCTGTCGCCGACGCAAGACAGGTGCGGTGCGGCAGGGACTTTTACTTCGCTCTCCAGTTGCAGCACGGTGTTGACCGTACGATCACGGGTCGAGCCGCCGGCACCGTAGGTGCAGGAGAAGAAGTCGGGGTTGTAGCTGGCCAGCTGACGGGCAGTGGCAAGCAGTTTTTCATGCCCAGCATCGGTCTTGGTCGGAAAGAACTCGAAGCTGTAGCGACGATCTTGGGACATGGAAGCAACCTCCAGCTACAAGCCGCAAGCTGAAAGCGCCAAGAGAAGCGTGGGTGCGCTCATCTCCTGATTCTGGAGCCTGTTGCCTGACACTGTTTAAGCAAATAGGGGCAAAGCGTGAGGCTTTGTGCGGCAAGCCCGGCTTGTGGCCCTGGCTTGCCGCTTGAAGCTCAACGCTTGCAGCTGCTCTTAGTAGCGATAAGCGTCTGGCTTGAACGGACCTTCGACGGTCACGCCGATGTAGTCAGCCTGTTGCTTGGTCAGTTGAGTGACCACACCGCCGAAGCCGCGAACCATTTCCAGGGCCACTTCTTCGTCGAGTTTCTTCGGCAGGACTTCAACGGTCAGGCGCTCGGCTTTCTGGGCTGGCGACAGGTCGGCGTACTTCTGGCCGAACAGGAAGATCTGCGCCAGAACCTGGTTGGCGAACGAACCGTCCATGATGCGGCTTGGGTGACCAGTGGCGTTGCCCAGGTTCACCAGGCGGCCTTCGGCCAGCAGGATCAGGTAGTCGTCGTTCTGTGGGTCGAAATCGCCATGGCCGGTACGGTGGATCTTGTGTACCTGTGGCTTCACTTCTTCCCATGCCCAGTGCTTGCGCATGAAAGCGGTGTCGATTTCGTTGTCGAAGTGGCCGATGTTGCAGACCACGGCGCGCTTTTTCAGGGCCTTGAGCATGTTTGCGTCGCAAACATTGACGTTACCGGTGGTGGTCACGATCAGGTCGATCTTGCCCAGCAGCGCCTTGTCGATGCAGGCTTCGGTGCCGTTGTTGATACCGTCGATGAACGGCGAAACCAGTTCGAAACCGTCCATGCAGGCTTGCATGGCGCAGATCGGGTCGACTTCGGAAACCTTGACGATCATGCCTTCCTGACGCAGGGACTGGGCCGAGCCCTTGCCCACGTCACCGTAGCCGATGACCAGCGCTTGCTTGCCGGACAGCAGGTGGTCGGTGCCGCGCTTGATGGCGTCGTTCAGGCTGTGACGGCAGCCGTACTTGTTGTCGTTCTTGCTCTTGGTCACCGAGTCGTTGACGTTGATCGCAGGAATCTTCAGCTCGCCCTTGGCCAGCATGTCCAGCAGGCGGTGTACGCCGGTGGTGGTTTCTTCGGTCACGCCGTGAACGCGATCCAGTACCTGTGGGTATTTGTCGTGCAGCAGCTGGGTCAGGTCGCCGCCGTCGTCGAGGATCATGTTGGCGTCCCAAGGCTGGCCATCCTTGAGGATGGTCTGCTCCAGGCACCACTCGTACTCTTGTTCGGTTTCGCCTTTCCAGGCGAACACAGGAATGCCGGCGGCGGCGATGGAGGCAGCGGCCTGGTCTTGAGTCGAGAAGATGTTGCAGGACGACCAGCGTACTTCGGCACCCAGGGCAACCAGGGTTTCGATCAGCACGGCGGTCTGAATGGTCATGTGGATGCAGCCGAGGATTTTCGCGCCCTTGAGTGGCTGTTCAGCCAGGTACTTGCGGCGCAGACCCATCAGAGCGGGCATTTCCGACTCGGCGATGATGGTTTCGCGACGGCCCCAGGCGGCCAGGGAAATGTCGGCGACTTTGTAGTCGGTAAAATCTGCAGGCGTGTTTACAGCGCTCATGAAGAGCCTCCATTCGTAGTGTGCGAATGGGCGCCGTTGTGCGTTTAGTGTCCGTACAGGGAAGCCTGTACCGACAACGCCCCATCCGAGCCTGACAGGCCATGCCTGCTGCAGCGCCCCTCGGACAGGTGGCGGGAAAACGGTATCAAGTGCAGATGACCGTTTTGAAACGGTGGCGATTATAGCCGCCAGAGCCAGACTTCCAAAAGTGTTTCTGTCGCCTGGATGAAGATCGTTAATCGCGACCATAGTCGATGTTGCGTAGAGCATGACCGTCCGGTCTGCCATTATGCCGGGCATCAATTGGCAGGACGGTCAGGAGTGAATATGAATTTCCACACCCGCAAGTGGGTAAAGCCCGAAGACCTCAACCCCAACGGCACGCTGTTCGGCGGCAGCCTGTTGCGCTGGATCGACGAAGAAGCGGCGATCTACGCCATTGTCCAGCTGGGCAACCAGCGAGTGGTCACCAAGTACATCTCGGAAATCAACTTCGTCAGTGCCTCACGCCAGGGCGACATCATTGAGCTGGGCATCACCGCCACCGAATTCGGTCGCACCTCCATTACCCTGACCTGCGAAGTGCGCAACAAGATCACCCGCAAATCCATTCTCACCGTAGAGAAGATGGTCTTCGTCAACCTGGGTGAAGACGGCCTGCCGGCGCCTCACGGGCGCACCGAAATCAAATACGTCAAGGACCAGTTCAAGGACGAGGCCTGAACCCAGGCGCCGGCGAGGGCCTTGACCCCATTCGCCAGCCTGAGGTCTCCAATCCGAACGGAACAGCCCTGAACCTCGCATGTCGTAACTCATACGACCCACCTGGTTCAGGACTCCCATGGACACTCGACACGACGGTAAAACCCCCGGTCTTTCGGCCGCGGAGCAGCAGGACGTCGACCGTAACCAGCCGCCCCGCGCGGCGGTCCTGCATGAAATCATCCGCACCCAGGGCGATCAGGAGCTGGAGCGCAGCGTCGCTGCCCTGTGGTGGTCGGCCTTGGCTGCCGGCCTGACCATGGGCCTGTCCCTGATGGGCATGGGCCTGCTCAACTCCCGCCTGCCGGATGGCGAAGCCTTCAAAGTGATCGCCAGCTTCGGCTACTGTGCGGGCTTTCTGGCGGTGATTCTCGCGCGCCAGCAACTGTTTACGGAAAATACTCTGACCGCGGTATTGCCGGTGATGAGCAAGCCGAGCCTGCAGAACTTCGGGCGGTTGTTGCGCTTATGGGGCGTGGTGCTGGTGGGTAACCTGTGCGGCACCTTGCTGGTGGCCTACGTGATGCTGCACCTGCCGATCTTCGACAGCCGAACCGACCAGGCCTTTCTGGAAATCGGCCGCAAGGTGATGGAGAACGACAGCTCGCAGATGTTCGCCAAGGGCATTATCTCCGGCTGGATGATCGCCACCATGGTGTGGATGATTCCGTCCATGGAGAGCGCCAAGATGTGGATCATCATCCTCATCACCTACCTGATGGCGCTGGGGGACTTCACCCACATCGTGGTGGGCTCGGCCGAAGTCTCTTACCTGGTGTTTGCCGGCGAGTTGGGGTGGCGGGATTTCTGGCAGGTGTTCGCCGGGCCGACCCTGGCGGGGAACATCATCGGCGGCAGTTTCATCTTCGCTCTGATCAGCCATGCCCAGGTGCGCAGCGAGAGCGGCACGCCGAACAAAAACGCGGATCGGGCAGGGGCACCCGATCCGCGACAGATCAAGAAGTGATCAGTGGGCCTCGGTCTTGGCTGCCGGGGTTTCCTGGGTGACATGGCGCACCAGCTTGCCGATGCTCAGACCCTGCAGCAGGATCGAGGACAGCACCACGATGTAGGTGATGCTCAGCACCAGGTCGCGTTCCGGCCCCAGGGGCAGGGCCAGCGCCAGCGCCACTGAGACGCCACCGCGCAGGCCACCCCAGGTCAGCACGCGAATGGTGCCCCGGGGCACTCTGCGCCAGCGGCGCAGCAGGAGGATTGCCGGGGCCACGGTCAACAGGCGCGACAGTACGATAGCCACTGCCAGCAGGCTCGCGGCCGCCAGGTGCAGCCAGTTGAACGGCAGCAGCAACAGTTCCAGGCCGATCAGGGCGAACAGCAGGGCGTTGAGCATGTCGTCCAGCAGTTCCCAGAAACCATCCAGGTAACGCCGGGTCATGTCGTTCATCGCCAGGTTGCGCCCCAGATTGCCGATGATCAGGCCGGCTACCACCATGGCGATCGGTGCTGATACGTGGATCTCACTGGCCATGGCCGAACCACCGATCACTAGAGCCAGGGTCAGCATCACTTCGATCTGGTGCTGCTCGATGCTCTTGATCATCAGGTACACCAGGTAGCCGATCAGCCCGCCGAACACCACGCCGCCGATGGCTTCATGCACGAACAGCCAGGCAGTGGCGCTCACCGTCGGGGTTTCACCCAGTTGGGCGATGCCCAGCAGCACGGTGAACACCACGACCGCCGTGCCGTCGTTGAACAGCGACTCGCCGACGATAGTGGTCTTCAGCGGCTTGGAGGCGTTGGCGGTCCGCAGTACGCCCAGCACCGCGATGGGGTCGGTGGGGGAAATCAGTGCGCCGAACAGCAGGCAATAGAGGAAGCTCACGTGCCAGCCGAACAGGCCGAAGATCCAGTAGGCCAGGCTGCCGATGACGAAGGTGGCGATCAGCACGCCGACGGTGGCCAACAGGCCGATGGGCCAGCGATAGCTGCGCAGATCGTTGAGGTTGACGTGCAGGGCGCCGGCGAACAGCAGGAACGACAGCATCCAGTTCATCAGCAGGTCGCCGAAGTCGATCTTGCCGATCAGTTCCTCGACATGCTCTTCCAGGCCGGGGAAACCGATGTAGCTCAGTCCTTGCAGCAACAAGGAAAAGAGCAGGGCGGTGACCATCACGCCGATGGTCGGCGGCAGGCCGATAAAACGGAAGTTGACGTAGGTGAGCAGGGTGGTCAGGCAGATAAAAGCAGCGACAAGTTCAAGCATCCGGACTCCTTTGGATGATCGCAGGAAAAGCAGCCTGAACTCTTTCAGGCCAAAGGTTTGATGTGCCGGCGACGGGACGGGACACAGTTCGTTGTGGCGCGGGAGTCCGCTCCCTTGCCACGGCAATGCTGTTGAGCCGCACCCATTGACCGCAGCGAGGGGGCGACGTTGCAGGCCTGGCGGTAAAAGTGCCCCGGGCACGCCCATGCTGCCGAATTCGCTGTCGCCACTGCCAAAAAAGCGGGCAACCAGTGCAAGCCGGGCAGCCGGCATGCGAGGATTCCCGCTCTGTGGTCGGGCACTCTGCCCAAGCATGACCGTGCCGCACGAGATCCGATGACCTTCAGGCAAACAGGGAGTGTGAGGTGCTGGCGACAAGTCTGGTTCTGGTGGCGGCGCTGCTGCATGCGGCATGGAACACCCTGATCAAGTTCAGCGGTGAACGATTGCTGGTAGTGGCCTGCATGGACAGCGTGGCGTTGCTGTTCGTGGCAATCATGCTGTTTTTCCTGCAGTGGCCGCCGCCGCAGATCTGGCCCTGGATCATCGCCTCGGCGGCCTTCGAACTCTTGTACCGCTATCTGCTGATCCAGGCGTATCGGGTAGGTGACCTGGGGCTGGTCTATCCGTTGATGCGCGGCTTGTCGCCCCTGGTGGTGCTGGCCCTGACCCTGATTTTTGCCGGCGAGGTCCTGAGCACCCAGCAAATCCTCGGCATCCTGCTGATTCCCTTCGGCATGCTGTGTCTGCTCTGGCAAGGCGGAGGCGGCGCGCGCCTGCCCTGGAGCATGCTGCCGGTGGTGGCGCTGATCGGCCTGTGCATCGGTTGCTATACCTTTATCGACGGCCAGGCCCTGCGCCGCTGGTCGCACCCGCTGGACTACCTGACCTGGGTCACGCTGCTCAGCGCCTGGCCTTTTCCCCTGGTGGCTGTGGTGTGGAAGCGGCCCGCGTTCGCGCAGTTCTGGCGTGAGCAGTGGCGCTTGGGGCTGAGCGTCGGCTTCTGTGTACTGTTCAGCTACGCTCTGGTGCTTTGGGCCATGCAGTTGGGCTCGATTGCAGAAGCGGCGGCGCTGCGTGAAATCAGTGTGATTCTGGTGGTGCTGTTCGGTATGCGCTACCTGAAAGAACCTTTCGGCCGGCCACGGCTCTTAGCCTGTGGATTGGTGCTGATTGGCATGTTGGTGATGAAGTTCTGAACACCCCCTAAAACTCTAAAAAAGGATTTGCTCCATGACTGTCGCTTTCTGGTGTGTGTTGATCGCAATTGTTCTGCCCTACCTGTGTACCGCCATCGCCAAGGGCGCAGGCAAATACGGGCTTCGCTACAACCATGACCCACGGGCGTTCCTGAGTACCCTGGATGGGCTGCCCAAGCGTGCCCACAACGCGCAGCTCAATGGTTTCGAGGTGACCCCGGCATTTGCTGCGGCAGTGATCATTGCCCATGTGGCGGGTAACGCCGAACTGGTGACCATCAACGTCCTGGCGGTGCTGTTTGTCACCAGCCGCCTGCTGTACATGATCTGCTACCTGGCGGACTGGGCGATCCTGCGGTCCCTGGTGTGGTTCGTGGGCATGGGCCTGATCGCCAGTTTCTTCTTCGTTTCAGTCTGAAACACCCTCTTGCCGGCGAAAGCGTCTTCATGGTCGCCTCCGCCGGCAAGCCGGCTGCTACTGGGGTCAAGGGGTATCGGGCACTTCCGGTACTTTGGGCAGCGCCGCGCCCTTGGGCCAGAGCATCCAGATCTGCCCCTGCTGCTTCATGTCGCCGGCCAGTTGCCCGGCCGCCTCGCCGGTGCCCCAGAACAAATCGGCACGGACTTCTCCGGTGATCGCGCCGCCCGTGTCCTGAGCGGCTACGGGACGTACCAGGCTGCTGCCGTCGGGACGAGTGGTGGACAGCCACAAGAGGCTGCCCAGGGGAATGACCTTGCGATCCACTGCGACGCTGTAGCCGGAAGTCAGCGGCACGTTCAATGAGCCACGGGGGCCTTCGTTGCTGTCCGGGTTGCGATTGAAGAACACGTAGCTCGGGTTGCTGCCCAGCAGTTCGGGAATCCGCGTCGGATGGGCCTTGGCCCAGGCGGCGATGGTGCCCATGGTCACGTCCTCTTTTTTCAGTTCCCCCTGCTCCACCAGCCAGCGGCCGATGGGCCGGTACGGGTGGCCGTTCTGGTCGGCGTAGCCGATCCGCAGTTGGCGACCGTCATCCAGCTGGATCCTTCCCGACCCCTGGATCTGCAGGAATTGCAGGTCCATCGGATCGGTCAGCCAGGCCAGCACCGGAGCCTTCACCCCCTTGGCTTCGATGGTCGCGGCATCGTCATAGGGCTTGAGCACCCGGCCTTCGAGGCGGCCCCTCAGGCGCTTGCCCTTGAGTTCCGGATAGAGGCTGTCCAGGGCGACGATGATCATGTCGTCCGGCACGCCGTACACCGGTACATTGGCCGTTCGGGTCTGGGTCAGGCTGCCGGGATACACCGGTTCGTAATAGCCGGTGATCAAGCCGGTGCTGCTGCCGCTGCCCGAGCGCAGCCCATAGACTTCCAGGTGTTCCTTGAGAAAGTCGCGGATGGCGGCCGGAGTCTGTGGCACGTTGGCCGCTGCAGAACAGGTGGCGCCCCACACCGGGTCGGCTTTCAGGCGGTTGCAGGCACTGCGCCAGGAGCCGAAGCCGGCCAGCAGGTCGTTATCGGCTACGCTGGGCAACGACTCCCAGGGCGTACTGTTGTAGGTGGCCAAGGCGTGGGTTGGCGCAGGCTTGCCGTTATCGCCGCCGTTGCAGCCGGCAAGCAGCGCCAGGGCTGGCAGGGTCCAGAGCAGGTGGCGACGCCAGCGGAGGAAGCTCGGGTTCATGCTGTATTTCCTTGAAGGGTTATCCACAGACTGGGTGGCAGTGGGCAACCCCTATTGTTAATAGGGCTATTGGTGTTTGCCGGGGAGGCGAGGATACTGGCCGCCGTTTCCGTGACCTGACCTGAAGCCACCATGACGCTAAAAAGACTTTCTGTTGTATTGCTGGCCTGCCTGACGCTTTCCGCCTGTGGCGGTGTCGATCCCAACTCTCCCCTGGGTCAGCGCAAGGCAATTTTCAAACAGATGCTCAAGACCGGCGAGGACCTGGGGGGCATGCTGCGTGGGCGGATTCCTTTCGACGGTGCGCGTTTTGCCGAAGGTGCGGTCAAGCTCGACAGCCTGTCCCATGAACCCTGGAAGCACTTCCCCGAGGTCAAGGAAGAAGATCACACCAGCGCCACCGATGACGTCTGGCGCAAGCAGGCGCGATTCCAGGAGCTGGCACGCAACCTGGAGGCGGCCACCGGTGAACTGGTGACCATCAGCCAGGTCCAGCCTTACAAGGCCAGTAACCTGGGGCCGGCAGTGCAGAAGGTCGAGGATGTCTGCAGTGCTTGTCACAAAGAATTCCGCAATCACTGAGTGGCGGTTCTGACAAGGTGTTTTGCGCTGGCGAGGGAGCAGTCTCCCTCGCCACGACAAGCGCCGCTTACTTGTCCAGCTCGTCCAGGGCTTGCTGCAGTTCCTTGCGGGATTCGGCGAGTTTGTCTTTGCGCTTGTTGATCTTCTCCGAGTCGCCTTTCTTCATGGCTTTTTCCAGATCGGCCTGGCGCCGGCTGACTTCGTGCTTGGCTTCCAGCACCTTGTTTTCACGATCCTTCTTCAGCGAGGCATCGGTGCAGTGGGCGTTGACTTCACTCAGGGCGCGCTCCAGGCCGGCTTGCTGATTGCTGTTGCCATGAGCCTTGGCTTGTTCAATCTGGGTCATGATCGCTTGGCGCTTGGCGGCACAACCGGTCAGTTGCGGAGCTTGTTCGGCGGCCAGCAGGGGCGCGCTCATCAGGCTGCACAGGGTCAAGGCAGCGAGGGATGGAAACAGTTTCATGGAAGGCTCCAGGTGGAAAAAAGATCAAAAAATAACCAATTAAAATATTGACGCTGGCATCGGGAGTGGGGTGTTGGAGCCCAATCCCGCCTCGGTGGTTCAACCTGCGCCCCAGGATGATGGATTAAAAACCTTCGATACCCGCTTCACTCAAGGTGGCACGCAGGGCCAGTACCTGTGGATCACGAAAGAATGCCGTCAGTTGCGCGGCACGTTCCGCTCCTATTCCTGCCTCGTCCTGCCAGTCCTGGCTGCTTTTCAGTGCCAGGGTTTGCCATGGCCCGCTCAGGTCAGCTGAGCCACTGGGGGGCAGCCCCAGGGATTTCAGCCAGCGAGGGAAGGGTTGCTGTCTTGCCCGGTGCAGGCTCTCGAGTAAACGAGAGCTGCTGCGCTTGCCGAAGCCGGCAATGTTAGCAAGCTCCGCCTGATCCAGGGTCAGCCAATCCAACAGGCCTTTGATACGCCCTGTTTCAATCAGCCTGCTCCAGGTTCGCTCGCCGATATTCTGCAGGTCCAGGCCCTGTTTGCTGCTGAGCCAGGTCAGCCGCGCGAGAAACTGACTCTCGCAACCGGGAGATGGCTGCCAGCAGCTCAAGCCATGAAAGTCCTCCTGGGCCGGAGCCTGGATGGCCTGGCGTTGCGGGCTCCTGAGTACCACGCTCTCCAGACGCGGAATGGTCAATCCGGCAAGGCTGATGGCCACCTGATCGCCGGGCGCTATATCCAGTGCCCGCCAGCGTTGTAGCGAGCCGACGCTGACGCGACGGATCTGTCGGTCGTCGAGGGTGACAGGCTCGATATCCAGCAAAGGGGTGATGCGTCCGGTGCGGCCGATGCGGAATCGCACCTGACGCACATGGGCCAGGGCCTGGGCGTAGGGATATTTCCACGCGGCGATCCAGTGCGGCGCTTTGGCCTGCCAGCGCTCGGCGGCCGGGCGCTGGCTCTGCCGCAGGATGATGCCGTCGCTGGCGAAGGACAGAGGGGAACGGTACCAGTGCTCCCGCCATTGCCGAGCTTCGCTGAACCCGGTGATGGGCCGGCTGTATTCCCGGCCCTCGGGAAAACCCAGTTGCGCCAGTTGCTCCAGGCGTTCACTCAAGATGGCGGGGCCTTGGGGCCAGTCCCAGACAAACAGACCGATCTGCTGTGCTTCTGCCATTGACAGGTGTTTGCGTGCCAGCCATCCGGCGACCCGGCTGCGAGCATTGAGGCTGCCCGCGCGGGACTGGATGTGTTGCTCCAGTCGTTGATACAGCTCCCCTTGCAGCAGCAGGTCCACGGGCTGTGGCAATTGTTTGGGAATGGCCGGGATCTGACGGGCGCTGGCGCTCCAGTCATGGCCCAGCAGGCCGTCACCCCGACTTAACGCCTGGTGGAAGCGGCCCTGGCGGTAGATCAGGGTCACGGCCACGCCGTCGATCTTGGGTTGCGCCCAAACACCTTCGCGACCTTTTAGCCAGAGCTGGACGGCATTGTCATCGGGGAGTTTTTCCACTCCGGTGTGAGCAATAGGGTGGGGGATGCTGCCCCGGGCGTTGAGCAGCGGCCGGTCCGCAGTCACGGGAATCTGTGGGAAGCACTGCCGCAGGTTAGCCAGGCGCTGACGGGACTGGTCGTATAGCTCGTCGGCTACAGGCGATTGGCCGTGCCGGTGGTAGCGGGTGTCCCAGTTCTTGAGCTGTTGTTGCAGGGCGGTGATTTCCAGATCGGCCTGGGACGTTGGCCAGTTGGGACATTGGGCCTGGGTGGCTTGACCGATGAGGGCCAGAAGCAGCAGGAAGAGTCTTGGCAGCATGGGGAGCATCCTTGCTCTGATGGGCATGCGCTAAAGGCTAGAGGGGATTGGCTGTGGGTTTGGACGAAGGTGTTTGCCGGGTGTTTCATCGGGCGCCAAAACTCGTCGTCAATGGCGCAGGGCCCTGTATCGACGGTTGTCGGCTGGCTTTGGAGGGAAACCTTCAGCCACAAAAAAGCCCCGCCGGGAGTGCCGGACGGGGCTTTGGATGTTGCCAGGTGAAGCTTACAGGCCGGCAGCAGCGCGCAAGGCGTCGGCGCGGTCGGTTTTTTCCCAAGTGAAGGTGGTGAAGGTGTCCTCACCCACGGTCTTGGTTTGTGGCGCACGGCCGAAGTGACCGTAGGCCGCGGTTTCCTGGTACATCGGGTGTAGCAGGTCGAGCATGGTGGTGATCGCGTAAGGACGCAGGTCGAAGTGCTCGCGGACCAGCTTGACGATCTTGTCGTCGCTGATCTTGCCGGTGCCGAAGGTGTTCAGCGAGATCGAAGTCGGTTGCGCCACGCCGATGGCGTAGGACACCTGGATCTCGCAACGCTCGGCCAGGCCGGCGGCAACGATGTTCTTGGCCACATAGCGACCGGCATAAGCGGCGGAACGGTCAACCTTGGATGGGTCCTTGCCGGAGAACGCGCCACCGCCGTGACGGGCCATGCCGCCGTAGCTGTCGACGATGATCTTGCGACCGGTCAGGCCGCAGTCGCCCACCGGGCCACCGATGATGAACTGGCCGGTCGGGTTGATGTGGAACTGGGTGTCCTTGTGCAGCAGTTCGGCCGGCAGCACGTGCTTGACGATCAGCTCCATCACGCCTTCGCGCAGGTCGTTGTAGGACACTTCCGGGTTGTGCTGGGTCGACAGCACCACGGCGTCGATACCGACCACGATGCCGTTTTCATAGCGGCAGGTGACCTGGGACTTGGCGTCCGGGCGCAGCCATGGCAGCAGACCCGATTTGCGGGCTTCAGCCTGGCGATGGACCAGTTGGTGGGAGAAGGCAATCGGCGCCGGCATCAGCGCTGCGGTTTCGTTGCTGGCGTAGCCGAACATCAGACCCTGGTCGCCGGCACCTTGATCTTCAGGCTTGGCCCGGTCGACGCCCTGGTTGATGTCGGGGGACTGCTTGCCAATGATGTTCATCACGCCGCAGGTGGCACCGTCGAAGCCGACGTCGGAGCTGGTGTAGCCGATGTCGCAGATCACGTCACGGACGATCTGCTCCAGGTCGACCCAGGCGCTGGTGGTGACTTCGCCGGCGACGATGGCTACACCGGTCTTGACCAGGGTTTCCACCGCTACGCGGGCATGCTTGTCCTGGGCAATGATGGCGTCCAGCACCGCATCGGAAATCTGGTCAGCGATTTTATCCGGATGCCCTTCAGACACGGACTCGGAGGTGAAAAGGGAGTATTCGCTCATCTCGACGGTTTCCTAAAATTTACCGATGGTGAGTGTCGCCAGCCGGTCGCTGAAAATGGCGGACCTGGATCTGGAAACCATTACGTAAGCCTATATAGAGACTTTCCCCGGGAGTCAGTCCCGCAGCGGTGGCCCAACGAGCCAAATCATCTTGTTCGAACCCTAGCCAGAGGTCGCCGCAAGCCTCTTTGGCCCAACTCTGGTTGTGGCTGCACAAGTCTGTTACCAACAGGCTACCGCCTGGTTGCAGCAATTGGGCCATCTGCTTGAGGGCTTCGGCCGGTGCGGCGAAATGGTGCAGGACCATATTCAGCACAACGCAATCTGCCGTCAGTGGCACGCCATCCAATGCATCGGCCAATTGCAGGCTGACGTTAGCCAATGTTTCGCGCTCGCACAGCTGGCGCGCCAGTTCAAGCATTGCCGGACTGTTGTCCAGAGCGGTCACCCGGGCAAAGCGTCGGGCCAGTTCAGGGAGAAATCCACCGTCACCGGGACCCACTTCAATGGCCGTGGCCATTGGCTTGAAACTCAGCTGGTCCAGTAGCGCAAGAACACTGTCGCGGTACTGGGGCAGTCCTGCGATCAGGTCCTGCTGGGCGCGGAATTTTTCCGCCACCCGGGAAAAAAAATCTTGGCTGGCTGCGGCCCGTTGCCGGTGCACCAGGCCGATCCGGCCCTGGACATCCACCGGCAGCCGCACCTGGTCCACTTCGTCCAGCAGTGCTGCGTGAAGCTTGCCCCCCAGGAGTTCGGTATGGGGCAGGGCGCGGCGATAGAAAATCGCATTGCCTTCACGGCGGGTCGCCACCAGGTTGGCCTGGGCCAGGACCTTCAAATGGTGACTCATGCCGGACTGGCCGATGGCGAAGATCTGAGCCAGTTCCAGTACACCGAACGAGTCGTTGCTCAGTGCGCGCAATACATTGAGCCGCAGAGGATCGCCGCCGGCCTTGCACAGGGCGGCCAGTTCGTCGCAATCGTCATGCTCAATGGAGGGTGCGTGCAGGTTCATAGGGGCGCAGTCTAGAGGTGCCTGCAAAGCCCTGCAACAGCAATATCAAAACTTTTTGATATTGCTGTTGCAGGGGCCTTTGCCAGAGCCGTTCGTTGCCTTGTCAACGAACGGCGAGCGGGTTTCTCCAGTGGATTGAGTGCTTATCCTTGGGAAAAACATGCCTGAGTGACTATCTGTCATTGCCCCCGCCAGACGCCTGAGGGAAAATGCAGGCCTTTTTTCCGTTTCGTTTTATTCAATCCTCAGGAGATCAGCGATGCCCAGCCGTCGTGAGCGTGCCAACGCCATTCGTGCCCTCAGCATGGATGCCGTGCAAAAAGCCAACAGCGGCCATCCAGGTGCCCCCATGGGTATGGCGGATATCGCCGAAGTACTTTGGCGTGACTACCTCAAGCACAACCCGAGCAATCCATCCTTCGCCGACCGTGACCGCTTCGTGCTGTCCAACGGTCACGGCTCGATGCTGATCTACTCGCTGCTGCACCTGACCGGCTACGACCTGTCGATCGATGACCTGAAGAACTTCCGCCAACTGCACAGCCGCACTCCGGGCCACCCGGAATTCGGCTATACCCCGGGTGTGGAAACCACCACTGGCCCACTGGGTCAGGGCCTGGCCAATGCCGTGGGCTTCGCCCTGGCGGAAAAGGTCCTGGCGGCGCAGTTCAACCGTCCAGGTCACGACATCGTTGATCACCACACCTACGTATTCCTGGGTGATGGCTGCATGATGGAAGGCATTTCCCACGAAGTAGCCTCCCTGGCCGGTACCCTGGGCCTGGGCAAGCTGATCGCCTTCTACGATGACAACGGCATCTCCATCGACGGTGAAGTCGAAGGCTGGTTCACCGACGACACGCCCAAGCGTTTCGAAGCCTACAACTGGCAAGTGATCCGCAACGTCGACGGCCACGATCCGGAAGAGATCAAGACCGCCATCGACACCGCGCGCAAGAGCCCGTTGCCGACCCTGATCTGCTGCAAGACCACCATCGGTTTCGGTTCGCCGAACAAGCAGGGCAAGGAAGACTGCCACGGCGCACCACTGGGTGCCGAGGAAATCGCCCTGACCCGCGCTGCACTGAAGTGGAACCATGGCCCGTTCGAAATCCCGGCCGACATCTACGCCGAGTGGGACGCCAAGGAA
Organism: Pseudomonas idahonensis; assembly: GCF_037903935.1. NCBI lineage: Bacteria > Pseudomonadati > Pseudomonadota > Gammaproteobacteria > Pseudomonadales > Pseudomonadaceae > Pseudomonas > Pseudomonas idahonensis. The sequence continues at coordinate 6,335,556 of NZ_CP149586.1, read as the reverse complement.
GCCGGTCGCGCCGTGGAAGCCGAGTGGGATCAGCGCTTCGCGGCCTACTCCGCTGCGTTCCCTGCCGAAGCCAATGAACTGGTACGTCGCCTTGCGGGCGATCTGCCCGCGGACTTTGCCGAGAAGGCCAATGCCTATATCGCTGAAGTCGCGGCCAAGGGCGAAACCATCGCCAGCCGTAAAGCCAGCCAGAACACCCTGAACGCCTTCGGCCCGCTGCTGCCTGAATTTCTCGGCGGCTCGGCTGACCTGGCCGGCTCCAACCTGACCCTGTGGAAAGGCTGCAAGGGCGTCAGCGCTGAAGACGCCAGCGGCAACTACATGTACTACGGCGTGCGCGAGTTCGGCATGACCGCCATCATGAACGGCGTTGCCTTGCACGGTGGCCTGGTGCCTTACGGCGCGACCTTCCTGATGTTCATGGAATACGCACGCAACGCAGTGCGCATGTCGGCGCTGATGAAACAGCGGGTGATCCATGTCTACACCCACGACTCCATCGGTCTGGGCGAAGACGGCCCGACTCACCAGCCGATCGAGCAACTGACCAGCCTGCGCAGCACCCCGAACCTCGACACCTGGCGCCCAGCCGATGCCGTGGAATCGGCGGTGTCCTGGAAGTACGCCCTGGAGCGCAAGGACGGCCCATCGGCGCTGATCTTCTCCCGCCAGAACCTGCAGCACCAAACCCGTGATGCCGGGCAGATCGCCGACATCAGCCGCGGTGGCTACGTGTTGAAAGACTGCGCAGGCGAGCCTGAGCTGATCCTGATTGCCACCGGTTCGGAAGTGGGCCTGGCGGTCCAGGCTTTCGACAAGCTGACTGAGCAGGGCCGCAAGGTGCGCGTGGTTTCCATGCCGTGCACCAGCGTGTTCGACGCTCAGGACGCGGGCTACAAGCAATCGGTTCTGCCGTTGCAGGTCAGCGCGCGGATCGCCATCGAAGCTGCTCACGCCGACTTCTGGTACAAGTACGTGGGTCTGGAAGGCCGGGTGATCGGCATGACCACCTACGGCGAGTCGGCGCCTGCGCCGGCCTTGTTCGAAGAGTTCGGTTTCACCCTGGACAACATCCTGGGCCAGGCCGAAGAGCTGCTGGAAGACTAAAAAAGCACGCGGTGGCCCAGCCACCGCGATCCCTTTGTAGGCGCTGGCTTGCCAGCGATTCGCGGCCTGCCTGACACGCCGCTGATCGCTGGCAAGCCAGCTCCTGCGATGGGGTGCGTATAACAAGTTCGTCTGCCTGTGCCTGATCGAGAACCCCATGCCTCAATCGCGTCCCTATAAAGTTGCACTCAACGGCTACGGCCGGGTTGGTCGTTGCGTCTTGCGTGCTCTGTTCGAGCGGGGGGCTGCGGCTGGATTCGAGATCGTCGCCATCAACGATCTGGCCGACATGGCCAGTGTTGAATACCTGACACGCTTCGACTCGACCCACGGCCGGTTTCCCGGCGAGGTGAAGGTCGATGGCGACTGTCTGCATATCAATGGCAACTGCGTGAAAGTGCTGCGCAGTGCCACGCCTGAAGGCATCGATTGGGCGTCCCTGGACGTCGATCTGGTGCTGGAATGCTCCGGTGCCTACCACACCCGGGCAGACGGCCAGCGTTTCCTCGACGCCGGCGCGCCACGGGTGCTGTTCTCCCAGCCGATGGCCAGCGAGGCGGATGTCGACGCGACCATCGTTTACGGGGTCAACCAGGAGTGTCTGACCGGCGCCGAGCTGCTGGTCTCCAACGCCTCCTGCACCACCAACTGTGGTGTGCCGCTGTTGCGCCTGCTGGATCAGGCCATCGGCCTGGAGTACGTGTCGATCACCACCATTCACTCGGCGATGAACGACCAGCCGGTGATCGACGCCTATCACCACGAGGATCTGCGTCGGACCCGTTCGGCGTTCCAGTCGGTGATCCCGGTGTCCACTGGTCTGGCGCGTGGTATCGAGCGCTTGTTGCCGGAACTTGCCGGGCGAATTCAGGCCAAAGCTGTGCGAGTGCCGACGGTCAATGTGTCCTGCCTGGATATCACCATGCAGACCGTGAGCGATACCGACGCCACCGAGGTCAACCGGATTCTGCGCGAGGCCGCCACCAGCGGTCCGCTCAAGGGCTTGCTGGCCTATACCGAGTTGCCTCACGCCAGCTGTGATTTCAATCATGATCCCCATTCGGCGATCGTCGATGCCAGTCAGACTCGCGTTTCCGGCCCCCGGCTGGTGAACATCCTGGCCTGGTTCGACAACGAATGGGGCTTTGCCAACCGGATGCTGGATGTTGCTGGGCACTACCTGCAAACAGCCACTCCACGCTCTGACTCTAAACTCTCTGTTTCTGAACAACAGTAACCCAGGAATTGCGACCCATGACCGTGTTGAAGATGACCGACCTCGATCTGCAAGGTAAGCGCGTACTGATCCGCGAAGACCTCAACGTCCCAGTCAAGGACGGTGTTGTCACCAGCGATGCGCGGATCCTGGCTTCGCTGCCGACCATCAAGCTGGCCTTGGAAAAAGGCGCGGCGGTGATGGTCTGCTCGCACCTGGGCCGCCCGACCGAAGGCGAGTTCTCTGCCGAGAACAGCCTCAAGCCGGTAGCCGATTACCTGAGCCGCGCCCTGGGCCGTGAAGTGCCACTGGTGGCCGACTACCTGGGTGGTGTCGAGGTCAAGGCCGGCGACATCGTGCTGTTCGAAAACGTGCGCTTCAACAAGGGCGAGAAAAAGAACGCCGACGAACTGGCCCAGCAATACGCTGCCCTGTGCGACGTGTTCGTGATGGATGCTTTCGGCACCGCGCACCGCGCCGAGGGTTCGACCCATGGCGTGGCCAAGTTCGCCAAAGTAGCCGCTGCAGGTCCCCTGCTGGCTGCTGAGCTGGAGGCGCTGGGCAAGGCCCTGGGCAACCCGGCCAAGCCGATGGCGGCCATCGTTGCCGGTTCCAAGGTGTCCACCAAGCTGGATGTGCTCAACAGCCTGAGCCAGATCTGCGACCAGTTGATCGTCGGTGGCGGCATCGCCAACACCTTCCTGGCCGCTGCCGGGCATCCGGTGGGCAAGTCGTTGTACGAGCCGGACCTCTTGGACACCGCCCGAGCCATCGCCGCCAAGGTCAGCGTACCGCTGCCGGTGGACGTGGTCGTGGCCAAGGAGTTCGCCGAAAGCGCCGAAGCTACCGTCAAGCTGATCGCTGATGTTGCCGCTGACGACATGATCCTCGACATCGGTCCACAGACTGCCGCGCAGTTCGCCGAGCTGCTGAAATCCTCCAAGACCATCCTCTGGAACGGTCCTGTAGGCGTGTTCGAATTCGACCAGTTCGGCAACGGCACCCAAGTGCTGGCCCAGGCCATCGCCGACAGCGCCGCGTTCTCCATTGCTGGCGGTGGCGACACCCTGGCGGCCATCGACAAGTATGGCGTGGCCCAGCAGATCTCCTACATTTCTACCGGTGGCGGCGCTTTCCTCGAGTTCGTCGAGGGCAAGGTACTGCCGGCGGTTGAAGTCCTGGAAGCCCGGGCCAAGGCCTGAGATTCCCGTTGGCCGGGCAAAGGAGTGTTCTGATGGTCAAGACATTGCCACTGTTGATCGCCGCGGCTTTGCTGGCGGGGTGCTCCGGCACTCCCCAGGCAAAATCGGCCGATGAGGCCGGTGAGCCGGACAAAGGCTGCTATCAGGCCGATTGGCAGGCCGAAACGGCGCCGGTGATTAACAAGCGTCTGGGCCCAGAGGGCCTGGAGAAGTACGAGACACCGTCAAAGACCAGGGAACAGGGCTGCCCTTGACGGGTCGGATTGGATAACGCAACGCGCTGGGGCCTGTGGGCTGTCAGCCGAGGAACATCGATGAAAGGTTTGATCGCCGTGGCGATGCTGGGCTTGCTGGCAGGGTGCGCCAACCTGAACCTGCTCAAGTCGCCGGCTCCCGACAACTGGACGACCTGGGTGTGTGACAGCCAGGCACAAGTGCTTTGGCGCTACACCGACGACAGCCGCAAGGCGGTCGACGTGCGCCTGGGGGGCGACGATCAGGTTCGGCGCCTTAAGCTTGAGCCCAGTGGTTCGGGTTCGCTGTACAGCGATGACATGCTGGCGTTTCACGTCAAGGGTGAAGAGGGCCTGGTTTACTGGGTCGCCACCAATGACTTGATCGGCCGCGGCTGCAAGGCCCAGTAGGAGCTGGCTTGCCAGCCAAGGCGGCGTCCAGGCCTGTGCAAGGTCAAGGGCCCCTTTACCGGCGAACTGGTTCCTGAAGGGCTGTAGAGATTTGGTTTTAACGGATACAACAGGGCGGGCTGACCCCCGATCTGCAATCACTTGAATAGCAGTCGCCGCTACGGCAGGCTTGCACGATTAACGACCCTCGACCGGGAGAGACACACACAATGGCACTCATCAGCATGCGCCAGATGCTGGACCACGCAGCCGAGTTCGGCTACGGCGTTCCAGCCTTCAACGTCAACAACCTTGAGCAGATGCGCGCCATCATGGAAGCCGCTGACAAGACTGACTCCCCGGTGATCGTTCAGGCGTCCGCCGGTGCGCGCAAGTACGCCGGTGCGCCGTTCCTGCGTCACCTGATCCTGGCGGCGATCGAAGAGTTCCCGCATATCCCGGTGTGCATGCACCAGGACCACGGCACCAGCCCTGACGTCTGCCAGCGCTCGATCCAGCTGGGCTTTTCCTCGGTCATGATGGACGGCTCCCTGGGCGAAGACGGCAAGACGCCGACCGATTATGAATACAACGTGCGCGTCACCCAGCAGACCGTGGCCATGGCCCACGCCTGCGGCGTGTCGGTAGAAGGCGAGCTGGGCTGCCTGGGTTCCCTGGAAACCGGCATGGCCGGTGAAGAAGATGGCATCGGTGCCGAAGGCGTGCTGGACCACAGCCAGATGCTGACCGATCCGGAAGAGGCTGCGGACTTCGTCAAGAAGACCCAGGTCGACGCCCTGGCCATCGCCATCGGCACCAGCCACGGTGCCTACAAGTTCACCAAGCCGCCTACCGGCGACGTGCTGGCCATCGACCGCATCAAGGAAATCCACAAGCGCATCCCCAACACCCACTTGGTGATGCACGGTTCTTCGTCGGTTCCGCAGGAGTGGCTGGCGATCATCAACCAGTACGGCGGCGACATCAAAGAAACCTACGGCGTGCCGGTTGAAGAAATCGTCGAAGGCATCAAGTACGGCGTGCGCAAGGTCAACATCGATACCGACCTGCGCCTGGCGTCCACCGGTGCCATGCGTCGCCTGATGGCCACCAACCCGAGCGAGTTCGATCCACGCAAGTTCTTCGGGGCCACCGTGACCGCCATGCGCGACGTGTGCATCGCCCGTTACGAAGCCTTCGGCACTGCCGGCAACGCTTCGAAGATCAAGCCGATCTCCCTGGAAGCAATGTTCCAGCGCTACCTCAAGGGTGAGCTGAACGCCAAGGTCAACTAAGCCTTAGCGTCATCCGGAAAGCCCGCAGCGATGCGGGCTTTTTTGTGCCTGGGATTCCTGCACAGAGACGGGGTTAGATTTTGTTGTGGTCGATATCCAGCTTGGAGAAGGTCACCTTGCCGCCCTCGCTGGTGTAGCCGCTGTTGTCCTGGACGTAAACGCCAGCCTTGAAATACAGCGGCTTGTCGCGCCAGGTGGCGCTCAGCTGGCCATCCCATTGATAGCCCGCAGCACTGATCCCCAGGGCACCACCGGGGCTCAGGTGGATCAGGTAGGAAAACTCCCGATCCATGGGCACGTTCCTGGCGACGGTGATGACCCGGCCTTCGTCGTCATCCGGGCGCATGCGCACCTTGGCCACGACATTGCCGCTGCCCTGGCTGGTCTTGTACTGGTACTCCACTTTCACCAGGGGCTTGGTGCTGTTGTAGGCATGGATCTGGCCGACGACGATCTTGCCCGACGAGGGCACCTGCTTCACTGCCAGGGTGGCGTACAACAGGTTGTCGGCCTCGGGATAGGTCCAGTTGCGCAGGGTGCCGTTGGAATAGGTTTCCCGCAGCTCGGTGCGCGGGTAGATGGCGTTCTCGGTTTTTGATCCGGTCACCGGCGACCAGAAGAACAGGGTGCCGCTATCGGAGTGGAAGTACTGGTCCTTGAAGCCTTTGACCAGGGTGGGGGTGTCAATGGTTGCCGGTGGGCTGCCGACGGGAACGCTGAGGTTCCAGGTTGCCAGATCGATCATGGTGAGAGGTTCCGCAAGGAAAGGTCTGGTGCAGGTCGCCGAGGGCTTTAGCCTGCGCTTCTTCGGGCGTCTTTATAACGCAGAACGGATGCCGGGCGAGGTCCGTACGGCGGATATCTGACGTCAGCAAAATATCGAAATGCCATCCTTCCCGGTTTTTATGCTGCACAACTGTGACCGTTAGTCGGGAGTCGGCGCCATTGGCGGAGCGATGACGTGATGGCGGCTTCTGCTTTTCAAGATCCGGGTCTAGAGTGAGTCCACAGTTTTAGCCAGGTTTTCTCACCCGCTCAGTCTTATTACAGGCAAGAGAAGCAGCATGGAATGCGTGCATCCGGAGGTGGCCGAAGGCCACTCCACTCTTCTGATCGTTGATGACTATCCTGAAAATCTCCTAAGCATGCGTGCTCTGTTGCAGCGCCAGGACTGGCGGGTGATGACCGCTGCCTCCGGTGTCGAGGCCTTGGGCCTGTTGCTCGAGCATGAGGTGGATCTGGTGCTGCTGGATGTGCAGATGCCCGGCATGGATGGTTTTGAGGTGGCTCGACTGATGCGCGGCAGCCAGCGTACCCGGCTGACACCGATCATCTTCCTCACCGCGAACGAGCAGTCCCAGGATGCCGTGATCAAGGGCTACGCCAGTGGCGCGGTGGACTACCTGTTCAAACCCTTCGACCCGCAGATCCTCAAGCCCAAGGTCCAGGCTTTGCTGGAGCAACAGCGCAACCGCCGAGCCCTGCAGCACCTCAGTCATGATCTGGAGGTGGCGCGAGCGTTCAACGCCGCGGTGTTGGACAACGCCGCCGAAGGCATCCTGGTGGTGGACGAAGGCGGCCATGTGCGCTTCGCCAATCCAGCGGTCTCGCGCTTGCTCAATGCCCAGGTGCAAGATCTGGAGGGCTCGCCCTTCCTCGATTACCTGCAAAAGCCCCACGTCCCCGACTGGAACGAATCCGAACTCTACGCCTGCTACCGCAGGGGCGAGACCTATCGTCTGCATGACGCCCTGTTGTGTACCGTCCCTGGTCAGCAGATCTGCGTGGCTCTGTCCTGCGCGCCCCTGCCCAGCGAACAGAAGGCCATGGTGGTGACCTTGCTGGACATGTCCGAGGTTCGACACCTGCATCAACAGCTGGAGTACCAGGCCGTTACCGATCCGCTGACGGGCCTGCTCAACCGGCGTGGTTTCTATCAGACCGTGGAGAACATCCTGCTGCGCAGCGATCGCTCGGGAAAGTCTCTGGTCCTGCTCTACCTGGACCTGGACGGCTTCAAACGAGTCAACGACTCCCTGGGGCACGATGCCGGTGACCGGGTGTTGCGCTGGGTCTCCGAGCAGTTGAAGGAGTGCCTGCATTCGTTCGACATTCTCGGGCGCATGGGCGGCGACGAGTTCACGGCCCTGCTGGAGCTGAGCTTCCCGGAGCAGGCGGCAAAAATCGCCGAAAAACTGATCGAACGCCTGTCCATCAGCCAGCAGATCGATGGCATGGAGGTGGTGCTGGGGGCCAGCATTGGCATCGCCATCTACCCTGACTGCGGTTCCAATCTGGATGGCCTGTTGCGCGCGGCGGATATCGCCATGTACGAGGCCAAGCGTGCCGGCCGTCAGCAGTACCGTTACTACGACCATGAAATGAACGGCCGTGCCCGGTCCCGGCTGATGCTCGAAGAAAGCGTGCGCAGCGCGGTGGAGCGCAAGGAGTTCACCCTGGTGTATCAGCCCCAGGTGGCCATTGCCGATGGCCGCTTGCGAGGGTTCGAGGCGTTGCTGCGCTGGCGGCACCCGAGTGTCGGCGATGTACCGCCCGGGCTGTTTCTGCCGTTGTTGGAAGAGGCGCGGTTGATCAGCCGCCTGGGCAGTTGGATCTATCAACAGGGCGCCGCTCAGCGCAAGGATTGGGAACAGGTATTCAGCCCGGACCTGGTGCTGGGTGTCAGCCTCAGCGCTACCCAGTTCGGCATGCCCAACCTGGCAACCGAACTGCGCCAGGTGTTGTTGCGCCATGGCCTGCAGCCTCGTCAGCTTGAGGTGGAGGTGACCGAGGCGGCACTGACCCAGAACCTCGACGAGACCCGCAAGCAGTTGCAGCAGTTGCATGAGCTGGGGGTGCGGGTGGCCCTGGACGATTTCGGATCAGGCAGCTGCTGTCTGGCGTACCTGCGTGACCTGCAGTTGGACACCCTCAAGCTTGACCGGCACCTGATCGCTCGCCTGCTGACTTCGCCGCGAGATGCCGCCATCGCCCGCAGTGTGATCGACCTGTGCAAACAGTTCGGCCTGCTGGTGATTGCCGAAGGCGTGGAAACCCTCGAGCAATACGAGTGGCTCAAGGCCAATGGTTGTGAATACGTGCAGGGTTTCCTGGTGGCGCGCCCCCTGACTGCCAGCAGTGCCAGTCAGTTTGCCCAGCCTTTTGACTGGAGCGCGTTGCCGGCCTGAATTCGCTACACTGGCGCTCTTTGCACCTTGCGTTGCCCCTTCATGACTGCACTCAAATACCTTCAGGCCTACCCCGTCGCCCTGCAACAGCAAGTGCGCCAGCTGATCGACGAAGATCGCCTGGGGGACTACCTGAGCCGGCGCTATCCGCACAAGCACGCGGTACAGAGCGACAAGGCGTTGTACAACTACGCTCTGGAACTGAAGCAGGAATACCTGCGCAACGCCCCGGCCATCGACAAGGTGCTGTTCGATAACCGCCTGGACCTGACCCACCGCGCCCTGGGCCTGCACACCACGGTGTCCCGGGTGCAGGGCGGCAAGCTCAAGGCCAAGAAGGAGATCCGCATCGCCTCCCTGTTCAAGGAGGCGGCGCCGGAGTTCTTGCGGATGATCGTGGTGCACGAGCTGGCGCACTTCAAGGAATCGGACCACAACAAGGCGTTCTACAAGCTCTGCGAGCATATGCTGCCGGGCTATCACCAGCTGGAGTTCGACCTGCGGGTCTACCTGACCTGGCGCGACCTGCAAGCCAAGGCAGGAGCGGCGGATTAGTGCTTAGTGAAAGGGAGTAGGCGATGGATGTCAGCAAGACCAAGAGCAGTTTCTACCGCCGCCTGTATGTGGCGTATCTGATCGACAGCGGCCTGGCCAGCAGTGTGCCGGCGCTGACCGAAGTCACGGGCATGCCCCGACGCACCGCCCAGGACACCATCGCCGCCCTGGCGGACCTGGACATCCTCTGCGAGTTCGAGCAGCAGGATGGCGCCCGCAATCATGCCGGGCGCTACCGGATCCATAGCTGGGGAGCCATCGACAAGGGCTGGATCGAGCCCAATCTGCGGCAGATCAAGACAGTGCTGGGTTATCCCTGAGTCTCAGGCCCGGCGCATGCCGATATGGGGAATGCCGTCCTCAAGGTATTCCTCACCCGCGACGATGAAGCCGTAGCGTCCGTAGTAATCCTTTAGATGGGCCTGGGCCGAGAGGTAGATCGGGGTTTCTGGCCAGTGCCGTTGTGCCTGTTTCAGCGCCTGCTCCATCAGGGCATGACCCAGGCCCTGGCCACGGGCCTGTTCGGCGATCACTACGCGGCCGATCACGACGTCCCCGCCTTGGGAGATCGGGTCCAGCAGGCGCACATAGGCCAGCAGGCGGTCGTCGTCCCAGGCCATCAAGTGGCAGGTATCGCCTTCAAGGTCGCGGCCGTCCACTTCCTGGTAGGGGCATTTCTGTTCCACGACAAAGACTTCGGTGCGCAGTTGCAGGATGGCGTACAACTGTTCCTTGCCCAGATCGGTGTGATGCTTGCAGACCCATTCGATGGTCATCTTCATATCCTGTAGAAAGTGCTGTGCGAAATACTATGCTCTGTACGAAAAGCCTTGATACTCGGTGATGCTGCGTTGAAAACGGTCTCGGAATGCTCATTTACAACCCGTAAACTCCGCTTCCTCGACCGTTTTCGCCTTGCCTGACCTTCGTCTCAAAACTTTTCGTACAGAGCCTAGGCACATCGCCGCCGGATGTCTTGTCGAGCAGCACCCAGAGGCTGTTTCTGTGAGTTAGGTCAAAATGCCACTATTGTTGTTACTGGCCTTTGTCTTCTTTGTGTAATCTGTTTTCAAGTCCTGTGCAGCGGTTTTGATGAGCTAGTGTTAGGGGCTGGGCTGCCCTGTCGAATACCGGCAGGGGCCCTCGAGTGTCGGCTGGAACGCGCTGGGCCCTGTGCCCGCTAAGGATCTTTTAGCATGCTGCGATTGCATCGAGCTTTGGCTTTGATCGGATTGCTGTTGCTGGGCCACAGCGCTTCTGCGGAGAAGCTGCGCCTGGTCGCTGACGCCTGGCCCCCCTTTACCGATGCGACCCTGGTCAATGGCGGGGTGGCCACCGATATCGTCAGCACCGCCCTTTCCCGTGCCGGCTATGCCAGCGAGTTCGAACAGGTGCCCTGGGCCCGGGCTCTCATGGGGGTTGGCGAGGGACGCTACGACGTACTGGTCAATGCCTGGTACAACGAAGAGCGCACCCATCTGGGGCAGTTTTCCTCGGAGTACCTGGTCAACCGAGTGCGCTTCATCAAGCGCAAGGATGCCTCGCTGGAATACAACAACCTCAAGCAACTGCATCAGTACCCGGTGGCGGTAGTGCGTGGCTACGCCTATTCGCCGGAGTTCGACAACGACCCGAACCTGCAGAAAGTTCTGGTGCATAACTTCGCCATGGCCGTGCGCATGCTGGCGGCGGACCGGGTCAAGCTGACTCTGGAAGACGAATACGTCGCCCGCTATTACTTGGCCCGGGAATCGCCTCGGGTGCGCAACGCGGTGGAATTTCTGCCCAAGCCCCTGAGCGAGAACGGCCTGCATATCCTGGTCAGCCTGAAAAACCCCGAACACGCGCAGATCGTTGCCAAGTTCGACCGGGAAATTGCCGCCATGAAGGCCGACGGCAGCTACGACCGCCTGTTGCGCCAGCACGGTATGTAACCGAACAGGGGGCTGTCTGTAGGAGCTGGCTTACCAGCGAAAGCGGCCCCGGACCTTGCATAAATCTTGCGGCCTCTTTCGCCGGCAAGCCGGCTCCTACGATTTTGCGTCGTCGCTGGTGTCTTTGATCAGGTGCGCCGCCAGGGTCCGCAACGGCCCCAGTTGTCGACAGATCAGTGCCAGCTGGGTCTGCACCAGACGCTGGCCTTCGTCGATTTCATCCGGCATCTGCTCCAGCTCATTGGCCAACGCTTCCTCGGCATCGCTCTGGATGGCGATCGGGGTCTTGTTGGCCAGACCCTGGGCAATCTCGTCGATGCTCGCCGCCAGGCTGACCCCGGCACCGTCGATCAGGTGCTCGCGGACTTCCCCCGGCAGTTGGGTTTCCCGGTGCGCGCCCAACCCCGACAGGTAGCTGAGCAAGGTGTGGGACAGCACCAGGAAGCGGAACCCCACGTCGGCTTCCTTACGGAAATGCCCCGGCTCCATGAGCATGTTGGCCAGGGTGGTGGACAGCGCCGCGTCGGCGTTGTGGGCGTTGCGCCGGGCCAGGCGGTAGGCCAGGTCGTCGCTTTTGCCTGCGGCGTACTGCTGCATGATCTGGCGCAGGTAGATGCTGTTGCAGGTCAGGGTGTTGGCCAGCACCTTGTTCAGGCGTCGGCCCTGCCAGTCCGGCAGGAACAGGAACACCGCCAGCCCGGCGATCAGACTGCCCAGCAGGGTATCGAACAGCCGCGGCAGGAACAGCCCGTAACCGTCGCCCACCTGGTTGAAGCAGAACAGCACCATCAGGGTGATGGCGGCTGTGGCCAGGGTGTAGCGGGTGGTGCGGTTGGTAAAGAACACCACCCCGGCGGCGATGGCGAACAGCGATTGCACCAAGGGGCTCGGGAACAGGTCGAACAGCGCCCAGGCGATGGTCAGGCCGATGGCGGTGCCGACGATCCGCTGCCCCAGCTTGCGCCGGGTGGCGCCGTAGTTGGGCTGGCAGACGAACAGCGTGGTGAGGATGATCCAGTAGCCCTGGGATGGGTGGATCAGATGCACCATGCCGTAGCCGATACTCAGCGCCAGGGGCAGGCGCAGGGCATGGCGGAACAGCAGTGATGTCGGTGTCAGCTGGGTGCGCAGGCGAGTCCAGACATCCTTGAGGTTGCGCGGCGAGCGGTCCAGCAGGCTGCTGTCGGTGGCATCGGCCAGGGCGTCGGGGTTGCTGGCGTCGCTGAGTAGGCGGTCGAGGGTGCCAAGGTTGGCCGCCAGGGCGCGCAGCGAGCGCAGCAGCCCGCGCCAGGCCGGGTTGCTCTGGATGCGCAGGTGTTCCAGGGAGGCGTGCAGGTCGCTCAGGGCCTCGGCGAAGCTGGCGTCATAGACGAACGGCTGGCGCAGCTGGATGGATTCGGCCAGGGAGCGGCAGGCCTTGCCCTGCTGGCGCAACAGGCGCTGGCAGCGAAACAGCACGTCGCTGTGGAAGAAGGCGTCGGTCAGGGCGTTATAGGGGTAATGGGACGAACTGGCGCGCTCGTGGATGTCCTGGGCCAGGAAGTACAGCTTCAGGTAGCGGCTGACTTTCGACCCCGGCCGGCCATTGCCCACCCGGTGCAGGATGATCTCCTTGGCGGCGTTGAGGGCTGCCACGACCTTGCCATTTTGCTGGGCCAGCTCCAGGCGCCGGGCTTCCACATCCAACTGGCGGATTGGCTCGAACAGGGATGACTTGAGCTTGAGGTAGAAACCCAGCTCACGAAACAGCCGGGCCAGGCTCTGCTGCACCGGCTGGTTGGAGAACAGCGCCTGCCACAGGACCGAGAGCAGGCCATACCAGGCCGCGCCGGCCACCAGCAGCAGCGGCTCGTGCCAGAAATCGATCACCGCGCCGCCGCGCTGGTCGACGCCGATCATGGTGTAGACCGAGAGAATCAGGGTCGCCGAGGCGATGGCGCCATAGCGTTCCCCCAGAGCCCCGAGCATGGTCAGGCCGAAGCTGGCCAGGGCCAGGGCAATGGCGAAGATCCAGGGGTAGGGGAACAACAGTTCCACCGACAGCGCGGCGATGCTGAAGCACACCAGGGTCACGGCCAGGGCGTTGAGCCGGCCTTGCCAGCTGTCGTCGGTTTCCGCCAGTGCGCTGGCGATGATGCCGAGGAACAGCGGAATCAGCAGGCCCATCTCATCCTGATACCAGCACAGCGCCATGCTGCCGGTCAGGGCGATGAACACCCGCACGCTGTAGCTGAATTTATCCAGCGCCCAGAGGCGGCGCAGAGACTGACGAAAAGAAGTCGATGACATGGAGTGGGACAGGCCTTCCGGGGCGATGCAGCTAAATTGAGCCAGTATTGACGACGGCGCAATGCCGCCGTCACATCGGCCGACAAATTCTGTTGCCGTTGCCGGTCGGGCGCCTGTAGCCGCTGCCGTAGGCTGCGAACGACCCGAAGGTGCGCGGCGATTCAAGGTCCGCTGAGGTCCTGCGGACCTGTCGCAGCCTGCGGCAGCGGCTACAGGGATTGCAGCGGCTCAGACGTATTGCGCCGCCGCGTAGCCCGAGGCCCAGGCCCACTGGAAGTTGAAGCCGCCCAGGTGGCCGGTGACGTCCAGCACTTCACCGATGAAATACAGCCCCGGGCTCTTCAGCGATTCCATGGTCTTGGACGACACCTCGCGGGTATCGACCCCGCCCAGGGTCACTTCGGCGGTGCGGTAGCCCTCGGTGCCCGCCGGCACCAACTGCCAGCTGCCGAGTTTTTGCGCCACGTCCGCCAGTTCCGCCGGGGTGTACTGCTTCATCGGCTTGGAGACGAACCAGTGCTCGGCCAGCAGTCCCGCCATCTTCTTGGTGAAGATTTCCCCCAGCAGGGTTTTCAGCTCGCTGTTGGGGCGCTCGGCCTGCTGCTGTTGCAGCCAGCCCAGGGCGTCGTGGTCTGGCAGCAGGTTGATCTCGACACTGTCGCCGGGTTGCCAGTAGGAGGAAATCTGCAGGATCGCCGGGCCGCTGAGGCCACGATGAGTGAACAGAATGTTCTCGCGAAAGCTCTGCTCGTTGCAGCTCACCAGACAGTCCACCGAGGTGCCCGACAACTCGCTGCACAGCTCCTTGAGCTGATCGGTGATGGTGAAGGGCACCAGGCCGGCACGGGTCGGCAGCAGTTCATGGCCGAACTGCTTGGCGACTTGATAGCCAAAACCGGTAGCGCCCAAGGTTGGGATCGACAGGCCGCCGGTGGCAATCACCAGGGATTGGCACTGCACCGCGCCCAGGGTGGTCTGCAGCAGATAGCCCGACTCCATTTTCTCGATCTGCTGGATCGAGGTGTCCAGGCGCAGTTCGACGCCGACCTGATCGCATTCGTCGAGCAGCATGCCGAGGATGTCGCTGGACTTGTTATCGCAGAACAGCTGGCCGAGTTTCTTCTCGTGGTAGGGCACGCCGTGCTTGGCCACCAGGCCGATGAAGTCCCACTGGGTGTAGCGGGCCAGGGCCGATTTACAGAAATGCGGGTTCTGCGAAAGGAAGTTGGCGGGCTCGGTGTACATATTGGTGAAGTTGCAGCGGCCACCGCCGGACATCAGGATTTTCTTGCCGGCCTTGTTGGCGTGGTCCAGCAGCAATACCTGGCGACCGCGGCCGGCCGCGGTCAGGGCGCACATCAGGCCGGCCGCGCCAGCGCCGATGATCACGACTTGGGTAGAACGCAAAACGGTGTCCTCGCACAAATTTGTGTAGGAGCGAGCTTGCTCGCGATAACGGTGCCGGGTTCAACCTCGATGTCGGCTGTTCGGACGCTATCGCGAGCAAGCTCGCTCCTACAGGGACGGTGGGGTTAGAGGACGCGCACGCGCAGCGAACGGCCCTTGATCTTGCCGTTGTTCAAACGTTGCAGCGCTTGCATGACCACGGTGCGATCAACCGCCACATACGACTGGAAGTCGAAGATCGCGATCTTGCCGACCTGGGCGCCCGGGATGCCGGCGTCGCCAGTCAGTGCACCGAGAATATCGCCCGGACGCACTTTGTCCTTGCGCCCGCCCGCGATGCACAGCGTGCTCATCGGTGGCTGCAGCGGGGCGCCGCCCTGGGACTTGAGGTTGTCGACCTGATCCCAGTTCAGCGGGGCTTTCTGCAGCTGTTCGATGGCTTGCGCGCGATGGGCTTCGGACGGTGCGACGAGGCTGACCGCGATACCTTTTTCGCCAGCGCGACCGGTACGGCCAACGCGGTGAATGTGGATTTCCGAATCGCGGGCCAGCTCGACGTTGATCACCATGTCCAGCGCATCGATGTCCAGGCCACGGGCGGCCACGTCGGTGGCGACCAGTACCGAAGTACTGCGGTTGGCGAACATCGCCAGCACCTGATCGCGGTCACGCTGTTCCAGATCGCCGTGCAGGCCGACGGCGGAAATGCCTTTGGAGGTCAGGTGATCGACGGTTTCCTGCACTTGCTGCTTGGTGAAGCAGAAAGCGACGCAGGAAGCCGGGCGGAAGTGGTGCAGGACTTTGGTCACTGCGCTCATGCGTTCTTCCGGGGAAATCTCGTAGAAACGCTGTTCGATCTGCGTGTCGTCGTGGAACGCTTCGGCTTTCACCGTCTGCGGATCACGCATGAACTTCGACGCCAGTTGCTTGATGCCCACCGGGTACGTGGCGGAGAACAGCAGGGTCTGCCGGCGCGACGGGGTCTGCTCGATGATGTCTTCGATGGCGTCGTAGAAACCCATGTCGAGCATGCGGTCGGCTTCGTCGAGGATCAGCGTGTTCAGGCCATCAAGCACCAGCGAACCCTTGCGCAGGTGTTGCTGGATACGCCCCGGGGTGCCGACGATGATGTGGGCGCCGTGTTCCAGGGAAGCGATCTGCGGGCCGAAGGACACGCCGCCGCACAGGGTCAGGACCTTGATGTTGTCTTCGGCACGGGCCAGGCGCCGGATTTCCTTGGCCACCTGGTCGGCCAGCTCGCGGGTCGGGCAGATCACCAGGGCCTGGCAGCCGAAGTAGCGCGGGTTGATCGGGTTCAGCAGGCCGATGCCGAAGGCCGCGGTCTTGCCGCTGCCGGTCTTGGCCTGGGCGATCAGGTCCATGCCCTTGAGGATCACCGGCAAGCTCTGCGCCTGGATCGGCGTCATCTGGGCATAACCGAGGGAGTCGAGGTTAGCCAGCATGGCGGGAGACAGGGGCAAAGTATTAAAAGCGGTGGCAATGGTGGTCACGGGACTGGCCTGCAAAACAAAATGTCGCGCAGTGTATCAGCCTCGCTCCTATAACCTGCAAATTCTGGACGAGCAACCGCGCAAAGGTGGTTTTGTGTAGGAGCTGGCTTGCCAGCGAAAGCGGTCGCGAGGTTGGTGCAATGCTCGGGGGCCTCTTCGCCGGCAAGCCGGCTCCTACGGAGGGGTGTGTGCGGCTCAATGCTCGATGTGCTGCTCCTCGACCTTGCGCGCCCTTCGGCCATCGGTGGGCGACAGCTGGAGGAAGATCGCCGCCGCCAGCATCGCCATGATGCCCACGGTGAGAAAGGTCAGCTGGAAGGCGCCGAGCACGGTGTTCACTCCGTCATTGCCTACTTGTGCAGTAAAACCGCCCAGCAGCGCACCGGCACAGGCCACCCCCAGGCTCAGGGACAACTGCGCTACCACCGACAGTAAGCTGTTGCCGCTGCTGGCGGCGGCATCGTCGAGGTCGATCAGGGTCACGGTGTTCATCGCGGTGAACTGCAGCGAGTTGATCGCCCCCAGCACCGCCAGCATGCCCAGCAGCAGGGGATAAGGCGTGTGCTCGCTGACCAGCCCCATGCTGGCCAGCATCAGCCCCAGGGCCAGGGTGTTGCCGGTGAGCACGATGCGGTAGCCCAGGCGCTCGATCAACGGCCGGGCAATGGACTTGGCCAGCATCGCCGCGGCCGCCAGGGGCAGCATGCTCATCCCCGCCTGGGACGGTGAATAACCCAGCGCCACCTGCAGCAGCAGCGGCACCAGGAACGGCAGGGCACCGCTGCCCAGGCGGGCGAACAGGTTGCCGAGGATGCCCACGGCAAAGGTCCGCACCTTGAACAGCGAAGGGGCGAACAGCGGGGTGTCGATATGCCCGGCTCGTAGCCAGTAGGCCGCCAGGCAGGCCAGCCCGGCAAACAGCAGCAACATCACCCGCAGGTGCGGCAGGTGCAGTTCCCCCAGGCCTTCCATGGCGATGGTGATCAGCACCATCGCCGCGCCGAACAGCACAAAGCCCAGGCCATCGAAACGGGTGCGCTCGCTGCCTCGCAGGTCGGGGATAAAACGCCACACCGCATAGCAGCCCACCGCACCCACTGGCAGGTTGATCAGGAAGATCCAGTGCCAAGTCAGGTACTGCACCATCCAGCCGCCCATGGTCGGGCCGATCAGCGGGCCCAGCAGGCCGGGAATGGTGATGAAGCCCATGATCCGCACCAGTTCCGAACGCGGGTAGGCCCGCAGCACCACCAACCGTCCCACCGGCAGCATCAGTGCCCCGCCCAGGCCCTGGATCACCCGGGCGCCGATCAGTTGGCTCAGGGTGTTGGACATCGCGCACAGCAGGGAACCGATGCTGAACAGCAAGATGGCGCCGAAGAAGATCTTCTTGGTGCCGAAGCGGTCGGCGATCCAGCCCGATGCTGGGATCAGCAGGGCCACGGTGAGCATGTAGGCGATGATCACCCCCTGCATGCGCAGCGGGTCTTCCGCCAGGTCCTGGGCCATGGCTGGCAGCGCCGTGTTGAGGATGGTGCCGTCCAGGGATTGCATGAAGAAGGCGATGGCCACCACCCAGGGCACCCAGCGGGCGGTGGTGGCATCGAGAGGCGTGCGTTCGGGCATGGGATCTCCCAAGGGCAGCGGCAAGCGGCAAGCCATAAGCTTCAAGCTTGCCGCTTACAGCTTGCGGCTTGTCGCTTACAAGGTGAGGGTCAGGCGACTGACCAGGGCTCCGGGCAAATGCATCGAGGCAGTCTGGCGCTGGCCGTAGGTACTGGCCGAAAGCAGCAGTTCGCGCTGCTCGGTCAGGGCCTCCAGTTGCGAACCCAGCAGGCTGTAGACGCTGTCATCGAAACGCATGGTGCTCACCGGGGCCTGGATCTCGCCGTTCTCCACCCAGAAGGTGGCGAAGCGGGTCATGCCGGTCAGGCGCGCTGCCGGCAGGTCCGAGTAGTTGAGGTACCACAGGTTGCTGATGTACAGGCCGGTGCCCAGTTGCTTGAGGATCTCCTGCTGCGACAGCTGCCCGGCGGCCATGTTCAGCGCACTGGGGTATTCGCTGCTGCCGGCGCCGTTGCTGGTCAGGCCGTACTCGGCGGCGCTGCGGGAGTTGATCAACTGTGCGTTGGCATTGCCGGCGGCGATCAGCGACAGGTCGCTGCGCGGGTAGCCCTCATCGGAAAAGGCCGGACTCAGGGAGCCGCTGACCTGTTCGTCCAGGGACACCAGGGGGCTCAGGGCGGCATCGCCCGCGTAGAGCTTCTGCAGGGGGCTGTGCTTGCTGGCAATGGACTGGGCCGAGAACCCGCCCCAGGCCAGCATGCCCATGATCTCCTCCAGGGCCGCCGGCGCCAGGTAGGCGCGGTAATGCCCCGGCGTCAGGGTGCGCAGCGGTCGACCGAGGAACTCCAGTTGCTGACGGGCCTGGTCGAAGCGCTGGGCGAAGGCTGCGTCGTCCCAGGCGTGTCCCGCGTAGCTGGCCTTCACCGCTTCGCCGTTTGCGTGGAACAGGCTGAAGTCGAAGTTGAAGCTATTGGCCTGATGCCAGCCGAAGGCTCCGGCGGAACTGGCAAAACCTCGGCTGATGGGGCCGGCGGCATAGATGCCCACCAGATCCAGGCCGGCACCGGCGCGGCCGATCTGTGCCACCACCTGCTCGCTATCGGGCAGCGGATGGTCCTGCACATGGTGGGATTGCCATTGGGCGTGATTGAGCATCAGGTACGGGTCCGCCGGCAGCAGCGGCAGGGTTTCGCGCAACTGTTGCAGGGCTTCGACCAGGCGCTGACGGTCCACCTCGGGGTCGTTGCTCAAGGTGATGCTCAAGTCGGCGTGGCGTCCGTCGTCGATCAGCTTGAAGTGCAGGCTGGCCTGTTGCACCTGCCCGGCCTGACGCACCTTGGCGTGGTTGAAACGGATGAACTCCGAGGACTCGGCCGAGTAGCTCAGAGTGAACTGTTCCGATTCCTTGATCGCGTCCTGCAGCCACTGCACCCATGCCTTGAACTGCTCGGCCTGATTCATCGTCCTGTTCATCAGGCGTCTCCTCCGAATACGTCAATCTTGCTGAACACGCAGGCCGGCGAAGCGTGGCCGACGCGGATTACCTGGTTGGGCTCGCCCTTGCCGCAGTTGGGCGTGCCCAGGACCTGGAAGGTGCTGCGATCGCCCACCGCGCTGAGGTTGCGCCAGAACTGTGCTGAGATACCCCGGTAGTTGGGGTTCTTGACCACGCCCTTGAGCTCGCCGTTTTCGATCAACTGGCCCCATTCGCAGCCGAACTGGAACTTGTTGCGCGCATCGTCGATGGACCAGGAGCGGTTGGTGGACATCAGGATGCCGTGTTCGATCTGGCCGATCAGGCGGTCCAGGGGCTGGTCGCCGGGCTCGACGTTGAGGTTGGCCATGCGGTCGATGGGCGCGCGGTTCCAACTGCTGGCGCGGCTGTTGGCAACGCCGTCGAGGCCACTGCGGTACTGCGACAGGGCACTGCCCAGGGGACGTACCAGCAGCCCCTCGCGGATCAGGAACTGCTTGCTGGCGGCGCTGCCATCGTCGTCATGCCCATAGCTGGCCAACTCCTCGGGAATCTGTGGGTCGAAGGTCACGTTGAGCAGGGACGAGCCATATTGCAGGCGGCCGAAATCTTCCTGTTTGACGAAACTGGTGCCGGCGTAGTTGCGCTCGTCGCCGAGGATGCGGTCCAGTTCCAGGGGGTGGCCGATGGACTCGTGGATCTGCAGCATCATCTGGTCCGGCATCAGCAGCAGGTCCCGCTGGCCTGGCGGGGTGTTCGGCGCCAGCAGCAGTTGCAGCGCCTGGTCGGCCACCCGTGGCGCCGCGCCCAGCAGGCCACAGCGGCTGATCACATCGCCGGCGCCCTGCTGGCCGAAGTTTTCCCGGCCCAGGCTGCGGGTCTGGCTGTCGCTACCGTCGTAGGCGGTGACATCCAGGCCCGGGTAGACAAACCGCTGAGCCTGGCGCAGCTCGGCGCCGGCGCTGTTGAGGTAGATCTGCTCGACCTGGGTCACGCCGATGCCCACTTGCCAGTTCACTAGGCGCTCGTCCTTGGGCACCGAGGCCGATTCGTCGCCCAGCAGCTGGTAACAGTCGCTGAGGGATGGGAAGGGCTGGTCCAGATTCGGCGAAAGGTAGTCGCCACGGTGGCTGGATACCGGTTGCTCGCGCAGGTCCAGCAGGGCGTGGGCGGCGATCACCCGAGCCAGGTGTTCGGCGCGGTCGAGGGCGGCTTGCAGGCCGCCTTGCGAGAGGTCACTGGTGGCGGCGTAGGCTTCCACACCACGCACCCGTGCGGTCAGCATCGCCCCTTCGTCGCGGCCCAGGCTCGGTGGTTCGGCAACGTTCTTGCGCACTGACAGGTATTGGTCCGACTCGCGCACGTAGCGCAGGGAAAAGAATTCGGCGCCCGTGCGCAAGGCAGCAAAGCGCTGCTTGAGCTGGGGGTGAAAGTCGAACATGGAGAACCTCCTTGTGAGACGCGATAGCGGGCGGGTCTTGTCGCCAGCAAACGGAACGCTGCCCGGCGGCTCCTACAGATATAGGCGTCGGTGGACTCCGGGGCGAAGGGGATGGGCAAGTTGCAGAACTGTAGCTGCTGCCGGAGGCTGCGATCAAGGAGGCAGTGCGGGCAATGCGGGGGCAGGAAATACGCGGGGAGGTGAAAAAGGCACCGACCCTTGCGGTCGGTGCCCGTGCGGCTTACTGCGCGGTCGGAGTGATATCGCGCATTGGCTTGCCACGCACCGGGGCGTTGCCCGCTACGTAGTAGTCGGCCTTGCTGCGGGGCAGCGGCTGACGGCCACGGATCTTGTCGGCGATTTTCTCGGCCATCATGATGGTCGGCGCGTTGAGGTTGCCGGTGGTGATGATCGGCATGATCGAGGCATCCACTACGCGCAGGCCTTGCATGCCGTGCACGCGACCCTGGCCATCCACTACCGCCATGTCGTCGGTGCCCATCTTGCACGAGCAGGATGGGTGGAACGCGGTCTCGGCGTGCTCGCGGATGAACGTGTCCAGTTGCTCGTCGGTCTGCACCTCGATGCCCGGGCTGATTTCTCGACCACGGAAGGCGTCCAGGGCCGGCTGTTGCATGATTTCCCGGGTCAGGCGGATGCCGTCGCGGAATTCCTGCCAGTCCTGCTCGGTGGCCATGTAGTTGAAGAGGATGCTGGGGTGCTGGCGCGGGTCCTTGGACTTGATCTGCACGCGACCACGGCTCGGCGAGCGCATGGAACCCATGTGCGCCTGGAAACCGTGCTCTTTCACGCCGTTGCTGCCGTTGTAGTTAATCGCCACCGGCAGGAAGTGGTACTGGATATTCGGCCATTCGAACTCTTCACGCGTACGGATGAAACCGCCGGCTTCGAACTGGTTGCTGGCGCCGATGCCGGTGCCGTTGAACAGCCATTCGGCACCGATGGCCGGCTGGTTCCACCACAGCAGCGATGGGTACAGCGACACCGGTTGGGTGCAGGCGTACTGCAGGTACAGCTCCAGGTGGTCCTGCAGGTTCTCGCCGACGCCCGGCAGGTCGTGGACCACCGGGATGTCCAGGCTTTCCAGCAGGGCGCGGGGGCCGACGCCGGAGCGTTGCAGCAGTTGCGGCGAGGCGATGGCGCCGGAGCTGACGATCACTTCCTTGCGGGCGCGGGCTTCCACGCGCTCTTCGGTGCTGCCTTGCAGGTAGCTCACGCCGACTGCGCGCTTGCCGTCAAAGATGATCTTGTCGGTCAGGGCGTGGGTGACGATGGTCAGGGTCGAACGCTTCTTGGCGATGTCCAGGTAACCGCGGGCGGTGCTGGAGCGACGACCTTTAGGGGTGACCGTACGGTCCATCGGGCCGAAGCCTTCCTGCTGGTAGCCGTTCAGGTCTTCGGTGCGCGGGTAACCGGCTTGTACACCGGCTTCGACCATGGCGTGGAACAGCGGGTTGTTGCCGGCTTTGGGCGTGGTCACGCTGACCGGGCCTTCGCCGCCGTGGTAGTCGTTGGGGCCGATGTCACGGGTTTCCGCCTTGCGGAAGTACGGCAGGCAGTCCAGGTAGGTCCAGTCTTCCAGGCCTGGCAGCTTGGCCCAGCCGTCGTAGTCCATGGCGTTGCCGCGGATGTAGCACATGCCGTTGATCAGCGACGAGCCACCCAGGCCCTTGCCGCGACCACACTCCATGCGACGACCGTTCATGTGTGGCTCTGGATCGGTCTCGTAGGCCCAGTTGTAGCGACGGCCTTGCAGTGGGAAGGCCAGTGCCGCCGGCATCTGGGTACGGAAGTCGAAGCGATAGTCCGGGCCGCCTGCTTCCAGCAGCAGGACGGTGACGCCTTCGTCTTCGGTCAGACGGGTCGCCAGGGTGTTACCGGCAGAGCCGGCACCCACAATGATGTAATCGAATTCTTGGGACATTGAATGCACCCTCTTTGAGATTGGTCAGGTCGCACGATCAATAGGCCTGTAGCTGCTGCCGAAGGCTGCGATCGGCCGCGCAGCGGACGTGCTTCGGCGATCGCAGGAAGGTCCTTCGGACCTTTTCGCAGCCTGCGGCAGCGGCTACAGGGGTTGTCGTTCAGGCTGGGTGTCTTAGAACACCGAGGCGTAGTCGCCCAGCTCGACCTGTACCGACTTGATGCGGGTGAAGTTGTTCAGCGAGCTGATGCCGTTCTCACGGCCAACACCCGATTGCTTGTAGCCGCCAACCGGCATCTTGGCGTCGGATTCGCCCCAGGCGTTGATCCAGCAGATACCGGCTTCGAGCTGATGAATCACGCGGTGGGCGCGGTTCAGGTCCTTGGTGACGATGCCGGCAGCCAGGCCGAAGTCGGTGTCGTTGGCGCGGCGGATCACTTCTTCTTCGGTTTCGTAAGTCAGGATCGCCATCACTGGGCCGAAGATTTCTTCACGGACGATGGTCATGTCGTCGGTGCAGTCGGTGAACACGGTCGGTGCAACGAAGGCACCCTTGGCGAATTCGCCGTCGGTCAGGCGCTCGCCGCCGCACAGTACGCGGGCACCTTCTGCTTTGCCCTTGGCGATGTAGCCCAGCACGCTTTCCATGTGCTGGAAGCTGACCAGCGGACCGAAGTTGGTGTTTTCGTCTTCCGGGTTGCCGATGCGGATGCGCGCTACGCGCTCGGCGATCTTGGCTTCGAAAGCGGCTTTCAGGTGGCTCGGTACGAACACGCGAGTACCGTTGGTGCAGACCTGACCGGAGCTGTAGAAGTTGGCCATCATGGCGGTGTCGGCGGCGCGATCCAGGTCAGCGTCGTCGAAGATGATCAGCGGCGACTTGCCGCCCAGTTCCATGGTCACGTCTTTGAGCGAGGAGCTGGAAGCGCTGGCCATGACTTTCTTGCCGGTGTCGGTGCCGCCGGTGAAGGAGACTTTCTCGATACGCGGGTGCTCGGTCAGCCAGGTGCCGACTTCACGGCCGCTGCCGGTCAGCACGTTGAACACGCCAGCCGGTACGCCGGCTTCGGTGTAGATCTCGGCCAGTTTCAGGGTGGTCAGCGAGGTGACTTCGCTGGGCTTGAAGATCATCGCGTTACCGGCGGCCAGGGCTGGCGCGGATTTCCACAGGGCGATCTGGATCGGGTAGTTCCAGGCGCCGATGCCGGCGACCACGCCCAGAGGCTCGCGACGGGTGTAGACGAAGGACGTGGTGCGCAGCGGGATCTGCTCGCCTTCGATGGCCGGTACCAGGCCTGCGTAGTATTCCAGCACGTCAGCGCCGGTGACGAT
This sequence comes from Pseudomonas idahonensis, assembly GCF_037903935.1. Taxonomy (NCBI): domain Bacteria; kingdom Pseudomonadati; phylum Pseudomonadota; class Gammaproteobacteria; order Pseudomonadales; family Pseudomonadaceae; genus Pseudomonas; species Pseudomonas idahonensis. The sequence goes on along the minus strand of NZ_CP149586.1, from coordinate 6,311,471 downwards.
GTCCACGTACTTGGTTTCGGAGAAGGCTTTACCGGTGTCCAGGGTTTCCAGAGCGGCCAGTTCGTCGTTGCGCTCGCGGAGGATTTCCACGGCGCGACGCAGGATGCGCGAACGCTCCATGGCAGTCATGGCGGCCCAGATCTTCTGGCCTTTTTCGGCGCTGACTACGGCGCGTTCCACGTCTTCCTTGGTCGCACGCTGCACTTGTGCGAGAACTTCACCGTTGGCCGGGTTGATGGCATCGAAAGTGGCGTCGCTGCCGGCATCGGTGTAGCCGCCGTCGATGTAGAGTTTTTGCAGTTCGAAACGGGCCATAGTGTCCTCGCAAGTGCATTAAGTAGTGGGCTTGACCACCGGGCGTATCCCGAAGTTCAGGACACGTTGATCAGTGGCGGGTCAGGGGCCGAGCGTCTCTTTTGTGCTCTGGCGCTCCTGCTTAGCCAGTTGTAGATCCATGTATTCGTAAGCGATCCGTATCGCCTGGTCGGTGTCGAATGCATCACCCGACAAGGCACCACGCAGCCACAAACCGTCGATCAAAGCCGCCAGGCCGCGAGCTGCCTTGCGCGCATGGTAGAGCGGCAGGGCACGGCGGAACTGGCAACACAGGTTGGAATACAAGCGGTGGTCGTTGATCCGCTGCAACCTGTGCAAATCGGGCTGGTGCATGCTGGAAGCCCAGAAGGCCAACCAGGTTTTCATTGCCGGGCCGTTCACCTGGCTGGCATCGAAGTTGCCCTCGATGATCACTTTCAGGTGAGCGCGCGGGCTGTCGTCCGTCAGGGCCTGGCGGCGTGCTCTGACGCCTTCGTTGAGCATGCTCATGATGTAACCCATCGTCGCTGCGATCAGGCCGTTCTTGTCCCGAAAGTAGTGACTGATGATGCCGTTTGAAACACCGGCCAAACGGGCGATCAGCGCAATGCTGGCGTCCCCCATTCCGACCTGATCGACGGCCTGTAGCGTGGCTTCGATCAATTGCTGGCGGCGTATGGGTTGCATACCGACCTTGGGCATCTGATACCTCTCCTTAGGCCTGTCGGCGGGCGTATGACGCCGGTCGACTTGTGGGCCAGTCTATTTTGTTTTGATTGAACGTTCAATCAACAAAGAATAAGATCTGCGACAAATCGTCGCTGCCTGGGGAGGTTTTCCTACTCGCGGACGGCGGGAAAACGACCTCCGAAATAGCCCAAAACTTACACGTGGCATGGCGTGGACCGGCAAGAGTAAGGACGTGTTGAAGGGGCAGGACGCTCCGGGGAACAGGCGACGAGCTGCAGGTTCGTCACTGACCTTGGATGCGGGTGCGCAACGCGGCTTTTGCGGTTTCGGGCTTTTTCGGGGTGTCTTTATATCACCCGATGATCGGCTGCCAACTAACCGATTGGTCGGGTGCGGTGTTGCCTTGTGTCCTTCTCTCGCACTGCCTGGAGCATCTGTGCAATGAGTTCTGCCTCTCTTATAAAGACCCCACCGGAGAAGGTGCGGGTCAACGGTTGGGTGTTCTACACCTCCACCGCGCTGATCCTGTTGTTGACCGCCATTCTGATCATCGCCCCGCAAGAGGCCGGCCGACTGCTGGGCATTGCCCAGGCCTGGTTGTCCCGCAGCTTCGGCTGGTACTACATGGTGGTGATCGCCGCTTACCTGGTGTTCGTGGTGGGCCTGGCGTTCTCCTCCTACGGCAAGCTCAAGCTGGGGACCAAGCAAGACACCCCGGACTTCAGCTACGGTGCCTGGGCCGGGATGCTGTTCTCTTCCGGTATCGGTATCTCGCTGCTGTACTTCGGTGCTTCCGAGCCCCTGGATCACTACTTCAACCCGCCTGAAGGCGTACCCGGCAGCAACCTGGCCGCACGCCAGGCGTTGCAGCTGACCTTCCTGCACTGGGGCCTGCATGGCTGGGCGATCTACGCCCTGGTGGGCCTGGCGGTGGCGTACTTTGCCTATCGTCATAACCAGCCGCTGGCGCTGCGTTCGGCGTTGTATCCGCTGGTGGGCGAGCGCTGGGTCAAGGGCGCGGCCGGCCACGCAGTGGACGGTTTCGGCATGTTCGTGACCCTGCTGGGCCTGGTGACCAACCTCGGGATTGGTTCGATGCAGGTGTCTTCCGGCCTGGAAAACCTGTTCGGCATGGAGCACAGCAACACCAACCTGCTGATCGTGATCATCGTCATGAGCACGGTGGCCACCATTGCTGCGGTGTCCGGTGTGGAAAACGGCATCCGCCGCCTGTCCAACCTGAACATCGTGCTGTTCAGCGGTCTGTTGATTTTCGTCCTGCTGTTCGGCCCAACCTTGCACCTGCTCAACGGCTTCGTGCAGAACGTCGGCGACTACCTCAACGGCGTGGTGCTCAAGACCTTCGACCTCTACGTGTATGAAGGCGACAACGCCAAGTCCGACCGCTGGCTGGGCCTGTGGACCCTGTTCTACTGGGCCTGGTGGATTTCCTGGGCGCCATTCGTAGGCATGTTCATTGCGCGTATTTCCCGTGGTCGCACCGTGCGTGAGCTGGTCGCCGGCGTGCTGCTGATTCCCCTGGGCTTCACCCTGGCCTGGCTGTCGATCTTCGGTAACTCGGCCCTGGACCTGGTGGTCAACCAGGGAGCGGTGGAACTGGGCAAGACGGCGCTGGAACAGCCGTCCATGGCGATCTACCAACTGCTTGAGCACTACCCGGCCTCGAAGATTGTCATCGGTGTCTCGATCTTCGTCGGCTTCGTGCTGTTCCTGACCCCCGCCGACTCCGGCGCGGTGATGATGGCCAACCTGTCCTGCAAGGGCGGCAACGTCGACGAAGACGCCCCGCACTGGCTGCGGATCTTCTGGTCGGTGGTGATCACCCTGGTGACCATCGGTCTGTTGTTCGCCGGTAACTTCGAAGCCATGCAGACCATGGTGGTGCTGGCCGGCCTGCCGTTCTCGGTGGTGCTGATCTTCTTCATGTTCGGTTTGCACAAGGCCATGCGCCAGGACGTGCAGATCGAGCAGGAACAAGCGCAATTGGCCGAGCGCGGTCGCCGTGGTTTCAGCGAGCGTCTGACCCAGCTGGACCTGCAACCGACCCAGTCGGTGGTGCAGCGTTACATGGACAAGCACATCAGCCCGGCGCTGCAGGAAGCCGTCGCGCAACTGCGCACCCTGGGCCATGAAGTGCAGACCAACCTGGGCAAGTCCAAGAGTTTGCTGGGCCTGCGGGTGGAAATGGAGGAAGGCAATCCCTTCGTCTATGAAGTGAGCCTGGACGGCTACCTGGCGGCGCCGAGCGAATCGGCCCAGCCGGAAGGGGCGGACAGCGAAGTGCGCAGTCGTTTCTACCGCGCCGAGGTGTACCTGCACAACGGCAGCCAGGAATACGACTTGATGGGCTTCACCCAGGAGCAGATCACCCGTGATGTGCTCGATCAGTTCGAAAGCCATCGGCAACTCCTTGGCCGGGTCTATAGCTGAGTGAAGTAACGGACCGCTCCCGACGGAGCGGCTCCAGCCGCTGTAGGAGCCGGCTTGCCGGCGAAGGCGCCCTTCAAGGGGGCTGCAAGGCTTCAGGGCCTGTTCGCTGGCGAGCCAGCTCCTACAGAAGGGCGTGTGTCGATAAAGCAAAACGCCGCGATTGCTCGCGGCGTTTTTGTGTCTGCGGCTTAACCCAGGTTCTTGCCGAGCAGCGCGTGGTAGAGCTCGCTGTCGCCAAGGATGCCGACGACTTTCTGGTTGTCGTGGAGCACCAGTTTGTTGCCGGTCTGGTAGCGGATCTGCAGGGCGTCGCGCATGCCGATGTTGGAGTCCACCAGGGTCGGGTGCCGACCCAGTTCTTCCACCGCTTGCCCCGGAACCCAGTTCTGCAGGTCCATCTGCGAGCCGTTGCGCCGGGCGCCCTTGATGGTGTTGCCCTCCGCCAGGTCGAGCCAGGAGTCGCCGCCCGGGTCCAGGCACACGGAGCCGTTGACCCGCTTGCAGTTGTCCAGGCTGCGCATCAGGCTGCGACCGCAGAGCACGTTCAGCGGGTTGGTGTGGGCGACGAAGGTGCGCACATAGTCGTCCGCGGGGTTGAGCACGATCTCTTCCGGCTTGCTGTACTGGATGATCCGCCCGTCTTTCATGATGGCGATGCGGCTGCCCAGCTTCAGGGCCTCGTCCAGGTCGTGGCTGACAAACACGATGGTCTTGCTCAGCTTGCGTTGCAGTTCCAGCAACTCGTCCTGCAGACCCTGGCGGATCAGCGGGTCGAGGGCCGAGAAAGGTTCGTCCATCAGCAGGATATCGGCGTCCATGGCCAGGGCGCGGGCCAGGCCCACACGCTGCTGCATGCCGCCGGACAGCTCGTCGGGCTTCTTGTTGCGCCACTGGGTCAGGCCCACCAGCTCAAGTTTCTCGTCCACCAGCTTGCGCCGTTCCTTCTCCGGTCGGCCCTGCATCTCCAGGCCGAAGCTGATGTTCTCGCGCACCGTCAGCCAGGGCATCAGGGCGAACTTCTGGAACACCATGGCGATGCGCTGGGTGCGCATCATCTTCAGTTCGGCGGGGGAGCAGGAGGCAATGTCGATCTGCTGGCCTTCGTGTTCGACGAACAGCTTGCCGCGGCTTACGGTGTTCAGGCCGTTGATGCAGCGCAACAGGCTCGACTTGCCGGAACCGGAGAGGCCCATCAGCACGCAGATCTCGCCTTTCTGCACGTCCAGGCTGGCCTTTTCCACGCCGACGATCTGCCCGGTTTTCTTCAGGATCTCGTTGCGGGTCATGCCCTGGTCCAGCAGCTTGAGCGCCTCCCGTGGGTCCTTGGAGAAGATAACGTCGACGTTATCGAAGCGGATTATGCTCATGCGTCACCCCCTACTTTGGCTTCAGGTTGTTTGCAGATGCGGTCGAGCATGATCGCCAGCAGCACGATCGCCAGGCCGGCTTCGAAGCCCAGGGCAATGTCGGCGGTGTTGAGTGCGTTGACCACGGGTTTGCCCAGGCCGTCGGCGCCGACCAGGGCGGCGATCACCACCATCGACAACGACAGCATGATGCATTGGGTAATACCGGCGGCGATGCTCGGCATGGCGTGGGGCAGCTCAATGCGCGACAACAACTGACGGCGCGAACAGCCAAAGGCCTTGCCCGCGTCCATCAACTCTTGTGGAACATCGCGAATGCCCAGGTAGGTCAGGCGGATCGGCGCGGCAATGGCGAACACCACCGTGGAGATCAGGCCGGGTACCACCCCGAGGCCGAACAGGGTCAGGGTCGGGATCAGGTAGACGAATGTGGGGACGGTCTGCATCAGGTCCAGGACCGGACGCATCATGGTGTAGAACAGCGGCTTGTGCGCGGCGACGATTCCCAGGGGCACGCCGATCAGCACGCAGACCAGGGTGGCGAACAGCACCTGGGCCAGGGTTTCCATGGTTTCCTGCCAGTACCCCAGATTGAGGATCAGCAGGAAGGACAGCACGACAAATACAGTCAGGCCCCATTTGCGCTGGATCAGGTGCGCCAGCAGGGCAATCAGGCCGATCAGGGCCAGGGGATTGAACCAGGTCAGCGCGAACGTCACGCCGTGGATCATGGTTTCCAGGGTGGTAGCGATCGCATCGAAGGTGCTGGCACCGTGTTTCGTCAACCAGTCTACGAAAGCCGCGATGTACTGGCCCAGGGGGATTTTCTGATCAGTGAGCATGGTATTGAACGTCCGCATGCAAGGAAAAAACAGCCCGGGCGGGCAAGCCCGCCCGGCGTAAGCGATTACTGGGCAAGCTTGGCCTTCACGGCTTCCAGGCCGGGTTTACCGTCAATGGTGGTCACGCCAGCGAGCCAGGTATCGAGCACCTGTGGATTCTTCTTCAGCCAGGCCTTGGCGGCCGCGTCAGGTTTCATCTTGTCGTCCAGCACGTTGCCCATCAGGGTGCTTTCCATGTTCAGGGTGAACGATAGGTTCTTCAGCAACTGGCCCACGTTGCTGCACTCGGTGGTGTAGCCCTTGCGGGTGTTGGTGTAGATGGTGGCCTGGCCGAAGTTGGGGCCAAAGAAGTCGTCGCCACCGGTCAGGTACTTCATCTTGAAGCGTGTGTTCATCGGGTGCGGTTCCCAGCCCAGGAACACCACCGCGGTGTCGCGACGCTGAGCGCGCTCAACCTGGGACAGCATGCCCGCTTCGCTGGACTCCACCACCTTGAAGCCGGCGTCCTTGAGGCCAAAGGCGTTCTTGTCGATCATCGTCTGGATGGTGCGGTTGCCGTCGTTGCCCGGCTCGATGCCGTAGATCTTGCCGTCCAGCTCCTTCTTGAACTTGGCGATGTCGGCGAAGTCTTTCAGGCCTTTGTCATACAGCGACTCGGGAACTGCCAGGGTGTACTTGGCGTTTTCCAGGTTGGCGCGCACGGTCTCCACGGTGCCAGCGTCGCGGTAGGGCTTGATGTCGTTTTCCATGGTCGGCATCCAGTTGCCGAGGAACACGTCCATGTTCTTGCCGTCGGCCAGGGACTTGTAGGTCACCGGCACGGAAATCATCGTGGTCTTGGTCTTGTAGCCCAGGGCGTTGAGCACAACGCTGGTGGTGGCGGTGGTCACGGTGATGTCGGTCCAGCCGACATCGGAGAAGTTTACGGTGCTGCATTGCTCCGGTTCTGCGGCGTGTGCCAGAAGCGGCAGACTCAGCATGGCGGCCAACAACAACGACGGGGAACCTTTCATAGGGGAGACTCCTGGATGTTTTTTTGGCGGCGTATGGACCGCGCTTATAAGTGTGGCGGTTGGTGTGCCGGGGACAGCTCTACCACCGTGCCTTGCAATCGAGTCGAGACTGATCATGTACCAGTGAAAAACTGTCGCCTACGGGGTGCGTCGTATCCAGTACAGGGAGGGTCGCATCCAGTGTCGGTGAGGTCGCTTACAGTGTTTCCGGGCATTTTTTCCTGCATCTGAGCCGCAAAAAACGCCCAGAACCCGAGCCTCGCGCCAGGCGGCGTTGGTGGACATGAGTGAGTCGGTGTCAGACGTCGCGAGGCGCGGTAAAAGCCTGATGATGCGCCCTTCTCGGCGGATTGCAGCTTGAGCGTAGCAGCTCCGTCAGAGGGCGTTTTCAGCGCCTGGACTGTGCTCATCGAGGAGTTACGCAGTAATGGCTATCAGTGTTTTCGACTTGTTCAAGATCGGCATCGGGCCTTCCAGTTCCCACACCGTCGGGCCCATGCGCGCCGCGGCGTTATTCGTCCAGGTATTGAAGGAACGCCATCTGCTGGAGCAGGTGCGGCGGATCGAAGTGCAACTGTTCGGTTCGTTGTCGGCCACTGGCATTGGCCATGGCAGCGACAACGCGGTGATCATGGGCTTGATGGGGGAGTGGCCCGATGCGATCGACCCGTCGCTGATCGGCCCGCGTATCGAACGGCTCAGGGAAACCCACACCCTGTTGCTGGACGGACGGCTGGCTGTGCCGTTCACCTGGTCCCGGGACATGCGCCTGCTGGACGAAAACCTGCCCTTTCACCCCAACGCCATGACCCTGGTGGCTGAAGGTGAAGGCGGGGAGCTGTTGCGCGATACCTATTATTCAGTGGGCGGCGGTTTTGTCGTCGACCAGGCCCAGGCCAGTAGCGGCGTGGCGGACCTGGATCGTAGCGAGCTGCCTTACGATTTCTCCAGTGCGGTGGAACTGCTCAGCCTGTGCCAGAAGCACAACCTGCGAGTCGCCGAACTGATGCTGGCCAACGAGAAGGTCTGGCGTTCGGAAGAAGAAATCCGCAGCGGCCTGATGACGCTGTGGCGCGCGATGCAGGATTGCGTGGAACAGGGGCTCAAACACGAAGGCATCCTGCCCGGCGGGCTCAATGTACGTCGGCGCGCGGCCAAGCTGCATCGCAGCCTGCAGGAACTCAATAAACCCAATGTGATCGGCTCGACCTTGAGCGCCATGGAGTGGGTCAACCTGTTCGCCCTGGCGGTGAACGAGGAGAACGCCGCCGGTGGACGCATGGTCACCGCGCCCACCAACGGCGCAGCGGGGATCATTCCGGCGGTACTGCACTATTTCATGAAGTTCAGCGAGGACGTGACCGACGCCAACGTGGTGGACTTTTTTCTGGGCGCGGCGGCCATCGGCATCCTGTGCAAGAAGAACGCTTCGATTTCCGGGGCCGAAGTCGGTTGCCAGGGCGAAGTGGGTTCGGCCTGTGCCATGGCCGCGGCGGGCTTGGCGGAGATTCTCGGGGCCACGCCCGAGCAGTTGTGCAACGCCGCGGAAATTGGCCTGGAGCATAACCTCGGCCTGACCTGCGACCCGGTGGGCGGGCTGGTGCAGGTGCCCTGCATCGAGCGCAACGCGATTGCCGCGGTGAAGGCGATCAATGCCGCGCAGATGGCCTTGCGCGGCGACGGCCAGCACTTCATCTCCCTGGACCGGGTGATCCGCACCATGCGTGATACCGGGGCCGACATGCACGACAAATATAAAGAGACTTCTCGCGGTGGGCTGGCGGTGAGTGCCGTGGAGTGTTGAGTCTGCATGGGGCGTTACGCCGGCTACTGCACAGGGACGGCGGCGCGCCCAAATTGCTCATCAGAGGAGGGGCGCGCCACCTTTTAGCGCGTCGTGAATAGACAAGTGGCCAGGCGGGCTGATGGACCTCGGCGTCCGTCGCTCGGTTGTGCTTTGAGTGACACTCGCCAGTCCTGGCCCGACGCATCGGTCGCGCAAGTGCTACCTAACTGCTCACCGCTGCGCCTGCCGCCTTCTGTGCGGTGATTCCGGCGCTTCTTATCCGCACATTGCCAAGGGCTATATAGACGCGTCGCGACGTCGTTTTCAGGAGTTATTGAATGCCCATTCAACTTTAGGCATGGCAATTGCTCTGTGAATATCAAGCCCGCCTCCGATGAGTCGCAGGGCACATAAAAAGAGCCTCCGCCTGAGGCCATCACCCGCTTTGTGTGAGGAGATATCGCGATGACGTCGTTCAACTCCGGGGCCCAACCCCAGAACCGTGCGCCTCAATCCATCGGCTTTCTGCTGCTGGACAATTTCACGCTGATTTCCCTGGCCTCCGCAGTCGAACCCCTGCGCATGGCCAACCAACTGTCCGGCCGCGAGCTGTATCGCTGGACCACCCTCAGCGTCGATGGCGGTCAGGTCTGGGCCAGTGACGGTCTGCAAATCACCCCCGACGCCTCCATGCACAAAGCCCCCAGCCTCGACACCGTGATCGTCTGCGGCGGCATCGGCATCCAGCGCACCGTGACCCGTGAACATGTGTCCTGGTTGCAAAGCCAGGCTCGCCAGTCGCGCCGCCTCGGCGCGGTGTGCACCGGCAGTTGGGCCCTGGCCTGCGCCGGTCTGCTGGACGGCTTCGATTGCAGCGTGCACTGGGAATGCCTGGCGTCGATGCAGGAAGCCTTCCCCCGGGTCGCCATGAGCACCCGCCTGTTCACCCTCGACCGCAACCGTTTCACCAGCTCCGGCGGCACCGCGCCACTGGACATGATGCTGCACCTGATCAGTCGCGATCATGGCCGTGAGTTGTCAGCGGCGATCTCGGAGATGTTCGTTTACGAGCGCATCCGCAACGAGCAGGATCACCAGCGCGTGCCCCTCAAGCACATGCTCGGCACCAACCAGCCCAAGCTCCAGGAAATCGTTGCGCTGATGGAAGCCAACCTCGAAGAGCCGATCGATCTGGACGAGCTGGCGGTGTACGTGGCCGTCTCCCGGCGACAGTTGGAGCGGCTGTTCCAGAAGTACCTGCATTGTTCGCCGTCGCGCTACTACCTCAAGCTGCGGTTGATCCGCGCGCGGCAACTGCTCAAGCAGACGCCGATGTCGATCATCGAAGTGGCGTCGGTGTGTGGTTTTGTCTCTACGCCACACTTCTCCAAGTGCTACCGCGAGTACTTCGGCATTCCGCCCCGTGACGAGCGCATCGGCTCCAACACCACCCAGCAGGTGGCGATGATGCCGCTGCCGCAAGCCATGGTCCTGGCGCCGCTGTCCGGCCCGCTGTCGGCCTTGAGTCAGGCGCGCAACGAGTCGACCTTCGCCAGCGTGCGGCTGTAGTCACAGACGCTTCTTGAAATACACCACGCGTTCGGTTTCTTCGAAACCCAGCGCGTGGTGCAGTGTCTGGCTGGCCAGATTGTCCAGGCTGGTGTCAGACGCAATCTCCACACACCCGGCCTGGCGTCCCCACTGGCTGACCTGCTCGATCAGTTGCTGGGCAACGCCCTGGCGACGGTGCTCGGGAGCCACATAGATTCCTTCGAGAAACACCACCGGCGAACTCTCGGTGCCGTTGACGTAGTCGTGGCGCAGCGCCGCCTCGGCCAGGCCGATGGCTTCACCGTTCTGGGCAAAGGCCAGCCAGCAGCCATAGCGCTCGGGGGCGGCCAGCATCTGGCGGATTTCGGCCAGGTGCTCCTCTGGTGGGCAGTCGGGCCACAGGCCCAGGCGCAATTGCAGCCAGCTGGCCGCGTCGGCGGATGAGCCGGGCTGTATCGGGATCATGAGTGCTTGCCTGTTTTCGCCAGAGGGACGCGCACTCTAGCAATCCGCTCAGGGCACAGGGAGACTCACGCGCGTTTTTGCTGCAGGTACTCGGCCAGGGCCGGCAGCAACTGGCGATCAATGGCCTGGCGCACCGCGGGAAGAATGGTCGCATTACCGGTGAGCATCTGCTCCACCATGCCCTTGAGCGCCTTGGCCCGTGCATCGCTCAAACCGCGCACCGCACATTCACAGGCCTGCTCGGCGCTGGCGCCTGCGGGCATCTCGAAACCCAGGGCCCGGAGTTGTCCCAGCAGGTCGTCCTGATCAATCAAATCCGCATGCATCATGACGCTCATCCTTATTCAGGTAACGTGGTCGTCAGTCGATTCTGGTTGGCCGTCCGGGTGGCGGCAAGGGCAGATGGTCGCGATGGCCCGTTTACCTATGAACAGGTCGTTTTCGGCTAACTCGATGGCTGATGGCCGGTTGCAACAGCGTCTGGAAAAAGACGGTCAATCAAGTCTCGCGGCGCTTGCGTGTGATGGCCCGGGCTTGCATAAGGGTGGATATTGAGCCGTGCTGGCGCTAAAGGACCCCCGCCGCAAGCGGCGGGGGTTGGCAGGATGGCCGTTGGGGCAGAAATAAAGGGAGCTGTAGTGGATGAAAGTGATGTTCAACCTGGGTTTGGCCTGTTTGTTGTGGCTGGTTTGCAGCGCGGCTGCGGCAGCCACCGAGTGTGGCGATTTTTTGCGGGCCATGACCGATCCGCCGAAATCCCTGGAGTTTTTTCACTGTGAGTCGCAGCCCGAGGATCAGGGCGCACCACTGACCGCGAGGTATCGGGTCAAAGGTCAGGATGCCCATCAGGTAGAGCGCTATCTGCAGCGGGAACTGGGGCTGCAGGAGGGGCTCAAGTTTGTCTGCTGTGGCTGGGAAACGAAGGGGTTCATTTCCTATAGGGATAAGAAGACCGGGCGTCATTATCAGATCGGCATGGGCTCTGAAGAGACGCCCTACAACCAGCGCCGGGATTGGCACAAGATCGGCTATTTCTACGTGACGGTGGTGTTCTATACCGAGGACATCTGAACCCCTGCAATGGCCCTATTGCCTACGGGCAGGTCGTTTTCGGCTAACTCGCGAGCAGGCAGAGTGGGCAGACTGCAACCAGCTCGCGCCGTGTTGGTTTGGTCACCTTCTCACCGCAGCTCCTCAGCAGTAGTCCCTGCCTCGATCCTGTCACGGCTTGATCGGGGCTTTTTTTTGCCTGTGGAGGTTTTGCCGGCAAGCTTCGCTGGCCAGCCGGCTCCTGCGGGGAGCCGGTGGCCGGTGGGATGGGGATCAGCGCTGCAGGACCAGGATCCTGGAGAGCAGCTCGTCGCGGTCGATGTAGCAACCCTGGAAATGCCGGGCGCCGCTGGACGGGTCGAAGGCGTTGCGGGCATGCAGGGTCCGGCGGTTGTCGAAGCACCAGAGTTGTCCCGGGTCGAGGCGGCGGATCACTCGGAAGCGCGCCTCCCGGGTCATGGCGATAAATCGACGGTAGGCGTGATACAGCCGGGGCATCTGCTCCACCGAGGTGTCGAAGGGCCCGCGCAGGAAGTTGGCCATGCGGATCTCCGCCACCCGGCCCAGGGCATCCAGGGCAATGATCGGCGCCAGGCAGCGGTAGTCGCTGTGGCGGTCCTTGTTGCGAAATTCCACGGGTGTTTCACACAGCGTCAGGAAGGCCTCGGGGTCTTCACGGCGCAAGGCATCGGCGATGGCGAAGCCGTCGACGAAGATACTTTCACCGCCCACGGCGTCATTGACCAGGCAATGCAGGAACTGCAGTCCCGGTTGCAGCTCGCGGGTGGGCAGGTCGCTGTGCAGCGGCAGGTTGAAAGCGGTGTAGGCGTTGCTGTCGGCATCGGCCTTGGATTGCACGTTGAACAGCACGCCGAAGTTGCTCTCGCGGATAAACGAGATGCGTCGGGCGATCAGCGCCAGCGAACCGGGTTCCGTGGGGGCGCCCCGGACCTGGGTCAGGCCGGTGTCGCGCAGGGCCAGCAGCCATTGCAGCAGAGCCGCAGGATCGTCCATCAGGGCCTGATACTCGAATACCGGTAGTTGCAGGCTGCTGTCCCACAACTGGCTGTGCGCCTTGTGGGCGCGGCGCTCCTCGCGGGATTGCTCGTCATAGGCGTGGGCCCGCAGCCAGCCGGGATCGAAGCGGCTACGGTGGCCGTCCGACCATTCGAGGCACAGGCAGCCCTGGCTGTCGATGTGCGCCCCGTGGCAGCCGAGGTCCTCGGCCACATCGACGATTTCCAGCACCTGTTCACGGGTCACGCTGTAGACGCATTCCGGGCAGGGGCAGTTGTCCCGCAGCCATTGATGGTGAAAGGGGCTGAGGCGGCCATCGGCCCAGTGCACCTGGACCCGGTCCGGCAGTACCTGGACGGCGCTCAACGGGCTGATCAGCGGATAACGGCGATAGTCGGCAAGGGCGGCGATGTTCACGGCGATCTCCTTTTCGGGCTGGTTGTCATTTTTCCGTTGGCAGGCCAATTACCCGGCCGATGTAGGTGGGACGCGGCAGCTCGGCCTGCTCGGCCGCCATGGTTTGCAGGCGCTGCAACACCGCTTCGTCGAATGGCGCGGAGCGGGGGCCGGCGAGGTCGACGTGGAGCAGCATCTGTTCGTTGCCGGCCAGCTCCTGGGGATCACCGACCTTGTGCAGGCTGTGATACAGGTGCAGGCGCTTGCGGTCGTGGCCGATGATCCGGGTATGGACTTCGACCTCGGTGTCGAGCTTCACCTCGTGCAGGTAGTTCAGGTGCAGTTCCAGGGTGAACAGTGAGTGGCCGCTGGCGTCGCGGTTGTCGCTGTCGAGCCCCAGGCGATCCATCAGTGCATCGGTGGCATAGCTGAAGATCAGCAGGTAGAAGGCATCACGCAGATGGCCGTTGTAGTCGACCCAGTCTTTGATGATGCGGGTGCTGTAGGTGGTCAGGGCAGGCATAGGATCACCGGATAACGGTAGGAGCCGGCTTGCCGGCGCAGGCGTCCGTTGGGTTTGCGCCTGGCTTGAGGGCCTATTCGCTGGCAAGCCAGCTCCTACAGGGGTTGGGTTAGTCGTGAAAGTGCATGCCGTGCTTGGCCTTGGTGGTTTTCACCGCCTCCAGCACCGCCAGCAGGCAGTCATCACGATAGCGCTCCAGGGCCGAAATGCTGTGGCTGCCCAGTTGCTCGGCGGTGCCCTCGACCACGTCATCGATCAGTTTGTCGGTCAGCTCCGGGGCCGGCAGGTAGGTCCAGGGCAGTTGCAGCGCCGGGCCGAACTGGGCCATGAAGTGACGCATGCCGGCGTCGCCTCCGGCCAGGGTGTAGGTGAGGAAGGTGCCCATGAACGACCAGCGCAGGCCGGCGCCAAAGCGGATCGCGTCGTCGATTTCCCCGGTGGTCGCTACCCCGTCATTGACCAGGTGCAGGGCTTCGCGCCACAGGGCTTCGAGCAAGCGATCGGCGATGAAGCCCGGCACTTCCTTGCGCACATGCAGTGGCCGCATCCCCAAGGATTCATAGACCTGGATCGCCGCCTGTATCGCCTCGGGTGCGGTGTGCTGGCCGCCCACCACTTCCACCAGCGGCAGCAGGTACACCGGGTTGAACGGGTGACCCACCACGCAGCGTTGCGGGTGGGTCGAGCCTTCGTAGAATTCGCTGGGCAGCAGGCCCGAGGTGCTGGAGCCGATCAGGGCGTTGGGCTTGGCCGCAGCGCTGATCTTGCTGTGCAGTTCCAGCTTGAGCTCCAGTCGCTCGGGAGCGCTTTCCTGGATGAAGTCGGCGTCTTTCACACACTCTTCGATGGTGCTGACAAAGCGCAGGCGCTGTGGCGAGGCGCCGGGGGCCAGGCCCTGTTGTTCCAGGGCGCCCCAGGCGTTGGCGACCCGCTGGCGCAGGGCAGCTTCAGCGCCCGGCGCCGGGTCCCAGGCCACCACGTCCAGGCCGTGGGCCAGGGCGCGGGCCACCCAGCCACTGCCGATCACGCCGCTGCCCAGAGCGGCGAAGGTTTTGATGTTGGTGATAAAAGTCATCGCGTCTTCCTGAAAAAAGAGTCTGTAGGCGCTGGCTTGCCAGCGAAGCGCTTGGCGGCTTTGCGCGCACCTGCGTCGGCAAGCTGGCTGCTATGGGGTCTGATGTGACGGCCTCTTCGCGAGCAAGCTCGCTCCTACACAGAGAGGTGGATTGGGGTCAGCCGCGTTGCTTGAGGCCCATTTTCTGGCGGCCTTCGGCCGGGGTCAGGACCCGGGCGCCGAGACGGCTGAGGATCTCCGTGGCCCGCTCCACCAGTTGGCCGTTGGTGGCGAGCACGCCGCGATCCAGCCACAGGTTGTCTTCCAGGCCGACCCGCACGTTGCCCCCCAGCAGCACCGCTTGCGCGGCCATGGGCATCTGCATGCGCCCGATACCGAAGCCTGCCCAGACCGCATCCGCCGGCAGGTTGTCGACCATGGCCTTCATGGTGGTGGTGTCCGCCGGGGCGCCCCAGGGAATGCCCAGGCACAGTTGGAACAGCGGGTTGTCCAGCAGGCCTTCCTTGATCATCTGCTTGGCGAACCACAGGTGCCCGGTGTCGAAGATCTCCAGCTCGGCTTTCACCCCCAGCTCCTGGATGCGCCTGGCACCGGCCCGCAGTTGGGCCGGGGTGGACACGTAGATGGTGTCGCCATCGCCGAAGTTGAGGGTGCCGCAGTCCAGGGTGCAGATCTCCGGCAGCAGTTCCTCGACATGGGCCAGGCGGGTCAGCGGCCCGACCAGATCGGTGTTGGGCCCGAACTCCATGGGGCTTTCGCCGGCGCCGATCTCCAGATCGCCGCCCATGCCGGCGGTGAGGTTGACGATGATGTCGACGTCGGCCTCGCGAATGCGCTCCATGACTTCGCGGTACAGCGCGACATCACGGCTGAACTTGCCGCTCGCAGGGTCCCGGACGTGGCAGTGGACCACCGTGGCGCCGGCCTTGGCGGCTTCGACCGCGGCGGCGGCTATCTGCTTCGGGGTGACCGGCACATGGGGGCTCTTGGCGGTCGTGTCGCCAGCACCGGTGAGTGCGCAGGTGATGATGACGTCGTGGTTCATGGTGCGGTTCCTTACAGGCGTGTTTGCTGGGGGCATGAGGTGGCCATGCGCAGCCCGGTGCGGGCTGCGGGGCGGTAGTGGCGGTTGCTTACTTGCTGGTCAGTTGCAGGTGTTCGGCGGCCGGCTTGCCATCGAAGGTGGTCACCCCTTCCAGCCAGCGCTGCTGGTCCTGCGGGTGGTCCTTGAGCCACTGCCGGGCGGACTCCAGGGCGTCCTTGTGCTCCAGCAGCGGCTGCATCATCCGGCTCTCGTCCTCGGCGCTGAAGGTCAGGTTGGTCAGCAGCCGGTGCACGTTCGGGCACTGCTCGGCATAGTTCGGCGCGGTGACGGTCCAGACCGTGGCCTGGCCCTCGTTCGGGCCCAGGGCGTTTTCACTGCCGCTGAGGTAGGTCATCTTGATGTTGACGTTCATCGGGTGCGGCGCCCAGCCGAAGAACACGATGGCTTCATTGCGTTTCACCGCCCGGGCCACCGCCGACAACATGCCGGCCTCGCTGGACTCCACCAGCTGGAACTTGCCCAGGCCGAACTGGTTCTTGGCGATCATGTCCTTGATCTGGGTATTGGCTCCCGAGCCGGGCTCGATGCCGTAGATCTTGCCCCCCAGCTCCTTCTGGAACCTGGCGATGTCGGCGAAGGTCTTCAGGCCCTTGTCGGCCAGGTAGGAGGGGACGGCCAGGGTAGCGCGGGCGTCCTTGAGGCTGGGCTCGGCCAGGACCTTGACCTGGTTGGCGTCGACGAACGGGGTGATGGTCTGGGTCATCAGCGGGTTCCAGTAGCCGAGGAACAGGTCCAGGCGCTGGTCGCGGATGCCGGCGAAGATGATCTGTTGCGAGGCGCTGGTCTGCTTGGTCTTGTAGCCGAGGCCGTCGAGCAGGACCTGGGTCATGGCGCTGGTGGCGATCACGTCGGTCCAGTTGACCACGCCCAGCCGCACGTTCTGGCAACTGGGGGCGTCGGCGGCCATGGCTCCCGACGTCAGAAAAACGCTACCACTAAGCGCAAGCACACAGCGGCTGATCAGTCGTTTCATGTGGGTTCCCTCGGCAGGTTGTTATTGTCGATCCCGGCGTCTTGGTGCGTCGGTGAGCTCAAGGTACGCAGGCGTCGCCGGCGGTAAACGCACAGCGGCGACCGACTCTTGCACTGCAGCGACCTGGCCCCTTGTGGCTGGGGGGCATTTGGCGTATCACAGGGCCCACGCTGGCCGTCACCGGAGTGCGTTGCATGTCCCAGGACTTCTACTTCCTGCTGATGCCGGGGTTCTCCGCCATCGGTTTCATTTCCGCCATCGAGCCACTGCGGGTGGCCAACCGTTTTCGTGGCGAGCTGTATCGCTGGCATGTGCTCAGCGCCGATGGCGGCGCGGTGCTGGCCAGCAACGGTATGTCGGTCAATGTTGACGCGGCCCTGGAGCCGCTGAAGAAGGGCGCAACCTTGTGGGTGGTGGCCGGCTTCGAGCCGTTGAAGTGCCTGAGTCCCGCCCTGGAACACTGGTTGCGACGCCTGGACCTGGAGGGCGTGACCCTCGGCGGTATCGACACCGGCAGCGTGATTCTCGCGGAATCCGGGCTGCTGGAGGGGCATCGGGTGAGCCTGCACTGGGAAGCCATCGAGGCCTTCAAGGAGTCTTATCCACAGTTGAGCGTGACCCAGGAGTTGTTCGAGATCGATCGTCGGCGCATCACCTGTGCCGGTGGCACCGCGTCCATCGACATGATGCTCGACCTGATCGCCCAGGCCCACGGCCCGCAACTGGCGATCCAGGTCAGCGAACAGTTCGTGCTCGGGCGCATCCGCCCGCGCAAGGATCACCAGCGCATGGAAGTCGCCAGCCGCTATGGCATCAGCAACAAGAAACTGGTGCAGGTGATCGGCGAGATGGAGCAGCACAGCGAGCCGCCCCTGAGCACCCTGGCCCTGGCGGAATCGATCAAGGTCACCCGGCGCCAGCTGGAGCGGCTGTTCCGCCTGCACTTGAACGACACCCCGAGCAACTTCTATCTGGGCCTGCGTCTGGAGAAGGCCCGGCAACTGCTGCGCCAGACCGACATGAGCGTGCTGGAAGTGAGCATCGCCTGCGGGTTTGAGTCGCCGTCCTACTTCACCCGCAGCTACCGCGCGCGTTTTGTGCACTGCCCCCGTGAAGATCGGCGCCTGCTGGGGAGTGGCCGGGAGTCGGTTTGACAGGGGTTTATAGTCAATTATACTCGCGGCTATAAATTATAGTCCTGGCAATAATTGAGTATAAAACCATGTCGAAAAACACCGGTTTCGTGTTTCGTCGTCCTGCTCTGGCGCTCAATATTGCCGATGGCCTGGTGGGTTCGGGGATTCAGGATTACAGCTCGGGGCTGTTCCTGGCGGCGCCGCGGCGCACCGGGAAAAGTACCTTCCTGCGCGAGGACCTGCTGCCCGAATGCCAGAGCCGTGGCTGGCTGGCGGTTTATGTCGACCTTTGGGCCAATCGCGAAAAAGACCCCGCCGAGCTGATCGCCGCGGCCATTGCCGGGGCGCTGGTGCCTTTCGAGAAAGGCATTCGCAAACTGGCCAAGTCCCTCGGGGTGGAGAAGCTCAGCTTTCTGCGCACCCTGTCCTGGGATTTCAGCAAGTCCCAGTTGCCCGAAGGCGCGACCCTGACCCAGGCCCTGGAATTGCTCCACAGCGCCGCGGGCAAGACGGTGGTGCTGATAATCGACGAGGCCCAGCATGCCTTGAGCTCGGAGGCCGGGTTGAATGCCATGTTCGCGCTCAAGGCGGCCCGGGATCAGCTCAATCAGGGGCGGGACATGGATACCAGCGGCTTGCGCCTGGTGTTCACCGGGTCCAATCGCGACAAGCTGGCCCATCTGGTGCTCAACCGTAACCAGCCGTTCTTTGGTTCGAGCATCACCCCGTTCCCGCTGTTGGGACGGGATTTCACCAAGGCCTACACGGCCCATCTGAACGCTCATCTGGCGCCCACCAACCAGTTCAATGCCGATGATCTGGACCAGGCCTTCGAATGGGTTGGCCGGCGTCCGGAAATGCTCCGCAGCATCATTGGCCAGGTGGCCCTGGAGCTGGGGGAGGCGAGCCAGCTCAACGAGTTGTTGCGCAGCAGCGCCGAGATTCTCCGCGCCGGTGTCTGGAGCGAATTCGAAAGCGCCTGGAACGGTCTGACCCTGTCCCAGCGGGCGGTGCTGGAAGTGATGGTGGAGCGTTCGCGCAACAACCTGCCGTTCGCGCCCTTTACCGACGACACCCTGGCGGCGGTGGCCAAGGCGTTGCAGGCCATGGGCAGCGATACGCAACCGGGCACCCAGACGGTGCAAGCCTGTATCGATGCCCTGCGGGAAAAGGAGTTGGTGTGGAAGTCCAGCCGGGGCGCCTATGCCCTGGAAGACAATTCATTCGCCGACTGGCTGCAGCATTATCGGCGCCAACTGTAGCCGCTGCGCAGGCTGCGAACGGCCCGCAGGGACGCGAGGATCTCAGGCGCGCTGGATGTTTTGCGTTAGACCGCCAAGCAAGGCCCTGCGGTCCTTGTCGCAGCCTCGCCATGGCTCGACAGCGGCTACAGGTTTCGTTGCGAACGGTGAGGGTCTCAGGCGCGCTGGATGTTTGGCGTTAGACCGCCAAGCAGGGCCTCAGGATCATTTCTTCAGCAAGGCGGCGCAGGCGGTCTTGTAGGCTTCGTGCTGGTATTTGTTGAGGCTCGCCCCCAGCTCGAAGCTGTGCTTCTTGTGCTGGGCGTTGATGGTTTGCGGCGACAGCAGGGTCACTTCGCAATTATCCAGCAACTGAAACACGCCTTCGATCTTGAAGGTGGTGGGGCCGCCGGCAAATTCGCCTTTCTTGCTGCGCTTCTTGATGGCGATGCGGGTAATCCCGTGTTCGCGGACAAAGGCGTCGATCCGGGCGGCGAAGTCGCGAACGTTGCCCGCGTCATCGTCGTCTTCCAGGGCGATCTTCTTGATGGCCAGCGCCTGGTGGTACGGCGCGCCGTCTTGCAGGGAGGCGAGGGCGAAGATGGCTTCGCTGCCCTTGATCTCGATACCGCAGATGCTCATGAGTAACCCTTTCAATCGTTGAGTGGGGCGCAGCTTACAGCTCCAGCTGGTCGGCGCGTATACCGAAGACGGCGGCAATTTTTTCCCGGGTGCTCTTGCGGGGTCGGGCCACGCTCTCTTGTTGGGCGAAGGCCGGCTGAGAGATCCCCAGCCGCTTGGCAACCTCATCCTGGGTCAGGTGCAGGTACTCGCGCCAGGCCCGGATCGGCGTGGCGCCATCGACCATGCGACTGACCACGCCATGGGGGATCAGATCAGGCTCATTCTGCTGCGCAACGTACTGCGCGTAGGGAATCACCACGAACGCAGGCTTGCCGTCCGGGCCGTGGATGATCTGGATGTCAGTAGGTGCGTTCATCACGTTTTTTGACCTCTTGAACACTGACGATATGGATAACCCCGTCCCAATCAAACAGCACGCGGTACTGGCCAACCCGCAGGCGATAGGCATAGGTGTGGCCGGACAGGGCTTTGACGTTGCCACTGGCGGGCATGTCGGCCAGCAGGGCGATCGCATCACGAACCTGGACCTGATGCTCGTGGTGCAGTCGCATCAACTGCTTGACCGCTTTTCGACTCCAGAGGATTTCGTTCATGGCGGACTATATAAGCCTTTTATAAGGATTGCGAATCCTTGCTTATATTTGCTGTCCGGCCAAGCCTAGAACCTTGTCCCTTTGTTGCCCGCGCCAGCGTTACCAGGTCGTGGACTGTCCGCGCCGATCCACTTCGTACACCTTGTGCCGCAGCAGGCGTTCCTTGAGCCAGCGTTCGGCCTTGCCCATCACCCGTTGCCGGGCCCAGAGCAGGTCCACGCCCACCAGCCAGTCGGTGTGGGGATAGGCCCCCAGTTGCAGTTCCACCAGCTCGCCCTTGGCCAGTTCACGCTGGATCAGTTGCCGGGGCAGGGTGGCCCAGCCCAGGCCGGCGCGGACCATTTCCAGCAGCGCCAGGTAGTTTTCCGCCTGCCACAGTTGGCTGCAGCGCAGGTACTCGCTGCTGGGCAGCTTGTCGGCGTGGGCGCTGAAGGCCAGGCGTCGATGCCCATGCAGGTCGTCGAAGGTCACGTTGTCCAGCCGGGCCAGGGGATGATCCGGGTGGCAGACGTGCAACATGATCAACTTGCCCATCTGCTGGAACTCCAGCTCCTGGGGATAGCCCGGTTGCGAAAAGGCGATCCCCAGCACCGCATCGCCACGGGCCACCAGCTCACTGGCATCTCCGGACAGCGGATGACGGATCAGCAGGTCGACATAGGGGAAGGCCTGCTCGAACTCGCGCAAGACCGGCATCAGCGGGCCGTAAGGGGTTTCGATCACGATGGACAACTGCGGTTCCAGCGCCTCCGACAGGCAGTCGGCATTGGCTTGCAGGGTCAGGCAGCGCTCCAGCACCGCCTCGGCCTGCAGCAGCATCTTCTTTCCGCTGGCGGTCAGCACCGGGCTGCGGCTGCTGCGGTCGAACAGCTCCACCCCCAGGTCGGCCTCCAGGTTGGCAATGGCCACGCTGACCGTGGACTGGGTCTTGCCCAGCTTGCGGGCAGCGGCCGAGAACGAGCCGGTTTGTGCGGCCTGAACGAACATCTGCAGTTGTTCCAGTGAAAAGCGCATCGCGTCTCCCGCCCCCAGGACAGGGCTGTCCAATCCATCGTTAAAAACGATGGCTGCTCATTTGTTGCATCGTATTCAAGCACAGATCATGGGCGCCGACGTTCGTACATCCTGCCGGGGCATTGCCCCCGGATGCCTGCCAGAACAACAACAAGAGCTGCACTTTCAGGAGATCTGCGACATGAACATTCCCCGGGTTCACCCAGTGGACGAGGTCCTGCCCGTTCGCCAGTTGTTCACCTTCGGCCTGCAGCATGTGCTGGTGATGTATGCCGGTGCGGTGGCGGTGCCGTTGATTCTAGGCAATGCCCTGGGCTTGACTGCGGCCCAGGTGGTTTTACTGATCAACGCCAACCTGTTGACGTCCGGCGTTGCCACCCTGATCCAGACCCTGGGCTTCTGGCGCTTCGGCGCACGCTTGCCGTTGATCCAGGGCTGCTCCTTCATTGCCCTGGCGCCGATGATCATGATCGGCAAGCAGTTCGGCCTGGCCGAGGTGTTCGGCGCGGTAATCGCCGCCGGGGTCCTGACCATTGCCATGGCTCCGCTGTTCAGCCGTCTGCTGAGGTTCTTTCCACCGGTGGTGATCGGCAGTCTGATCACCATCATCGGCATTTCTTTGATGCCGGCGGCGGCCGTCTGGCTGGGGGGCGGCAACCCCGCCGCCGAGGATTTCGGCGCACCGGCCAACCTGTTGCTGGGGCTGGCCACGGTGGCGGTGACCCTGGTGATCTATGGCAAGTTCTCCGGCTTTATCGGCAACCTCAGTGTGCTGATCGGGCTGCTGGTGGGCAGCCTGATCGCTGCGGCCTGCGGCATGACCCACTTTACCCAGGTGGGCGAAGCGGCATGGTTCGAGCTGAGCCCGCCCATGGCCTTCGGGGTTCCGCAATTCTCCCTGATGCCGATCCTGATCATGACCCTGGCGATGCTGGTGATCATGGCCGAGACCACCGGCAACTGCCTGGCCATTGGCAAGCTCACCGGCAAGCCGACCACCCAGCGCACCCTGGGCGACGCCTTTCGCGCCGACGGCCTGTCCACCCTGC
Organism: Pseudomonas idahonensis; assembly: GCF_037903935.1. Lineage (NCBI taxonomy): Bacteria > Pseudomonadati > Pseudomonadota > Gammaproteobacteria > Pseudomonadales > Pseudomonadaceae > Pseudomonas > Pseudomonas idahonensis. The sequence continues at coordinate 6,289,174 of NZ_CP149586.1, read as the reverse complement.
TCGGCGGCCTGTTCAACAGCTTCCCCTACAACGCCTTTACCCAGAACACCGGACTGATCGCGCTCTCCAAGATCAAGAGCCGCTTCGTGGTGGCGGCAGCCGGCGCGATCATGGTGCTCATGGGGCTGTTTCCCAAGCTCGGGGCGCTGGTGGCTGCGGTGCCGACCCCGGTACTGGGGGGCTGCGCCATCGTCATGTTCGGCATGACCACCGTGGCCGGCATCCAGGAGCTGTCACGGGTGAGGTTCGAGGGCACTGGCAACGGCATCATCGTCGCCGTGTCGGTCAGTGTCGGCGTGCTGCCGATGTCCTTTCCTTCGTTGTTCGCCCAGGCCCACGGCCCCCTCAAGTTGTTGCTGGAAAGCGGCATCTTCCTCGGCGCCCTCACCGCCATCGTGCTCAACCTGCTGCTCAATCCCCGCATGTCTGCGGCCCAAGAACTGGCCGCCCAGGCCGGGCTTGGTGACTGAAGACGGCTATCAGGCCCGCTTTTTTCGGCGGGCCCCTGTCCATGAAAAGGAGGTCAAGATGACCCAGATTCTTTCCCCCATCCCTGCCGGCGTCAGCCAGCTGGACCTGCAACTGCTGCGCCAGAGCATTGAGCTGGCCGAAGAGGCCAAGGCCCGCGGTCGCCACCCGTTCGCCGCCCTGGTGGCGGACCGCAACGGCAAGATCATTGCCAGTGCCGGCAACAACTCCATGCCCCCCGAAGGCGACCCGACCCAGCACGCCGAACTCGCCGCTGCCGCCAAGGCCGCAAGGCTCCTGGGCCCCGAGGAGCTGGCCCAGTGCACCCTGTACACCAGCGCCGAGCCCTGCTGCATGTGCGCCGGGGCCATCTACTGGACCGGGATTGGTCGGGTGGTCTACGCCCTGTCCGAACACGCCTTGCTGGCACTGACCGGCGATCACCCGGAAAATCCGACCTTTTCCCTGCCATGCCGTGAAGTCTTTGCCCGGGGGCAGCGGCAGATCCCGGTGCTGGGGCCGATGCTGGAACACGAAGCGGCCCAGGCTCACGTGGGGTTCTGGAAATGAACGGCGGAGTGTCCATCCATGTGGTGGATGTCGCCAGCGGCAAGGTGGCCGCAGGCATGCAGGTTCGGGTACGCCGCCTGGGCGAGGAGTGGCTCTGCGAAGGGCAGATTGCCGACAACGGCCTGCTGGCCCCGCTGAGCGAGCTGGCGGCCCGCTTCGACCGGGGCGTCTACGAGGTGGAGCTGGACGTGGCGGCGTTCTATCGAGCCCAGGGCCAGGCGTCACCGCAAGTGCCGTTTCTCGATGTGCTGGTGTATCGCTTCGGACTGGATGATCCGCGCCAGCACTACCATCTGCCGTTCAAGCTGACGGCCTGGGGTGTCTCGTGCTTTCGCGGCGGCGCCTGACTCCATGACCTGCGTAGGAGCGAGCTTGCTCGCGAAGCTTTTCCCGCCGCGACACGGGGCGGGGTCGGGCATGCTTCGCGGGCAAGCCCGCTCCTACCGGTGGCGGGTCATTCCTGGGCGATGGACTCGATGAACTCCGAGCGCTCGTCGCTCATCCGTGCCAGGCAATCATTGGTGGCGATGGTGTAGGCCTTGGTTCCGGGCTTGGCCGGGAAGGATTCCACCGCGCAGTCGGCGTCGCGCTGCTTCTGCCACAGCTGCTGGGCGTTCTTGACCTTGGCGCTGATGTCGGCCAGTTGCGCCTTGTCGTTGCCGTACAGGGTGCCCAGGCGTTCCAGCAGGCTTTGCACGTTGTCGCTCAGCAACTGCTCGGCGGTGGTGCGGTTGTAGGTCGCGCATTCCAGGGTCTGCACGTCGTTTTCCACGCCGTCGCAGGGCGTGCTGTCGGCCTCTTCGGCCGCCTGTACGCCGGTGGCTATCAATATCAAGGCCAGGAAGATCGGTTTCATTGCAGCACTGCCCCTCATCCAGTGAAGCTTTCGTTGAAGCGGCGAATTCTGGCGCAAGCCCCAGGCAAAGAACAGAGGGCGCCATGCCCCTACATCCGGCCCTTTGTCGGGTCTTGACGCTTTCGGCAATTCCCCTGTCGTTTTTGCACCGGGGCGCCCCGGCCCTCAAGCATATGCTGACCCCAAAGCGCCGGCAGACGATTCGGCGCAGGAATCGCCAATAAGGGGACAGCCTGATGAGCCCAGCCGAATTACACGCCGACAGCATCGTTATCGACGGGCTGATCATTGCCAAGTGGAACCGCGAGCTGTTCGAGGACATGCGCAAGGGCGGCCTGACCGCAGCCAACTGCACGGTGTCGGTTTGGGAAGGGTTTCAGGCCACGGTCAACAACATTGCCGCCAGCCAGAAACTGATTCGCGAAAACAGCGACCTGGTGATGCCGGTGCGCACCACCGCGGATATCCGCAAGGCCAAGGAAGTGGGCAAGACCGGCATCCTCTTCGGCTTCCAGAATGCCCACGCTTTCGAAGACCAGATCGGCTACGTCGAGGTGTTCAAGCAGCTGGGCGTGGGCATTGTGCAGATGTGCTACAACACCCAGAACCTGGTGGGCACCGGCTGCTACGAGCGTGATGGCGGGCTCTCGGGGTTCGGCCGCGAGATCGTCGCCGAGATGAACCGCGTCGGGGTCATGTGCGACCTGTCCCACGTCGGCTCCAAGACCAGCGAGGAAGTGATCCTCGAATCCAAGAAACCGGTCTGCTACTCCCACTGCCTGCCGTCCGGGCTCAAGGAGCACCCGCGCAACAAGTCCGACGCCGAGTTGAAATTCATCGCCGACCACGGCGGTTTCGTCGGCGTGACCATGTTCGCGCCGTTCCTGGCCAAGGGCATCGATTCGACCATCGACGATTACGCCGAAGCCATCGAATACACCATGAACATCGTCGGTGAGGATTCCATCGGCATCGGCACCGACTTCACCCAGGGCCACGGCCAGGACTTCTTCGAGTACCTGACCCACGACAAGGGCTACGCCCGGCGCCTGACCAACTTCGGCAAGATCATCAACCCCCTGGGCATCCGCACCGTGGGCGAGTTCCCCAACCTCACCGAGACCCTGCTCAAGCGCGGCCACAGCGAGCGCGTGGTGCGCAAGATCATGGGCGAGAACTGGGTCAGCGTCCTGAAGGACGTCTGGGGCGAATAAGGCCACCCCCCACAGCACATTCCTGTAGCCGCTGCCGCAGGCTGCGATCGGCTCCGAAGGAGACGCGCTCTTGCGGCCCTCGGAAGGCTCTTGGAGCCTTTTCGCAGCCTGCGGTAGCGGCTACAGACGTACTTATCCACAGAATTCCGGAGTTTTGAAACATGGCCAAGATCGCCCCGCAACTGCCTATCGAAGTCGACAGCGAAACCGGTGTCTGGACCTCCGACGCCCTGCCGATGCTCTACGTGCCACGGCATTTCTTCGTCAACAACCACATGGGCATCGAGGAAGTCCTGGGCGCCGATGCCTACGCCGAGATCCTCTACAAGGCCGGCTACAAGTCCGCCTGGCACTGGTGCGAAAAAGAAGCCGAATGCCACGGCCTGGAAGGCGTCGCAGTGTTCGAGCACTACATGAAGCGTCTGTCCCAGCGCGGCTGGGGCCTGTTCAAGATCCAGGACATCGACCTGGATAAAGGCACCGCCAGCGTCAAGCTCGAGCACTCGGCGTTCGTCTACGTGTACGGCAAGGTCGGGCGCAAGGTGGACTACATGTTCACCGGCTGGTTCGCCGGTGCCATGGACCAGATCCTGGAAGCCCGTGGCAGCAAGATCCGCACCGTGGCAGAGCAGGTTTACGGTGGTTCCGAAGAAGGCCACGACGATGGCCTGTTCGTCGTCAAACCGTTGTAAGCGGAGTTAAGAAAAATGGCTTTCGAAGCGATGTTCCAGCCGATCCAGATCGGCAAACTGACCATCCGCAACCGTGTGCTGAGCACCGCCCACGCTGAGGTCTATGCCACCGACGGCGGCATGACGACTGAACGGTATGTGAAGTACTACGAAGAAAAGGCCAAGGGCGGCATCGGCCTGGCCATCTGCGGTGGTTCCTCGGTGGTGGCCATCGACAGCCCCCAGGAATGGTGGAGCTCGGTGAACCTGTCCACCGACCGCATCATCCCGCACTTCCAGAACTTGGCCGACGCCATGCACAAGCATGGCGCCAAGATCATGATCCAGATTACCCACATGGGCCGCCGCTCGCGTTGGGACGGCTTCAACTGGCCGACCCTGATGTCGCCGTCCGGGGTGCGTGAGCCGGTGCACCGCGCCACTTGCAAGACCATCGAGCCGGAAGAGATCTGGCGGGTGATCGGCAACTACGCCCAGGCTGCGCGTCGGGCCAAGGCTGGCGGCCTGGACGGCGTCGAGCTGTCGGCGGTGCACCAGCACATGATCGACCAGTTCTGGAGCCCGCGGGTCAACAAGCGCACCGACGAATGGGGCGGCACTTTCGAGAAACGCATGCGCTTCGGCCTGGAAGTACTCAAGGCGGTGCGCGCTGAAGTGGGCGACGACTTCTGTGTCGGCATGCGCCTGTGTGGCGACGAATTCCACCCGGACGGCCTGTCCCACGAGGACATGAAGCAGATCGCCAAGTATTACGACGACACCGGCATGCTGGACTTCATCGGCGTGGTCGGCTCGGGCTGCGACACCCACAACACCCTGGCCAACGTGATCCCCAACATGAGCTTCCCGCCGGAGCCGTTCCTGCACCTGGCGGCGGGCATCAAGGAAGTGGTCAAGGTCCCGGTGCTGCACGCACAGAACATCAAGGACCCGAACCAGGCCACGCGGATTCTCGAAGGCGGTTACGTCGACATGGTCGGCATGACCCGCGCCCACATGGCCGACCCGCACCTGATCGCCAAGATCAAGATGGGCCAGATCGACCAGATCAAGCAGTGCGTCGGTGCCAACTATTGCATCGACCGCCAGTACCAGGGCCTGGACGTGCTGTGCATCCAGAACGCCGCCACCTCCCGTGAATACATGGGCGTGCCGCACATCATCGAGAAGACCACTGGCATCAAGCGCAAGGTGGTGGTGGTCGGCGCCGGCCCTGCCGGTATGGAAGCCGCTCGCGTGGCGGCCGAACGTGGCCACGACGTGACCCTGTTCGAGAAAAAAGACGCCATTGGCGGGCAGATCACCACCGCCTCCAAGGCCCCGCAACGGGATCAGATCGCCGGCATTACCCGCTGGTATCAGCTGGAACTGGCGCGCTTGAAAGTCGACCTGCGCCTGGGCACCGCGGCGGACACCGCGACCATCCTCGACCTGCGCCCCGACGTGGTGGTGCTGGCCGTGGGCGGCCATCCGTTCATCGAGCAGAACGAGCACTGGGGCGCCGCCGAAGGGTTGGTGGTCAGCAGCTGGGACATCCTCGACGGCAAGGTGGCGCCGGGCAAGAACGTGCTGGTGTACGACACCATCTGCGAGTTCACCGGCATGTCGGTCACCGACTTCATCGCCGACAAGGGCTCGCAAGTGGAGATCGTCACCGACGACATCAAGCCGGGCATCGCCGTGGGCGGCACCTCGTTCCCTACCTACTACCGCAGCCTGTACCCCAAGGAAGTGATCATGACCGGGGACCTGACCCTGGAGAAGGTCTACCGCGAGGGCGACAAGCTGGTGGCGGTGCTGGAGAACGAATACACCGGCGCCCGCGAAGAGCGGGTGGTGGATCAGGTGGTGGTGGAAAACGGCGTGCGTCCTGACGAAGAGCTCTACTACGGGCTCAAGGAAGGTTCGCGCAACAAAGGCCAGATGGACGTCGAGGCGCTGTTCGCGATCAAGCCGCAGCCGTGCCTGAGCGAGACGGGGGAGGGCTACCTGTTGTTCCGCATCGGCGACTGCGTATCCCAGCGCAACACCCATGCTGCGATCTACGACGCACTGCGCCTGTGCAAGGATTTCTAAGCCACCTGTAGCCGCTGCCGCAGGCTGCGATAAGGCCCGAAGGGCCTTCCGGGGCCCTCAAGAGCATCTGTCCTGTGACGCAGTGCCGCCCGGGCGCAGCCTGCGGCAGCGGCTACAACGACCGACCCGGTCTTTGGGAGCTCCACCATGTTGAACACCCTTCTTCCCATTCTGTTGTTCGCCGCCGTCGGCCTCGCGGTCCTCGGCGCGCTGCGGCGCGTGGCCATGTGGCGCCAGGGGCGAGCCTCCAAGGTCGATCTGATCGGCGGGCTGCTGGCCATGCCCAAGCGCTACATGGTGGATCTGCACCATGTGGTGGCCCGGGACAAATACATGGCCAACACCCACGTGGCCACGGCGGGCGGCTTTGTCCTGGCGGCGGTGCTGGCGATCCTGGTGCATGGTTTTGGTCTGCATAACCGCATCCTCGGCTACGCCTTGCTGCTGGCGACCACGCTGATGTTCGTCGGCGCGCTGTTCGTCGCCAAGCGTCGGCGCAACCCACCGGAACGCCTGTCCAAGGGCCCGTGGATGCGCCTGCCGAAAAGCCTGCTGGCGTTCTCGGTGAGTTTCTTTGTGGTGACCTTGCCGGTGGCGGGCATCCTTCCCGAACATTTCGGTGGCTGGCTGCTGGCGACGATTCTGGCGGTCGGTGTGCTGTGGGGCGTGTCCGAGCTGTTCTTCGGCATGACCTGGGGCGGGCCGATGAAGCACGCCTTCGCTGGCGCCTTGCACCTGGCCTGGCACCGTCGCGCGGAACGCTTTGGTGGTGGCCGTTCCACGGGCCTTAAGCCCCTGGACCTGGAAGACCCGAGCGCGCCTTTGGGGGTGGAAAAGCCCAAGGATTTCACCTGGAACCAGCTGCTGGGCTTCGACGCCTGCGTGCAGTGCGGCAAGTGCGAGGCGGCGTGCCCGGCCTTCGCCGCCGGCCAGCCGCTGAACCCGAAGAAGCTGATCCAGGACATGGTGGTCGGCCTGGCTGGTGGCACCGACGCGCAGTTCGCTGGTAGCCCTTACCCAGGAAAGCCCATCGGCGAACATGGCGGCCATCCGCACCAGCCTATCGTCAACGGCCTGGTGGACGCCGAGACCCTGTGGTCCTGCACCACCTGCCGGGCCTGCGTCGAGGAATGCCCGATGATGATCGAGCACGTCGATGCCATCGTCGACATGCGTCGCCATCTGACCCTGGAGAAGGGCGCGACGCCGAACAAGGGCGCCGAGGTCCTGGAAAACCTCATCGCCACCGACAACCCCGGCGGCTTCAACCCGGGCGGACGGATGAACTGGGCGGCGGACCTGAACCTGTCCCTGCTTAGCGACAAGCAGAGTACCGATGTGCTGTTCTGGGTCGGCGACGGCGCCTTCGACATGCGCAACCAGCGCACCCTGCGCGCCTTCGTCAAAGTGCTGAAAGCGGCCAAAGTGGACTTCGCCGTGCTCGGCCTGGAAGAGCGTGACAGCGGCGATGTGGCCCGGCGCCTGGGCGACGAAGCAACCTTCCAGCTGTTGGCCAAGCGCAATATCCAGACCCTGGCCAAGTACCGCTTCAAGCGCATCGTCACCTGCGATCCCCACAGTTTCCATGTGCTGAAAAACGAGTACGGCGCCTTCAACGGCCACTATCTGGTGCAGCACCACAGCACTTACCTGGCCGAACTGATCGGCGCCGGTGCGCTGAACCTGGGCCAGCACAAAGGCAGCAGCGTGACCTATCACGATCCTTGCTACCTGGGCCGCTACAACGGCGAGTACCAAGCCCCTCGGGACGTACTGCGGGCCCTGGGCATCGAGATCAAGGAAATGCAGCGCTCGGGCTTCCGTTCCCGTTGCTGCGGCGGTGGCGGCGGGGCGCCGATCACCGACATTCCGGGCAAGCAACGGATACCCGACATGCGCATGGAAGACATCCGCGAGACCGGCGCCGAGCTGGTGGCCGTGGGTTGTCCACAGTGCACGGCCATGCTCGAAGGGGTGGTAGAGCCGCGGCCGATGATCAAGGACATCGCCGAACTGGTGGCCGATGCCTTGCTCGAAGACGCCGCCCCGGGCAAAGCGCCGGCGTCGGTGAAACCCGAACCTGCGGAGGTGCACTGATGAGCGACATTATCCGCCGCGATCCCCGGGCCGAATGGATTGCCCGCAACCGCCTGCACCCGCTACACGCGGCCATGCAGCCGGCGCAACACAGCTGGATGGGGCCCAATGGCCTGATCCGCAAGAATCCCCATGGCATCGGTTTTATCGGCCCCAACGGCCTCAAGCGCATCGACCGCAGTGGCGCCCAGCAGGGCGGTAGCGCCAAGCGCACGGCCGCGGCCGAGGTGCAGTTGCCGCTGCATCAGGTGGCGCAGCCGGCGTTCTACATCAGCGTGGTGCCGGACATGGTCGGCGGCCGCCTGAGCAGCCACGACCGCGACCTGCTGGGCCTGGCCCGCCAGTTGGCGGGCCAGGACGGCGCGGTGCTGGCGGTGGTGTTTGGCGAGCACAAGGAATCGGCCTTTGCCACGGCCGGCGTCGACCGCCTGCTGGTGCTGCAAGGCAGCGAGTTCGACGGTTATGCACCGGAACAACGGGTGCAGGGCCTGCGGGCTGTGGATAACCAGTTCAGCCCGCGTCACTGGCTGCTGCCCGACAGCCGCAGCGGTGGCGGCGAACTGGGCCGGCGTTTGGCCGCGGCCCTGGGCGAACGCCCGGCGACCCGGGTCTGGCAGGTCAAGGACGGGCAGTGCATCGGCCGTGCCGGTGCCGGGCTGCAGGACCTGGCGCGGCCAGCGCCACGCTTGATCCTGGCCGCCGCCGAATGCGCCGAGCCGGTCAGCGAAACCCGCCACGAAGCCTTGCCGGTGGAGTTATCCACAACGGTGGCCCGCAGTCTGGCGCGGATCGAGGATCTGGGCGCGGTGGCGGTGGACCCGGCGGCGATTCCCATGGCCGAGGCCGAATTCATCTTTTCCGGGGGCAACGGGGTCAAGGACTGGCCACTGTTTCACCAGACCGCCGCGGCCCTGGGTGCTACCGAAGGCGCCTCGCGGGTGGCGGTGGACGACGGCTTCATGGCCCGGGATCGGCAAGTGGGGGCCAGCGGCATCTGGGTCACCGCGCGGGTCTACGTGGCGGTGGGGATTTCCGGGGCGATCCAGCACCTGCAGGGCATCGGCGCCTGCGACAAGGTGGTGGCCATCAACCTCGACCCGGGCTGCGACATGATCAAACGCGCCGACTTGTCGGTGATTGGCGACAGCGCGGAAATTCTCAAGGCCTTGATCGCGGCGGTAGCGGCTTACCGCAACGATGCCAAGCGCGATGCCGCTTAAGGGGACGTTATGAACAGCACTGTGATCAGCCTGGTATCGATAGGCGCTCACCCGACCTCCGGCCGTCCACGGCGTGCCGAGCAAGACGCCCGTGCGGTGGAACTGGGCCTGCAACTGGCGGGGGACAAACTGCAGGTGCTGCATGCCGGCGACGTCGCCGAACCGGCCCTGCGCGCTTACCTGGGCATGGGCCTGGACCAGTTGCACGTGCTGGAGCAACCGGCAGGCGCCGATGCTTTGCCGATCCTGACCCAGTACCTGCGCGACGCGGGCGCTCAGATGGTGCTCACCGGCAGCCAGGCAGAAACCGGCGAAGGCTCCGGCATGCTGCCGTTTTTGCTGGCGGAAAACCTCGGCTGGCCGCTGGTGGTGGGACTGGCGCAAGTCGAATCCCTGGCCGATGGCGTGGCCCATGTCCTGCAAGCCTTGCCCCGTGGCCAGCGGCGGCGGCTCAAGGTGCGCCTGCCGTTTCTCGCCACTGTGGATAACGCCGCGCCGAAACCGCGTCAGAGCGCCTATGGCCCGGCGCGCCGTGGTCTGTTGCAGGCCGATCAGGTCGTGGTGGTGGAAGACGAGTTATTCACAGCCTCCAGCCTGCAACCGGCCAAACCGCGGCCCAAGCGCCTGAAAGTGATCAAGGCCAAGAGCGGCGCGGATCGCATGAAGGCCGCCACCGCCAAGGCCAGCGGCGGCACCGGCCAAGTGCTCAAGGGCGTGAGCCCCGAGGCCGGCGCCGAGGCCATTCTCAAGTTGCTCATCGAAGAGGGCGTGGTCCGCTGAGCTCAGGCTTATGCACAGCCCTCGGGCCGTGCACCCACCTCTGGGCACCGCCGTTCGCTGGCAAGCCAGCTCCTACCAGGGAAATCGCGCCTGCACCCGCCGTAGGAGCCGGCTTGTCGGCGAAGGGGCCGCTAGGGTTTTGCTCACCTCTGGGCATCGTCGTTCCCTGGCAAGCCAGCTCCGATAAGGGGCTGGTGGGTTTACTCACAATCCCTGTGTGCGTACCTGTGGATAAGGTGTTCGCGCCTTGCTCAAGCCCTTGTGGAACAAGCCCTGTAGCCGTCTGTTCGAATTTTGATCAGTCTAAGCTGGCGATTTTCATGGCTTTTTTTCCAGGGCAGGGAAGTAGTCGAAGAGACTTTTGCACAGCACTTGCCCCCAAAGTCTGTTGGCGCTTCTGTGGATAAGATGTTCGCTTAGCGCTGCAGGCCCCGTAGAACCTGAGTTTGAATGGTTTGATCAAAAAACATCCAAATACGCTGTTCAGGCTCGATTATTCGGGTAAAGCCTCGATATTTCGCGGCCTCCAGGGGTTTTCCACAGTTGCTGATGCTTCTGACCCCAGTTGCCCCCAAAGTCTGTTGGCCGTTCTGTGGATAAGGTGTTCGCCTTCCTCTACAGGCCTCTGAATACGTGCCTTTCAGAGCTTTGTTCAATAATTGATCAATTGCCGGCAAAACCGCTGTTTTCCCATAAGTCACGGATTTTCTTGGCATTGCCTGCTGAAATATCCCCAACCCTCGCTCATTTGCCCACAGTTGCTGTGGGCCAAGGTGTGGATAACATGTTCGCGGAAGGCTGCACCCCCTGTAATCCATAGCGTGTACGGCAATAGATCAAATTTCGTACAGTTCTAATGGCTTTCTTGACAGTGATAGGTGGCCTGTCTTCACTGATGCCACAAGGACTTAGCGGCAACTTATCCACATCCGGCTCAGGGAGTGCAGGCAATGGATTGTCGTTTATCGCAGGTTTATCCGACCGGGGCCCCCCTCCCTAGACGTACCCGTCGCCGTGCCGCCAACCAGCGCGCACGTCTGTAGCCCTGCCCTTCGTTTTGTCCCTTCACTGCTTGTGTTTCAGGCGCCAAGGCCTGCCTGTTCGGCTGCCTGCGCGCTGACGGATGCACCCATTAGAGGCGACCACAGAGTTGCCCCATCAGCCTGAGAGGAACCCCGCCATGACTCGGATCGCGACCCCCATCAGCGAGATCCAGGAACACTACGACGTTGTTGTCATCGGTTCCGGCTACGGAGGTGGCATCGCCGCTTCCCGATTGTCCCGGGCCGGTCGGCGTGTCTGCCTGCTGGAGCGAGGGCGGGAGATCCAGCCGGGCGAGTACCCCAACACCCTGGCTACTGCCACCGAAGAGCTGCAGGTGCATGACCCCGACGGCCACATCGGTTCGCGCACCGGGCTCTTCGATCTGCACGTCAACGCCCAGCAGAACGTGGTGGTCGGTTGCGGCCTGGGAGGCACGTCGCTGATCAATGCCAACGTCGCCCTGGAGCCCGAACCCGGGGTCTTCGACGACCCGCGCTGGCCCCGGGCGGTGCGCGAGCATCGCGATACCCTGCTCAAGGAGGGATATGCCCGGGCCCGGGAGATGCTCAAGCCCAATCCCTATCCCGACTCGGCGCCGACCTTGCCCAAGCTCCAGGCCAACCAGAAGTCCGCGGAGTATCTCAAGCAGGGTGCGCACTTCTACAAGCCGCCGATCAACGTGACCTTCGCCAAGCTGCCCAACAACCTCAACCATGTCGGGGTCGAGCAACTGCCGTGCAACCACTGTGGCGACTGTGTCTCGGGCTGTAACAACAAGGCCAAGAACACCACCTTGATGAATTACCTGCCGGACGCCAGCAATCATGGCGCCGAGATTTTCTGCCAGGCCGAAGTGCGCTACCTGGAGCGGGAGGGCGATGGCTGGATCGTGCATTTCCAATACCTGGACAGCGGTCGCGAGAAGTTCTCGGCGCCGACCCTGTTCGTCAAGGCCGACATTGTGGTGCTCAGTGCCGGCACCCTGGGTTCCACGGAAATTCTCCTGCGCTCCAAGGCCAAGGGCCTGTCCACCTCGGACCAGCTGGGTGAGCACATGAGCGGTAACGGCGACATCCTCGGGTTCGGCCACAACTGTGAGCAGACCATCAACGGCATCGGCTTCGGCACCCATTCGGCCAGTGAGCTCAAACCCGTGGGGCCGTGCATCACCTCCATCATCGACATGCGCACCGAAGGCGACTGGCGCAGCCGCATGGTCATCGAGGAGGGGTCGATTCCCGGTGCCCTGGGCCGGGCCATGGTGCCCAGCATGGCGCTGTTTGCCGCGACCCTGGGCAAGGCCACCGACAACAGCCTCAGCGCTCAGTTGGGCTACAAGGAGCGCGAGGCCGAGAGCTTTCTGCGAGGGCCTTATTACGGTGCGCTGCACAACATGCAGACCTACCTGATCATGAGCCATGACGATGGCCGCGGCCGCATGCTGCTGGACGCCAAGGATCAACTGCGCATCGACTGGCCGGGCGTTGGCCAGCAGCCCAACGTGATTCTTGGCAACGAGCGCCTGTACCAGAGCACCAAGGCGCTGGGCGGAGTCTGGGTGGAGAACCCGATCTGGACCAAGCTGCTCAAGCACAGCATCGTTTCGGTGCACCCGCTGGGCGGCTGCGTCATGGGCGAAGACGCCGCTCAGGGGGTGGTCAACCACAAAGGCCAGGTGTTTTGCGGCGCCAGCGGCACCGAGGTCTATCCCGGGTTGTATGTGGCGGACGGCGCGGTGATTCCGACTTCACTGGCGGTCAATCCGCTGCTGACCATCTCGGCGGTCAGCGAGCGCAACATGCGCCTGCTGGCTGAGGATCGCGGCTGGAAGATTGACTACAGCCTGCCCTCGGCCCCCAGCAAGGCGGTGCCGGCACCGACCCTGGGCGTGCAGTTCACCGAGACCATGAAGGGATATTTTTCCACGGCCTTCACCCAGCCCCAGGGCACCGATCTGGCGCTCTATCAGGAGGCGGCCAAGCGCGGCGAGGCGCAGAACTCTCCCATCGAGTTCACCCTGACCATCACGGCCAACGACCTCAACCGGATGATCAAGGAGCCCGAGCACGCCGCCACCCTGGTGGGCACCCTGGAGGCTCCGGCGCTGTCGGCTCAGCCCCTGGTGGCCAGCCACGGGGTGTTCAACCTGTTCGAGGAGTTCCAGCAGCAGGTGGGCGTGCGCCACATGAACTACGACATGCGCCTGACCGCCGAGGACGGCAACCAGTACTACTTCAGCGCGTTCAAGACCGTGCCCGAGGATCACGGCGTGCTGAACATCTGGCCCGACACCAGCACCCTGTACGTGACCCTGTACCGCGGCCAGGACAAGAGCGGCCCGGTGCTGGGCTCCGGGGTGATGCACATCCTGCCGGCGGACTTCGCCAGGCAGATGACCACCATGAAGGTGCTCAATGCGCGCAACGAGCGTGAGCGCATCGAGGCCCTGGCGCGCTTCGGCAAGTTCTTCGCCGGGATTCTCTGGGAGAGCTACGGCGGCGTGTTCGCCGGAGACATCTACTTCAACCCCGACGCGCCGCCGCGGAACAAGCGGCCCCTGGATGCGCCAGTGCCCACGGTGCAGTTCTTCGAGACCGAAGACCGGGTGCAGCTGCGCCTGACCCGCTACCAGGCCGGCAGCAAAGGCCCGGTGATGCTGGTGCACGGGCTTGGCGTGGGCTCCAACATCTTCTCCACCGACACCATCCAGACCAACCTGCTGGAGTACCTGTGCAAGCACGACTATGACGTCTGGCTCCTGGATTTCCGGGTCAGCATCCTGTTGCCGGCGAGCAAGCGGGAATGCAATGGCGACCAGATCGCGGCCTATGATTTCAAGGCCGCCATCGGCCAGATCAAGCAGGCGACCGGGGCCCGTGACGTGCAATGCGTGGTGCATTGCTACGGCGCCACGACCTTCTTCATGTCGCTGCTGGCGGGCCTGGAGGACGTGCGCTCGGTGGTCTGCTCGCAGATTGCCGCCGATACCGTGGTGGCCACCGCCACCGGGATCAAGGCCGGATTGCACCTGCCGGGCATGCTCGACGCCATCGGCATCAAGTCCCTGACGGCCTACGCCGACAGCAAGGAAAGCCTGTTCAACCGCCTCTACGACACGGCGCTCAACGGCTACGCGCGGATCGAGGCCCAGGGTTACTGCACCAATCCGGTGTGCCACCGCATCACCTTCATGTACGCCTCGCTGTACCGCCATGACACCCTCAACCAGACCCTGCACGACAACCTGCACGAGCTGTTCGGCGCCTCCAACATCGAGACCTTCGAGCATCTGGCACTGATCTGTCGCAAGGGGCACCTGGTGGACTTCAAGGGGCGTGACGTCTACATGCCGCATTTCGATCGGCTGAAGTTGCCCATCTGCTTTATCAGTGGCGCCGACAACCAGTGCTACCTGCCGCTAAGCACGCAGAAGACCTATGAACGCCTGTGCCAACTGCATGGCCCCGAGTTGTTCAGCCGCCACGTGGTGCCGGGTTACGGACACATCGACTGCATCTTCGGCAAGAACGCGGTGGTCGACGTGTACCCGCTGATGCTGGCGCACCTGGAAAAGACCGCCCGGGGCTGACCCAGGCCAGCCCGCGGCAAGATCGCCGCGGGCCCGCTCCAGATCAGGCAACAGGCACCGCAGCAAGCGCGCTTGGAGGCCAAGTGCAGGCTGCGGCGGCCGCTACACATGGATGCAGGGAAGGTTGATATGAACGCTTATATCCGCTGGTTCCAACGCTTCATCTGGCTGGGCATCGCCATGAACATGGTGTTCGCCCTGCCGGCGCTGTTTGCCCCGGCGCTGCTGACCGCGGTGGTCGGCCTGCCGCCGGTGCTGTCCGACCCCTGGCTGGAAAACACCGGCATGCTGCTGGTGGGCATCAGCCTGTTCTACATGCCTTCGGGCTGTAACGCGCCGCGCTTCGTGGTGCATTCCTGGCTGTGCGTGCTGTCGCGGCTGATCGCCGTGGCGTTCTGGATCTACCTGATCAATACCAGCAACCAGGCCCAGGTGTTCGTGCCCATGCTGATGGGCGACCTCAGCATGTTCCTGATCCTCGGCATCCTGCTGTACCTGGGCAGTGCCCCGGCCAACCGGCCCTGGGCCCTGCTCTGTGCCGGGCTGCACGACTGGCGCCAGTACTGGGCCGCCTGCTGGAAGCGCCACAGCTTTCGCGTGGGCAGCCTGGTCCTGCTGCTGGTCCTGGGGGTGGTCGGTTATGCCACGTGGGTCAACATGATTCGCGAGGTGCCCCAGCCGCCGGAAGCCTCCGACGAGGATCACTTCAAGTACGCCGCCATCGGCCTGGGGATCGAAGCGCGGATTCCTTACTACCTGTTTGCCGTGCTGCCGCAACTGTGCCCGGAAAAACTCCCGCGCCCCGGCGGTTACGAGGTCTTCGGCTTCCTCTACGAGAACGGCCGGGACCTGCCGGTGGGCATGGCCAAGCGGCAGCTCGGCTACCCCACGGTGGAGCCCAACTGCGCCCTGTGCCACACCGGTGCCTACCGGGCCAGCGCCAGCGATGTGTCCCAGGTGGTGCCCACCGCACCGGCCAACCTGATGCAGCTCCAGGCCTTCCAGTGGTTCGCCTACGATTGCGCCAGCGATCCGAAATTCACCGTGGATGCGCTGATGAACGCGATCAACGCCAAGTTCCAGCTGGGCTTTGTCGAACGCCTGTACAACCGCTACCTGATCATGCCCATGGCCAAGAGCGCGCTGCTCAAGCAGAAGCAGGCCTATGCCTGGCAGAAGCTGCGGCCGCAGCAAGGGCCAGGGCGCACCGACACCTTCAACCCGACCAAGATGGTGGTGTTCGGCTTCCCCAACGACTCCACCATCGGCACCGTGGACCTGCCGCAGATCTGGAACCAGAAGCCGCGGGAATCGATGTACCTGCACTGGGACGGCAACAACAACCAGATCCGCGAGCGCAACTACGCGGCGGCGATGGCGGTGGGCGCGACTCCGGAATCGGTGCTGCCTGAGAGCTTCAACCGTGTCACCAACTGGCTGCTGGGGCACAAACCGCCGGCCTGGCCGTTCGCCCTCGACCAGGCCAAGGTGGCGCAGGGCAAGCCGCTGTGGGAGGCCAACTGTGCCGGTTGCCATGATTTCGGCAAGGCCGACACCGGCCAGGTCACGACCAATATCCAGACGCTGGGCACCGATCCCCACCGCCTGGACTCCTTCACCACCGGCCTGGTGCAAGCCTTCCATGGGTTCAAGAAGCCGCCTTTCGATTTCGGTGCCTATCGCAAGACCCAGAGCTACAGCAACACCCCCACCGACGGTGTCTGGCTGCGGGCGCCTTATCTGCACAACGGCTCGGTGCCGAGCCTCTGGGACCTGTTGCAGGCTCCGGAATTGCGGCCCCAGGTGTTCTACACCGGCTCGGATGTGTATGACCCGCAGAAGGTCGGTTTCATCACCAGTGGCGCGGCGGTGCAGGGGCCGGGCTCCTTCAAGTACGACACCCACCTGGAGGGCAACAGCAACAGCGGCCATCTGTACGGCACGCAGCTTTCCGCAGAGCAGAAGTGGCAGTTGATCGAATACATGAAGACCCTGTGACGCCCGTTCGGCGTTTGGGCAAAGGGACCATCAAGAGGGATGCCGGCATGTCATTTGTGAGCAATCTGGAACATGAATACGAACAGGTCAAAGCCCGGGTCGACGGGCTGCTGGCCAGGCTCGAGCTGGCCTGGAAAAAACTCCGTAGCGAGCTTGAACCGAAGGAGCTGCAGGCGATCGTGCAACTGCTGCAGCGCGCCCATGACCAGGCGCAGTACGCCCTGATTCACGGCGACTTGCCCCCCGGTCAGGCGCCGGTGCCCTGGGAGCTGGCCCACGGCCTGTCGGTCCTGCACCTGGGGAACGCCAAGCCCTTGCCGCAAACGGTGGCCGAGCTGCAGACCCAGGTGATGAAGGACGGCACCCTGCTGGGTTGTCGCCAATGGGAGCTGCTGGACCTGCGCTGGAGCGAGGCCTTGCTCAACTGGATCGAGAACCTGCGCAAGCACGCGACCTTCGGCACCACCCCGGCGCTGATCGAGATGGCCGACAACGTGCTGCTGGACATGGCCGGGGATTGGGGCACCGGCTACTTCCAACCCAATTCGGCGGCGCAGCGCGTGGCGGACCTGATCAAGCAGGACCAGCCGGATTTCACCGTCCACCTGGGAGATGTGTATTACGCCGGTACCGGCAGCGAAGAGAACGCCGACCTTGCCGACTGGCCCATGGGCCGCCAGGCGTCATTCAGCCTCAACTCCAACCATGAAATGTACAGCGGTGCCCATGGCTACTTTGCCGAGATCGCCGCGCTGTTTCCCAAGCAGCAAGGCACCAGCTACTTCGCCCTGTTCAACAGCCACTGGCTGATCGTCGGCCTGGACAGCGCCTATGCCGCCGATGAAATGAACCTGTACATGGACGGCAACCTCAATCCCCCGCAGCAGCAATGGCTCAAGGACCTGGTGGCGAGCAAGGGGCAGGGGCGCAAGATCATGGTCCTCAGTCATCACCAGGGGCTGGATATCAGCGGCCAGCAGCAGACCGCGCTGTACAAACAGGTGGTCGCGGCCCTGGGTCGGGTGCCGGACTACTGGTACTGGGGGCACCTGCACAACGGCATCTGCTATGCGCCCAAGGACGGTATGTACGGGCGCTGCATCGGCCACGGGGCGATTCCCTATGGCGTCACCCGCGAATTGAAAGGCAACCCTCAGGTGCTGTGGTCGGAAACCCTGTCGGCGGGTGATCCGAACTACCCGCTGCGGGTGCGCAATGGCTATGTGAGAGTGAAGTTGAGCGGCTCGCAGATCAGCGAAGACTTCATTGGCGAGACCGGCGCGGTCAGTTGGTCACAGCCCTGAAGGCCCTGTAGCCGCTGCCGAGCCCGCGAGGCTGCGACAAGGTCCGCAGGACCTTGCTTGACGGTTTTCCGCCGGACCTCAAGCGCTCTCAAACTCGCCGCGTCGCAATGCCGCCCAAGCCGTTCGCAGCCTGCGGCAGCGGCTACATAATCCTGTAGCCGCTGCCGAACTCCTGCGGTGTCAGCCAGTGACCGGCACGCCCTTGAGATAAGGCGCCGGTTCTGCGCCGAGGTTGCTCAGCATGCGCTCGCTGTACCAGTCGACGAAGTTGACCACGCCGAACTCATAGGTCTTGGAGTACGGACCCGGCTGGTAGGCGGTGGAGTTGATGCCACGCTGGTTTTCTTCCGCCAGGCGCCGGTCCTGGGCGTTGGTGGCGTCCCACACCTGACGCATGCGCTCGACGTCGTAGTCCACGCCTTCCACCGCGTCCTTGTGCACGATCCACTTGGTGGTGACGATGGTTTCCTGAGCGCTGATGGGCCACACGGTGAACACGATGATGTGGTCGCCCATGCAGTGGTTCCACGAGTGCGGCAGGTGCAGGATGCGCATCGAGCCCAGGTCCGGGTTCTTGATCCGTCCCATCAGCTTGGCGCAGCCCTGCTTGCCGTCCAGGGTCATGGACACGGTGCCCTTGAGCAGGGGCATGCGCACGATGCGATTGCGCAGGCCGAAGCTGGCGTGAGCGTAGGGGATCTTCTCGGCTTCCCAGGCGGCGGCGGACGCGGCCACATGGTCCTTGAACGCCTGGTCGGCGCGGGGGTCGGTGACGTCGTCCCATTCCAGCAGGGTTTTCAGCAACTCGGGGTGCGAGCCGACGCAGTGGTAGCACTCGCGGTTGTTCTCCAGTACCAGCTTCCAGTTGGCCTTTTCGTGCAAGGTGGTCTGCACCGCCACCTTGGTGTTCTCCATGTCGTAGGGCTCCATGTAATGGGCCAGCGTGGAGAGGAAGTCGTCGATGGCCGGCGGATTCTCCGCCAGGGAGATGAAGATGTAGCCGCCGGCGGTTTTCACGTTCACCGGTTTCAGGCCGTATTGCTTCATGTCGAAGTCGGCGCCCATCTCGGTGCCGGCGAACAGCAGGCGCCCGTCCAGTTCGTAGGTCCACTGGTGGTAGTGGCAGACCAGCTTGGCCACCTTGCCCTTGTCGCTGGTGCACAGCCGCGAGCCGCGATGGCGGCAGACGTTGTGGAAGGCGTGGACCACACCGTCGGCGCCGCGGATGACAATGATCGGGTTCTTGCCGATCTGCAGGGTGATGTAGTTGCCCTTGGTGGGGATCTCGCAGGTCATGCCGGCGATCAGCCATTCCTTCTGGAAAATCTCCTGCATGTCGATATCGAACAGCCTGTCGTCGCAGTAGAAAGGCTGCGGCAGGGAGAAGGTCCGCTCGCGCTCCTGCAGCATCTGTGCAGTGGCCTTGCGTGCAGGTTCCAGTGGATCGCCCAAGCTCAGGGTTGCGGTGACGTCCATCGTTCAAGTCCTCATGGCCGTTCGGTGCGGCCGGCGAATTAAATAGTGGCTACGGTGGGTGCTACGCAAGTCACGAAAAATCGGTTGTCGTGTTTGAGGCGAGTGTGGGTCCGCGGGCGCCTTGAACCTTATCCATGGGCGACATGGCCCAATCTGTTCCCGACGGGGGAGCCCCTGTAACTGGGGGCTGGTCGCGATAAGCATGTGAATGTCGCAGATAGGTAAATGGGCGCGAGAAGCCTTACGCAGAATCGCTGACAAGACGCCGACAGTCGGCCGTGGAGAACAGCATGTCCAACACCTTCCTCAACCCGGTAACCACCCAGACCTGGGCCAATGGCCGTCACATCGTCCGTTGCGTCAAAGTCATCCAGGAAACCTGGGATGTGCGGACCTTCTGCTTCATGGCCGACCAGCCGATCATGTTCTTCTTCAAACCGGGGCAGTTCGTCACCCTGGAGCTGGAGATCGAAGGCCAGCCGGTGATGCGTTCCTACACCATCTCCAGCTCGCCATCGGTGCCCTACAGCTTCTCGGTGACCATCAAGCGCGTGCCGGGCGGCAAGGTCTCCAACTGGTTGCACGACACCTTGCATGAAGGCCAGGAACTGGCGGTGCACGGGCCGGTGGGGCTGTTCAACGCCATCGATTTCCCCAGCCCGAAAGTGCTTTACCTCAGCGGCGGCGTCGGCATCACCCCGGTGATGTCCATGGCGCGCTGGTTCTACGACACCAACGGCAACGTCGACATGGTGTTCATCCACAGCGCCCGCTCACCCAAGGACATCATTTACCACCGCGAGCTGGAACACATGGCGTCGCGGATCGACAACTTCAGCCTGCACCTGATCTGCGAGAAACACGGCCTGGGCGAGCCCTGGGCCGGCTATCGCGGCTACCTGAACCACAAGATGCTGGAACTGATGGCCCCGGACTTCCTGGAGCGGGAAGTGTTCTGCTGCGGGCCGACGCCTTACATGAATGCGGTCAAGCGCCTGCTGGAAGCTGCCGGCTTCGACATGGCGCGCTACCACGAGGAATCTTTCGGCGCGACCCCGCCCGAAGCCCGGGCCGACGCCGTGGAGCATGCCGAGCAAGCCGCCGAAGCGCCGGAAGTGGATGTCGCCGACCTGCATCAGGTGGAGTTCACCGCCTCCGGCAAGAGCATCCGCGTGGCCCCGGGGGAAACCGTGCACGCGGCCGCAGCCAAGCTCGGCCTGATGATCCCCAAGGCCTGCGGCATGGGCATCTGCGGCACCTGCAAGGTACTCAAGCTGGGCGGCGAAGTGGTGATGGAACACAACGGCGGGATCACCGAGGAAGACGAAGCCGAAGGCTACATCCTGTCCTGCTGCAGCGTGCCCAAGGGCGACGTGCGCGTGGAGTTCTGATCGCCGGCAAGCCGGCTCCTACACCCATCTGCTGTAGGAGCTGGCTTGCCAGCGAACAGGGGCAACCCGGCTACTGATACAACGCCGGCCGCCGATCCAGGTGCACATGGTTATGTTCACTGATGGACTTGTGCCAGGCCTGGGCCAGCTCCAGCTCCGCCAGCAGCAACTGCTGCCCGTTTTCCCGATTCTTGCCCGCCAACGGATAGCCATCGGCATCGACGATGGTCGAGCCGCCCACCCAGTTCACCCCACGCTCCTCGCCACAACGGTCGCAGGCGGCAACGAACATCCGATTGACTGCCGCATTGGCCTGTACCCGAATCATCTCCGCCGGGCGTTCGCTGGGCGGGCGCGGGCCGTCTGGCCAGTTCACCGGCGCGCACAAAAGCGCGGCCCCGGCCAGGGCCGGCAGGCGCACCCATTCGGGGAACTCCAGGTCGTAGCAGATCATCATGGCGATCGGCCCGAAGCGGGTGGGCACCACGGGGGGCGGCTCGTCGCCCGGGGTGAAGATCAGGTTCTCCCGGTCCCACAGGTGCGCCTTGCGATACACCGTCAGCGTTCCTTCAGGCTCGATCAGGGCGGCGCTGTTGGCCACTCGCTGATCGTCCAGGCGCTCGCAGAAGCCGCCGACAATCACCACCTGCAGTTCTTCGGCCAGGGTTTTCCACAGGCTCAAGGTCGGCCCGTCGAGGCTTTCCGAAAGCGCCAGGGCTTCTTGCAGGTCGCGGAACACGTAGCCGCTCTGCACCAGCTCCGGCAGCACCACCACTTGGGCGCCGTGGGCGGCGGCCTGGCGGATGGCCTCGGTGCTGAGGGTGCGGTTGTAGTCCAGGTCGCCGATTCGTGGTGCCAGTTGCTGGCAGGCCACTTTCAGGGATGTCTGGGGGATCATTGCGCGCCTCCTTCCAGTTGCTGTTCGCTGGCCTGGATAGCCAGGCGTTCGGCTTCCAGGTCCAGGTTGCGGGTCAGCGCCCAGTAGACCAGCCCGGCCACCGCCAGGCCAATCACGAAGGCGACGTCGGCGCCGCCCAGGGCCTGGGACAGTGGGCCCTGGTAGAAGCTCAGGGACATGAACGGCACCATCGCCAGCAAACCGAGGAAGTAGGCCAGCAACCCGGCGCTGGACCAGCGGCCATAAATGCCGGCGGGATTGAAGATGTGGCTGATGGCGTAGCGGCCTTTGCGCACCAGGTAGAAGTCCGCGAGGTTGACCGCGGTCCAGGGCACCAGGAAGTACAGCATCAGCAGGACAAAGGTGTTGAAGCTGCCCAGGTAGCTTTCGGGAATGTTCATGGCGATCAGGAAGATCACCACCGCCACCAGCAGGATGCCGGTTACCCGGCTCTTGAGGTTGGGCTTGATCGACTTGAAACCGTCAATGGCACTGATGCCGGTGAGCATCGCGCCATAGCAGTTGACTGCCATGATGCCCACCAAAGCCGGCACCGCGATCAGCACGGTGAAGGTGCCGAAGCCGGGAATCAGGGTGTTGCCCACTTCGCGCACGCTGGCAATGGCGTCCGGCGAGGGCAGGGCCGAGGCCAGGAAGGCTCCCAGGGACATCAGCCACAGGGCCGAGCCGGCGGCGCCCAGGTAGGTCCAGAAAATCACCTGGCGCGACGGCGTCTGGTGCGGCAGGTAGCGCGAATAGTCGGAGACGTACACCGAATAGCTGATCTGGTAACCGGCGGCGGCCGACAGCTGGATCAGGAACGCCGACCAGGAAAACTGCGGGTCGGCCAGGGCCGAGTCGGCCTGCAGGGTCAGCAGGGCGCTGACGGTGAGCACCGCGAACACGCTGATCATCACGTAGGTCAGCCAGCGCTGCACGGTGTGCAACAGGTCATGGCCAACCACCGCGATCAGCACCGCGATGGCGATCATCAGGGTGTACCAGGGCGCCCGGGCCCCGGGGATCACTGTGTTGATGGCGTCGGTGGCGAGGATCACGTTGAACACGTTGAAGCCTATGTAGACGAACACCACCGCGGTGAACGGCACGATGGCCCCGCGCAGGCCGAACTGGGCGCGGGACTGGATCATCTGCGGCAGGCCCATGCGCGGGCCCTGGTTGGCGTGGAAGGCCATGCAGAAGGTGCCCAGGCACACACCGATGACGATCGCCAGGATGGCATAGGGCAGACTCAGGCCCAGGGCCGCGCCGGTGAAGCCGGTGACCATGGTGGTGAGCACGAAGTTGCCGGTGAACCAGAACGGTCCCTGGTGCCAGACCTTGCCGTGGCGCTCGTTGCGCGGCACGTAGTCGATGGAACGGGTTTCGATCGCAAGGCCAGGAGACTGGGCCTTTTCGGTGACGCAAGACTGAGTCGTCATGGGTGGAGCCTTTGTTTTTATAGGTCGACCCCGGAGTCTCGGATAAAGGTGGCGGATGTTGAATCAGCAGGGGCAAATAATCAGTTCAGGAATTTGTGAACTGATGCTTTCGCTGGCCAGCCAGCTCCTGCGGGGTGGGAGGTGCGCTGGCCGTTGTAGGAGCCGGCTTGCCGGCGAAGGCGCCTGTGAGACCGGCGCCCGGGTTGCGGGCCTCTTCG
Source organism: Pseudomonas idahonensis (assembly GCF_037903935.1). Lineage (NCBI taxonomy): Bacteria > Pseudomonadati > Pseudomonadota > Gammaproteobacteria > Pseudomonadales > Pseudomonadaceae > Pseudomonas > Pseudomonas idahonensis. The sequence continues at coordinate 6,265,841 of NZ_CP149586.1, read as the reverse complement.
CTGGCCAGCCAGCTCCTACATGCGAAAGGGATGGGTCAGGCGCTCATGACGGTGCGGATGTCCGCTGCCAGTTCGCGCACGCGCTCTTCTTCGGTGTCCCAGGAGCACATGAAGCGCGCGCCGCCCTTGCCGATGAAGGTGTAGAAGCGCCAGCCCTTGGCCGTCAGGGCGGCAATCGCCGGTTCCGAAAGTTGCAGGAACACGCCGTTGGCCTGCACCGGGAACATCAGCTCCACGCCAGGGATGTCGGCCACCAGTTGGGCCAGCAACTGCGCGCAGTGGTTGGCGTGGCGGGCGTGCTTGAGCCAGGCGTCGTGTTCCAAGAGGCCGACCCAGGGCGCCGAGAGAAAGCGCATTTTCGAGGCCAGCTGGCCGGCCTGCTTGCAGCGGTAGTCGAAGTCTTCCGCCAGCTTGTGGTTGAAGAACAGGATCGCTTCACCCACCGCCATGCCGTTTTTCGTACCGCCAAAGCACAGCACGTCGACGCCGGCCTTCCAGGTCAGCTCCGCTGGGGTGCAGCCGAGGAAGGCGCAGGCGTTGGAGAAACGCGCGCCGTCCATGTGCAGGTTCAGCCCCAGTTCCTTGCAGGTGGCGCTGATGGCACGGACTTCTTCAGGGGTGTAGACGCTGCCCACTTCGGTGGCCTGGGTCAGGGTCACCACCCGCGGCTTGGGATAGTGGATGTCCTGGCGCTTGAGGGCGATCTCGCGGATCGATTCCGGGGTCAGCTTGCCGTTCTGGGTGCCGGCGATCAGCAGTTTGGAACCGTTGGAGAAGAACTCCGGAGCGCCGCATTCGTCGGTTTCGACGTGGGCGGTTTCCGAGCAGATCACGCTGTGGTAACTCTGGCACAGCGACGACAGGGCCAGGGAGTTGGCGGCGGTGCCGTTGAAGGCGAAAAACACTTCGCAGTCGGTTTCAAAGAGCTTGCGGAAATGATCGGCGGCGCGAGCGGTCCACTGATCGTCGCCGTAAGCGCGCTCGTGGCCGTGGTTGGCCTGCTCCATGGCGGCCCAGGCTTCAGGGCAGATGCCGGAGTAGTTGTCGCTGGCGAACTGTTGGCTTTTGTCGGTCATGGCCGGCTTCCGTGTAAGAGAGTTCCGTGGTCGATGATGGTGCGCACTTTACCCAAGAACAATGGCCGAGCACACGCTCTGTTTATGCCGGAATAATGCAGGGCCCATAAGGATTTATGCGTGATGCGATGCTGAAAACCGACAACCGCCGGCGCGATGAGGCGCTGGATGCGCTGAAGTGGCTGGCGCTGCTGAGCATGGTGCTGGATCACCTGCGGTATGTGGGCTTGAGCCTGGACTGGCTGTACGTGCCGGGGCGCCTGGCGTTTCCCTGGTTCTGCCTGGCGATGGCGGTGAATCTGACCCGGGCCAGGGTTGAAACCGACCGTCGGCCCGGACCATGGCGTTACCTGGGCTGGCTGCTGCTATTCAGCCTGCTGAGCGAGATTCCCTATCGCCTGTTTGTGCCTGATCCCGACACCTTGAATGTGTTGCCGACCCTGGCCCTGGGCCTGCTGGTGGCCCGGGGCTGGCAGCAGCGTCGGGGACTGGCCTTGGCGCTTGGCCTGGTGGCCCTGTTGCTGGCGCTGGTTTTTTCCCGCTGGCTGATGTTTGGCGCCTTCGGGGTGTTGCTGCCACTGGCCTTGCTGCTGGTGCTGCGTCGCCCCTGGTATTTCAGCCTGTTGCCCGGGGCCTTGTGTCTGGCGGCCAACCAGTGGGAAACCTTGTTCCCGGCGGCGCGCCTGGGCAATCCGGTGGCGACCTGCGGTATTGCCGTTTGTCTGCTGGCGCCGTGGCTGGGAGTGATGCTGCTGCGGGGGCTGCGTGGCAGGTCGGTGCCGGCCATGCGCCGCTGGGCCTACCTGCTGTACCCGGCGCACTTTCTCCTGCTGCTGGCCCTGCGCCAACTCCTGTAGCCGCTGCCGCAGGCTGCGAACGGCTTGGGCGGCATTGCGATGCAGCAGACGCGGAGATCCTGAAGGCGCCGATCCAGAGCCTTCACTGGGCAGCGGTTCGAGGCATTTGTCCGTGGGCGCCAAGGCATGTCGTAAACGCACCTTTGCGTGGCGTCCATAGGCATTTGAGTTCCCCTTGCCGGTCATACCATCGCATCCAAAGGGCGCAGCTTTAAGGCTGGCCTCACCGAGACGAAAGGCGCAGCGCCGCCGCTGGGAGAGACGTGATGTTCAGCAAGCAAGACCAGATCCAGGGTTACGACGATGCACTGCTGGCGGCGATCAATGCCGAGGAACAACGCCAGGAAGATCACATCGAGCTGATTGCGTCGGAGAACTACACCAGCAAGCGGGTGATGCAGGCGCAAGGCAGCGGGCTGACCAACAAGTACGCCGAGGGCTACCCGGGCAAGCGCTACTACGGTGGCTGCGAGCATGTGGACAAGGTCGAGGCCCTGGCCATCGAGCGTGCCAAGCAGCTGTTCGGCGCCGATTATGCCAACGTCCAGCCGCACTCCGGTTCTTCCGCCAACAGCGCGGTGTACCTGGCCCTGCTGCAGGCCGGCGACACCATCCTCGGCATGAGCCTGGCCCATGGCGGCCACTTGACCCACGGCGCCAAGGTGTCGTCCTCGGGCAAGCTGTACAACGCCGTGCAGTACGGCATCGATACCCGCACCGGGCTGATCGACTACGACGAGGTCGAGCGTCTGGCCGTGGAACATAAGCCGAAGATGATCGTCGCCGGCTTCTCGGCCTACTCCAAGACCCTGGACTTCCCGCGCTTCCGGCAGATTGCCGACAAGGTCGGGGCGCTGCTGTTCGTCGACATGGCCCACGTCGCCGGGCTGGTGGCCGCCGGTCTGTATCCCAACCCGCTGCCTTATGCCGACGTGGTCACCACCACCACCCACAAGACTCTGCGCGGTCCCCGTGGTGGCCTGATCCTGGCCAAGGCCAACGAAGAGATCGAGAAGAAACTCAACGCTGCGGTGTTCCCGGGTGCCCAGGGCGGTCCGTTGATGCACGTGATCGCCGCCAAGGCGGTGTGCTTCAAGGAAGCGCTGGAGCCCGGGTTCAAGGCCTACCAGCAACAGGTGATCGACAACGCCCAGGCCATGGCCGGCGTATTTATCAAACGCGGCTACGATGTAGTGTCCGGTGGCACCGACAACCATCTGTTCCTGGTCAGCCTGATCCGTCAGGGCCTGACCGGCAAGGATGCCGACGCCGCCCTGGGCCGCGCCCACATCACCGTGAACAAGAACGCCGTGCCCAACGACCCGCAGTCGCCGTTTGTCACCTCCGGCCTGCGCATCGGCACCCCGGCGGTCACCACCCGCGGATTCAAGGTCACCCAGTGCACTGAACTGGCCGGTTGGATCTGCGACATCCTCGACCACCTCGGCGATGCCGACGTCGAGGCCAATGTCGCTCGCCAGGTGGCAGCCCTGTGCGCTGATTTCCCGGTTTACCGCTGAGAGCCGCAACTGGAGCAATGACTATGCAACGCTATTCGGGCTTCGGCCTCTTCAAGCACTCTCTCAGCCACCATGAAAACTGGCAGCGCATGTGGCGCACGCCGACCCCGAAGAAGGTCTACGACGTGGTCATCGTCGGCGGTGGCGGGCATGGCCTGGCCACGGCCTACTACCTGGCCAAGGAACACGGCATCACCAATGTCGCGGTGGTGGAAAAGGGCTGGCTGGGTGGCGGCAACACTGCGCGCAACACCACCATCGTGCGTTCCAACTACCTGTGGGACGAGTCGGCGCAGCTTTACGAACACGCCATGAAGTTGTGGGAAGGCCTGTCCCAGGACCTCAACTACAACGTGATGTTCTCCCAGCGCGGGGTCTACAACCTGTGCCACACCCTGCAGGACATCCGTGATTCCGAGCGCCGGGTCAGCGCCAACCGCCTCAACGGCATCGATGGCGAGCTGCTCAACACCCAGCAGGTGGCGGACGAGATTCCCTACCTGGATTGCTCGAAAAACACCCGTTACCCGATCCTCGGCGCCACAGTCCAGCGCCGTGGCGGCGTGGCCCGTCACGACGCCGTGGCCTGGGGTTTTGCCCGGGCTGCCGACGCCCTGGGCGTGGACCTGATCCAGCAGACCGAAGTCATCGGTTTTCGCAAGGAAAACGGCGTGTGCATCGGCGTCGAGACCAACAAGGGCTTTATCGGCGCCAAGCGCGTCGGTGTGGTCACCGCCGGTAACTCCGGGCACATGGCCAAGCTCGCCGGTTTCCGCCTGCCGATCGAATCCCACCCGCTGCAAGCGCTGGTGTCGGAGCCGATCAAGCCGATCATCGACAGCGTGATCATGTCCAACGCGGTGCACGGCTATATCAGCCAGTCGGACAAGGGCGACCTGGTGATCGGCGCCGGTATCGACGGCTGGGTCGGCTACGGCCAGCGCGGCTCCTATCCGGTGATCGAACACACCATCCAGGCCATCGTCGAGATGTTCCCGGTCCTCTCCCGAGTGCGCATGAACCGCCAGTGGGGCGGCATCGTCGACACCAGCCCGGACGCCTGCCCGATCATTTCCAAGACCCCGGTGCCGAACATGTTCTTCAACTGCGGTTGGGGCACCGGCGGCTTCAAGGCCACCCCGGGCTCGGGCAACGTGTTTGCCGCGAGTCTGGCCAAGGGCGAGATGCATCCATTGGCCGCCCCTTTCTCCATCGACCGTTTCCACAACGGCGCGCTGATCGACGAACACGGCGCTGCTGCGGTCGCCCACTAAAAGGACAACTCCCTATGTTGCATATCTTCTGTCCTCACTGCGGCGAGCTGCGCTCCGAAGAGGAATTCCACTCGTCCGGCCAGGCGCACATTCCCCGGCCGCTGGACCCCAACGCCTGCACCGACGAGGAGTGGGGCGACTACATGTTCTTCCGCGATAACCCTCGCGGCCTGCACCACGAGCTGTGGATCCACGCCGCCGGTTGCCGCCAGTACTTCAACGCCACCCGCGACACCGTGACCTACGAAATTCTTGAAACCTACAAGATTGGCACCAAACCGCAGTTCACCGCCAAGGCTGCTGGAGAGAAGGTATGAGCCAGACCAATCGCCTGTCCAACGGCGGGCGCATCGACCGCAACAAAGTCCTGACCTTCACCTTCAACGGCCAGACCTACAAGGGCTTCGAGGGCGACACCCTGGCCTCGGCCCTGTTGGCCAACGGCGTGGACATCATCGGTCGCAGCTTCAAGTATTCCCGGCCCCGGGGCATCTTCGCCGCGGGCTGCGAAGAGCCCAACGCGGTGCTGCAGATCGGCGCCACCGAAGCCACCCAGATCCCCAACGTGCGCGCCACTCAACAGGCGCTGTACCAGGGCCTGGTGGCCACCAGCACCAACGGCTGGCCCAGCGTCAACAACGACATGATGGGGATTCTCGGCAAGGTCGGCGGCAAGCTGATGCCGCCGGGCTTCTACTACAAAACCTTCATGTACCCGCAATCGTTCTGGATGACCTACGAGAAGTACATCCGCAAGGCAGCGGGCCTTGGCCGTTCGCCCACCGAGAACGATCCGGACACCTACGACAACATGAACCAGCACTGCGACGTGCTGATTGTCGGTGGCGGTCCTGCTGGTCTTGCAGCTGCGCTGGCCGCTGCCCGCAGTGGCGCCCGAGTGATCCTGGCCGATGAGCAGGAAGAATTCGGCGGCAGCCTGCTGGACAGCCGCGAAAGCCTGGACGGCAAGCCGGCGGTGGAGTGGGTGGCCAGTGTGGTCGCCGAGCTCAAGTCGCTGCCGGATGTATTGCTGCTGCCACGGGCCACGGTCAACGGCTACCACGACCATAACTTCCTGACCATTCACGAGCGTCTCACCGATCACCTCGGCGACCGCGCGCCGATTGGCCAGGTGCGCCAGCGTATCCACCGGGTCCGCGCCAAGCGCGTGGTGCTGGCCACCGGCGCCCACGAGCGGCCGCTGGTCTACGGCAACAACGACGTGCCCGGCAACATGCTGGCCGGTGCCGTCTCCACCTACGTGCGTCGCTACGGCGTGGCCCCGGGCAAGAAACTGCTGCTGTCCACCAACAACGACCACGCCTACCGCGTGGCCCTGGACTGGCTCGACGCCAGCCTGCAAGTGGTGGCCATCGCCGATGCGCGGCACAACCCCCGCGGCGCCCTGGTGGAAGAAGCCCGGGCCAAGGGTATTCGCATCCTCACTTCCAGTGCGGTGATCGAGGCCCGTGGCAGCAAGCACGTGACTGGCGCGCGCGTAGCGGCCATCGACGTCAAGGCGCACAAGGTCACCAGCCCCGGCGAATGGCTCGACTGCGACCTGATCGCCAGCTCCGGCGGCTACAGCCCGGTGGTGCACCTGGCTTCGCACCTGGGCGGCAAGCCGGTGTGGCGTGAAGACATCCTCGGTTTCGTGCCCGGTGAAGCACCGCAGAAACGCGTGTGTGTCGGTGGCATCAACGGCGTCTACAGCCTCGGCGACACCCTGGCCGACGGTTTCGAAGGTGGCGTGCGCGCCGCCAGCGAAGCCGGATTCCAGAGCGTGGAAGGCGTGTTGCCCAAAGCCCTGACCCGCCTGGAAGAGCCGACCCTGGCGCTGTTCCAGGTGCCCCATGAAAAAGGCACCGCGCGTGCGCCCAAGCAATTCGTCGACCTGCAGAACGACGTCACCGCCGCCGCCATCGAACTGGCGACCCGCGAGGGCTTCGAGTCGGTGGAGCACGTCAAGCGCTATACCGCGCTGGGCTTCGGCACCGACCAGGGCAAGCTGGGCAACGTCAACGGCCTGGCCATTGCCGCCCGTTCGCTGAACGTCAGCATCCCGCAGATGGGCACCACCATGTTCCGCCCGAACTACACGCCGATCACCTTCGGCGCCGTGGCCGGTCGTCACTGTGGGCACATCTTCGAGCCGGTGCGTTTCACCGCGCTGCATGCCTGGCATGTGAAGAACGGCGCCGAGTTCGAAGACGTCGGCCAGTGGAAGCGCCCTTGGTACTTCCCGAAAAACGGCGAAGACCTGCATGCCGCAGTCAAGCGTGAATGCCTGGCGGTGCGCGATAGCGTCGGCCTGCTGGATGCCTCGACCCTGGGCAAGATCGACATCCAGGGCCCGGACGCCCGGGAATTCCTCAACCGCATCTACACCAACGCCTGGACCAAGCTCGACGTGGGCAAGGCCCGCTACGGCCTGATGTGCAAGGAAGACGGCATGGTCTTCGACGACGGCGTCACCGCCTGTCTGGCCGACAACCACTTCCTGATGACCACCACCACCGGCGGCGCGGCCCGCGTGCTGCAGTGGCTGGAGATCTACCAGCAGACCGAATGGCCGGACCTCAAGGTGTACTTCACCTCGGTCACCGACCACTGGGCCACCATGACCCTGTCGGGCCCCAACAGCCGCAAGCTGCTGAGCGAAGTCACCGACATCGACCTGGACAAGGACGGCTTCCCGTTCATGACCTGGAAGGAAGGCCTGGTGGGCGGCGTGCCGGCGCGGGTGTTCCGTATCTCGTTCACTGGCGAGCTGTCCTACGAGGTCAACGTCCAGGCCGACTACGCCATGGGTGTGCTGGAGCAGATCGTCGAGGCTGGCAAGAAGTACAACCTGACCCCTTACGGCACCGAAACCATGCACGTGCTGCGGGCCGAGAAGGGTTTCATCATCGTCGGCCAGGACACCGACGGCTCGATGACCCCGGACGACCTGAACATGGGTTGGTGCGTGGGCCGGACCAAGCCGTTCTCGTGGATCGGCTGGCGCGGCATGAACCGTGAAGACTGCGTGCGCGAGCAACGCAAGCAACTGGTGGGCCTCAAGCCGATCGACCCGACCCAGTGGTTGCCGGAAGGCGCGCAACTGGTGTTCAACCCCAAGCAGGCGATTCCCATGAGCATGGTCGGTCACGTGACCTCCAGCTACGCCCACAACTCCCTGGGTTATTCCTTTGCCCTGGGTGTGGTCAAGGGCGGCCTCAAGCGCCTGGGCGAGCGGGTCTTCGCGCCCCTGGCCGATGGCCGGGTGATCGAGGCGGAAATCGTTTCCTCGGTGTTCTTCGACCCCAAGGGCGACCGCCAGAACATATGACATGAACCCGGGCACGCACCCTGTAGCCACTGCCGCAGGCTGCGCCAAGGTCCGCAGGACCTGCCCGGGATGCAAAACCTTGCGCCCGGTTCCCAAGCGACCGCAGCCCCTGGCAGCGGCAACCGGAACCGGACCACAGAATAAAGGACAGGTGCTCCATGACCGCAGTCAACGTTTACCAACAGCGCCCCACCACCGGGGCCAAGGCCGAGTCGTCTTTGCACCACGCCGACCTGCCGAGCCTGGTGGGCAAGGGCCGCAAGAACGCCGGTGTGATCCTGCGCGAGAAAAAACTCCTCGGTCACCTGACGATCCGTGGCGACGGCCACGATCCGGCCTTCGCCGCCGGCGTGCACAAGGCCCTGGGCATCGAATTGCCGGGTGCCCTGAGCGTGGTGGTCAAGGGTGAAACCAGCCTGCAATGGCTGGGCCCGGATGAGTGGCTGCTGATCGTGCCCAGCGGCGAAGAGTTCGCCGCCGAGCAGAACCTGCGCGCCGCCCTGGGCGACCTGCATATCCAGATCGTCAACGTCAGCGGCGGCCAGCAGATCCTCGAACTGTCCGGCCCCAACGTGCGCCAGGTGCTGATGAAGTCCACCAGCTACGACGTGCACCCCAACAACTTCCCGGTGGGCAAGGCGGTGGGCACGGTGTTCGCCAAGTCGCAACTGGTGATCCGCCGTACCGGCGAAGACACCTGGGAGTTGCTGGTGCGCCGCAGCTTCTCCGATTACTGGTGGATGTGGCTGCAGGATGCCGCCGCCGAATATGGCCTCAGCGTCCAGGCCTGAACCCTAACCCTGTGGCCGCTGCCGCGGGCTGCGACAAGGCTCGAAGAGCCGCCCCCTGCGGGGCCGAGCGCAGCCTTCGGCAGCGGCTACAGTGCTTTCGTCAACAGGAGCCCATCTGATGAGCCGCGCCCCCGATACATGGATTCTCACCGCCGACTGCCCCAGCGTGCTCGGCACGGTGGACGCGGTGACCCGCTTTCTGTTCGAGCAGGGTTGCTACGTCACCGAGCACCACTCCTTCGATGACCGACTCTCGGGCCGCTTTTTCATTCGCGTGGAATTTCGCCAGCCCGACGGCCTCGACGAACAGGGCTTTCGTCAGGGGCTGGCCGAGCGCGCCAAAGCCTTCGAGATGAACTTCGAGCTGACCGCGCCGCACTACCGGCCGAAGGTGGTGATCATGGTCTCCAAGGCCGACCACTGCCTCAACGACCTGCTCTACCGCCAGCGCATCGGCCAGTTGCCCATGGACGTGGTGGCGGTGGTGTCCAACCACCCGGACCTCAAGCCCCTGGCCGACTGGCACCAGATTCCCTACCACCACTTCCCCCTCGACCCCAATGACAAGCCGTCCCAGGAGCGTCAGGTGTGGCAGGTGATCGAGGAGTCCGGCGCCGAACTGGTGATCCTTGCCCGCTACATGCAAGTGCTGTCGCCGGAGCTGTGCCGCAAGCTCGATGGCAAGGCGATCAATATCCATCACTCGCTGCTGCCGGGCTTCAAGGGCGCCAAGCCTTATCACCAGGCTTACAACAAGGGCGTGAAACTGGTGGGGGCCACGGCGCACTACATCAACAACGACCTGGACGAAGGCCCGATCATCGCCCAGGGCGTGGAAGTGGTGGACCACAGTTACTACCCCGAAGACCTGATCGCCAAGGGGCGTGACATTGAAGGCCTGACCCTGGCTCGGGCGGTGGGTTATCACATCGAACGGCGGGTGTTCTTGAACGGCAACCGCACGGTAGTGCTCTGATGATTCTTGGGGCTGCTGCGCAGCCCTTCGCGAGCAAGCTCGCTCCTACGGGAGTCACGCCGTGTGGGAGCGAGCTTGCTCGCGAAAGCGATTTTGAAAACGAAACAGCATCCGTACCCGAGCAATCCACGTGTTTCCCCCTTTGGGTCACACGGTTCCATAACAACAACAGCGAGGTGAAAGCATGTCTGGTAATCGTGGTGTCGTGTATCTGGGCAGCGGCAAGGTCGAGGTACAGAAAATCGACTATCCAAAAATGCAGGACCCGCGCGGCAGGAAGATCGAGCACGGCGTCATCCTGCGCGTAGTCTCCACCAACATCTGCGGTTCGGACCAACACATGGTCCGTGGCCGTACCACCGCCCAGGTCGGCCTGGTCCTGGGTCATGAAATCACTGGCGAAGTCATCGAGAAGGGCAGCGACGTCGAGAACCTGAAGATCGGTGATCTGGTGTCGGTGCCGTTCAACGTGGCGTGCGGGCGCTGCCGTTCCTGCAAGGAGCAACACACCGGGGTCTGCCTGACCGTCAACCCGGCCCGCGCCGGTGGCGCCTACGGCTACGTCGACATGGGCGACTGGACCGGCGGCCAGGCCGAGTACGTGCTGGTGCCTTACGCCGACTTCAACCTGCTGAAACTGCCGGATCGCGACAAGGCCATGGAGAAGATCCGCGACCTGACCTGCCTCTCCGACATCCTGCCCACCGGTTATCACGGCGCGGTGACTGCCGGCGTTGGCCCGGGCAGCAGCGTTTATGTGGCCGGGGCCGGCCCGGTCGGCCTGGCCGCCGCTGCGTCTGCGCGCCTGCTGGGGGCGGCGGTGGTGATCGTCGGCGACGTCAACCCGGTGCGCCTGGCCCACGCCAAGGCCCAGGGTTTTGAAATTGCCGACCTGTCCAAGGACACCCCGCTGCACGAACAGATCGCCGCCCTGCTGGGCGAGCCGGAAGTCGACTGCGCGGTGGACGCCGTGGGCTTCGAAGCCCGGGGCCACGGCCATGCCGGTGCCCAGCACGAAGCCCCGGCCACCGTGCTCAACTCGCTGATGGGCGTGGTACGGGTGGCGGGCAAGATCGGCATTCCCGGTCTGTACGTCACCGAAGACCCGGGCGCGGTGGACGCCGCGGCGAAGATGGGCAGCCTGAGCATCCGCTTCGGCCTGGGCTGGGCCAAGTCCCACAGCTTCCACACCGGCCAGACCCCGGTGATGAAATACAACCGCCAACTGATGCAGGCCATCATGTGGGACCGCATCAACATCGCCGAAGTGGTGGGCGTGCAAGTCATCAGCCTTGACGATGCCCCGCGCGGCTATGGCGAGTTCGACGCCGGCGTGCCGAAGAAATTCGTCATCGACCCGCACAAGCTGTTCAGCGCTGCCTGAGGACCGTCAGCCTTTGGGTTGAAGCCTGTCAGTCACTTAAAACGCCGCCTTCTCTTACCGAGAACGCGGCGTTTTTTCTTCTGGGGTGAGGGCACTTTCAATCAGGCGATCAGTGTGGCGCGCAAGCGCCGCCCCAGCACATCCATCAGGTCGCAGCCATCGCGCAGGGGAATGGCGCAGAGCTGGGCCAGCTCCTGGGCCAGTACAGGGTCCTTGCCCAGCGCATCGCTCAAGGCCAGTTGCTCCAGCACCTGGGTCACGGCGCGGATACGGAAGGCGGCGGCTTCATGGAGCACATCCAGCGGCGCCTGAGTGTCGATCAGTAGGGAGGGGATATTGCAGTCTTGCCCGGTGATGGGCATGTAGCGGTCCATAAGTAAATCTCCGTAATGAGTAAGAGATGCTTCTGACCGTAGTTCGTCGGGTCGCCAAACCCGGTCGCTATTTGAGCGACCGGCGGACTATAAGCCGCCGGTGCGTGAGGCAGCAAGGCGCTGGGGGGTGGATGTCTTGCAGGAGGTTTCGTCCGCTGTGGCGTCGTTGAACGTGCACGAGGTCCTATTTACGAGTCCGGTCCACTGAAATCGGTTGACCGCAAAGAGTCGACCTCGCAGAATGGAAAAACGTAGCCACAATGTAGCTACAAATAACTAATAGAGGTGATACCTTGGCTGCATTACTGAAAACCACTGACGTGCGTTGCCGCATAGACGAGGATTTGAAGGTCAGTGCCACCGCTGTGCTCAATGCCTGTGGGCTGAGCCTGAGCGATGCCATGCGTCTTTTCCTGCGTCAGGTTGTGGCCGTGCAGGGACTGCCTTTCGAAGTGCGTGTCCCATCGGAGAAAACCGCTCGTGCGATGGCGCAGGCGCGTGAGATTCGTCGTCAGTACGACTCGATTGACGACATGTTGAGGGATGCTGATGGCGAAGCCGGAGAGGAACCCAAAGCGCGCTGACCTGCCCAGGCAATGCGCACAAACGCCGGAGTTTAAAAAGTCCTGGGAGCGCTATCGGCGTGCAGGGCGTCGTGACATGCACGAAGTGCGCAAGGTCATGGTGCTGCTGTTCCTGGGGGAGCCGCTACCGGCGCAGTATCTCGATCATGCGCTGAAGGGGGAGTGGGACGGTTTCAGGGAGTGTCATATCGGTGGCGATTTTCTGCTGATTTATGACGTGGCCCGAGCCGGTCTTGTGACCTTTGTCGATCTGGGCAGCCATGCCGAATTGTTCAGATAGCCTCATGCAGATTCACAAACCCGTCTATTGGCGGGTTTGTGTTGCCCGCCAATCAAGCCTGATCAATAGCCTCTGCCCGGGTAGTCGAACCAGTGTTCGCCACTCAGGATTTCCTTTATGTCGGTCTCGGCCAGGATGCCTGGCGCATCCCGCTGGAAGCGTGAGCGCCACTGGGGCAGCCACCAGTAGTTCAGCGCCGTGCCTCTTGGTATCAGCACCAGGGTCAGGACGGGGCGGTCCATGGCCCCGCGCTGATACAACTGGTGGCTGCGGTCCATGAGGTCCAGGTAGTAGTCGAGGGGCAGGGACAGCATCAGGGCCGTGGTATGCACCTTTTCCGTCTGGGTTCGCTGTGGGTCCTGCAGCAGGTTCAGGGCTTCGCAGTAGTAACGCTCGGGTTGGCGGGCGAACGCCTGGGCCTCGGCAACGCCAAGAATGCCCAAGGCACTGCCGTCGTCGCGCCAGTCGGCTCCCTGGCGATCGCTGAAGTGCTGGCGGATGAAACCGGTCAGGGGGCCCGGGGCTGTGTCGGCGCATTGGCTGCTATCAACCGGGGTGCCGATTCGCCAGAGCAAGACGGCGATTGCCAGGGCCAGCAGAAGACCGCTGTAGAGCGCAGCTTTCATAAGAGTCCGTTCTGTTGATGGCGCCAGGCAAGGCGGGGGCTTGCATGGCAGGCAAGGGCCTGCCTGCAAGGATGCGACGGGGGGCCTGGGCGCGGAGTTTACCCTGACGACGTTCGCGGGCAAGCCCGTTCCTGCGGCAGCAGGTGCCTGTTACAGCGCCGCCAGTTGCCCCTGGTACAACACCGGCCCGGTGGGTTGCCCAGTAGGTGAGCCGCCGTGGGGTTCCAGGCTCACGGCCAGGGCGATCGGGGTGCCCAGCAGTTCGCGTTGGGCCGGGCTCAGGTTGATCTTGCCTTGGCCGCCTACCGGCACCACGCCGAGGGAAATCGGTTTGCCGTCGGCAGGGATCGCCCAGAGTTCCAGGCTGCGGTCCAGGCCAACAGCCGCCAGGGTCAGGGGTTCGACTTGCAGGTACTGGGCATGGGCCTTGATCCGCAGGGCCGGTTGCTGGTCGGCGCTGAGCAGGGTGGCGCTGTAGCGCACCTGATCGCTCTGCTGGATAAAGCCGATGTACAGGGTCGCCAGCACGGCGCAGGCGGCGAGCGCCAGACGCAGGCGCATCCACAGCGGGTTCTTCTGCGGTACGTGCAGCACTTGCGGTTCGATGCGTGCCTGGATGCCCGCCCAGACCCGTTCCGGCACCGCGGCTTCAGGCAGGGCTTCGGTCAGGCTGGCGAGGCTTTCCTGCCACTGCGCCAGTTCTTCGCGCAGCGCCGGGTCGTCCAGCAGGAGCATTTCGAAGCGCCGGCGGGCGGCGCCCTGCATCAGGCCGATGGCGTAGTCGGCGGCCAGGGCGCGGCGGCGTTCTGGGGTTCGATAGTTCATGATTCAAGGCACCGGCGCAGGCGTTCCATGCCCCGACGAATCCAGGATTTGACCGAGCCCAGGGGCGCGGCCAGGTGTTCGGCCAGCTCCGAGCAGGACAGGCCCTGGAAGTAGGCCACGGTGATGGACTGGCGCTGCATGCCGTCGAGGCTTTCCAGGCAGCGGTTCAGGGCCCGGGCGGCGCGGGCGCTGTCCAGTTGGTCGTGGGCCGAAGGGCTTTGATCCTCCAGCTGTTGTTCTTCGAGTTCGCCCAGGGGCCGTTCGCGGTGTTTGCGCAACTGGTCGATGGCCTGGTTGCGGGTGATGTTGACCATCCAGGTCAGGGGCGCGGACAGGTGCGGCTGGTAGCGTACGGCGTTGTTCCAGATGCGCACGAAGCTTTCCTGCAGCACCTCTTCGGCCAGATCGCGGCGGCCCATGAAGCGCAGGGCGACGCCGTGCAGGCGTGGCGCAACACTGCGATAGAGGGTTTCGAAGGCCCGGCGGTCGCCCAGTGAACACTGGGCCAGCAGGTGTCGCAGTTGATCGGTGTCGAGGCTCGAGATGGCGGTTCTCCTGGCAGGAACTGGGGCAAGGGGCAACGACAGGCGCCGACTGACGCAGCCAAAGATTAGTCCAGGGGGGGCGGTTGTTCCATTCACGTCTTGCTGCCTCGCGCCGGGGGGCTGGGGTTGGCGCTTGTGGACGATATACGCAGCAGCAACGGGCCTGGATGCAGCCGCCGGACGGCAGGGCGGGCGTCGGAACATTCAGTGTCGGGCTCAGTCAAAACACTGCTTTCCCGCCGCCCGAATCCGGGTGGTTTCTCGCCCCATGAGGTTGTTTCGATGAATATTCCACGCGGTTTCGCCCTGGCTACCCTGATGACCCTGGCAGCCGGTTCGGCTCTGGCCGGCGGTTTCAGCCTGAACGATGCGGCCAACGCCATTGCCGGCATGCAAGGCGGCGACAAGGCTGCCGCCGCCGCGCCGACTTCCCAGACCGCCGGCCTGCTGGGCACGCTGGCACAACTCAATGTCACCCCCGAGCAAGCCATCGGCGGCACTGGCGCCATGCTCGGCCTGGCGAAAAATCAACTAAGCAGTTCGGACTATTCGCAACTGAGCCAAAGCGTCCCGGGCCTGGACCAACTGTCGGGCAGCAACGCCCTGGGCAGCCTGGGCGCCTTGGGTGGCCTGCTTGGCCAGTCTTCCGGCAAGAGCGCCGGCCTGGACAGCGCCCTGGGCAACGTCAAGGACACCAATGACTTGAACAACGCCTTTGGCGCCCTGGGCATGGACAGCGGCATGATCGGCCAGTTTGCTCCGCTGATCCTGCAGTACCTGGGCCAGCAGGGCGTTGGCGGTTCCCTGCTGCAAAGCCTGAGCGGCATCTGGGGCGTGCCCAAGTAACCTCCTGTGGCCCCGGCGCCGAGTGCGTCGGGGCTTGCCTTGAGGGTTGAAACAGTCGTCTTTACCTTTCCTGGAGTTTTCGCCGAATCGGGCCTGTGCTATATCTCGCGCCCCGTTTTCCAAGGAAGCTTGAACGCGATGTTCATGGATGCACTGAAGATGTCTTTGCCCGCCGATGCGGTGCTCGGTTTCATGCTCTACATGCTGGGCGCTGCCCTGGTGTTTGCCCTCTACGCGTTCATCTACACGCGCCTGACCCCCTATAACGAATTCGCCCTGATCCGCCAGGGCAACAGTGCCGCTTCCATCGCCCTGTCCGGCGCCTTGCTGGGCTTTGCCATTCCGGTGGCCAGCGCGATTTCCCATTCCATTTCGATCATCGACTTCCTGCTCTGGGCCGGCATCGCCGCGGTGGTGCAATTGCTCACGTTCCTGGTGGTCAGCCTGATCCTCAAGGGCCTGTCCCAGCGCATCGCCAACCAGGAACATTCCGCGGCGATCCTGGTGGCTTCGGTGTCTGTCGGTGTTGGCCTGCTGAATGCGGCCTGCATGACGCCATCGGTCTGAGGGCGCCGGCATGAAACGCAGTAAAAGCGTGCGCCTGGTGCTGCTGGGCAGTGTGCCATTCGCCCTGGCCGCCTGTGATGGCCAGCCCCAGGCGACCCGGGAGATCCGCCAAACCCAGAACTTCACTAGCCTGAGTGAATGCGAGCGGGCACAGATTCCGTCGGCGATCTGCAAGGCGGCTCGGGCTGATGCCAGCGAGCGTGGAGAGAGCGTGGCCCCGCGTTACCTGGATCTGCAGCGCTGTGAGGAGGAGTTCTTCACGGGCAAATGCATGGTCTCCCGGGACAATCGTGCCTACGTGCCGCTTTCCAGCGGCTTTGCCCTGACCACTCAGCGCACGGTGCCGGTCGAGTCCGAGGAAGAACAGCAACAGAGCAGCTCCAGCACTAGCAGTTCGGGCAGTGGTGGTGGTGGTGGTGGTGGTGGCCGCAGCAGCAACTCCTCCAGCACCGGTTCCAGCTTCTGGCGCTGGATCGGCCTGGACTCGACCCCGGAGCCGCGCTATTTCAGCGAGCCCCTGTATCAGGAACGCGACGGTCGCGGCGGTACGCGACTGAGCACCCTCAGCCAGCAGGTGGCGGCCGGCAAGACCTTCTCCGGCGCCAACGGTGGACGCTTCGGCATTTCCAGCCCAGACCACTTCACCAGCGCCGGCAACTCCCTGGCCGGTGCCCATGAAGTGGTCAGCCGTGGCGGCTTCGGTTCCTCCAGCCACAGCAGTTGGAGCTTCGGTTCTTGAAGCGCATCCTCTGCACCCCGCGCGCGGACTGGAAGGCAACGGCGGAACAACTGGGTTTCGCTTTCCACACCTTCGACGGCGAGCCTTACTGGGACGAGTCGGCCTACTACCGCTTCAGCCTGCGGCAGATCGAGGACGACCTGGAAGACCCAACCCAGGAACTGCACGAGCTGTGCATGGCCCTGGTGGCCGAAGTGGTGGACAGCGAAGCCTTGCTGGAGCGCCTGGCGATCCCTGCGGCCTTTCACGAATTGATCCGCCAATCGTGGAAGCAGGGCGAGCCCCATCTCTATGGACGCATGGACCTGTGCTACGACGGCAGCGGCCCGGCCAAGCTCCTGGAGACCAACTACGACACGCCGACCTCGCTGTATGAGGCGAGCTTCTTCCAGTACGTCTGGCTTGAGCAGCAGATGCAGCGCGGACAACTGCCGGCGGGCTGCGATCAGTTCAACAGCATCGAAGACAAACTGCTCCAGGCCTTTGTCCAGGGCGGCTTCAAGTCGCCGATGCACTTTGCCTCGGTCCGGGATTCGCTGGAGGATCGCGGCACGGTCGAATACCTGCGCGACATCGCCCGCCAGGCCGGCCTGGGTACGCGGCTGATCAATATCGAGGATATCGGCTTGAATGCCGGCGGGCGTTTCGTCGACCTGCTGGGCACGCCCATTGAAAGCCTGTTCAAGCTCTACCCCTGGGAGCACTTGTTCAACGAAGCCTTTGGCCCGGCCATTGCCGGCAGCCGCACGCAGTTTGTCGAGCCGCCGTGGAAGGCGATCCTCTCCAACAAGGGCGCCATGGCCCTGCTCTGGGAGCGGCACGCGGGGCACCCGAACCTGCTGCCGTCGTTCATCGACGACGACCCCTGCGCCAGCCTGAATGCGGGCTGGGTGCGCAAGCCGTTCTTTTCCCGGGAAGGGGCCAATGTGGAAATCTGCACCGAGGGCGGTGAGCGCTTGATTGAAACCGGGCCCTACGGCGGCCCCTGTATCCGCCAGCAGTTTCAGCCGCTGCCGACCTTTGCCGGCAATCACACAGTGATCGGCAGTTGGGTGATCGGCGATCAGCCGGCGGGGATTGGCATTCGCGAGGACAACTCGCCGATCACCAAGGACAGCAGTCGTTTCCTGCCCCACGTGATCAGCGATTGATCAGCGGCGTTCGCTCAGCAGTTCGCTGATGCGCTGGTCCTTGTCGGTCCACAGCTGGTTGACCCAGTCCTGCACTTGCTGGCGGAACACCGGGTCGTTTTCGTAATCGCCGTGCCACAGCGCCGGGTCCAGCTCGCGGGTGCGGATGTCGATGATCACCTTGGGCACGCTGCCGCAGATCAGGTCCCAGAAGCCGGGAATGCGTTCTTGGGGATAGACCACGGTCACGTCCAGCACTGCGTCCAGCTGTTCGCCCAAGGCTGCGAGAACGAAGGCCACGCCGCCGGCCTTGGGCTTGAGCAGGTGCTGGAAGGGTGAGTTCTGTTGCTGGCGCTTGGCCTCGGTGAAACGGGTGCCCTCCAGGTAGTTGACCACGGTCACCGGCTGGCGCTTGAACAGCTCGCAGGCTGCCTTGGTGATCTCCAGGTCCTTGCCTTGCAGCTCCGGGTGCTTGGCCAGGAACGCCTTGCTGTAGCGCTTCATGAAGGGGTAGTCCAGAGCCCACCAGGCCAGACCGAGGAAGGGCACCCAGATCAGTTCCTTCTTGAGGAAGAACTTGAAGAACGGCGTGCGCCGGTTGAGGGTCTGGATCAGCGCCGGGATGTCGACCCAGGATTGGTGGTTGCTCACCACCAGGTAGGAGGTGTCGACTCGCAGGCCGTCGCCGCCGCGAATGTCCCAGCGGGTAGGGATGCACAGGGCGAAGATCAGCTTGTCGATTTCGGCCCAGGTCTCGGCGATCCACATCACCGCGGCCGAAGCGTAATCGCGCAGACGCCCGGGCAGGAGCAGCTTGAGCAGGGCAAACACCATCAGCGGGCCGAACAGCACCAGGGTGTTGAGCAGCAGGAGCAAGGTGACGAAACAGCCGGTGAGCAGGCGGCGCATAAGGCACTCTTTACAATCTTTTGGACGCGCCATGATAAGCAGCTTCGGTGGGCAGGCCAAATTCAAGTGTGCTGACGAATGTTTCACTTGGGAGTGGGTAGGGTGTTGTGCAGGCCGGGCCCCTTCGCCGGCAAGCCGGCTCCTGCGGGGCAGCGGTAGAACCAATTCGTTGGCCGCGGTCTAAAATCCCGCTGCCCCTCTCTTCAAGGAATCCACTGTCGTGAAATCTGTCCTTGCTCTTGTTTCTCTGTTGGCGCTGCCGGTGATGGCCGCCGAGCCGACGTTGTATGGCCGTTACGAATACATCCGCCTGCCGGAAATCGGCGAAACCCTGCAGGCCAAGATGGACACCGGGGCCCTGACCGCGTCGCTGTCGGCCAAGGATATCCAGACCTTTACCCGCGACGGCGAGGACTGGGTGCGCTTCCGCCTGGCCACCAAGGAGGCTGGCGGCAAGGTCTATGAACACAAGGTGGCGCGCATCAGCAAGATCAAGAGCCGCTCCGAGGAGGGCGATGAGGCCGAAGAACCGCAGTCGGCCAAGCGCCCGGTGGTGGAGCTGGAGATGTGCCTGGGCAACGTCAAGCGCACGGTGGAGGTCAACCTCACCGACCGCAGCAGCTTCAACTATCCGCTGCTGATCGGCGCCAAGGCCCTGCGGGAATTCGGCGCGGCGGTGAACCCGGCGCGGCGCTATACCGCCGACAAGCCCGACTGCTGATTGACGGGATACCAGGCATCCGGCACCGTTCGCCCACTGAATTTGCGCGCTTGGATGCCATGCCCCATATCCTGATTGTCGAAGACGAAGCGGCGATTGCCGACACCCTGATCTTTGCCCTGCAAGGCGAAGGTTTCACCACCACCTGGCTGAGCCTGGGGCGTGCGGCCCTGGACTATCAGCAGGCGACTCCGGCGGACCTGATCATCCTCGATATCGGCCTGCCGGATATCAGCGGCTTTGAAACCTGCAAGCAGCTGCGGCGCTTCAGCGAGGTGCCGGTGATGTTCCTCAGCGCCCGGGACGGTGAGATCGATCGGGTGGTGGGGCTGGAAATCGGCGCCGACGATTATGTGGTCAAGCCCTTCAGCCCCCGGGAAGTGGCGGCGCGGGTCAAGGCGATCCTCAAGCGCATGACGCCGCGCACCGCGCCCGAGGCGGCCCCGGCGCTGTTTGTCATCGACCCGGAGCGGGTGCAGATCAGCTACCGGGCCCAGCCCCTGAGCCTGACCCGGCATGAATTCCGCCTGCTGCAATGCCTGCTGGAACAGCCCGAGCGGGTGTTCAGCCGCGAGCAGTTGCTGGATGCCCTGGGGGTGGTGGCGGATGTGGGCTACGAGCGCAATATCGACAGCCACATCAAAAGCCTGCGGGCCAAGCTGCGCCTGGTGGCGGCCGAGGCCGAGCCGATCCAGACCCATCGCGGCCTGGGCTACAGCTACAGCCCGAGCCAAGCCTGATGACCTTGGGCATCCGCATCTTCCTGGTCTATTTGCTGTTCATCAGCCTGACCGGCTATTTCGTGCTGAGCACGGTGATGAAGGAGATCCGCCCCGGCGTGCGCCAGTCCACCGAGGAAACCCTGGTGGACACCGCCAACCTGCTGGCGGAGATACTGCGGGACGATTTCAAGGCCGGCACCCTCAGCGAGAACCGCTGGCCGCAGCTGCTGCGGGCCTACGGCGAGCGGCAACCGGCGGCGACCATCTGGGGCCTGCCGAAGAATCAGGTCAACCACCGTATCTACGTCACCGATGCCAAGGGCATCGTGGTCCTGGACTCCAGCGGCCTGGCGGTGGGCCAGGATTATTCGCGCTGGAACGACGTGTACCTGACCCTGCGCGGCCAATATGGCGCGCGTTCGTCGCGCTCGCTGGCCGACGATCCCAACTCCTCGGTGATGCACGTGGGCGCGCCGATCCGCGACAACGGCCAGATCATCGGTGTGGTTACCGTGGCCAAGCCCAACAGTTCCCTGCAGCCCTATGTCGACCGTACCGAACGCCGCCTGCTGTGGTACGGCGCCGGGCTGATCGCCATGGGCCTGTTGTTTGGTGCCTTGCTGTCCTGGTGGCTGAGCGCGGCGTTGCGGCGCATGACCGCCTACGCCCTGGCGGTCAGTGAAGGGCGCCGCGCCGAGCTGCCGCACTATCGCGGCGGCGAGCTGGAGCAACTGGCGACGGCGGTGGAACACATGCGCACCCAGCTCGAAGGCAAGGCCTATGTCGAGCGCTATGTGCACACCCTGACCCATGAACTCAAGAGCCCCCTGGCGGCGATTCGTGGGGCGGCGGAGTTGCTACAGAGCGAGATGCCCCTGGAGCAGCGCCAGCGTTTCGTCGGCAATATCGACAGTGAAAGCGCGCGCATGCAGCAGTTGATCGAGCGTCTGCTGAACCTGGCGCAAGTGGAGCAGCGCCAGGGCCTGGAAGAGCGGGTGAAGGTGCCCCTGGCACCGTTGTGCAAGGAGCTGCTGAACAGCCAGCACGGGCGTATCGAAGGCAAGCAACTGCAGGTGCAACTGCGGGTGCCGGCGGACCTGGCCTGGTCCGGCGAGCCGTTCCTGCTGCGCCAGGCCCTGGGCAACCTGCTGACCAACGCCCTGGACTTCAGCCCCGCAGGCGGCCTGCTGCGTTGCAGCGCGCAACCTGTGGAGGAGGGCGTGGAGCTGGTGCTGTTCAACCAGGGCGAGCCGATTCCGGACTATGCCCTGCCGCGCCTGTGCGAGCGTTTCTACTCGCTGCCGCGCCCGGACAGCGGGCGCAAGAGCACCGGCCTGGGGCTGAATTTCGTCGAAGAGGTGGTGCAACTGCATGGCGGCCAGATGCACATCGAAAACGTCCCGGGCGGGGTGCAGGTGACCTTGCGTCTGCCCTGAGCGGGGATTCTCCACAGAGTCTCCACATTGCCCCCATAAAACCCCCATGGCCGCGTTCCAGACTCTCTCCCATTCCAACTGGGAGAGCCTCATGAACCGTAACCTGACCTTCAAACTCGGGGCCATTGGCCTGTTGATCCTGCTGTTGCTGATACCGCTGCTGATGATCAGCGGCCTGATCAGCGAGCGCCAGAGCCTGCGCGACGGCGTGCTCGAGGATATCGCCCGCAGCTCCAGCACCCAGCAGCAGATCAGCGGCCCGGTGATGGTGGTGGACTACCGCAAGACCGTGCGCACCTGGAAAACCGACGACAAGACCAAGAAGCGCTACCAGGAAACCAGCGAGCAGCAGGGGCGGCTGTTTTTCCTGCCCGAGCATTTCGAGCTGGACAGCAAGGCCCAGACCGAGCTGCGCGCCCGGGGGATCTACGAGGCGCGGCTGTTCCACGCCGACAACCACCTCAGCGGCCATTTCGTCGTGCCCGAGCAGTACGGCATCAAGGAAGACTTTGCTGATTACCAGTTCGACCAGCCGTTCCTGGCGGTGGGCATCAGCGATATCCGCGGCATCGAAAACGCCCTGCAACTGCAGCTCAATGGCCAGACCCTGGACTTTGCCCCGGGCACTTTTGTCAGTTGGCTGGACGAAGGCGTGCACGTGCTGCTGCCGCCCCTGGATCTGAAGAAGAGCACCCGCCTGGACTTCGCCTTCGACCTGCGCCTGCAGGGTACCGGGCAACTGCAGGTGCTGCCGGTGGGCAAGACCAGCAAGGTGCTGCTGACGGCCAACTGGCCTCACCCAAGCTTTGTCGGCAACTACCTGCCGGTGCAGCGTGAAGTCACCGAGCAGGGCTTTTCGGCGCTCTGGCAGACCTCGTTCTTCTCCACCAACCTGGAACAGGCCATGGAGCGCTGCGCCTACAGCAGCCAATGCCAGGACTTCAACAGCCGCAGCTTTGGCGTGAGCTTCATCGACCCGGTGGACCAGTACCTGAAGAGCGACCGGGCGATCAAATACGCGCTGCTGTTCATCGGCCTGACCTTTGCCGGCTTCTTTCTCTTCGAGGTGCTCAAGAGCCTGTCGGTGCACCCGATCCAGTACGGCCTGGTGGGCGTGGCACTGGCGTTCTTCTACCTGTTGCTGCTGTCGCTGTCGGAGCACCTGGGTTTCGAACTGGCCTACGGCGTGTCGGCTGCGGCCTGTGTCGGCTTGATCGGTTTCTATGTCAGCCATGTGCTGCACAGCTGGCGTAACGGCGCAGTGTTCGCGCTCTCGCTGGCGGCCTTGTACGGCTTGCTGTATGGCCTGCTCAGCGCCGAGGACTATGCGCTGCTGATGGGCTCGCTGTTGCTGTTCGGCCTGCTGGGCGTGTTCATGGTGCTGACCCGCAAGCTGGACTGGTATGGCCTGGGCCAGCGCAAGGAACCGGCCCCCCTGCAGTTCGACCTGGAGGCCATCCATGAGTAAGTCACTGGGCTTGCGTGAGGACCAGCGTCAGCGCGAGCGCCTGACGCAGCGGATTGGCCAGTTGTTTCCACCGGAGGCGTGGTGGCGGGTGCGCCAGCAAGCTGCTCCCCGTGCTACAGGAGCCGGCTTGCCGGCGAACAGGGCCGAGCGCCTGACCGATTAGGCCGGCGGTCGGGTCTCGAGCATCGACGGTCGCTGACTGACCTCGAAGTACCAGGCCGCGAGCCCGGGTTGTTGCTGGCGCCACTCCAGGTCTGGATGGCGGAAGTCCAGGTAAGCCAGGGCACAGGCGACACTGATGGCGGCCACGTCGAAGTGGCTGGCCAGCTCGGCCAGCGCCTGCGCCTCAAGCACTGCCAGGGCCCGTCGGATCTTGTCGCGCTGGCCTTCGAGCCACGGCGCCCAGTGGTGTTCCGGTGGCCGCAGGGTCAGCTCGTAACGCACCAGCACTGCCGCCTCCAGGATCCCGTCGGCCAGGGCCGCCAGGGTCAGGCGCCGCCAGCGGGCCGAACCCTCTTGGGGAATCAGTGGGTTGCCGACATGTTGCTGGTCCAGGTACTCGAGGATCACCCGGCTGTCGTAGAGCACCTGGCCGTTGGCCAGGCGCAGGGCAGGAATCTTGCCCAGGGGGTTGTCCTGGTTCAGCGCGTTGTCCGGGTTTACCGGGGTCAGTTGGCAGGCTTGCAGGGCCACACGGTCGAGCTGCCCGGTTTCGTGCAGCAGCACCATGATTTTGCGTACGTAAGGTGATGCCCGGTTGTGGAACAGCGTCATGCTTGGGGTAGACATGAATATTCCTCGCGGTTGGGAACGGAGCACAGGCTCGCGGCCCGAGGATCTTAGCGCAGCCTGTGGCACTGGCCACAGGGGCGGCACAAGGGACAGACAAGGAGCGATGAATGCGCAGGTCCTATCTTTTGCACGGGCTGTACAGTCTGGCCCTGACCCTGTTGGGTGGGCTGGCGGTGTACCTGGCCCTGCAGTACGAGTTCCGCCGCAAGGGCGAGGGTGAGCCCGAGCTGATCATGGCGTTTGCCTACATGGCCTGGTACTGGGCGCTGCCGGCGCTGGCCCTGCCCGCCCTGGTGTGCGGGCTGCTGGGCCTGCGTGGCCCAGAGCCGGTGACCCGGCCCTGGCGCTGGAGCCTGGCGGCGAGCTATGTGCCACTGCTGGGGTTGGCGCTGTTTTGCGTACTGGTCGCGGCTGAGGCGCTGCTGGAAAACCGCGTGTTCATTCCGGTGCTGCTGATCAGCCTGGGGCTGTCGGTGTATCTGTGGCGCGGTTTCCCCTCGGCTGCCGTCAAGCCGCTCGCCCGCGCCTGAACAAGCCCCGCAGGGCGATCAGCGCCGGCAGTCCCAGGCCGAGCCAGCTCAGGCTGTCCCAGATCCCATCCCCCAGCAGCGCCGCGAACAGGCCGCCGGCGCTGAGCAGGGCCAGGGCCAGCGGCGCCCTGAAGACTTTCCAGAAGTTCGATTGCCGGGGCTTCATGGGCGCACCTGCGCAACCGACTTCGCAGCACGCCGCCGGACTGTCCACAGGTACAGGCCACTGCCCAGGACAATGATGGTCAGCCCATCTAGGGTTGCCCACAGCACCTTCATCGGCATGCCGCCGTAGTCACCGAAGTGCAGCGGCTGGGACATGCCCATGGCATCCATGTACCAGGGGCGCGTGCCCACGGCGGTGACCTGCAGGGTGCTGGCGTCGATCAGCACCGGGGTCAGCAGGTGCGAAGTCAGGTGGCTGCTGCCCTTGAGGAACACCGCGTAGTGGTGCTCGCTGGAGAAGCGCGTGCCGGGGAAGGCGATGAAGTCCGGCTGCATGCCTGGGGCGGCTTCCCGGGCGATGTCCAGCAGGCGGCTGGCGGGAGCCAGCGCGGTCAGGGGCGGGGCGTCGCGGTAGGGCGCGACCATGGCGCTGAGGCTGTCGTTGCGCCAGGCGGCGATGATCAGGTCGGCGCAGGCGCTGATGACCCCGGTCACCCCCACCACCAGGGCCCAGGTCAGGGTGACCACGCCGATCAGGTTGTGCAGGTCGAGCCAGCGCAGGCGGCTGGACTTGTCCTGACGCACGCTGGCGAATTTCAAGCGGCGCATGAACGGCAGATAGAGCACGGTGCCAGAGATGATCGCCAGCACGAAGAGGATGCCCATGAAGGCCAGCAGCAGTTTGCCCGGCAGCCCGGCGAACATATCCACATGCAGGCGCAGCATGACCATCATCAGCCCGCCGTTGGCCGAAGGCATGGCCACGGCTTCGCCGGTGCGGGCGTCGAGCATGAAGGTGTGGGAGGAATTGGGCTCGGTGCCGGCAGTCTTGGCCATGATCGCCATCACACCGTTGGGCTCGTCCTCGTCCCAGCCGAAGTACTGCATGACTTCCCCCGGGCGGTGAGCTTCGGCGGCCTTGACCAGCTGTTGCAGGTCCAGGTGCGGGGTGTCGGCGGGCATCTCCCGCAGCTCGGGGGAATCCCCCAGCAGGTGGTCGATCTCGTGATGGAAGATCAGCGGCAGGCCGGTGAGCGCCAGCATCAGCAGGAACACCGTGCAGATCAGGCTGGTCCAGGTGTGGATAAAGGACCAGCGGCGGATTGTCTTGCTTTTCATTTCTTAGCCTTCAGGCACACCAAGGCCGTCCTTGTCGGACGGCCTGGTTGTTAACTCAGCCGATTACCATTGATAGGTGGCGCTGGCGACCACGCTGCGCTGATCGCCGAAATAGCAGTAGGAACCATCGCAGGTGGACAGGTAGTTCTTGTCGAACAGGTTGGTGGCGTTGAGTTTCAGCGACGCCCCTTTGAGGCTGTTGTCCAGGCGACCGAGGTCGTAATGCACGGCAGCGTCGAACACCGTGTAGGCGTCGGCCTTGCCCAGCCAGGTGTTGGCCTGGTCGCCATAGGTATTGCCGGTGTAGCGGGCGCCGGCACCGATGCCGAAACCGTCGAGTACGCCGGAGTGCCAGGTGTAGTCCGTCCACAGGGAGGCTTGCTGGTTTGGCATCAGTTGCAGGCGGTTGCCTTTGTGGATGCCTTTTTGTACCTCGGACTTGGCCAGGGTGTAAGCAGCGATGACCTTGAGGTTTTCGGTCACGTCAGACACGGCTTCCAGCTCCAGGCCTTTGACCTTCACTTCGCCGCTCTGGTTGGTGATCGACTCGCCTCCTGCCCCAATGCTGGTTACCAGGACATTCTTCTGGGTCAGGTCGTAGACCGCCGCACTCAGCAGCGTGTTCGAACCCGGCGGTTGATACTTAATGCCCAGCTCCCACTGTTTACCTTCCGTGGGTTTATACGATTCGGTCGGTGAAACGCTAGCGTTGCTCGCTGGCTGGAAGGATTCGGCGTAGGAAATGTACGGCACGACACCCGAGTCGAACACATAGCTGAGCGCCGCATTGCCACTGAAGTTCTTGCTGCGATCAGTGTTGGTCACGTCTTTCTTGTTGAGGTAGGTGGTGCCTTGGTGCACCCAGTCCTCACGGCCACCCAGGGTCAGACGCCAGTTGTCCAGGGCCATCTGGTCCTGGACGTAGAGGCCGGTCTGAATGGTTTTCTGGTCGTAGTCGTAATAAGCGTCGGTGCGCGACGGACGAACAATCGGCTGGCCATACACCGGGTTGAAGATGTTGGTTGTTCCCCCGTTGCCGTAGATCGACAGGTAGGAGGTGTCGGTACGTTGGTGATCCAGGCCAAGCAGCACCGTGTGGTTAATGTCGCCTGTGGCGAAGTCCGCCTGGAAGTTGTTGTCGACCGCGAACTGGCCGATGTCTTCGTTGACGTTGGTCGAGGTACGGCTGATGTTGCCCGCCGCATCAGCCGGGGAGTAGGCATAGGAACCCACGGTCAACTGTTGGAAGGACAGCTCCGATTTGGTGTAGCGCAGGTTCTGACGGAACTGCCAGACATCGTTTAAGCGGTGCTCGAAGGCGTAGCCCAGCGCGTAGTAGGTCCGATCGTAGAACTCGTAGTCCGGGTCACCCAGGTTCTTGTGATGGGAGACGTCGCCCAGTGGCGACTTGATCTTGGTGCCCTGGATCGGCATGAACTGGCTGGTGGCACCGGTGTCGTCGCGGGTGAACTGCGTGAGCAGGGTCAGCTTGGTATCGGTATCGATGTTCCAGGTCAGGCTGGGGGCAATGTTGTAGCGCTTGTTGTCGATGTGGTCGACCTGGGTGCCGGCATCGCGCACGACACCGCTGAGCCCATAGAGGAACTGGCCTTCATCGTCGATCTTGCCGGTGCTGGCGAAGTTGATCTGGCGGTAGTTGTCACTGCCGTACTGGATCTGCACGGCATGACTGGTGTCTGCGCTGGGGCGCCGGCTGACCATATCCAGCAGGCCGCCCGGTGGGGTCTGGCCATACACCGAGGACGCCGGGCCGCGCAGCAGGGCAAGGCGGTCGAGGTTCCAGGTTTCCGCTTTCGGGTTGGCATACACACCGCGGGGCAGGGGCAAGCCGTCGAGGAACTGTGTGGGTTCGAAGCCCCGTACACGCATCCAGTCATAGCGGGTGTCGCTGCCGTAGCTGGCAGAAACAATCCCGGGCATGTAACGCACGGCATCGTCGAGGTTCTGGACGTTGCGGTCTTCCATCTGCTGGCGGGTAGCGACGGAAATCGAGCGCGGAGCCTCAACCAGCGAGGTGTCGGTCTTGGTGCCGGCGGCGGTACGTGTGGCGAGGTAACCGTCGACCGGGCCCCAGGCACTCTCGCCAGCCAGCTGGCCAGTGATATTGGTTTCCGGCAAGGTCACCACGCCTTCCGGTGCCGCCACCAGGCTGTAGGTGCCGGCGCTGCTGTGCTCCAGTTGCAAGCCGGTTCCGCGCAGGGCTTCGCGCAAGGCGCCCGGGGCGTCGAACTGGCCATTGACTGGAGCCGAGGTCTTGCCCGCCGCCAGGGACGGATTCAGGCTCAGGGCCAGGCCAGCCTGACTGGCAATCTGGTTCAGGGTGCTGGCCAGGGGCGCTGCTGGCAGGTTGTAGGCGCGCACGCTGCTGGCCTGTTCGGCGGCCATCAGCGCTGGGCTGGTCAGGGGGGCGCTGAGCGCGATGGCAACGGCCAAGAGACTGGGGCGCAACAGAGTGTCTAGCGGGCGGTACATACGGCGGCTCCTGAATGGAAATGTTTCGCAATTGCCTAGGTGCCGGACGAGATTGGAAAAGTGATAGGGCAGATTGAAAATAATTTAGATTTAGATTGATTGAGGTTAATTCGCTGGCAAGCCCGCTCCTACGGGATCGGTGTAGGAGCGGGCTTGCTGGCGAAGGCCACGACACCGATCTCAGCGTTTGGCGTCGTCCCTGGCCACCACGGTCACCCACCAGTCGGTGTGCCGCTCGATCTTCACGGGCAGGGTCGGCAGCAGGGCATTGAGGGCCAGGTCGGTGTCCTGCAACGGGAAGCTGCCGGTGATCCGCAGGTCGGCCACTTCCGGTGCCACGCCCAGGTGGCCGCGGCGATAACGGCCCAGCTCATCGATCAGGTCACCGAGGCGGGCGTTGTCCACCACCAACATGCCTCGGGTCCAGGCATCGGCGCCCAGGTTCAGCGCCTGCAGCGGCCCGAGACCGTCGCGGCGCATCAGCACTTGTTGGCCTTCCTTGAACACCTGCTCGTCCTGGCCGGCTTCCGGCCGTGCCGCCACCGCCGATTGCAGCACGCCGAGGCGGGTGCCCTGGTCTTCACGCTTGACCAGGAAGCGCGTACCCAGGGCGCGCATCCGGCCGTCGCGGGTTTCGACGATGAATGGCCGACTGTCGTTGTGCCCGGTCTCGATGAGGATTTCGCCTTCCTGGAGAACGATCCGGCGCTGCTTCTCATCGAAGCGCACATCCAGCGCACTGTGGGTATTGAGGTTGATCACCGTGCCGTCTGTCAGGCGCAGGGTGCGCTGCTCACCGGTGGCGGTGCGCTGGTCGGCCAGCCAGTAGTCCACCGGCAGGTAGCGCTCGCCGGCAAACAGCGCCAGCCCCGCCACCAGCACCACGCTGGCGACTCCGCGTCCCAGTTTGCGCACGCGCCGGCGCAGGCCTTCGCGAGATTGCACCAAGGCATTGCGCGCCGGGCCGGCCGCCACGCTAAAGCGCTGGTCGAGCATGCCCAACTGGCGCCAGGCGCGGGCGTGTTCTTCATGGGCGGCATGCCATTTGGCGAACTCTTCGCGCTCCACGGCACTGGCGCCGCCGTCCAGGGACAGTTGCCAGGCAATGGCGGCATCCAGCACCCGGGCGGACACCGGCTTGGAGCTGATGGGGGTCATACCGGCTCCCCGTACAGGGCGATGTAGCACTGGCGGATGCCCTGGGCCAGGTACTGACGCACCCTTGGCACCGAGACTCCCAGGCGTTCGGCGATCTCGGCGTGGCTCAGGCCGTCGAGGCGGTTATAGAGGAAGGCCATGCGCGCCTTGCTGGAGAGTTTGCCCAACAGGCGGTCGATGGCCTTGAGGTCTTCGAGGATCATCTGCTGCTCTTCCGGCGACGGTTGTTCGCCTTCGGGGATCAACATCAGTTCGCTGAGGTAGGCCTGTTCCAGGGCGGCGCGGCGGAAGTAGTCGAACAGCAGGCCTTTGGCGATGGCCACCAGAAAGGCCCTGGGTTCCCGTGGAGCCTTGAGTTCGTTGCGGCCCAGCAGGCGCACGAAGGTGTCCTGGCTCAGGTCCTCGGCCCGTTGAGCGCAGGCAACGTTGCGCCGCAGCCAGGCCAATAGCCAACGGCGATGGTCGCGATATAACGCACCAACCAGCTCATTGTGGGGGCTTTGGACTGACGACAACGGGGCTCACCGATCGAGAAGTTTAAAATAACGAGAACTATTCGCGATTGTGGCAGAGGCGAAACACAGGCGCAATTGGCGCTGGTCGGCTGCTCTTTCCCGAGGGTTGAAGGCTTTTCTGATGTGGCGAGGGAGCCTGTGCCCTCGCTACGGTCAATTGCCGCGGATCAGAACGAGTGTGCCTGCTGGCGGCGTTTCCATTGGCTGAGGCGCTGTTGCAGGTTCAGCGGGCTGTCAATCTGCTGCTGGCGGGCACGGTTGAACAGGATCAGTGCCAGCTCTGCCGTGGCCAGGGCGTCGGCTGCTGCGTGGTGACGCTCGGCCACTTGCAGCTTGAACACGTTGATCCAGTCATCCAGGCCGGCCTCACGGAAAGCGGCCTGGGGACAGAGCATGGGCGCCATGTCCGCCACGTCGAGGAAACTGTGCTGCAGGCGATAGCCCAGGCTGTCCTTGAGTGCCCGACCGAGCATGTGCTGGTCGAAGGGGGCATGAAACGCCAGGAGCGGGCTGTCACCGACGAACTCCATGAAGTCCAGCAGGGCCTCCACCGGATCGCAGCCGGCGGCGATGGCGCTGGGCCCCAGGCCATGGATCAGCACGCTGGGGCTGAGCTTGTGGCCTTCACGCTGCAGGGTGCGTTCGAACTGCTGGCTGAAGTCGATGGCGCCGTCCTCGATCACCACCGCGCCGATGGACAGCACCTGATCTCGGTTGAGGTTGAGGCCGGTGGTTTCCAGGTCCACCACCACCCAGCGTTGCTCTCGCAGGCTGCACTCACCCAGCTCGGTGAATGCGGGCAGGTGGTCGCGACGTTGTTGCTGTTGGGCCGTCAGGACGCTGACGGCGGGACGGAACCAGGCAAACAGGCTCATGACGGATAGCTCATATCTGGTAGCGCAGGGCCAGGCTGCTTTGCAGGCGCTGGGCCTGGCGCAGGGACTCGCGCAGGATGCGTCGGTCCAGGTGATTGAGGTTGTCGGGGTCGACCCGATTGGAATAGGGCTGGTTCTCCCGGGTCTGGCGTTGATGTTGCTGCATACGGGTCTGCTGGATGAAGTGGTAGGCCTCTTCATAAGCGGCGCCGTCCAGGGGCTCGATGACCTGCTTGGACACCAGCTGGCGCAGACGCTCCAGGGTGTTGATGGCGCCGATGCCGTTGGCCAGGGCCAGCAGCCGGGCGCCATCGACGAAGGGGGTGAGGCCCTGGACCTTGAGGTCGAGGGTGGCTTTTTCGCCGTTCTTTTTGGCCAGGACGAATTCGCGGAAGCGGCCCACGGGCGGGCGCTGGCGCAAGGCGTTTTCCGCCAGCATGCGCTGGAACAGACGGTTGTCGCCCACTTGGTCGAGGATGGCCCGACGCAGTTGTTCGGCGCCTTGTTCATCGCCCCAGACCACCCGCAGATCGAAATAGATGCTCGAACCCAGCAGGTTTTCCGGCGTTGCCTCGCGGATGAAGGCGGCAAAGCGTCGGGCCCATTCGGCGCGGGACAGGCACAGCTCGGGGTTGCCGGCCATGATGTTACCCTTGCACAGGGTAAAGCCGCACAGCGCCAGGCTCTGGTTGATCTGCTGGGCGATGGGCAGCAGCTTGCCGCGGATCTCGGCGGCGTGGGCCGCGTCCCGGGCCTCGAACAGGATGCCGTTGTCCTGGTCGGTGTGCAGGGTCTGTTCGCGCCGGCCTTCGCTGCCGAAGCACAACCAGCTGAAGGGCACGCCGGGGTCGCCCTTGTCCGCCAGGGTCAACTCGATCACCCGGCATACGGTGTGATCGTTGAGCAGGGTGATGATGTGGGTGATCTGGGTCGACGACGCACCGTGGGCCAGCATGCGCTCCACCAGTTGGCCGATCTCGCCTCGCAGCGCCACCAGGTGTTCCACCCGGGGAGCATTGCGGATAGTTCGCGCCAGGTGCACCAGATCGACCCGTTGCAGGGAAAACAGGTCACGTTCGGAGACCACGCCGCACAGGCGCTGGTCTTTCACCAGGCAGACGTGGGCGATATGGCGCTCGGTCATGGCGATGGCGGCGTCGAAGGCACTGTGGTCCGGGCTGAGGAAGAAAGGGGCCTGGGTCATGTGCTGTTCGATGGGCTGGTTGAGGTCCTGGGTGCAGTCGGCGACGACCTGGCGCAGGTCCCTCAGGGTGAAGATCCCCAGGGGCGCCTTGTGCTCGTCCACCACCACGATGCTGCCCACCTGTTGCTCGTGCATCAGCGCCACGGCCTCACGCAGCGGCATCTGTGGGGCGCAGGCGACCGGATGACGCATGGCCAGTTCGCCCAGGCGGGTGTTCAGCGAGTATTGGGTGCCAAGGGTTTCCACGGCCTTTTGCTTGACCTGCTGATTGACCTGATCCAGCAGGCTGCTGACCCCGCGCAAGGCGAAATCGCGGAACTCGTCGGACAAGGCGAAGAGTTTGATGAAGGCGCTCTTGTTCAATTGCAGGCAGAAGGTGTCTTCGGCGGCCCGGTGTTCGGTGCGGGTGGCGCGTTCGCCCAGCAGTGCAGCCAGGGGAAAACATTCGCCGGTGGTGATCTCGAAGGTGGTTTCGGTGCTGCCCTTGGCGGCGTGGGTGCGTTCGCCCACCACGCGCCCCTGCTTGACGATATAGAAGTGCTCAACCGGGCCGTCGGCAGGCTTGATGATGCTGTCGCCGGGCCCGTAGAAACGCAGCTGGCATTGTTCTACCAGATAGGCCAGGTGGAGGTTTTCCATCTGGTTGAAGGGCGGGAACCGCTGCAGGAACTGCACGGTCCCCTGGATGTTCTGCAACACCGCGGTCTTCCCTGCCTGGGTGAAGGCGTCCGCTTTACTCATAACGATTACCGCAGTCTTTTTGGATTTGTTGTGGTCGGATCACGGCAATGGTCGGACTCCCAGCGCGAGGTGCCCATTGGACGTAAGTCTAGGTAGCGGCCGGAGCCCGGACATTTGGCTTTGAGCGGCGTTTAATCAATGCAAAAAAGCTCTGATCAAGGCTCTTGGCAATTTTTCCGACGAAGTGCACATTGGAGGTCTGCTTAGCGATGTCTGACCAATGTGCTAGGGGATTGATCTGTTCATGTAGAGAAATGTATGCCCGACCACGATATTTTGAGTGACGCCGAGCGCGAGGCGCTGAGTGCAGTCATGCTGGAGCCGGATCTGCCGGCCCAGCGGGTGTTGATCGCCGATGACGACAAGGATGCACGGGAGCTGCTGGCGGAAATTCTTGGCCTGGATGGTATCCGTTGCATCACGGCTGCCAGCGGCAAGGCCGCTCTTGAATTACTCGAATCGAACAAGTCCATCGGCCTGCTGATCACCGATCTGCGCATGGCGCCCTGCAGTGGTCTTGACCTGATTCGCCAGGTGCGGGAATCGGAACGGGCGGCGCTGCCGATCATCATCATTTCCGGTGACGCCGATGTGCGCGACGCCATCGCTGCCATGCACTTGAGCGTGGTGGACTTCCTGCTCAAACCCATCGACACCGGCAAGTTGCTGGCCCTGGTCAAACACGAACTGGGTGTCATTCACTGAGCTGCAATCTGCAATCTGCAAGCGCCGAGCCAGGGCGACACACTAAAAAGCCCCGGCGGACCGGGGCTTTTTGTCTGTTGCCAGGCGTGCTTACAGGCCGTTCTTGGCCTTGAACTCGCGACGACGACGGTGCAATACCGGCTCGGTGTAGCCGTTAGGCTGCTTGGTGCCTTCGATCACCAGCTCCAGGGCGGCCTGGAAGGCGATGTTGCTATCGAAGTCCGGGGCCAGCGGGCGGTACAGCGGGTCACTGGCGTTCTGCCGGTCGACCACCGGGGCCATGCGCTTGAGGCTTTCCAGCACCTGCGCCTGGGTGACCACACCGTGGCGCAGCCAGTTGGCGATGTGCTGGCTGGAGATGCGCAGGGTGGCGCGGTCTTCCATCAGGCCGACGTCGTTGATGTCCGGCACTTTCGAGCAACCCACGCCCTGGTCGATCCAGCGCACCACGTAACCGAGAATGCCCTGGGCGTTGTTGTCCAGTTCGTTCTTGATCTGCTCGGCCGACCAATTGGTGTCGCTGGCCAGAGGGATGGTCAGGATGTCGTCCACCGATGCGCGGGCACGCTTGGCCAGTTCGGCCTGGCGGGCGAACACGTCGACCTTGTGGTAGTGCAGCACGTGCAGGGCGGCAGCGGTCGGCGACGGCACCCAGGCGGTGTTGGCACCGGCCAGCGGGTGGGCGATTTTCTGTTCGAGCATGGCGGCCATCAGGTCCGGCATGGCCCACATGCCCTTGCCGATCTGCGCACGGCCTTGCAGGCCGGTGGACAGGCCGATATCGACGTTCCAGTTCTCGTAGGCGCCGATCCATTTCTCGGCCTTCATGTCGGCCTTGCGCACCATGGCGCCGGCTTCCATGGAGGTGTGGATCTCGTCGCCGGTGCGGTCGAGGAAACCGGTGTTGATGAACACCACGCGCTCGCTGGCCGCTTTGATGCAGGCCTTGAGGTTGACCGTGGTGCGGCGCTCCTCGTCCATGATCCCGACTTTCAGGGTATTGCGCGGCAGGTTCAGCACCTCTTCGATGCGGCCGAACAGTTCGTTGGTGAACGCGGCCTCTTCAGGGCCGTGCATCTTCGGCTTGACGATGTACACCGAGCCGGTACGGCTGTTCTTGCGCGAGGTGTTGCCGTTGAGGTTGTGGATCGCCGCGAGGCTGGTGACCAGGCCGTCGAGGATGCCTTCCGGCACTTCGTTGCCATGCTTGTCGAGGATTGCGTCGATGGTCATCAGGTGGCCGACGTTACGCACGAACAGCAGCGAACGGCCGTGCAGCTTCACCGGCTCACCGTTGACGCCGGTGTACTCGCGGTCGGCATTCATGGTGCGGGTAAAGGACTTACCGCCCTTGGAAACCTCTTCCGCCAGGTCGCCCTTCATCAGGCCGAGCCAGTTGCGGTAGATCACCACCTTGTCGTCGGCATCAACCGCGGCAACCGAGTCTTCGCAGTCCATGATGGTGGTCAGGGCCGCTTCCATCAGCAGGTCCTTGACCCCGGCGGCGTCGGTCTGGCCGATCGGGCTGCTGGCATCGATCTGGATCTCGAAGTGCAGGCCGTTGTGCTTGAGCAGGATCGCGGTAGGCGCTGCAGCGTCGCCCTGGTAGCCGATCAGTTGGGCATCGTTGCGCAGGCCGCTGTTGCTGCCGCCCTTGAGGCCCACCACCAGCTTGCCGCCGACGATCTTGTAGCTCACGGAGTCCACGTGGGAGCCGGCGGTCAGTGGCGCCGATTCATCGAGGAAGGCGCGGGCGAAGGCGATGACCTTGTCGCCGCGAACCTTGTTGTAGCCTTTGCCTTTTTCCGCGCCATCGGCTTCGCTGATGGCGTCGGTGCCGTACAGGGCGTCGTATAGCGAACCCCAGCGGGCGTTGGAAGCGTTGAGGGCGAAGCGCGCGTTCATCACCGGCACTACCAGCTGCGGGCCGGCCATGTGGGCGATTTCTTCATCGACGTTCTGGGTGCTGGCCTGGAAGTCAGCCGCTTCTGGCAGCAGGTAGCCGATGTCTTGCAGGAAGGCTTTGTAGGCCACGGCATCGTGTGCCTGGCCGGCACGGGACTGGTGCCAGGCATCGATCCGTGCCTGGAAATCATCGCGTTTGGCGAGTAGGGCTTTGTTCTTCGGCGCCAGGTCGTGGATGACCTTTTCGGCACCGGCCCAGAATGCGTCGGCGGTGAGGCCGGTACCGGGAATGGCTTCGTTGTTCACGAAGTCGAACAGGACTCTGGCGACCTGCAGGCCACCGACTTGAACGTGTTCAGTCATTGCTTGCCTCACTCTGCTCAGCTATTTCGCTTTTCAGCTCTTCAAATTAACAATGAAGCCGGCGGCCATTTAAAGCACAACCCTGTTCACCAGTACATGCCATTGCTGGCGGCTGGGTGCTTCCAATCAACGGCAGAGCCTTGCTGATGGGCGGTTGCGAGGGTTGCGATCAGGCCTTGGCAGACATCGTTCCAACGTTATGTAGTGCGCGCTGCGGCATACTACATGATGAATTGCGCTTGTGAAAATTAGACTAAATACGTCGTTCCGCGACTTAAGAATGCAGTGCGGTCACGCTGGGGAACGTGATGTTCTCAAAAAAGCTGGTGGATTGTTCCATATAAATACAAAAAGTTGTACACGATTTATGTTTTGCCCTGAGCGCCCTCGTAGGAGCCGGATTGCCGGCGAATGGGCCTTCGGGGGTTGCGTCGGCCTTGCGGGCACTTTCGCTGGCAAGCCAGCGCCTACACAAGCTGCTGCGATATGGGCTGGAAGGCGCGGGGAATGAGGCTGCCTATAATTGCTCTTTCATCAAGCAAAGAGGGCTGCGCCATGGACCATCTCGTTCTCACGGTTTTCGCCCCGGACAAGGCCGGACAGGTCGAGCGTATTGCCCAGTGCATCGCCGAGCACGGCGGCAACTGGCTGGAAAGCCGTCTGTCGCGCATGGCGGGGCAGTTTGCCGGCATCTTGCGGGTCGGGGTCCCTGCCGAGGCCTACGATGAGCTGGTGGATGCCTTGCAGGGGCTCTCCGCCCAGGGCATCCGGGTATTGATCGCTGAAAGCGGCATCGAGCAGTCCTGCACCTGGAAACCCATCGCCATGGAGCTGGTGGGCAATGATCGTCCGGGAATCGTCCGGGATATCACCCGCTTGCTGGCGGAGCAGGGGGTCAACCTTGAACGGCTGGTGACCGAGGTGCGCCCAGCGCCCATGAGCAGCGAGCCGTTGTTTCATGCCGAGGCGATTCTGGCGGTGCCCCTGACGTTGTCCCTGGAGGTATTGCAGTCGCGCCTGGAAACCCTGGCCGACGATCTGATGGTGGAGTTGGTGCTGCGCAGCGAGGTCTGAACACCGTCCCGCAGGTTATCCCAGTAATCCGTGCATGCGCCTGTGGATAACCTGTAGAGACCCGTCGCCAGCCCAGTACCGCCGCGGCTTAGCGCGCTCTGATCAAAAAACCAGCAGTTTCAAGGGCTTGTGCACAAACGGCGGGGATCAGGTTGTGGATAACCTTGGGAAGAATCGCTGCAGGCCACGAATGGACTGGCCTGCAGGGCGTTGTACGTTTATTGATCAGCGGCGGCCGCGCAGGCTGAGCCAGGCATCGACGCTGTACACCGCAAGGCCGGCCCAGATGAACATGAACGCCAGCAAGGTGCTGGAGGACAGGTGTTCGCCAAACAGCAGCACCGCTTGCAGCAGCACCAGGGTTGGCGCCAGGTACTGGAGGAAGCCCAGGGTGGTGTAGGGCAAGTGCCGAGCCGCGGCGTTGAAGCACACCAGCGGGATCAGCGTGACCGGGCCGGCGGCTACCAGCCACCAGGCTTCGGAGCTGGTCCAGAAGTCGGCATGGGCACTGCTGGCTTCGGGGTGCAGGAGCAGCCAGGCCATGGCGATGGGCACCAGCATCCACGTTTCCACCACCAGCCCGGGCAAGGCCTTGACCGGGGCCTGTTTACGGATCAGGCCATAGAAGCCGAAGCTCAGTGCCAGTATCAGTGAGACCCAGGGCAAACTGCCTACTTGCCACACTTGCTGGGCCACGCCCACCGCCGCCAGGATCACCGCCAGCCACTGCATGCGCCGCAGGCGTTCGCCAAGAATCAGCATGCCCAGCAGCACATTGATCAGGGGATTGATGTAGTAGCCCAGGCTGGCCTCAAGCATGCGCCCATTGTTCACGGCCCAGACATAGGTCAGCCAGTTGCCGGCGATCAGGGTGCCGCTCAGGGCCAGGATGGCCAGGCGCCTGGGGTTTTCCCGCAGCTCGCGCCACCAGCCGGGATGTTTCCACACCATCAGCAACACAGCGCCGAACAGCGCCGACCAGAGTACCCGGTGGACGATGATTTCCACGGCCGGAACGCTGGCGATGGCTTTGAAGTAGATCGGAAACAGACCCCAGATGATGTAGGCGGTCAGGCCCAGGATGTACCCGCGACGCGGGTTGGCGGCTTGCATGCAGAGTCCTTGCTTAGGCAGCTAACGAAGACGGGATTGTAAGGACAATTGTCAGGACATGTCCTGACTTTTGCGCCGCCCGTTTCTGTGGGGGAGGGCTGGTGGGCGAAGGCGAACTTACGGGCCTCTTCGCTGGCGAGCCAGCTCCTAAGGTTGGCGTTGTATCGAGGCGGATTCTTGTAGGAGCCGGCTTGCCGGCGAAGACGACCTCATGGGCCTCTTCGCTGGTAAGCCAGCTCCTGCAGGCAGGGTCAGAACAGTTTGAGAGGTTCTTCGTTGAGGGCTGCCAGCTGTTCGCGCAGGGCCAGGACCTGATCCCCCCAGTAACGTTCGCTGCCGAACCAGGGGAAGCTGTGGGGAAAGGCCGGATCGTCCCAGCGTCGTGCCAGCCAGGCGCTGTAGTGCATCAGGCGCAGGGCTCGCAGCGGTTCGATCAGGGCCAGTTCCCGCGGGTCGAAATCATGAAACTCGCTGTAGCCGTCCATCAGTTCGGAGAGCTGGCTGAGGCACTCCTGGCGGTCGCCGGCCAGCATCATCCACAGGTCCTGCACCGCCGGGCCCATGCGGCAGTCGTCCAGGTCGACGATATGGAACATCTCGTCGCGGCACATCATGTTGCCGGGGTGGCAATCGCCGTGCATGCGGATGTTCTGGTGCGGGGTGGCCTGGTAGACCTCTTCCACCCGCTTGAGCAGGTCCCGGGCCACGGACTCGTAGGCCGGCAGCAGGCTCTTGGGAATGAAGTTGCCTTGCAGCAGGGTCGCCAGTGAGTCATGACCGAAGTTCTTCACGCCCAGGGCTTCGCGGTGCTCGAAGGGGCGGGTGGCGCCCACGGCGTGCAGGCGACCGAGCAATTGCCCGAGGCGATAGAGTTGATCCAGGTTGCCCGGTTCGGGCGCGCGTCCGCCACGCCGGGGAAACAGCGCGAAGCGAAAGCCCGCGTGCTCGAACAGGCTGGCGCCGTCGTGGATGATCGGCGCGACCACCGGCACATCGCACTCGGCGAGTTCAAAGGTGAAGCGATGTTCTTCCAGGATCGCTTCGTTGGTCCAGCGCTGGGGGCGATAGAACTTGGCGATCAGCGGTTCGCCTTCGTCGATGCCGACTTGATAGACGCGATTTTCGTAGCTGTTGAGCGCCAGCACGCGGGCGTCGCTGAGAAAACCGATGCTTTCAACGGCGTCGAGAACCAGGTCGGGTGTCAGTGTTTCAAACGGGTGCGACATGCTTACTCCTGCGCGCAGCAGGCTGCCGCGTCCGGCCAAGCATGGTAACGCAGACGGGGAGCCAGTGGGGGGAGGGTTTGCTGGTGGTTCGGCTGGGCGCCGGGTTCGCCGGCGAGCCGGCTCCTACGGGCGTAGGGGCCGGTTTGGCGCGGGGCGGGTTCAGGCGCCGATGATGCCGCCGTCTTCCCGGGTGATAGCCATCACCGAGGAGCGCGGCTTGCCGTTGGGCAGGTGCTCGGGGAAGGTCGAACCACCGGTTTCTCCCGGGTGCTGGATGCCGACGAACAGGGTCTTCTGGTCCGGGGCGAAGGCGATCCCGGTGACTTCGCAGCCCACCGGTCCGACCATGAAACGGCGGATTTCACCGCTGTCCGGGTCGGCGCAGAGCATCTGGTTATTGCCCATGCCGGCAAAATCGCCGCTGTTGCTGTAGTCGCCGTCGGTGAGGATCCACAGGCGTCCGGCCTGGTCGAAACCCAGGCCGTCGGGGCTGTTGAACATGTTCTCTGGGGTGATGTTGGAGGAGCCGCCCTTGGGCTGGCCGGCATGCACAGCGGGGTTGCCGGCTACCACGAACAGGTCCCAGGAAAAACTCATCGCGCCATGATCGTCGCCGCCGGTGCGCCAGCGCAGGATCTGTCCGTAGACATTCTTCTCCCGCGGGTTGGGGCCACCTGCTGGCTGGCCGTCTTCGCCACGCTTGGCGTTGTTGGTCAGGGTGCAATAGACCTGGCCGTCCTTGGGGCTGACCACAATCCATTCCGGGCGGTCCATGCGCGTGGCCTGGACCACACTGGCCGCCAGGCGCGCCTGGATCAGTACCTGGGCCTGGTCGGCGAAGCCGCTGCTGGCGTCGATGCCGTTCTTGCCGTGAGTCAACTCGATCCACTGGCCCTGGCCCTTGGGACGGTCCGGGTTGCCGTCGCCGGCATCGAAGCGCGCCACGTACAAGGTGCCGTGGTCCAGCAGGTCGCGGTTGGCCTTGGGGTTGCGGTGGTTGATCTTGTCGCGGCTGATGAACTTGTAGATGAATTCTCCGCGCTCATCGTCGCCCATGTAGACCACGGCGCGGCCGTCACGTGTTTGCGCCAGGGCCGCGTTTTCATGCTTGAAGCGGCCCAGGGCGGTGCGTTTGACCGGGGTCGATTGCGGGTCGAATGGATCGATTTCCACCACCCAGCCGTGACGGTTGAGCTCGTTGGGGTTCTTGGCCAGGTCGAAACGCGGGTCGTGGGGGTGCCAGTTGATGTCCTTGCTGGTCACCACCGCGCCGTAGCGTTTCTGCGCGGCGTCGAACTTCTGCTCGGGGTTGCTGCTGCCGAAGCAGTCGGTGAAGTTCTCTTCGCAGGTCAGGTAGGTGCCCCAGGGGGTCTTGCCGTTGGCGCAGTTCTGGAAGGTGCCGAGGACTTTCCTGCCCTTGGGGTCGGCAGCGGTCTTGAGCAGGTCGTGACCGGCGGCAGGGCCGCTGAGGCGGATTGGCGTGTTGCCGTGGATGCGCCGGTTGTAGCGTGAACCCTGGACGAACTGCCACTGGCCGTTCTTGCGCTGCACTTCGATGACCGACACCCCTTCGCTGGCCTGGGCCTTGCGCACGTCCTCGGCCGATTGCGGTTGGCCGCCGTGGGAATAGAGGTAGCGGTAGTTGGTGTATTCGTTGTTGATCGCCATCAGCGCCCGGTGCTTGTCGTCCGGGAAGGCGAACAGGCTCATGCCGTCGTTGTTGTCGCCAAACTGCACTTCCTGGGCCTGGGCGGTGCCATTGCCGCTGGGGTCGAAGGCCGGCCCGTTCTTGGTCAGCGGCTGGCCCCAACTGATCAGTACCGAGGATTTGTAGCCCGCCGGCAGGGTGATGTTGTCGCTGGTGGCGGCCGCAATGCCGGCAAAACCCAGCAGCTGGCTGTTGCCGGCGCTGACACTGGTGGCCAGGGCGCTGCGGCCGAGCAGTCCGCCACCGAGAAACAGGGCGGCGCCGCACAGGGCACCGGCACCGATGAAACCCCGGCGGCTGAGGCCGACCATCTGTTCCAGGTCGGTGGGTTGGTCTTCTTCTAACAGGCTCATATCAGGCTCCCTGCGGGTTTTTGCAGCCACCTTAATGAGCGCCTATGACGAATATGTTGCAGCCTGAAGTCGTCGCACTCCGGTTACAGCGGGGTGCCGAGCAGGACATGGGAGGCAGAGAACTGCACCTGGACCGGTTTGCCCTTGGTCATTTCCAGCGTCTTGAGCCGGTGCGGCTCGGCCAGGGCGCAGAGGGTCTGGCCGTTGGGCAGGGTGATGCGCACCTCGCAGGGGCCGTCTTCGGCGTCGAGAATCTGCTCGACGGTCCCGCTCAGGCAATTGTGTCCAGTTGTTACTTGGGCGTCGGCAGGGTGCAGGTCCAGCCAGCCGGCCTTGATCAAGGCCACCACTTCAGTGCCGGTTTCCAGTTCCAGGCGCTGGGTGCTGTCGTGGGTGATCTGCGCCTTGAGGAGCAGGCCTTCTGGCAGCTCCAGGCTGATTAGGTCATTGCAGCCTAGAGGTGCGATCTCGCGGATCTTGCCGTGCAGCTGGTTGCGGGCACTGGTGCGCAGCATCAGGCGCCCCAGCAGATCGAGATCGCTGGCATCTTCTGCGGCTTCCAGCACTTGGGCCTGCAGTGCTTGCAGGCGTTGGTAAAGGCGCAACACGCGTTCGCCCTCGGCGGAGAGTTTGGCCCCGCCACCGCCCTTGCCGCCGACGTTGCGCTCTACGAGCGGACGCTGAGCCAGGTTGTTGAGCTCATCGATGGCATCCCAGGCGGCCTTGTAGCTCAGGCCGGCGCTTTTGGCCGCGCGGGTGATGGAGCCCTGTTCGGCAATGTGTTGCAGCAGGGCGATGCGTTGTGGGCGGCGGGCGATGTGCTGGGTCAACAGAGTGGGCAAGGACATGGCAGGGACGCTTTGGGCACTGAAGATGGACTGGGAGTTTGCGGTTTGAGCGATGAGAGTCAAGTCAGTCGGGGGTGTCGGGTCTTGCGGTTCGGGCCAGGCAATAGACATCCACTTGACGGGCACCGGCATTGATCAGCAACCGGGCCAGGGCCTGGGCAGTGGCACCTGTGGTGAGGACGTCGTCCACCAGGGCCAGGTGGCGGCCGGCCACAGGCGCGTCGGCGGCGAGGGCGAAGGCCTGGTGCAGGTTGCGCTGACGGGCACGGGCCCCCAGGCCTTGTTGTGCCGGGGTGTCCTGGGTGCGCAGCAGCAGAAGGGGCTCCACCGCCAGTTGCAGTTGTTCTCCCAGCCACTGGGCCAGCATGCCGGCCTGGTTGAAGCCTCGCTGGCGCAGGCGTCGCCGGGACAGCGGCACCGGCAGCAGGCAGTCTGGCCGGGGCAGGCCTTCATCGTAGCGATAGTGAAGGAATTGGCTGAGAAGTTCGGCCATCAGTCGGCCAAAAGGCCACTTTTCATAGTGTTTGAAACGGCTGATCAGGCTGTCCACCGGAAAATCGTAACGCCAGGGGGCGATGACCCGTCGAAACGCGGGGAGACGTTTCAGGCACTGGCCACAGGTCAGGCTGGCGGCGGGCAGGGGCAGGGCGCAGACCGAGCATTGGGCGCCGAGCCAGGGCAGTTCGTCCTGACATGAACTGCACAGGGCCAGGGCTGAATCGCTGGGCTCATCGCAAAGTAAACAGATTTGTTTGTTTTTTGACCAGATGTAAACTGGCCCTTTGTATTCGGGTTGACAGTGCATGGCTCTTCCTTAAATATGCCGAACATCCGTGTTGCGGCTGTGGACTCTCCCTGTCCCGCACCGCCTGCCAAGCATAATCAAGGAATCGCCCATGAGCGCCAGCACCACCGCTACCCTGCGTCATGACTGGACTTTGGCTGAAGTCAAAGCCCTGTTCGTCCAGCCATTCAATGACTTGCTGTTCCAGGCGCAGACGGTGCACCGCGCGCATTTCGATGCCAATCGGGTCCAGGTTTCGACCCTGCTGTCGATCAAGACCGGCGCCTGCCCGGAAGATTGCAAATATTGTCCGCAGTCCGGCCACTACAACACTGGCCTGGAAAAGGAAAAGCTCCTGGAAGTGCAGAAGGTGCTGGAGGAGGCCGCTCGGGCCAAGGCCATCGGCTCTACGCGTTTCTGCATGGGCGCCGCCTGGAAGCACCCTTCGGCCAAGGACATGCCCTATGTGCTGGAGATGGTCAAAGGCGTGAAGGCCATGGGCCTGGAAACCTGCATGACCCTGGGCCGTCTCGATCAGGACCAGACCGAGGCCCTGGCCAAGGCCGGCCTGGACTACTACAACCACAACCTGGATACCTCGCCGGAGTTCTACGGCAGCATCATCACCACCCGCACCTACAGCGAGCGTCTGCAAACCCTGGCCTACGTGCGTGACGCCGGGATGAAGATCTGTTCCGGCGGCATCCTCGGCATGGGCGAGTCCCTGGACGACCGCGCCGGCCTGCTGATCCAGCTGGCCAACCTGCCGGAGCACCCGGAGTCGGTGCCGATCAACATGCTGGTGAAGGTGGCCGGCACGCCGCTGGAAAACGCTGAGGATGTGGACCCGTTCGACTTTATCCGCATGCTTGCCGTGGCACGGATCCTCATGCCGCAATCCCACGTGCGCCTGTCCGCCGGCCGCGAAGCGATGAACGAGCAGATGCAGGCCCTGGCCTTCTTCGCCGGTGCCAATTCGATTTTCTACGGCGACAAGCTGCTGACCACCGCCAACCCGCAGGCCGACAAGGACATGCAGTTGTTCGCGCGCCTGGGCATCCAGCCCGAAGCCCGTGAAGAGCACGCCGACGAAGTGCATCAGGCGGCCATCGAGCAGGCCCTGGTGGAGCAGAAGAGCAGCGAGCAGTTCTACAACGCTGCCGTCTGACCTCCTGTGGTAGGAGCCGGCTGGCCGGCGAATCCCGTGAACGGCGCAAGTGCGACGGGTTTCGCGTTGTCTGTTTCGCTGGCAAGCCAGCTCCTACGGGTAATGTGTCTGTGAGCCAATATCGAGGCCAGCATGTCTTTTGATCTCGCAGCACGGCTTGCAGCCCGTCGTGCTGAACATCTTTATCGCCAGCGTCCGCTGCTGGAAAGCCCTCAGGGGCCGCAAGTGGTGGTGGACGGCCAGCCATTGCTGGCTTTCTGCAACAACGACTACCTGGGCCTGGCCAATCACCCGCAGGTGATCGAAGCCTGGCGCGCTGGTGCCAGCCGCTGGGGCGTGGGCGGCGGCGCTTCCCATCTGGTGATCGGTCACAGCGCTCCCCATCACGCTTTGGAAGAAGCCCTGGCCGAGTTCACGGGGCGCCCGCGGGCGTTGTTGTTTACCACGGGCTACATGGCCAATCTCGGTGCGGTCACGGCGTTGCTCGGGCAGGGCGACACGGTGCTGGAAGACCGTCTCAACCACGCTTCCCTGCTGGATGCCGGCCTGCTCTCTGGTGCGCGCTTCAATCGCTATCTGCACAACGATGCAGGAAGCCTGGCCAAACGCCTGGAGAAGGCCACCGGCAACACCCTGGTTGTCACTGATGGGGTGTTCAGCATGGACGGCGATGTCGCCGACCTGCCGGCCCTGGCCCGGGAAACCAAGGCCCGTGGTGCCTGGCTGATGGTGGACGATGCCCATGGCTTTGGTCCGCTGGGGGCCAACGGTGCCGGGCTGGTGGAACACTTCGGCCTGGGGCTGGATGAAGTGCCGGTGCTGGTGGGCACCCTGGGCAAGGCCTTCGGTACCGCTGGGGCCTTTGTCGCCGGTAGCGAGGAGCTGATCGAAACACTGATCCAGTTCGCCCGGCCTTA
Organism: Pseudomonas idahonensis; assembly: GCF_037903935.1. Taxonomy (NCBI): domain Bacteria; kingdom Pseudomonadati; phylum Pseudomonadota; class Gammaproteobacteria; order Pseudomonadales; family Pseudomonadaceae; genus Pseudomonas; species Pseudomonas idahonensis. The sequence continues at coordinate 6,221,104 of NZ_CP149586.1, read as the reverse complement.
TATCTACACCACCAGCCAGCCACCGGCGCTGGCCTGCGCCACGCTGAAAAGCCTGGAGTTGCTACGCAGCGAGCACTGGCGGCGCGAGCACCTGGCGAAGCTGATTCGTCAGTTCCGGCTGGGGGCCGAGCAGATTGGCTTGGAGCTGATGGACAGCTTTACCCCGATCCAGCCAATCATGGTGGGCGACAGTGCCCGGGCCATGGAGTTGTCACGGATGCTCCGTTCGCGGGGGATCATGGTCACCGCCATCCGTCCGCCGACCGTGCCGGCCGGCAGTGCGCGGCTGCGGGTGACGTTGTCCGCCGCCCACAGCGAGGCGCAGGTCCAGCTATTGTTAAGCGCGTTGGCGGATTGTTTCAGTGAACTGCAAACGAGGCCTAGCCATGCGTGATCGACTGATCCTGTTGCCGGGCTGGGGGCTGGGGGTGTCGCCCCTGGAACCTTTGGCTGCCGCTTTGCAGGGGCTGGATGAACACTTGCGGGTGGAGATCGAACCCCTGCCGGAGCTGACGTCCAGCGATCTGCAGGCATGGCTGGACGAGCTCGACGATGCGCTGCCGGATGACGCCTGGCTGGGGGGCTGGTCCCTGGGCGGCATGCTCGCCGCGGAGTTGGCGGCCCGACGCGGCGAGCGCTGCTGCGGTTTGTTGACCCTGGCCAGCAATCCCAGCTTCGTTGCTCACGAGCAATGGTCCAGTGCCATGGCCGCTGAGACCTTTGACGGCTTCCTGGCCGGCTGCGCCGCTGATCCGCGTACCACCCTCAAGCGCTTTTCCCTGCTGTGTGCCCAGGGCGCGGCCGATCCCCGCGGCTTGTCGCGGATGCTGCTGGGCGGGGCGCCGACGACGCCGGGTGCGGTGCTGATGGCGGGTCTGGAGTTGTTGGCGCAGTTGGATACGCGCGAAGCCTTGCTGGCTTTTCGCGGCCCGCAGTTGCACCTGTTCGCCGGGCTGGATGCCCTGGTGCCGGCCGAGGCGGCCGCCGAGTTGCTGGTATTGCTGCCGGATATAGAAGTTGGCCTGATCGAGCAGGCCAGCCACGGTTTTCTTCTGGAGGACCCCCACGGAGTGGCGGGGGCGATCCAGGCTTTTTTGCATGAGTCCGGCGATGACTGATTTGTCTGTTCCTGTCTTACCCGCAGGCCTGCCTGACAAGCGTCAGGTGGCGGCTTCGTTTTCCCGCGCCGCAGCCAGTTACGACAGCGTTGCCGAGTTGCAGCGCACGGTCGGCCAGCAATTGCTGAGCCGTTTGCCTGAAGGCTGGACGCCTGCGCGCTGGCTGGACCTGGGCTGTGGTACGGGGCATTTCAGTCGAGTGCTGGGGACACGCTTCGCCGGCAGTCAGGGGCTGGCCCTGGATATTGCCGAGGGCATGCTCAAGCACGCGCGGCCCCTGGGTGGCGCCGAGCACTTTTTTGCTGGAGATGCTGAGCGCCTGCCGTTGCAGGGCAGCAGCTGCGAGCTGATTTTCTCCAGCCTGGCGGTGCAGTGGTGTGCCGACTTTGCTGCCGTGCTCAGTGAAGCCCAGCGGGTGCTCAAGCCGGGCGGTGTGCTGGCTTTTGCCAGTCTGTGCGTCGGCACTTTGCAGGAGCTGCGTGAGAGCTGGGGGCGGGTCGATGGGCAGGTTCACGTCAATCGCTTTCGTGAGTTCGCACGCTATCGCCACTTGTGCGATGCCAGTGGTTTGCACGTACGTAGTCTGGAGAGCGTTCCCCATGTCCTGCATTACCCGGATGTGCGTAGTCTGACCCATGAGTTGAAAGCCTTGGGTGCACACAATCTGAATCCCGGTCGTCCCGGCGGCCTCACCGGACGCGCGCGTATCGCCGGGTTGATCGAGGCTTACGAGGGGTTTCGTCAGCCCCAGGGGCTGCCGGCGACCTATCAGGTGGTGTATGCCGTGTTGGAGAAACCGCTATGAGTGCTGCCTATTTCATTACTGGCACCGACACCGATGTGGGCAAAACCACCATTGCCGCGGGACTGTTGCATGCGGCGCGGCTGGCCGGGCTGAGTACCGCGGCAGGCAAACCTGTGGCTTCCGGGTGCGAGTTGAGCGCCAAGGGCCTGCGCAATGCCGATGCTCTGGCATTGCTGGCGCAGTCGTCGTTGCCGTTGAGCTATGAAGAGGTCAATCCGGTCGCCTTCGAGCCGCCCATCGCACCGCACCTGGCGGCACGAGAGGCCGGGGTGGCATTGACGGTGCAGTCATTGCTGACGCCCATGCGCCACATTCTGGCCAAGGGGGCGGATTTCACCCTGATCGAAGGCGCGGGTGGCTGGCGAGTGCCCCTGGCGGATCAGGACAACCTGTCGGATCTGGCCATGGCGCTGGGCTTACCGGTGATTCTGGTGGTGGGCGTGCGACTGGGCTGCATCAATCATGCGTTGTTGACTGCCGAGGCCATTGCTCAGGACGGTCTGCAACTGGCGGGCTGGGTGGCCAATATCATCGATCCCAAGACCTCTCGTCTGGAAGAAAACCTCGCGACTTTGGCGGAGCGCCTGCCTGCGCCGTGCCTGGGCCGAGTGCCGCGACTCAAGACAGCCAGTGCCGAGGCAGTAGCCGAACATCTGCAGCTGGATCTGCTGGACTAGATTTTGCCTATGGCAAGGCATATTGCCATTAGTGTTTTTGACGGGTGTTTTTTTGACAGGTCTGCTTCAATAACACCTGTCATTCATTTTCAAGGTCGAGTTCTCTTATGGAAATTTCCGGGAACAGCGCTTTCTACGCCGGACTGAACGCGATTCAGACTGGGCAGAATCGTGTCGATCAAGGTTCCAGCCAGATCGCCAGCAGCGCCGTTGAGCGCTCTGCCGACAGCCAGGCGTCGGCGGATTCGGTCAATCGCCTACGGGGCGTTGATCGCAGCCAGAGTTCGGACTTGGCCAGCAGTATGGTCGAGATGTCCATGGGCAAGGTCCAGGTGGAACTGGGCGTCAAAGTTGCCAAGGCCTCTGATGAGGTACTCGGTACCCTGATCGATACCTACGCTTGATCACTCTGCGCTAAAGCCCGCTTCTCTCACGCGAGGCGGGCGTTTGCTCATGCCTTTCCCTTCTGTGGTTCCTCTTCTTCATTTCTTTGTGTAACTGATCGTCGGCGAGCCGGCTTCTACACTTCACGGCAGCGCTGTGGGTATTTGCCTGCGCGTGCATTTTGTTTCGATGACGAAAGGCATGGGAGCGACGCTTGACAAGATTTGGGCCTAAACGTATGTTTCAAACACCTGTTTGACCGCTATAAAAAATCAACGCGGTTGTTCATTCCCGGTTACATCAGCAGAGGTTTATCGCTATGCCTGACTACAAGGCCCCCTTGCGTGATATTCGCTTCGTTCGTGACGAACTGCTCGGCTATGAGGCGCACTATCAGAGCCTCCCGGCTTGCCAGGACGCCACTCCGGACATGGTTGACGCCATTCTCGAGGAAGGTGCGAAGTTTTGTGAGCAGGTACTGGCGCCGCTGAACCGTGTGGGCGACCAGGAAGGTTGCACCTGGAGTGAATCCGGCGTTAAGACCCCGACTGGCTTCAAAGAGGCCTACAAGCAATTCGTTGAAGGCGGCTGGCCAAGCCTGGCTCACGACGTCGCGCACGGTGGTCAGGGCCTGCCTGAATCCCTGGGCCTGGCAGTCAGCGAAATGGTCGGCGAAGCCAACTGGTCGTGGGGCATGTACCCAGGCCTGTCTCACGGCGCGATGAATACGATTTCCGAGCACGGTACTCCTGAGCAGCAAGAGGCTTACCTGACCAAGCTGGTGTCCGGCGAGTGGACCGGCACCATGTGCCTGACCGAGCCGCATTGCGGCACCGACCTGGGCATGCTGCGCACCAAGGCCGAACCTCAGGCTGATGGTTCCTACAAAGTCACCGGTACCAAGATCTTCATCTCCGCCGGTGAACACGACATGGCCGACAACATCGTCCATATCGTTCTGGCCCGTCTGCCGGACGCACCGGCCGGCACCAAAGGCATTTCGCTGTTCATCGTGCCCAAGTTCCTGCCTAACGCTGACGGCAGTGTCGGCCAGCGCAACGCGGTCAGCTGCGGTTCGCTGGAACACAAGATGGGCATCCACGGTAACGCCACCTGCGTGATGAACTTCGACGCGGCCACCGGTTTCCTCATCGGCCCGGCGAACAAAGGCCTGAACTGCATGTTCACCTTTATGAACACCGCGCGTCTGGGCACCGCTCTGCAGGGCCTGGCCCACGCCGAGATCGGCTTCCAGGGTGGCCTGAAATACGCTCGCGACCGTCTGCAAATGCGCTCCCTGACTGGCCCGAAAGCGCCGGACAAGGCCGCGGACCCGATCATCGTGCACCCTGACGTACGTCGCATGCTGCTGACCATGAAAGCCTTCGCCGAAGGTAACCGGGCGATGGTGTACTTCACCGCCAAGCAGGTCGACATCGTCAAATACGGTGTAGACGAAGAAGAGAAGAAGAAAGCCGATGCACTGCTGGCTTTCATGACTCCGATCGCCAAGGCGTTCATGACCGAAGTCGGCTTCGAGTCCGCCAACCACGGTGTGCAGATCTACGGTGGCCACGGTTTTATCGCCGAGTGGGGCATGGAGCAGAACGTTCGCGACAGCCGTATCTCGATGTTGTACGAAGGCACCACTGGCATCCAGGCGCTGGACCTGCTGGGCCGCAAAGTGCTCATGACTCAGGGCGAGGCCCTCAAGGGTTTCACCAAGATCGTCCACAAGTTCTGCCAGAACAACGAAGGCAACGAAGCCGTTAAGGAATTCGTCGCTCCGCTGGCGGCACTGAACAAGGAATGGGGCGAGCTGACCATGAAAGTGGGCATGGCCGCGATGAAAGACCGTGAAGAAGTGGGCGCTGCTTCGGTGGACTACCTGATGTATTCCGGTTATGCCTGCCTGGCCTACTTCTGGGCTGACATGGCCCGTCTGGCGGCTGAAAAGCTGGCAGCCGGCACTACCGAAGAGGCTTTCTACACGGCCAAGTTGCAGACTGCGCGCTTCTACTTCCAGCGCATCCTGCCGCGTACCCGCACTCACGTTGCAACCATGCTGTCGGGCGCCAACAACCTGATGGACATGAAGGAAGAGGACTTCGGCCTGGCCTACTAAGCCTTACCGGACCTTTCAGAAAGCCGTTCGCCCTCCGGGTCGAGCGGCTTTTTTGTGCCTGCAGAATCTTCATGAAAATTCCCGACTAAATCGCTAAGCAGAAGCGATTTCCTGCCGTTAAAGAGATGGCAATGTGATGTCTGTCACACCGCGTGTGCTTAACTTCAATAAATGAAGGCACAATGCCATCTATTGATCAGCCGGGTCGGAGTTTTACCCTTGCCGCGTTCTTCCGCTGTACGTTTCAGTCATTTCCTACCGTCTTTGCTGCTTTTGCTTGCGGGGCTGGCGGCCGCTTACGTCAAGGACCTCAACGTCTTCTTCACTTCGCTGTTCAATGTGCTGCCAACGCTGGTGCTGTTGCTTGGCGGAGCCTATTGCGCTGTGTATCGGCGCCAGCGTGAACTGTTTTTGATGGTCACGGTGTACATCGCCTATTTTCTGCTGGATACCCAAACCGATTTCTACCGGGATAACGGCAGGGTCCGCGAAGATGCCGCGGTGGTATTCCACCTTTGCTGCCTTTTGCTCCCCTTGTTGTTTGGCCTGTTCGCAGCCTGGCAGGAGCGTACCCATCTGTTTCAGGACATGGTCGCGCGTTTTGCCGTGTTATTGGCGTTTGGCAGCGTCGCTCTGGGCCTGGAACAGAGTTACCCACAAGCGTTGCTGAACTGGCTGGCAGAGATCCGTTGGCCGGCTTTGCATGGCAGTTGGATGAGCCTTATCCAGTTGTCCTATCCGGTATTCTTTGCGGCATTCCTGCTACTGGCGGTCCAGTACTGGCGCAGTCCGCGACCGCTGCACGCAGCGCAGTTGGTGGGCTTGCTGGGTTTGTTCTGGATGCTGCCCAAGACGTTCATCCTGCCATTCACCCTGAACATCATGTGCAGTCAGGTCATGTTGATGATTGCCGCGGCGGTGGCCCATGAGGCTTACCAGATGGCGTTCCGTGACGAGTTGACCGGCTTGCCGGGGCGTCGGGCGCTCAATGAGCGCATGCAGCGTCTGGGTCGCAATTATGTGCTGGCCATGACTGACGTCGATCACTTCAAGAAATTCAACGACACCCACGGTCACGATGTCGGGGATCAGGTGCTGCGCCTGGTGGCCAGCAAGCTGTCAAAGGTCACTGGCGGTGGGCGCGCCTATCGTTACGGTGGGGAAGAGTTTGCTGTGGTATTTGCCGGCAAGACCCTGGATGAGTGCATGCCGCACCTGGAGATGATTCGCGAGATCATCGCTACCTACAACATTCAGTTGCGCAACCAGGACAACCGCCCCCAGGACGACCAGCAAGGCCGCCAACGCCGCGGCGTTGCAGCGGCATCCAGTGTTTCGGTGACCATCAGCATCGGTGTCGCCGAGCGACTGATGGAGCACCGGACTCCCGAAGAAGTGCTCAAGTCCGCCGACCAGGCGCTCTACAGTGCCAAGGGCGCGGGGCGTAACTGTGTCATGGCCTTCGGGCAGAATCGCCGTGGCGCAGTGCGCATGGATACGGCTGCGGGTTGAGTGATGATGGCGCATTCAGCGACTTGAACGTCATTGGCAGGCTGAGGACGGCGGCAGTAGGTTGGAGAAACCTGCTGCCGGAGAAATCATCATGCCCGAGTATCAAGGTCCCCTGCGCGACATGCGCTTCCTGATCGATCATGTCTTCGACTTTCATGGCAGTTACGCCGCACTGGGAGCCAGCGATGCCAGCCCGGACATGGTCAGCGCGATCCTCGAGGAAGGGGCGAAGTTCTGCGAGAACGTCCTGGCTCCGCTGAACCGCTCCGGTGACGAGGAAGGCTGCCATTTCGACAATGGCGTAGTGACCACCCCCAAGGGTTTCAAACAGGCTTTCGCCCAATACGTCGAAGGCGGTTGGCATGGCTTGGCCGCCGATCCTGCCTATGGCGGCCAGGGGCTGCCCCATTCCCTGGGGCTGGTGATCAGCGAGATGGTGGGTTCCAGCAACACTTCCTGGGGCATGTACCCGGGGCTGACCCATGGTGCGATGTCGGCGATTCGTGCCCATGGCACCGACGAACAGAAGCTGCTGTACCTGAGCAAACTCACCGCCGGGCAGTGGACCGGCACCATGTGCCTGACCGAAGCCCATTGCGGTACCGACCTGGGCCTGATCAAGACCCGAGCGGTGCCCCAGGCCGATGGCAGTTATGCGTTATCGGGGAGCAAGATTTTCATCTCTGCCGGCGAGCACGACCTGAGTGAAAACATCATTCACCTGGTGCTGGCCAAACTGCCGGACGCACCGGCCGGGACCAAAGGCATTTCCCTGTTCATCGTGCCCAAGTTCCTGCCGGACGCAGCAGGTGAGGTCGGTGAGCGCAACGGTGTGAGTTGCGGCTCCATCGAGCACAAGATGGGAATCAAGGCTTCGGCTACCTGTGTACTGAACTTCGACGGCGCCAAGGGCTTCCTGATCGGCGAGGCCAATAAAGGCCTGAACTGCATGTTCACCATGATGAATCACGCGCGCCTGGGCACCGGAATGCAGGGGCTGTGCCTGGGGGAGGCGAGCTTTCAAGGTGCGATCAAGTACGCCAACGATCGTTTGCAGATGCGCGCTCTGACCGGGCCCAAGGCGCCGGACAAGGCGGCTGACCCGATCATCGTCCACCCCGATGTACGGCGCATGCTGCTGACCATGAAGGCGTTCAATGAAGGCAACCGGGCCCTGGCCTATTTCACCGCCCAATTGCTGGATGTGGCTCATCTGAGCGCCGATCCGGCCCAGCGTCAGGACGCCGAGAACCTCCTGGCGTTCCTGACTCCGATCTGCAAGGCCTTCATGACCGAGACGGGCCTTGAGGTGACCAACCACGGTATGCAGGTGTTTGGCGGTCACGGCTACATTCGTGAGTGGGGCATGGAGCAACTGGTGCGCGATTGTCGTATCGCCCTGATCTATGAGGGCACCAACGGCATCCAGGCTCTGGACTTGCTGGGCCGCAAGGTGCTGGGCAGCCAGGGCAAGCTGTTACTGGGATTTACCAAGATCGTTCACAAGTTCTGTGGGGCACATGCCGAGCATCCTCAGTTCAAGGCCTACATCGCGCAACTGGATGGCTTGAACCGTCAATGGGGCGAGTTAACCACCCGGGTGGGCATGGCCGCCATGAAAAATCCGGATGAAGTGGGGGCCGCAGCCCTGGATTACTTGATGTACAGCGGCTACATCGTTCTAGCCTATCTCTGGCTGCGTATGGCCCTGGTGGCGCAGCAACAGCTCGATGCAGGTGAAGGCGACGGTGATTTCGCCACCGCCAAGCTGGCCACTTGTGCGTTCTACTTCAAGCGACTGCTGCCACGTACCGGCGCCCATCTGGCGGCAATCGACGCTGGCAGTGATTGCCTGATGAGCCTGCCGGCGCAGATGTTCGCCTTGTGAGTACGCTGATGTGCTCTGGACAAGGCCCGCTTCTGGCGGGCTTTTTCTTTTGGCTATTTGGTTGTGACTAAAATTAACAATAAAGTCATGAGTTGACCCTATGTGTCGCAAAAGTTGTTCGGTTACACTCGACTTTTCGTAAATGGGCCCGTTCCGGCCCGCTTGTTTAGATCTTGCGAGGTTTGCCATGGCTGACTACAAAGCGCCCCTGCGCGATATGCGCTTCGTCCTCAATGAAGTCTTCGAGGTCGCCAAACTCTGGGCTCAACTGCCAGCTCTGGCCGAGACTGTGGATGCCGAGACTGTTGAGGCGATTCTGGAGGAAGCGGGCAAAGTCACCGCCCGCAGCATCGCTCCGCTGAGTCGTGGTGCCGACGAGGAAGGCTGTCATTGGAACGAGACCGTCGTAACCACTCCCCAAGGATTCACCCAGGCTTATCAGACCTACGCCGAAGGCGGTTGGGTCGGCGTGGGCGGTGATCCCGAGTTCGGCGGCATGGGCATGCCCAAGGCGGTGTCCGCCCAGGTCGAGGAAATGGTCAACTCCGCGAGCCTGGCCTTTGGCCTGTATCCGATGCTGACGGCGGGAGCTTGCCTGTCGATCAATGCCCACGCCAGCGAAGAGCTGAAAGCCACTTACCTGCCAAACATGTACGCCGGTGTCTGGGCCGGCTCCATGTGCCTGACCGAGCCCCATGCCGGCACCGACCTGGGCATCATCCGTACCAAGGCCGAACCTCAGGCTGACGGTTCCTATGCCATCAGCGGGACCAAGATCTTCATTACCGGTGGTGAGCACGACCTGACTGAAAACATCATTCACCTGGTGCTGGCCAAACTGCCGGATGCGCCGGCCGGGCCCAAGGGGATCTCCCTGTTTCTGGTGCCCAAGTTCATGGTCAACGCCGACGGCAGCCTGGGTGAACGCAACCCGGTGAGTTGCGGTTCAATCGAACACAAGATGGGTATCCAGGCCTCGGCCACTTGTGTGATGAACTTCGATCAAGCGATAGGTTATCTGGTGGGCGAGCCGAACAAGGGCTTGGCAGCGATGTTCACCATGATGAACTACGAGCGCCTGGGTGTCGGCATCCAGGGCCTGGCCACCGGTGAGCGCTCCTATCAGAACGCGGTGGAATATGCCCGTGACCGCCTGCAGAGCCGTTCACCGACCGGGCCGCAAGCCAAGGACAAGGTTGCCGATCCGATCATCGTGCACCCGGACGTGCGGCGCATGCTGCTGACCATGAAGGCGGCCAACGAAGGTGGCCGGGCATTCTCCACCTATGTGGCGATGCAACTGGATACCGCCAAGTTCAGCGAAGATGCCGAGACCCGCACGCGCGCGGAAAGTCTGGTGGCCTTGCTGACTCCCGTGGCCAAGGCGTTCCTTACCGACCTGGGTCTGGAAACCACGGTTCATGGCCAGCAGATTTTTGGCGGCCACGGCTACATTCGCGAATGGGGCCAGGAGCAGTTGGTGCGCGACGTGCGGATCACCCAGATCTACGAAGGCACCAACGGTATCCAGGCCCTGGACCTGGTGGGGCGCAAGATCGTCGGTAGCGGTGGGGCGTTCTACCGTCTGTTCGCTGATGAAATTCGCCATTTCACCGCCACCGCCGATGCGCAACTGGGCGAGTTCACCCTGCCTTTGAACGCGGCTCTGGACAATCTGGACGAGCTGACCGCCTGGCTGTTGGATCGGGCCATCAGTAACCCCAACGAAATCGGCGCGGCTTCGGTGGAGTATCTGCAGGTCTTTGGCTACACCGCCTACGCCTACATGTGGGCCCTGATGGCCAAGGCGGCGCTGGGCAAGGAGCAGGAAGAGGACTTCTACGCCAGTAAATTGGGAACCGCGCGGTTCTATTTCGCCCGTTTGCTGCCGCGTATCCACTCCCTGACTGCCTCGGTGAAAGCGGGTAGTGAATCGCTGTTCCTGTTGCAGGCGGAGCAGTTTTAATCGGGAGAACCTTTGTAAGTCATCTCTTACATAACGTGCTGCTGATCGTCCATATCGGTAGATGACGGCTGAGGCTAATCTACTTCACATGGACGTCGCGCAGGAAGCGCAAAGCAACAACACGGACACGTAGGATTCCGCCAGGATGGTGGAGTGAAAAGGATGTCAGGGAAACAGTCTGCAAAACCCCGCTTCGGCGGGGTTTTCTTTTGTCCGGATTTTTTATTTTGGCGAAGTCAACCCAGGATTTCTGGCACCGCAGTGCCGCCCAAGCGCCCGTCTTGGGTATTCATCGAATCCTCCAATAACGTGCGCAGCAGTTCCAGCGTTCCTTGCTGACGCTGCAGATCGCGACACACCAATCCGACTTTCAACGGCACCCTGGGCTCGCTCAGCGGTTTCCACAGCAGTTCCTTATTGCTGTGCTGTTGTTGCGAGCGCCCTGGAAGTACGGTGGCCAGTCGGGTATGAGGCAGGCTGTCGAGAATACCGGCCATATTGTTCAACTCCGCTTGCACCTGGGGGCGCCGTCCCAGGTTGGCCAGCTGCGCTTGCCAGATCTGGCGGATCTGAAACTCCTCACCCAACAGCAACATTGGCAACTCCGCTGCCTGGCTCATGGAGACCTTCTTGAATTCGCGCAGCGGATGCTGTTCGGGGATGACCAGTGTCAGCTCATCTTCGTACAGCGGGACACCATGCAAGCCGGGTTGGCGTGGTGGCAGGTAGCTGATGCCGATGTCCAACGTGCCATTAAGCAACCGTCGTTCAATCTCCAGGCCGGTCAATTCGTAGATCTGCACCACCAGATGGGGCTGGGCCTTGCGCACTCGTTCGAGCATCTGCGGCACCAGGCTGCTATGCACCGTTTGCAGTACGCCGATGGCCAGGGTACGCAGGGCCTGGCCCTTGAAGTTGCGCAGGGCCTCACGGGCTTGTTGCAGGCCATCGAGCAGGGGCAGAGCGTGATTGTAGAGGGTATGGGCGGCCAGGGTCGGCAACAGGCGCTTGCTGCTGCGTTCAAACAGGCTGACGTCGAGGTTCTGCTCCAACTGACGGATCTGCTGGGAGAGTGCCGGTTGCGAGATCGACAGACGCTCGGCAGCACGGCCCACGTGACCTTCTTCATACACCGCGACGAAATAACGCAGTTGCTTGAAATCCATAAGTATTTCTTATCGAAAAAGCTTAAAAAACGAAATGGCCGTAAGCCCGCAAGGCGCCTAGTCTAGCGCCTATTCACAGGGCTTACAGGGCCAAGGCGCGCGATGAATACCGTTTACGTCGATGGTGTTTACATAGGCAAGGCAAAAAATCTCGGCCAGGGTCTGGTCATCGATACCGACAAGTACCCGGTTGCAAACCGTCTCTGGTTATGGCCACAAGGCCTGGGCAGCGATGAACAGGGTGATCCGCGCTTTCATACTGGCCCAGAACGAGCCCTGCACCACTATCCCGCAGAGCATTACGCCCACTGGCGCAAACGTTATCCACAGTTCGATTGGTCGGCTCCGGCCTTTGGTGAAAATCTCTCGACACGTGGCCTGACCGAAGAACAGGTGTGCCTGGGGGACATGTTCCGTTGGGGTGGCGCGCTGTTGCAGATCAGCCAGCCCCGTTCTCCTTGCTATCGCTTGAGCCAGCGTTGGGGCCTGGTGAATCTGCCCCAGCAAGCCCAGGACAATGGACGCTGCGGCTGGTTCTATCGGGTGCTCAAGCCCGGCTTTGTCCAGGCGGACGAACCCTTCGAACTGATCCAGCGCAGTTATCCCGGCCTGACCGTAGCCTGGGCCCTGCGCTGTTTCTTCCAGGAGCCTCTGGAGCATAAAGGCTTGAAAATGCTGATTGATTGTCCGGCACTGTCCTCGCGCTGGCGCGATATCGCCATCAAGCGTATGCGTACCGGCTGCGTCGAGGATTGGTCTTCACGCCTGCTGGGCCTGCCATTGGAGGGGCTGCGGGCATGAATCTGTTCAATCTGCGCCGCACTCCGCCAAGCCTGGAGGATCTGGCTATCGAGCCCTGTGCGACCGCCTCGGACGATGCCAGCGCCAGTGAGTGCCTGATGCCCAGTGTGCAGCGCCCCCAGCCGGTGTTCGTTCGTGGCCAGGGCTCCTGGTTGTGGGACAGCAATGACCGCACCTACCTGGATTTCACCCAGGCCGGGGCGGCCAACAGCCTGGGGCACAGCCCTTCGGTACTGGTCAACGCCATCGCTGCCCAGGCCCAGTCTCTGATCAATCCCGGGTCGGGTTTCTATAACCGCGGCATGCTCAGGCTTGCCGACCGGCTGTGCCGTAGTACCGGTAGCGACCAGGCCTATCTGTTGAGCAGTGGCAGCGAGGCTTGCGAGGCGGCGATCAAGCTGGCACGCAAGTGGGGTCAACTGCATCGCGGCGGCGCGGCGGGCATCATCACTGCCAGCCGCAGTTGCCATGGCCGCGGTTTTGCCGCGTTATCGGCCGCGGGCAATGGCTCCCCAGGCAATCGTTTCGAACCTCAACTGCCAGGCTTCAGCCAGGTGCCATTCAATGATCTGCCTGCTTTGCATGCGGCGGTGGATGCTCAGACCGTGGCCATCATGCTGGAGCCGATCCAGGGGGAAGCTGGGGTCATTCCAGCGACAGAACACTACCTCAAAGGGGTGGAGCGCCTGTGTCGTGAGCTGGGCATTCTGCTGATCCTCGATGAGGTCCAGACCGGCATCGGCCGCTGCGGCACCCTCTTGGCCGAGCAGTTGTACGGCGTGCGCGCCGACATCATCACCTTGGGCAAGGGCCTCGGCGGCGGCGTGCCCCTGGCGGCGTTGCTGGCGCGGGGCAAGGCCTGTTGTTTCGAGCAGGGCGAGCTGGATGGCACCCACCACGGCAATGCATTGATGACCTCCGCCGGCCTGGCCGTGCTGGACAGTCTGCAGGAGCATGGTTTTCTGCAGCAGGTGCGCAGCAACGGTCAGTACCTGGGGCAGCAGTTGACCCAACTGGCGGCCCGTTACGCCCAGGGCGAAGTGCGAGGGCATGGGTTGTTCTGGGGCATGAGCCTGGCGGACGACTCAGCGCAGGCGGTGCTCAAGGCGGCGTTGCACGAGGGCCTGTTGCTCAGTGCTGCGCAATCGGATTGTTTGCGCTTCACCCCGGCCCTGAGTGTCAGCAAGGGCAATATCGATGAAATGCTCCTGCGCCTGGCCCGGGCCTTTTCCCGCGTGCGGACCGCGCAATTGCAATGCCGCAAGGGAGTAGCCGTGTGAAATCTGGCTGATCCTGGGGCATTCGCTGACGCTCAGTCCCGAGCACATCCGACTTTACTTTGACTGAATTCCTGAACCGTCTCGCGGTATAACGCGTCGCCCCGTGTCCGATTTTTCGCACGGGGCGTTTTTTTGTCTCCGTGCTGTCCAGGAGGGCAAGATTTGCGCTGAACCCTGGCACGCGGCCAGTGTCGATTGCAGGTGAGGCTCAGCCGAGCCCGACTTCTATCAGGAGCTGCCCTATGGACTTGATTCGCATCATCTTCGCCATTCTCTTGCCGCCCTTGGGGGTCTTTCTGCAAGTGGGCTTTGGCGGCGCTTTCTGGCTGAACATCCTGCTGACCTTGTGCGGATACATCCCCGGTATCGTGCACGCGGTGTACATCATCGCCAAACGCTGATTATCCAAGCTGCCCGTTCCAACGGAACGGGCAGCACCCGCTCAGCGTTGCGCTTGCAGCACCTTCTGATAAAACCGCCATTCCTGTTCCAGCGCGTGAGCCTGATTGTCCGCCTTGCGAAAGCCGTGGCGTTCATCCGGGTAATAGTGGGCCTCGGCAGCAATGCCCTGATCCTGGAGCGCTTTGAGCATGTCGCGGGTCTGCTGGGGCACCACCACGGCGTCCAACTCACCCTGGAAAAACACCACGGGCACGCTGATGTTGCTGGCGTACAGCAGTGGCGTGCGCGCCAGATAGCGCTCGTTGTCCTGCTCTGGATCGCCAATCAGCCAGTCCAGATAGTCCCCTTCGAATTTGTGCGTGGAGCGGGTCAGGGCAATGGGATCGCTGACCCCGTACAGGCTGGCGCCGGCACAGAAGACCTTGGCGAAGGCCAGGGCGCAGAGGGTGGTGTAGCCTCCGGCGCTGCCGCCACGGATGAACGCCAGTCTTGGGTCGATCAGCCCTTGTTGGTCCAGATAGGAGACCACCGCACAGGCATCTTCCACGTCCACTTCGCCCCAGCGCTGATGCAGGGCCTGGCGATAGGCCCGGCCATAACCGGTGCTGCCCCGGTAGTTCAGGTCGGCCACGGCAAAGCCGCGCTGGGTCCAGAACTGGATACGCGGGTCCAAGATCGGATAGCAGGCGGAGGTGGGACCGCCGTGAATGAACACCACCAGAGGCGGTCGGTTGACCCCATTCATGGCCGGGTAGAAGAAGCCATGGGCCTGTCCTTCGCCACTGGGATAGCACAGGGTTTGTGGTCGGCTGATGCGCTCCGTCGGTAGCGGCGCGACACCGCCGGCCAACACCTGCACCTGCTGGGTTTCACGTTCGATGGCGAGGATGGCCGAGGGACTGACGGGGGACGCCGCAATGCAGTACAGGTAGTGCTGATCCAGCGCCAAGCCGCGAAAGCGGCTGTAGTTGCCGCTGAAGTCCTGTTGCGAACCGTCGGTGTGACGCAGTCCGAGACGGCCAAACCCTTCCTCGGTCCAGCTGCCGAACCAGGAGTCCCCACCAAGGGGCATCCAGGTGCGACACCCCAACTGCCAGGGGGCCGGGGCATGATCAGCTGCGGCACAGGGCAGCGGCCGCAAGCCGCTGTCCGACTCGGCCCAGGGTTGCCAGAAACCCTGGCGATCCGTGAGGCAATAGAATCGGTTGTGCTGATCGAAGCGTGGTTGCTGCAGGGACTCTTCCTGGCCATCGCCCGCCATGCAACGGGGGGCGCCCCAAGTGCCGTCGGCCAGGCGTTCGGCGAGCATCAGGCGAGTGCTGGTCCAGGGCTGATGGGGGCGATCCCATTCGATCCAGGCCAGGCGTTGGCCATTGGGGCTCAAGGTCGGCGCGGCATAGAAGTCTGCCCCGGCGGCGAGCAGGCGGCGCTGGCCGCTGTGGATGTCGATGGCCACCAGCCGGTGCTCGTTGGCGCACTCTTCCACGGCCAGTACTTGATCGGCGTGCGTGTGCAGGTCCCCGTAGCGGCAGTCGCCTCGGGTCAGTGCCACTGGTGCACCGTCTTTCAGGGACTGCCGATACAGTTGCTGGTCTGCTTCATTGACGAACAGCAGGACGTCGCCGCTGAGGCAGAAGGCACCTCCGCCGTATTCGTAGACGCGGCTGCGGACGCTGAACCCCGGCGGCGTCAGGCAGCGGGCCTGGCCTTGCTGCCAATGCCAGATCCGGCAGCTGGCGTCCGCAGGACGGTATTCATTCCAGAACACCCCGTCGGGTGTCAGTTGCAGCTCGGCAAAATCGATCCCGGCGGTGGTGGCCTGGTTGGCGCTGAAGGGCTCAACCCTTGGCGATGAGGCGTGAGTTTCGTTCATTGCGAAAGGCCAGTTGTTCAATGGTTTGGGTGGCCGTTTCGGATTCTTCGCGGGCCTTGAGAATCATCCCGTGGTGTTCCGATTTACTGCACACCGGGTCGGCATTGCTGGCGTCCCCCGTGAGCATGAAGGCTTGGCAGCGGCAGCCGCCGAAGTCCTTTTCTTTCTCGTCGCAGGAGCGGCATGGCTCCGGCATCCAGTCGTAACCGCGAAAGCGGTTGAAGCCGAAGGAGTCGTACCAGATGTGCTGCATGCTGTGGTCGCGCACATTGGGGAACTGCACCGGCATTTGCCGCGCGCCGTGACAAGGCAGGGCGGTGCCGTCCGGGGTGACGGTGAGGAAGATGCTGCCCCAGCCGTTCATACAGGCCTTGGGGCGTTCTTCGTAGTAGTCCGGAGTGACGAAAATCAGCTTGCAGGGATGCCCTTGGGCTTCCAGCTTGGCGCGGTATTGGTTGGTGATGCGTTCCGCGCGCACCAGTTGCTCCCGGGTGGGCAGCAGGCCGACGCGGTTGAGCTGGGCCCAGCCGTAGAACTGACAGGTGGCGAGTTCGACGAAGTCGGCTTCCAGGGCGATGCACAGCTCGATGATGCGGTCGATCTTGTCGATGTTGTGCCGGTGGGTGACGAAGTTCAGCACCATCGGATAGCCGTGAGCCTTGACCGCGCGGGCCATCTCCAGCTTCTGGGCGAAGGCTTTCTTGGAGCCGGCCAGCAGGTTGTTCACTTGCTCGTCGCTGGCCTGGAAGCTGATCTGGATATGGTCCAGGCCGGCTTTCTTGAAGTCGCTGATCTTCTGCTCGGTCAGGCCGATGCCGGAGGTGATCAAGTTGGTATAGAAGCCCAGCTTGCGCGCCTCGCCGATCAACTCGGCGAGGTCCTGGCGCACCAGCGGTTCGCCGCCGGAGAAGCCCAACTGCGCCGCGCCCATCTCCCGCGCTTCACGGAATACCTTGATCCACTGTTCGGTGCTCAGCTCCTTGCCCTGCTCGGCAAAGTCCAGCGGATTGGAACAGTAGGGGCATTGCAGTGGGCAGCGATAAGTCAGCTCGGCCAGCAGCCACAGTGGCAGGCCGACGTCCGGTTTGTCGGGCAGCGACACCGACTCAGCCGAGTTCGATCCAGTGCTGGGCACGGGCGACCTCCATGAACTGCTCGATATCGTCACCGAGCTCGGCCACTCCGGGGAACTGTACTTCCAACGCCTGGATGATCGCTGCCACGTCACGCTCGCCGTCGATCAGGCCGCCAATCAGAGCGGCGCTGTCATTGAGCTTGATCATGCCTTCCGGGTAGAGCAATACATGGCCTTTTTGTGCCGGCTCGTACTGGAAGCGGTAGCCGGGACGCCAGCGTGGGGTTTTGCTGCGGTCGAAACTCATAGGGTGATCCCCTTATGCCAGACCCGCTGATCGGTGACGCTGTGATAGGGCGGGCGGTTCAATTCATAGGCCATGCTCATGGCGTCGAGCATGCTCCAAAGGATGTCCAGTTTGAACTGGAGAATTTCCAGCATGCGTTCCTGACCGGCACGGGTGGTGTAGTGCTGCAGGGTGATGGCCAGACCGTGTTCCACATCGCGCCGGGCCTGGCCCAGGCGGGTGCGGAAGTACTCGTAGCCGGTCGGGTCGATCCAGGGATAGTGCTGGGGCCAGCTGTCCAGGCGCGATTGGTGGATCTGCGGGGCGAACAGTTCGGTCAGCGAGCTGCTGGCGGCTTCCTGCCAGCTGGCGCGGCGGGCGAAGTTGACGTAAGCGTCCACGGCAAAACGTACGCCGGGCAGCACCAGCTCCTGGGAGCGCAGTTGGTCCGGGTCCAGGCCCACGGCCTGGCCCAGGCGCAGCCAGGCTTCGATACCACCGTCTTCACCCGGGGCACCGTCATGGTCCAGCAGGCGCTGGATCCACTCGCGGCGAATGTCCCGGTCCGGGCAGTTGGCGAGGATCGCCGCATCCTTCATGGGGATGTTCACCTGGTAGTAGAAGCGGTTGGCGACCCAGCCCTGGATCTGTTCGCGGCTTGCCCGGCCTTCATACATCGCCACGTGATAGGGGTGATGGATGTGGTAGTAGGCGCCCTTGGCGCGCAGCGCCTGCTCGAATTCGGCGGGGGACATCGGGGTGTCGGTCATGTGTGTTCTCCGGGGGGCTGCCCTTTCGCGGGCAAGCCCGCCCCTAGGCAAAGGGGCCAAGGCTCTTGGGTCGAGCTTGTGGGCGATACGGCCTACAGCTCAATACTCATTCCGTCGTAAGCCACTTCCACCTTTCGGCGTACCAGTTCGGCACGTTCGGCGGAGTCTTCGTCGAGGATCGGGTTGGTGTTGTTGATGTGGATCAGCACCTTGCGCTGGCGGGGCAGCTGTTCCAGCACTTCGAGCATGCCTCCCGGGCCGTTCTGGGCCAGGTGGCCCATTTCCCGGCCGGTGCGGGTACCGACGCCACGGCGCTGCATTTCATCGTCTTCCCACAGGGTGCCGTCCAGCAGCAGGCAGTCGCTGGCGGACATGATCTCCAGCAGCGGCGCGTCCACCTTGCCCAGGCCCGGCGCGTAGAAGAGCTTACCGCCGCTGCGCAGGTCTTCGACGATCAGGCCGATGTTGTCGCCTGGGTGCGGATCGAAACGATGGGGCGAATAGGGCGGTGCAGCACTGCGCAAAGGCAGTGGGGTGAAGCGCAGGTTGGGGCAGGCCGGAACCGTGAAGCTCTGGTCGAGCTCGATGCGGTTCCAGTTCAGGCCGCCGTTCCAGTGGCTGAGCATCTTGAACAGGGGAAAACCGGTGCTCAGGTCTTCGTGGACCATGTCGGTGCACCAGACCTGATGCGGGCAGCCTTCGCGCAGGCTGAGCAGGCCGGTGGTGTGATCGATCTGGCTGTCCATGAGGATGATGGCGCTGATCCCGCTGTCGCGCAGTGCACGGCCCGGTTGCATGGGGGCAAAACCCTGCAGTTGGGCGCGGATGTCCGGGGAGGCATTGCACAGTACCCAGTTCACCCCGTCATCGGAAATCGCGATGGACGACTGGGTACGAGCCTGGGCCCGCAGGCTGCCGTCGCGAAACCCTGCGCAGTTCACGCAGTTGCAGTTCCACTGCGGAAAACCACCGCCGGCGGCGGAACCTAGAATCTGGACAAACATGGACGCTCCCAGGGAAAAAAGACGTAGAACTGAAAATAAAAACGCCCCGGACGGACCGAGGCGTTGCGCTGCGTTTTCTGGCCAGAGGCAGAAATCAGCGGCTGGCGAAGTACATGGTGACTTCGAAGCCGATACGCAGGTCGGTGTAAGCAGGTTTGGACCAGGTCATAAAAATGCTCCTTTGAGGTGGGTGGGACGGGTATTGCCTATACATATAGTCCACCTCCGGCGGGAGATGTTCAGATGCTTAGGGGGCTATCTTACTAAATTCCCACAAAAGGTTGCCCGCAATTCTGAAGAAAGCTCGTTGCAGCACCGGTAATGATCATTCTGCCGCTTGCCAGGGCGCTCCTGGGCAAGGCCCGTTGGCCAGTACTGTCCAGCCGCCTGTCGCCGAATGCAGGGCCATGGCGGCCTGGGTCACGGCTGAGGGCGTGAGGGCCAGGATGCTGTCGTGCAGCCGCTCCAGGTAATCCGACGGATGGCCGGCCAGTTTCGCCTGCCACAGCAGTTCCGCGGCTTGCTCCAGGGGCAGGAGCGAGGCTTGGAACTGTTGAGCCAGAGCCTGTCGCTGTTCGTTCCAGAGCGGCTCGTCGAGCGCCTGGAGCTGTTCCGGCAACTGCAGAAGGAATTGTTCCAGGTGCTGAAGTATTTCCGTGAGCGTCGCCTTGGGCGATTGCACGCCGAACAGCAGGCCGGTCTGGCCATTGCGTTGGCGTATGGCGCTGAACACCGCGTAACCCAACTGCAACTCCACCCGCAGGCGCTGATAGAACGGCGTTTGGCAGAGTTGGCCCAGCAGGCGCCAGGCCGCTTCATCGGCAAGGCGGGTGCCGGGCGTTGGGCAGAACAGCAGCAGGGCCTGTTCGCTGGATGCCCCGGGGTATGTCTGCCAACGATGGGCGGTGTCTGGCGGTGAGGGTTGGCACAGGGCCGTATCTGCTGTTCCCGGCATCTTTTGCAGCGCTTGGCCAAGGGCTTCCTGAGTGCCGGCTGACAGCGCCAAGGCCAGGCCGTCCCATCGAGCACCAGCCCACAGGGCTTGCAGGGTTTGAGGCTGTGCAACTGTCAGCTCGCCGGGTTGTGGTTGCTCGCTGAAGGCCTTGAGCAACTGACGGATCGGCATCAAGGGGGCATCGTCTGTCGTAGCTGCGCTCTGCAGCCAGAACGATTCGGCGGGCTGGTTCAGTTGCTTCAGCGCCTGCTGCAGCACTGCGGGCATGGGTTGCTGCAGGCCACTGAGTTTCAGCAACCAATCGGCGCCACTGGTGGTGAAGCTCAGTGCTACTCCAGCCTCACCCGCATCGCTGCGCAAGGGCGCCAGGCTATGCAGGAGGCGCTCGTGCACACCAGCTGGGGCGGGTGAAGCCAGGCGCCAGCGCAGAATCAAGGTCCCTTCGCGGCTATCCGCAGGCAGGGCCTGGCTGATGTTCAACGCCGAGCTCTCTCGCCGGCTTCGCGAGCGATCCTGGGCGAAGGTGCGTAGTCCTCGGTGCGCGCTGGTCTGCCCGCGAATCAGTCCTGCCCGCGGTGCTTCAGCGGTGCTGCGCAGAAAAGGGTTACCCGGTGGCAGGCACCACTCATGGCTGAAGTTATCCACAGCCTGCGGTTGCAACTGTGCGAGCAGCACCCTGAGGGCCTCGAGTCCTTGCGCATCCAGCTCGCCGACGGTCTGCCGGCTGTCCCGCTGGGCCAACTCCAGGGCGCTGCCGACCTGCAACTGGCGTTGTTGCAGCAAGGCATATTCTGTTCGCAGCGCTGGCCAATCGTCTTGGGCGCTGAAGAAACCCAGCCAATCTGCCAGCAGTTCGCGGACCTGGGCCGGGGCCGTCGCCTCTGTTGTGCTCAGGTTCAATTGCAGATGCAGCAAAGCCTGACCGGCAAACTCGTACAGCGTCTGCGCCTTCAGGCTCTGGGCCAATTGGCGTTGCTGGAGTCCGGCAAGCAGCCCGCCCGGCTTGGCCGATTGCAGCCAGGTGCAGAGAAAGTCCAGTGCAGGCGCTGCGCTCTCGGGCAGTTGTTCCAGGGTGAACAGCAGGTCCAGACGGTGAGCATCGAGCTGTTGATAAGTGCCGATGCCGGTAGTCGACAGCGCAGGAGGCACGCTCTGCTCAAGGCGCTGGCCTTTCGGTAGATCTGCGCCATAGCGTGTGGCCAGGGCGCGAAGTTCTTCCAGAGACTGAGGCCCGGCGAGGCTCAGGGTCATTTGCCCGGCTTGGTAAAAGTCTTGGTGAAATTGCTGCAGCGCTTGCTGAAAAGCCTGGCTGGGCAGGTTGAGGCTGTAGCGGTTGCCAGCATGGAAGGCCCGCAGCGGGTGAGCAGCGGACAGGCCATCGAACAGCGCGAACTGGCGTTGCGCCGCCCCATCCCGGGACCAGGCGATAAATTCCGCATGCAGCACTTCTCGCTCCCGGCGCTGGTCTTCAAGACTCATCCGCGGTCGGGCGAGCATGTCGCACAGACGCTCGAGGCCGCCGGCCAGGGCGCTGATCGGCAGCTCGAAAAAGAACTCGGTCGCGCGCTCACAAGTCTTGGCGTTCAGTTGTCCTCCCTGGCCCCGCACATAGGCCATCAATCCCTGTTCGGCGGGAAAACGCTCGGTGCCGAGAAACAGCAGGTGCTCCAGGAAGTGCGCCAGCCCCGGCCAGGCCAGTGGTACATCGTGGCTGCCGGCCGATACCCGCAGTGCGGCGGCGCAACGTTTCAAATGAGGGGCATGACGCAAGGACACCCGCAGGCCGTTGACCAGGGTTTCCACGTGAGGCAGAGGGTGGTTCAGCGCGGGCATGAGCACTTCCAGAACAGAGAGGCGCCCATGCTAGCGGATATCCCCGGATCAGCGCTTGCTCAGGTCGTCGTAAAGCTCGGGACGGCGATCGGCAAGATAGTGGTTCAGTGCCTGGGACTCGTGCATCAGCTGACGATCCAGGGTGCCGATGATCAGGGCCTCGTCCAGTCCGGCCAGGGCGATCCGGCTGCCATCGGGGGCGGCGATGCTGCTCTGGCCGCAGTAGCGGATCTGATCTTCCCGGCCGCAGTAGTTGGCGTAGGCCACGTAACACTGGTTCTCGAAGGCCCTGGCGCGAATGGTCACATCGGCGACGAAGTCGTAGGGAATCATGTTCGCCGTCGGCACCAGGATCAGCTCGGCACCGGCCAGGGCCAGGCGCCGGGCGTTCTCCGGAAACTCGATGTCGTAGCAGATCAGGAAACCGAGCTTCCAACCGTTGAGCTCCACCAGGGGGAAGTCATCCGCGCCGGCGCTGAACATCGAGTGATCAAGGTCACCGAACAGATGGGTCTTGCGGTAGTTGCACAGGCGCTGGCCGTGGGCGTCGATCAGTTGCACGGCGTTGTAGATCTGCCCGTCGGCGCTGCGTTCCGGGTAGCCGTAGAGAATCGCCGTACCCGCCGCTTGAGCGATAGCGGCGATGTGCTGGGCCGAGGGGCCATCCTGGGCCTCGGCCAGAGCGCCGACGGCTTCCACACCGATGTTGTAGCCGCTGAGGAACATTTCCGGCAGCACCAGCAGATCGGCATCGGTGGCCTCCATGGCCACCTGATGCAAGCGTTGCAGATTGGCCGTCACGTCCAACGGCAATGGCGGGCACTGATACAGGGCGACACGCATGGTCCTCACTCCTCTGACTGGCTGACCGGGCACTGTAGCCGATGTCTCGCGTTCGGCGTACGGTCCGGCGCCGAGCCCCCAAGGAGCTCTCGCCGGTATTCGCTGCAGCCGCGGTCAGTATTGTTCAATCCGCCAGGGCGATAGGCCCGATCTCATGGAACACATCCCCTGGCCCCGGGTTCTCGGCATGGGTAGCGCCGCCGAAGTGTTTCATGATCCCCCACACGGCATTGAGCGACGTTTGCACCGCGCCCTCGACCCAGGCCGGGGTCCAGGACACATCGTCACCTGCGATGAAAATGCCGCGCTGTTCGGCAGGCATGTCGTCCTGCATGAAGTGCGCGTACATCCGCTGGTTGTAGCGGTAATGGCCCGGCAGCGCGCCCTTGAAGGCGCCGAGGAAGTGCGGATCGGCTTCCCAGGACACGGTGATCGGATCGCCGATGATGCGGCTGGCGATGTCCACTTTGGGGTAGATCTTCTTCAGTGCGTCCAGGGCCAGTTTCACGCGCTTTTCCACGGGCTGCGGGAGCATCTTCAGGGCATCGCTCATCCACGAGTAGGACAGGCAGATCACCCCCGGCTTGTCGTCGCCGTTATCGAACAGGTAGGTGCCGCGGGTCAGGCGGTCGGTGAGGGTCATGCTCATCAGGTCGCGGCCGGTTTCCGGGTCCTTGTCCTTCCAGAATGGCCGGTCGACCATGACGAAGGTCTTCGACGATTGCATGTAGCGGGTGCGGTCCAGGGCCATCCACATCTTCTGTGAGAACAGCGACTCCTCGCATTCGATCTGGGTGGTCAGCAGCCAGCTCTGGCAGGTGGTCAGCACGGCCGCGTATTCCCGGGTATCGCCCCAATTGTCGGTGACACTGAAGCGGCCGTCGGCGGCCCGGGCAATGCGCTTGACCCCGGTGCGTGGTGCACCGTTGTGCAGCGAGCTGAGGCTGGTGCCGGTCGGCCAGTGGGCGCAACGCTCGGGTACGTGGCGCCAGATGCCCAGGGGCACCTGCTCGACGCCGCCCACCACCAGATGCTGGTGGTCGTCGCAGTTGGTCATCACCACGCGGAAGATTTCCAGCATCGAGTTGGGGAAGTCCGAGTCCCAGCCGCCGGTGCCGAAGCCCACCTGGCCGAACACTTCACGGTGGTGGAACGACAGCTTGGCAAAGGCCTTGGAGGTGGCGACGAAGTCGTAGAACGTGCGGTCGTCCCACAGTGGCACCAGGGTGTTCCACAACTCCTTGAGGCGCGGCACATCGCGGTCGCGAATGGCTTGCTGGATCTCGCTGAAGCGCGAGCCGTCCTCCAGGGCGTCGGCCCAGGCGTCGGCGACTTCCTGGAACAAGGCCGGCAGGTCGGCGAGTTTCTGGGCGTAGTGTGTCTGGCCTTCGAGATCGATGACCGTGCTGCCCGACGCCGGGGTCAGCGGGTTGGGGAAGGGCTTGGTCTCAAGGCCGAGCTTGTCGACGTAGTGATAGAAGGCCGTGGACGACACCGGAAAGCGCATGCCGCCCAGCTCGGCGATGATCCCTTCGGCGCCTTCGAAGGCCTGGGAGCGCAGGCGGCCGCCCATCTTCGACGCTTCATAGACCACCGGCTTGAGGCCCAGCTTCATCAGTTCGTAGGCGGCCACCAGTCCGGCGATACCGGCGCCGACAATGGCCACTTCGGTGCCGTGCTGGGCTTGGGGAATGCTGCCCAGGCCGGCGGGATGCTCGATCCAGTCGTCGAAGGCGAAAGGGAAATCCGGGCCGAAAATGGTGATCGGCTTCTTACCGTCTGCAGGATGGCGATTGTTCTTGTTCATGGCTGACCTTGGCGGGCGGCTCAGCAGAGAGCTGAGTATAGGAAAAGATGGCAGCCATTCTAGAGAGGGTGAAACACGTAAATAAGACGCAAACTGTCGTCGTTATGCATTGTTATTTATCAATATGACGAACAGATGGTTCAAATTGACGGCGGAGTGCTATCGGCTGCGGCGCGTCAGAGCGCATGCCCGCGATCGATCTTGCTGCTGAGGATGATCGAGGTGGTGGTCTTTTCCACGCCGTCGACGCTGCCGATCTGGTCCAGCAACTGGTCCAGCTGTTCCGGCGAGTCGGTGCGCAGCCAGGCCACGTAATCGAACTCACCGCTCACCGCGCACAGTTGCTGGACCTGAGCCATGCCACTCAGGCGGCGCAGCACTTCCTTGCCGGAGCGCGGCTGGACCTTGATCCCCACATACGCCTGCAAGCCGCCGTCGACCACCCTCTGACCCAGGCGCACGCCATAGCCGGTGATGACTCGGGTCTTTTCCAGGCGCGCCAGGCGCGAGGTCACGGTGGTGCGGGCAATACCCAACTGCCGGGCCAGCATGGCCACGCTCTCGCGGGCGTTGATCTGCAGGGCGGCGATCAACTGACGGTCGACTTCATCAAGAACGGGAGGGCGGCTATCGGACAAGATGGGCTCCAGCACGGCTATCGAGGGAGCGAGCATGTTACAGCCTCGGGCAAACCCTGGCTGCTGCTGCCGATTGTCTGTTCGGTTCGGGGGCTGATCTTTGGCGATCGGGACTTTTTTTGAAACAAATAGCCTGCGACAAGTTGTCATAAGTAACCAGTTAGTACATTCTCGCGACCTGGTTTTACAGATGGCAGAGGTTTGACATGAAAAACACGGGGGCTGCCACCGGCAGCCGATGGCTCCTGATGGGGCTGGGCGTTCTGATTGCCCTGATCGGGCTCGGCCTGGCGGGGGGCGGTGGCTATCTCCTGAGCCTGGGAGGCAGCGCCTACTTCTTGTTGATGGGCCTGGCGATGCTGGTGTCCGGCGTGCTGATCGCCCGGGCGAATCCCCGTGGTGCAAGGCTGTACGGCGTGGCCCTGGTGCTGACGGCGATCTGGGCGGTTTGGGATGCGGGCCTGGAATACTGGCCGCTGGTTTCGCGGGTGCTGACCTTTGCCGTGATCGGCCTGGTGGTGGCGCTGATCTACCCGACCCTGGTGCGTGCCTCCGGTGCTCGTCCCGGGCGTGGGGCCTATGGCTTGGCGGGGCTGCTGGGCGTTGGCGTAGTGGCGACCCTGGCCTACATGTTCGTGCCGACCCATGTGGTCAAGGCGGACAAGGTGCCGGCGATCCAGCCAGTGGCACCGGGCACTGAACAGAAAGACTGGGCCCATTGGGGCAACACCACAGCGGGTAACCGTTTTGCCGCCCTGGACCAGATCAACAAGGGCAATATCGGCCAATTGCAAGTGGCCTGGACCTTTCGCACCGGTGACTTGCCTGAAAGCAACGGTGCCGGTGCCGAAGACCAGAACACCCCGCTGCAGATCGGCGATACCGTCTACACCTGCACCGCCTACGGCAAGGTGTTCGCCCTGGACGCCGACACCGGCGCCGAGCGCTGGAAGTTCGACCCCAAAGGTTACGCGCCCAACTGGCAGCGTTGCCGTGGCTTGGGCTATTTCGACGCCTCGGCGGTCCCGGTAAGCCAGTCCTCGGCGCCTGCCGCTGCTCCTGCGGCTTGCACCAGACGCCTGTTCCTGCCGACCGGTGATGCGCGGCTGATTGCGCTCGATGCTGAAACCGGCAAGCCCTGTGAAGACTTCGGCCTCCAGGGCACGGTCGATCTGAAAACCGACATGGGCGAGATCAAGCCGGGCTACTACCAGCAAACCTCGACTCCCCTGGTGGCCGGTACCGTGGTCATCGTCGGCGGCCGGGTGGCGGATAACTTCTCCACGGGTGAACCGCCAGGCGTGGTGCGCGCCTTCGATGTGCGCAGTGGTGAACTGATGTGGGCCTGGGACCCGGGCAACCCGGCCACCACCAAGCGTCCGCCAGCGGGTGAAACCTATACCCGTGGCACCCCGAACGTCTGGTCGGCGATGTCCTATGACGCCAAGCTGGGCCTGGTGTACCTGCCCACCGGCAACGCCACGCCGGATTTCTTCGGCGGTCAGCGCAGCGAGTTCGATGACCAGTGGAGCTCCTCGGTTGTCGCCCTTGATGTGAAGACCGGCCAGGTGCGCTGGCACTTCCAGACCACCCACCACGACCTCTGGGATTTCGACCTGCCGGCGCAGCCGCTGCTGTACGACATCCCGGACGACAAGGGCGGCGTGCAGCCGGCGCTGGCGCAAGTCACCAAGCAGGGCGAGATCTTCGTGCTCAACCGCGAGACCGGCAAACCCATTGCTCGGGTGGAAGAGCGGCCGGTGCCCCAGGGCAATGTGCCGGGTGAGCGTTACTCGCCGACCCAGCCGTTCTCGGTGGAGATGCCATCCATTGGCAACCAGACCCTGACCGAATCCGATATGTGGGGCGCAACGCCCTTCGACCAACTGATGTGCCGCATTCAGTTCAAGGGCATGCGCCATGAAGGTGTGTACACCCCGCCCGGGCTGGATCACGCACTGCAGTTCCCAGGCTCCCTGGGAGGCATGAACTGGGGCAGCGTGTCGGTGGACCCCACCAGCCACTACATGTTCGTCAACGACATGCGTCTGGGCCTGGCCAACTACATGATCCCTCGGGATCAGATCGCTGCCGGTGCCAGTGGTATCGAAATGGGCGTAGTGCCCCAGGAAGGCACGCCGTTCGGTGCCATGCGCCAGCGTTTCCTCTCGGCTGTTGGCATTCCTTGTCAGAAGCCGCCGTTCGGCACCATGTCGGCCATTGATCTGAAGACCAGGAAGTTGGTGTGGCAGGTGCCAGTGGGCACTGTGCAGGACACAGGTCCGCTGGGGATTCGCATGCACTTGCCGATTCCTATCGGCATGCCGACCCTGGGCGCTTCCCTGGCGACCCAATCCGGCCTGTTGTTCTTCGCCGGCACCCAGGACTTCTACCTGCGGGCCTTCGATACCGGCAATGGCAACGAAATCTGGAAGGCGCGCTTGCCGGTCGGTAGTCAGTCGGGGCCGATGACATACGTTTCGCCCAAGACCGGGCGCCAGTACATCCTGCTTACGGCAGGCGGTGCTCGTCAGTCGACGGACCGTGGCGATTATGTGATTGCCTACGCGCTGCCTAAATAGCCACCGCGTCACGGCACTCTGAAAAAGCCGCGCACTGCGCGGCTTTTTCATCAGCGCACGCCAGGTATTTCGGCCCCGGATGACCCTGGAAAAGACTGCGCGAAGCGCGCCATGTCCTGTTGCCAGGCAAAACCTGCGGGCACAAAAAAGCCGCGTATCACGCGGCTTTCAATTTGGTGGGCCCACACGGACTTGAACCGTGGACCAAAGGATTATGAGTCCTCTGCTCTAACCAACTGAGCTATAGGCCCTCAGTAGGCGGCGGATTATAACGATGGTTTCTCGGCTGTGCTATCCGAAAAGTCGGAAACCCGGATCTGCAGGAAGGTTGCGCAGAACTCATCGGCTTCCAGGGGCAGGCTGACGATGTAGCCCTGGATCTGCTCGCAGCCTTCGAGAGTGAGGAAGGTCTGCTGGGCCTGGTTTTCAACACCTTCGGCAATGACCGTGAATTGCATGCTGCGGCCCAGGGCGATGATGGCGCGGACTATCGCCACATCGTGGGGGTCGTCCGGCAAGCCGCGGACGAATGATTGGTCGATCTTGAGAAAGTCCAGAGGCAGGCGCTTGAGATAGCTCAAGGACGAGTAGCCGGTGCCGAAGTCGTCAATGGCCAGTTGTATTCCCAGGCGTTTGAGCTGATGCAGTACCTCCAGGGCTTCTTCGGTCTGGCTCATGATGAAGTTCTCGGTGATTTCCAACTGCAGCAACCCAGGCGGCAGGTCATAGTCGCGCAGCAGTTGTTCGATGCGGCCCAGCAGGTTGGGTTGGCGCAACTGGGCACCTGCCAGATTCACTGACAGTGGCCCGAAATTCTCATAGCGCTGACTCCAGGTATGGAGTTGCTGGCAGGCCCGTTCCAGTACCCAGTCCCCGATCAGCAGGATCATGCCGTTCTCTTCCGCCAATGGAATGAAATGCTCGGGGGGGACGTCGCCGAAGTTGGGGTGGTGCCAGCGAATCAGCGCTTCGGCCCCCACCAGTTCGTGGCTGCTGAGGCTGATCTTGGGTTGGAAATAAAGAGACAGCTCTCCACGTTCGATGGCTCGGCGCAGTTCGTGCTCCAGGGCGACACGTTCGCTGGCCTGGGCGGTCAGGTCGCGGGTGTAGCGCTCGACCCGGTTGCGCCCCTTGGCCTTGGAGCGATACATGGCGGCGTCGGCGTTCTTGATCAGCGTGGCAACGTCGCAACCATCCTTGGGGTACAGGCTGGTGCCGATGCTGGCGCTGATGAAGAACTCGTGCTCGCCGGCCTGGAAGGGGGCGGTGAAGCAGTTCAGCAGCTTGGTGGCGATATGGTCGGCGTCGCTGGCCTGATGCAGGCCCGGGAGCAAGATGATGAATTCGTCTCCGCCCAGGCGGGCGACAGTGTCGATGTCTCGTAACTGCTCCTTGAGACGTACCGCGATGCCTTTGAGCAGCAGGTCGCCCACCGGGTGCCCAAGGCTGTCGTTGATGTGCTTGAAGCGATCCAGGTCGAGAAACAGCACGGCGCCCTGGCTGCCGTTTTCCTCTTGGCTGTTGAGCGCGGTCAGTAAGCGGCTTTCGAACAAGGTGCGGTTCGGCAGTCCGGTGAGGGGATCGTGGTGGGCCTGGTAGTCGAGGCGTGCCTGGGCATGCTTGAGGCTGGAGATGTCGGCGAACACCGCAACGAAATGGGTGATCTGCCGATCCTTGTTGCGCACTGCGTTGATCGTCAGCCAGTTGGGGTAGAGCTCGCCGTTCTTGCGACGGTTGGAGATCTCGCCCTGCCAGTGGCCTTCCAGGGTCAGTTGGTGCCACATCGCCGCGTAGAAGGCGCTGTCATGCAGGCCGGACGCCAACAGGCGCGGTGTGTGTCCCAGGGTTTCACTTTCGCTGTAACCGGTGATCTCGCTGAAGGCACGATTGACGGCGCTGATGCGCTGCTGGGTATCGGTGATCATTACGCCTTCGGCGGTGCTCTCAAACACCGTGGCGGCCTGCTGCAGTTTTTCCTGCATCAACTGGCGGTCGGTGATATCCCGGGCAATGGTCAGCATGCAGTCGTCGTCGCCAATGGGCAGCGGTCGGCTCGACAGTTCACAGAGACGGATCTGGCCATCGTTGCGTCGGATGTGGCAGCTGAAGTCACGGACAAAACCGTCCCGCTGCAGCAGGTCGAGCAGCTGCTTGCGCTCGTTGAGGTTGACCCAGATTCCCAGGTCCAGAGTCGAACGATCCAGGGACATGGCACTGTTGAAGCCGGTGATGCGGCTAAAGCCCTCGTTGACCTCGATCAGCAGTCCATCCCGTTGCCGGGTCAGCAACAGCCCATCTGGCGAAGCATGGAAGGCTTTGGCGAACTTCTCCTCTGAGATCTGCAACTGTTGCTGGGTTTCCTTGAGCTGGCTGATGTCGCGCACTACCACCACCAGCGCCGGGGTGGTGTCGAGGTCGAAGGGTTCGGCGGAGATCAGGCCGGTGAAGAGTTGGCCATTGTGGCGGCGAAAGGGCATTTCCAGGTTGCGGATGCTACCGGCCTGCAAGCGCTGCAAGAGGCTCGGGCCGACCCCCGGGATGCCCCAGATATTCAGTTCGGTGGCGGTCTGGCCAATCACGGTTTCGGCGCTCAGGCCGATCTGCTCCTCGAAGGCCTTGTTGACCTCCAGCAGGCAGCCGTCGGACAGGCGCGCGATGACCAGGATGTCCGGGCACTGCTGGAACACCGAGGCGAACTTCTGCTCGGAAAGGCGCAGGGCCTCTTCAGTGTGCTTGGTCTCGCTGATGTCGATCATCAGGCCACGCATCACCGGCTCATGGCCGTGTTCGATCAGGCTGACGATATCGCGCACCCAGAGGCATCGGCCGTCGGCGGTGATCACTCGATAGTCGAGGCTGTGGTCGCGTCCGGCCTGTACTTCGTGGTCGCAGAAGGCCTGGGCACGAGTCAGGTCGGCGGGGTGGATGATGTTGCGCCAGAACCCCGGGATCAGCCAGTGGGACAGGGGGTAGCCCAGCAGGGCTTCGGCATGGGGGGAGACATAGCTGTAAGTGAAGTCGCTGACACGCGCCTCCCAGGCGATGGCCGAGAGGCTCTCCACCAGGCTGCGGTAATGGTATTCACTGCGGCGCAACTCTTGTTCCAGAGCCACCCTGCGGGAGATCTCCGAGCTCAGGCGACGGTTGATGCGGATCACCACCGCCAGCACTGTGACCAACAGCAGGAGGCCGGGCAGGCCGTACATCAGGACATCCGACCAGAACGTCCGATGGTCGAGGACGCTGCCGACCCAATGCTGTTGAATCGCGCTGATTTCCTCGGCACTGAGGTCCGCCAGGACCTTGTCGAGTATGCCCGCCAGGATCTTGCTGTCCCGTGGGACGCCCATGGCCAACTGGTAGCGATAAGGGGTTTCGCCGCTGACGTACAGGCCCTCGAGCTTGAGCTGGCGCAGGCTCCAGACACTGGAGGCCAGATCGCCCACTACGGCGTCCACCTCGTCGGTGGCCAGGGCCTGCAGGGCCGAGCTGATATTGGGCAGCGCCACCAGGTTCAGGTCCGGGTGTTGGGTGCGCAGCAACTCGTGGGGTGCGTAGTTCTCCACCACCGCGACCTTGATGCCGTAGAGATCCTTGAGGTTGCGCGGTTGTGCGCCACCTGCATGGGCCAGGATAACAATGGGGAAGTCGAGATAGGGGCGGGTGAAGGCCATGTAACTCTGGCGTTCCGGGGTCGACATGATGCCGGGCAGCAGGTCCAGCTTGCCTTGCTTGGCATCTTCGAGCACGGCGGTCCAACTGGCCGGTTCGACGGGCGTCAGGGTGATTGACAGGCGTTCCTGGATCAGCTGGATGTAGTCCGCTGCCAGGCCCTGGTAGCGGCCCTCTTCATCCCGATACTCAAAGGGCGGCCAGGAGGCATCTATACCCAGGCGCAGTTGCGGGTGGGCCTTGAGCCAGCCACGTTCTTCATCGGTGAGAGTCAGCGCGCCAGCCGTTGCGGTCCAGGTAAGTAGCGCCAGCAGAAGCATGGCCGACAGTCTGGGCATAACCGTCTCGTTATGGCACGGGGAATGTTTCGAGTGTAGACGGGCTATGGGGGTGGGGGAGGGAGGATCTGCAAAAAGCAAAACCCCCAGCTGGGCTGGGGGTTTTGGGCTTACTCGTCGAGGAAGGAGCGCAGATGCTCGCTTCGCGTCGGGTGGCGCAGCTTGCGCAGCGCCTTGGCTTCGATCTGACGAATCCGTTCACGGGTCACGTCGAACTGTTTACCAACCTCCTCAAGGGTGTGGTCGGTATTCATGTCGATGCCGAAGCGCATGCGCAGGACCTTGGCTTCACGGGCAGTGAGGCCGGAGAGTACTTCGCGAGTCGCTTCTTTCAGGCTCTCAACGGTGGCTACATCGATTGGCGACTGCATGGTCGAGTCTTCGATGAAGTCGCCCAGATGGGAGTCTTCGTCATCACCGATCGGGGTTTCCATGGAGATCGGCTCTTTAGCGATCTTCAATACCTTGCGGATCTTGTCCTCAGGCATTTCCATGCGTTCGCCCAGCTCTTCCGGGGTCGGTTCACGACCCATTTCCTGCAGCATCTGCCGGGAAATGCGGTTGAGCTTGTTGATCGTCTCGATCATGTGCACCGGAATACGAATGGTGCGGGCCTGGTCGGCAATCGAGCGAGTGATCGCCTGACGGATCCACCAGGTGGCATAGGTCGAGAACTTGTAGCCGCGACGGTATTCGAACTTGTCTACCGCTTTCATCAAGCCGATGTTGCCTTCCTGGATCAGGTCGAGGAACTGCAGGCCACGGTTGGTGTACTTCTTGGCGATGGAGATCACCAGACGCAAGTTGGCTTCAACCATCTCTTTCTTCGCGCGGCGGGCCTTGGCCTCACCGATCGACATGCGACGGTTGATGTCCTTGATCTCGGCAATCTTCAAGCCGGTTTCAACTTCAAGCGCGGTCAGCTTCTGCTGGCAACGGATGATATCCGGCTGCAGACGGGCAATGGCTTCGGCGTACTTGCTCTTGCCTTTGGCCAGGGCGTCGGTCCAGCTTTCATCTACTTCGTTGCCCGGGAACTGGCGCAGGAAGTCGGCACGCGGCATGCGGGCATCACGCACGCAGAGTTGCATGATGGCGCGTTCTTGCTGACGCAGACGATCCAGGGCGCTGCGTACACGTTCAACCAGGCCTTCGAATTGCTTCGGAACCAGCTTGATCGGCATGAACAGTTCGGCCAGGGCCAACATCTCGGCGATGGCTTGCTTGTTCTCGCGGCCGTGCTTCTTCAGCGCCTTGCGGGTGATCTCCATCTGATCGGCGACGGCGCCAAAGCGCTGTGCAGCGACGACCGGATCCGGACCGCTTTCGGCTTCTTCTTCGTCTTCGGTTGCTTCAGCTTCTTCGTCATCGCTGTCGTCATCCGCTTTCGCGGTTTTGGTGTCGACAGGAGGCGGTACTTCGGCGGCAGGCGGCGTAATACCGTCATCCGGGTCGATGTACCCGCTGAGAACGTCAGACAGGCGGCCACCTTCGGTGGTGACGCGAGTGTATTCGGAGAGGATGTGATCAACCGTGCCAGGGAAGTGCGCGATTGCGCCCATCACTTCACGGATGCCCTCTTCGATACGTTTGGCGATTTCGATTTCGCCTTCACGTGTGAGCAGCTCTACCGTACCCATTTCGCGCATGTACATGCGCACTGGGTCGGTAGTGCGACCAATGTCGGTTTCCACAGCCGCCAACGCTGCGGCGGCTTCTTCAGCTGCTGCTTCGTCGGTGTCGGCTTCGGCCAACAAAAGGGCATCCGCATCCGGAGCACTCTCGAATACGTTGATCCCCATGTCGTTGATCATGCGGATGATGTCTTCCACCTGTTCCGGATCTGAAATATCCTCCGGCAGGTGGTCGTTGACCTCCGCGTAAGTCAGGTAACCCTGCTCACGTCCACGGCTGATCAACTCTTTGAGGCGAGACTGCTGTTGCGCTTTTCCGGACATAACACCCTATCCACTGAAGGTCTTGGCGGGCAAAAAACAAGCCGAGGATTATACCCGAGCTATGACCTCACGCGCCAGTTGAGGTCGGGTTTGATGCGGGAACATTGCGTTTTAGAAGCTCAACCAGCTGTATTTTCTCTTCGCTGCTGAGCTCGCTTTGGCGCGATTTCCTGAGAAGTTGTTCTAAAACACGCTCGCGTTGGCGGGCGGACAAGCTATTAATGGTGTCGAAAAACTGTTGTTCAAGGTTATCTCCGTCGATCAACCACTCTTTTTCTGCCAGTGCGGTAAGCAGGTGCCCCTGTTGAGTGCCGTGCCAGCGCGCCATCAGCTGATGAATAGAGCGTAGCTTAGGATTTTTCTGTACGGCTTCGATCAGGGCCACCAGCAACTGAGTGTTGGTGTTGTCGTCATCGGCAAAATGTCCGGCATCTTCAACTTTTTCTGCCAGTTGCGGGTGATGCAGCAGGGTGCGCAAGGCTGCAAGCGTAGGAGGCTCCACCGCCGCCGGGACGCGAGGGCCGCGAGGCTGGTCGCGATCGCCCTGGCGCTTGCCTTTGCCGTTCTTGTCCCAGGGCTTGTTTTCCCATTTCTTGCCACCGCCGCTTTTCTTCGGCGTCCACTCTTGTTGAGGGGCGTACGCTTCCTGATGGGGCTCGTGGTAGTCGGCATAATCCGGCATGGCGTCGTAGTCGATGCCAGCGTCATAGATTGGGGGGGCTTCCGCTGGGGCGCTGTGGGCTAGTTGATTCACCGTTTCATTGGTCAGGCCGGTGATTTCGGTCAGGCGCTGGCGCATCAGGGTGCGCAGGTTGGCCCCTGGGATTTTCTCGATCAGCGGTGCTGCCAGGGTCGCCAGATGAGCCTTGCCTTCCAGTGAGCGTGGGTCGGCCTCGTCGATCAGTTGCTGAAAGAAATAGTCCGCCAACGGCTGGGCGTGCTGGTTGATGCGGGCGCGGAAGGCGTCTGTGCCTTCGGAGCGGACCAGGGTATCGGGGTCTTCCCCTTCCGGCAGGAACAGGAAGCGCGCGCGGCGCCCGTCCTGCAGGCAGGACAGGGTGGCCTCGAGGGCGCGCCAGGCAGCTTTGCGTCCGGCTTGGTCGCCGTCAAAGCAGAACAATACGTTGGGCACAATGCGGAACAGGCGCTTGAGGTGTTCCTCGCTGGTGGCAGTGCCCAGAGTCGCGACGGCATTGCGCAGGCCCTGCTGGGCCAGGGCGATCACGTCCATATAGCCTTCGACGACGATGATCTCGTCGAGGTTGCGGTTGTTCTTGCGAGCTTCGAACAGACCGTAAAGCTCTTGGCCCTTGTGGAAGACCGGAGTTTCCGGAGAGTTCAGGTATTTGGGTTTGTCGTCCCCCAGAACCCGGCCGCCGAAGGCAATGATCCGGCCGCGGGTATCGCGGATCGGGAACATCACGCGATCGCGAAAGCGGTCATAGCGCTTGCCGGTCTCGGCGTTCTCAATCAGCAGCCCGGCATCGATCATGGCCTTCTGCTGCAGAGTGTCGCTGCTCAGGTGCTTGAACAGGTTGTCCCAGCCGGGCGGCGCAAAACCCAGACCGAAGTCCCGGGCAATTTCGCCGGTGAGGCCGCGCCCCTTGAGGTAGTCGACTGCTGCCTTGCGTGCCGGGTGGCTTTTCAGTGCCTGGCGATAGTAGTCGGCAGCGGCGCTGAGCAGCGGGTACAGCGGTGAGTCTGTGGGTTGTCGGGGTTTGCGCTGGCCACGATTGCTTTCCTCGCGGGGGATCTCCATGCCGGCAGCTTTCGCCAGTTCCTCGACGGCCTGGGGAAAGTCCAGATTGTCGTGGTCCATGATGAAGCCGAGGGCATTGCCGCCTGCGCCGCAACCGAAGCAGTAATAGAACTGCTTGTCGGGGCTGACGCTGAAGGAGGGGGTCTTTTCCTTGTGGAATGGGCAACAGGCTGTGTAGTTCTTGCCGGCTTTCTTGATCTGCAGGCGCGAGCTGACTACATCGACGATGTCGGTGCGGTTCAGAAGGTCGTCAATAAAGCTCTGGGGAATAAGCCCGGCCATTGCGTTCTCGTCATCACTGCGGGGAAAAATAGCCCTGGCGACGCTGTCGAAAGATCAGGTGAGGCGGGGCCTGAAGGGGGCGCTGCTCGACCTGGTTTTCGGCTTGATCGCAGTCGGGAAGTGTATCTGCCGAACGTCCACTGACGTTAATTGCAATCAGTATTCGACTATTTGAGGCAGTGCGCTGAGTCCGACAGTGGCCATTGGAGGGCCTCGGATAGCTCATCAAGCGGGCGCTGGAGAAGGGCGCCTTGGGCTGATCGTCTGCAGGAATCAGTAAGGGTGTGCTCGTCAGTAGCCTTGGAAGGCTCGTCAGAAAAGACGTGCACCGCTGGCAAGAAGCCAGGTCTGACGTGGTGAAGCAGATTTGTCTGGGTCGCATGGGCGGCTTTGACGGTGAAGCATCAAGCGTATTCCGCAAATGCCATTAGCCCAGCTGAGGGCCGGGCTTGGCAGAAGCTTGCAGCGAACGTCTGTGTATTAGTACAGACGTACGGCGCGGCGCTGTTCGCGCTGAACTTTCTTGGCGTGACGCTTAACAGCAGCAGCTGCTTTGCGCTTACGCTCGGAAGTCGGCTTCTCGTAAAATTCGCGGCTACGAACTTCAGCCAGAACACCGGCTTTTTCGCAGGAGCGCTTGAAACGACGCAGAGCTACGTCGAAGGGTTCGTTCTCTTTAACTTTGACGGCTGGCATCCAGAGCTACCTTCATTCATTACCGGGGTCAACGTTCTCGTCGCAAAAATCGCGGCTGAGGTCGTCGGTTTTTAAGGGTTGCGGATGTTAACCCCTCAACGCTCGGAATGCAAAGCCTCTGATCGAAAACCGCTGGCCGGGCGCGGGAGTGGCGACTATTATGCGCGCCTTCGAATTCAGCCTCTACAAGGCGCAAACCCATGCTAGTACTGGGATTAGAAACCTCCTGCGACGAAACCGGCGTCGCGCTTTACGACAGTGAGCGTGGCCTGCTGGCCGATGCGCTGTTCAGTCAGATCGACCTGCATCGCGTCTACGGTGGCGTGGTGCCGGAACTGGCCTCTCGTGACCACGTCAAGCGTATGCTGCCGCTGATTCGTCAGGTCCTGGCGCAAGCTGACTGTGTCTCCACCGAGATCGATGCCATTGCCTACACTGCGGGTCCCGGTCTGGTGGGCGCCTTGTTGGTAGGTGCCTCCTGCGCCCAGGCGCTGGCCTTTGCCTGGGGGATTCCGGCCCTGGGCGTGCATCACATGGAAGGTCACCTGCTGGCGCCGATGCTCGAGGAGCATCCGCCGGAATTTCCGTTCGTCGCTTTGTTGGTATCGGGCGGCCACACCCAGTTGGTCCGGGTTGATGGCATCGGCCAATACCAGCTGTTGGGCGAGACCCTGGACGATGCGGCAGGCGAAGCGTTCGACAAGACCGCGAAAATGATTGGCCTGAATTATCCAGGCGGCCCCGAGATCGCCCGCCTGGCAACACAGGGCGTCCCAGGGCGTTTTGTCTTCCCGCGGCCAATGACCGATCGTCCGGGCCTGGACTTCAGCTTCAGCGGCTTGAAGACCTTCGCCCTGAACACCTGGCAGCAGTGCGTCAGTGCTGGAGACGACGGTGAGCAAACCCGTTGCGACATCTCTCTCGCCTTCCAGCAAGCGGTGGTGGAAACTTTGACCATCAAGTGCAAGCGCGCCTTGAAGCAGACAGGCCTCAAGCGTGTGGTCATTGCCGGGGGTGTGAGTGCCAACAAGGCCCTGCGAGCCTCCCTGGAAAACATGCTCGCCGAGATGAACGGCAATGTGTTCTACGCTCGTCCCGAGTTCTGCACCGACAACGGCGCGATGATCGCCTATGCCGGCTGTCAGCGTTTGCAGGCCGGACAGCAGGAAAGCCTGGCGATCAGTGTGCAGGCACGCTGGCCGATGGAGCAGCTGTCAGCACTCTGAGAGAGGCGCGCAAGCTGAAGTCTTTTCATCTGTCGGATTCAAAAATGCCGTTCGCGCCCGGCAAACAGGTCGCGTAGATTGCCGCGATGGCGCCAAACGATCAGTAGCGTGAGTACGCTCATCGGTAGTAGTGCCTCAGGTTCCTGCCAGGCCAGTAGCGGCAGGGTCAGGGGGGTGGCGATCAAGGCGGCCAGTGAGCTGGTGCGGGTCAGGTAGAAGGTCAGCGCCCAGGCGGCGATGGCCAGGAGCGCCGCCGGGGGATAGAGCCCCAGCAACATGCCGGCAGCAGTGGCGACGCCTTTGCCGCCGCGAAAGCGGAAGTACAGTGGGAACAGGTGGCCGATTACGGCGTAGAGTCCGATCCACGCCTGTTGCTGCAACGAAAGCCCCGCAAGGTGGGCGATCAGCACAGGCACCAGGCCTTTGCACAGATCCCCCAGCAGGGTTAGGACAGCGAGTTTTTTGCCGGCCAGGCGCAGCATGTTGGTGGCACCGGCATTGCCCGAACCACTCATTCGCGGGTCGGGGTTGCCCGTGAGGCGGCTGAGCAAAATGGCGAAGGACAGAGAGCCAAGCAGGTAGGCGAGAATCGCCAGTAACCAAAACATGCTAACTATTCCGGGCGAGGATGCCCTGATTCTAACGGCGCATTGCGCCCTTGTCGTGCTGCGGAGAAGAGTGCTTGGACAGAGTGTTTATCGAAGGACTGGAAGTGGACACCGTGATTGGAGCCTACGACTGGGAGCGTGGCATCCGACAGTGTCTGCGTCTTGATCTGAGCTTTGCTTGGGATAATCGCCCGGCTGCTGCTGGGGACGATCTGACGCTGGCGTTGGATTATGCCAGTGTTTCCGCGCGGATCCAGGCGTTTGCCGAGCAGGCCCAGTACCAGTTGGTGGAAACCTTTGCCGAGCGTCTTGCCGAAGTGTTGATGAGCGAGTTTCACATTCCTTGGCTGCATTTGAAGCTGACCAAGCCAGGCGCTGTTCCGGCCGCCACTGGCGTGGGTGTGGAGATCGAGCGCGGATGTCTCTGACTCAGGTGTTTCTGGGGCTTGGTAGCAATATCGAGCGTGAAGCTCATCTGCGGGCCGGGCTCGATGCCTTGGCCGGTTTCCTGGTGGATATGCGTTGCTCGGCAGTGTTTGAAAGCCAGCCGGTGGGAATCAAGAGCGGTCCGTTCTTCAATCTGGTGGTGTCGGGTTACACCGACTTGCCGTTGACTGAACTGGACCGGCGTTTGAAGTTCATCGAGGCGGACAACGGTCGTTATGCCCCGGACCGCAAAGGTTTGCCACTGGATATCGATGTGCTGCTGTACGGCGACCTGACTGGCAATTTCGATGGCTTGATCCTGCCCCGTGCGGAAATCCTGAAGAATGCCTTTGTGCTTTGGCCGTTGTCGCTGATGGCGCCGGAGCGGCTACACCCATTGGCCGGCAAGAGCCTGGGGATGCTTTGGGATGAGGCGCAGATCGATCAGGTTCTAGCGCCCGTGGCCTTCGAATGGCAGGGCAGGCAACTGACGCCTCCGGGCCTGTAACTCCTCGGGCTCTCCTTGTGCTGACAAGGCTGGAGCCTTGTCAGCAGTTTCTCAGGATGCGTGCTGTTCCTTGTAGGTCTTGATTGCCTTCAGTCGCTCCAGCCTCAGCGCCTCACCCAGTTCCGGGCCTTTGAAGCCCTGCTCCAGTAAAGGTTGAACCGCCACTGAGCGCGCCGCGTTGGCGGCGCCGTGCAGGTAATCTGCTTGGGGGTAAGGTCGCGACTCCAGTCCCAGGCGACCACGGGCGTCCATTTCGCAAGCAGCAATGAACTCTTCAAAGCGCTGCGGACGGCGGAAGACGTCGAAGCTTTGCAGCAGCTCAAGCAGTGTCGAAGCCTTCAGTTCCTGGGCCTTGTGGGCGTGGGTGTGATACTGCCCCACCAACAGCGCCAGCTCCTGGCATTCCCGTGGGGCCTTGAAGCGCTCATTGACGGCCTTGATCAGTTCAAGTCCTTTGTGCTCGTGACCAATGTGGCGTGGCCACTCCTCCTCGGGTGTCACGCCTTTGCCCAGGTCGTGGAGCAGGCAGGCCCAACGTACCGAGAGGGGCTGCTGGTGCAGCGCTGCTTGCTGCAACACGCTCAGGGTATGCAGGCCGGTGTCTATTTCCGGATGATGGGTCGGTGGCTGGGGAACGCCGAATAGTGCGTCGACCTCAGGTATCAATACGGCCAGGGCGCCGCAGTCACGCAATACCTGGATAAAGACCTGAGGCTGATCCTCCATCAGGGCGCGAGACATCTCCTTCCAGCTGCGTTCCGCCGTCAGGGCTTGAAGCTCGCCTGACTCGCTGAGTTGGCGCATCAATTCAAGTGTCTCAGGGGCCACGCTGAAGCCCAGGTCGGCGTAGCGCGCGGCAAAGCGTGCCACTCGCAGAACTCGCAGGGGATCTTCGGCGAATGCCGGTGAAACATGGCGCAACAGCCGGTTTTCCAGATCCTTTTGACCGTTGTAAGGATCAGTCACAAGACCCTGATCATCTTCGGCCATGGCGTTGATCGTCAGGTCGCGGCGAATCAGGTCCTCCTCCAGGGTGACTTCCGGACTGGCATGGAAAGTGAAACCGCCGTAACCCCGTCCACTCTTGCGCTCGGTTCGAGCGAGGGCATATTCCTCGCCGCTCTTGGGGTGCAAAAACACTGGAAAATCGGCGCCCACCGGGCGAAAGCCCTTGGCGATCATGTCTTGCGCACTGGCGCCCACCACGACCCAGTCGACGTCGGTGACTGGTCTGCCCAGCAAGCGATCGCGTACAGCACCGCCGACTTTATAAATCCGCATAAAAAAACCTCCGTTAGCGCGACAGGATAACCCTTGTGCCGCGCTAACGGAGGCTCGTTCTTGGCCTCAGAGGTGGATGACTGCCAGGTCCAGTCGTCCGTAGTCGTTTTCGTTGTGATCGCTTCTCGGCGGTACGTGAAGGGTTTTTATCACCTGATCGCCCTGCAGGGTTTCCAGGTGAATATCGAAGCCCCAGAGGCGGTGCAGGTGCTTGAGCACCTCCTCGGTGGAATCCCCCAAGGGTTTGCGATCGTGTTGCTGATGGCGCAGGGTCAGCGAGCGGTCGCCACGACGGTCGATGCTCCAGATCTGCACGTTGGGTTCACGGTTGCCCAGGTTGTATTGCGCGGCCAGGGTTTCCCGAATGATTCGATAGCCGCTTTCATCATGGATTGCTGGTACCAGCAGGTCATCCTTCTGGTCGTCATCCATGATGCTGAACAGCTTGAGGTCGCGGATCACCTTGGGCGACAGATACTGCAGGATGAAGCTCTCATCCTTGAAGCTGCTCATGGCGAACTTGATGCTCGACAGCCAGTCGGTACCGGCCAGTTCTGGGAACCAGCGGCGATCTTCTTCGGTGGGGTCTTCGCACATGCGGCGGATGTCCCGGTACATGGCAAAACCCAGAGCGTAGGGGTTGATGCCGTTGTAATAAGGGCTGTCGAATCCCGGCTGATAAACCACGCTGGTGTGGGAGGCGAGGAATTCCATCATGAAGCCGTCGGTGACCAGGCCTTCGTCATACAGGTCATTCATCAGGGTGTAATGCCAGAAGGTGGCCCAGCCTTCGTTCATCACCTGGGTCTGG
The DNA here is from genome assembly GCF_037903935.1 of Pseudomonas idahonensis. Taxonomy (NCBI): domain Bacteria; kingdom Pseudomonadati; phylum Pseudomonadota; class Gammaproteobacteria; order Pseudomonadales; family Pseudomonadaceae; genus Pseudomonas; species Pseudomonas idahonensis. The sequence continues at coordinate 6,179,749 of NZ_CP149586.1, read as the reverse complement.
CGCTGCGGGTAGAAGTACTGGGCGATCTTGCGCACGATGCGGACAATTTCTCGCTGCCAGGGCTCCAGCAATGGCGCATGTTTTTCGATGAAATACAGGATGTTTTCCTGAGGCTCTGCGGGGAATCGCGCGTTGTCCTTGTCGCTGTATTTGTCCGCGCCTTTGGGAATCGTGCGCCACAGGTCGTTGATCTGTTTCTGCAGGTGCTCTTCCCGGTCCTTCTGCCGACGCCGTTCTTCCTCGGCGGAGATCGGGTAAGGCCGCTTGTAGCGATCGACGCCGTAGTTCATCAGGGCATGGCAGGAATCCAGCAGATCCTCCACGGCATCGATGCCATGGCGTTCCTCGCATTGCATGATGTACTGCTTGGCGAACACCAGATAATCGATGATCGAGCTGGCATCGGTCCAGGTGCGGAACAGGTAGTTGCCCTTGAAGAAGCTGTTGTGGCCGTAGCAGGCGTGGGCAACCACCAGTGCCTGCATGCAGATGGTGTTCTCCTCCATCAGATAGGCGATGCAAGGGTCTGAATTGATCACAATCTCGTAGGCCAGTCCCATCTGACCACGGCTGTAGGACTTTTCGGTACTGAGAAAGTGCTTGCCGTATGACCAATGGTGATAACCCAAAGGCATGCCCACCGAGGCGTAGGCATCCATCATCTGCTCGGCGGTGATCACCTCGATCTGGTTGGGATAGGTATCCAGAGCATAGCGAGCCGCAATACGGCTGATTTCGCGGTCGTAGGCCTGGATCAGCTCGAAGGTCCATTCCGAGCCCGTTGAGATGGGTTGGCGCTTCTGCTCTCTGGCGGTCATGTCACTAACCTGCGCTGGAAGAGTTCACGGAAGACCGGATAGATATCGCCGGCCGAAACCAATTGTTGCTGGGCGAACGTGTCGGAGAAGGCTTCGGCGATACGTTCGTACTCGAACCACAGGGCCTGGTGCTCACGTGGAGTGATCTCCACGTAGGTGTAGTACTGCACGAAAGGCATGATCTGGTTGATCAGGATATCGCGGCAGATGGGCGAGTCATCGTTCCAGTTGTCGCCGTCGGAGGCTTGTGCGGCGTAGATGTTCCATTCGTTGCTCGGGTAGCGCTCGGCCATGATTTCCTGCATCAGCTTCAGCGCGCTGGAGACGATGGTGCCGCCGGTTTCCCGGGAATAGAAGAACTCTTCCTCATCCACTTCCCGGGCGCTGGTGTGGTGGCGGATGAAGACGACGTCGATCTTGTCGTAGTTGCGCTTGAGGAACAGGTACAAAAGGATGAAGAAGCGTTTGGCGATGTCCTTGGTCGCCTGGGTCATGGAGCCGGATACGTCCATCAGGCAGAACATCACCGCCTTGGAGCTGGGGTTGGGCTGTTTCACCAGCAGGTTGTATTTGAGGTCGAAGGTGTCGAGAAAGGGCACGCGGTGAATCCGCGCACTCAGGCGTTCGATTTCAGCTTCCAGTTCCTGGATATCGCCGAAGTTGTCCGGTTCTTCCCGCTTCAGTCGCTCCAGATCCTCCTTGGCCTCCCGCAGCTTGGCCCGGCTGCTGCCGGACAAGGCAATGCGTCGGGCGTGGGCCGAGCGCAAGGTGCGGATGATGTTGATCCGCGATGGGTTGCCTTCGTTGCTGATCCCGGCACGCACGGTCTTGAAGGTGTCTGTCCCGGTCAGGTTGCGTTTGACCAGGTTGGGCAGCTCCAAATCCTCGAACATGAACTCGAGGAACTCTTCCTGGGTAATCTGGAAGACGAACTCATCCATGCCTTCGCCGGAATTGCCTGCCTTGCCGCGGCCAGCACCGCCTCCACCGCCGCCTTGAGGCCTGGCGATATGTTCGCCTGCGGTGAATTCCTTGTTGCCGGGATGGACCACGGTCTGTTTGCCGCCACGGCCGTGGTGCAGCACCGGTTCGTCGATGTCCCGTCCGGGAATACTGATTTGTTCGCCATGCTCCATATCGGTGATGGAGCGGCGGCTGACGGCCTCTTCGACGGCCTTTTTGATGTGGTCACGGTAGCGCCGCAGAAACCGCTGGCGGTTCACCGTGCTCTTGTTCTTGCCATTGAGACGTCGGTCGATCACATAGCTCATGGGCCCCTCCGGGGAGCTTCAAGACATAAGCCTCAAGCCGTAAGTCACGCTGCAGCAGAGCCTGTGAGGGCTCTACGGCAACGCGCTTGCAGCTTGTGGCTAGAAGCTTGCAGCTGCTTTACTGCGATTTTCTGACCCGCAGATACCATTCGGACAGCAGCCGTACCTGTTTGTCGGTGTAGCCGCGCTCGACCATTCGTGTGACGAAGTCGTTGTGTTTCTGCTGATCCTCCTTGCTGGCCTTGGCGTTGAAGCTGATGACCGGCAGCAGATCCTCGGTGTTGGAGAACATTTTCTTCTCGATGACCACCCGCAGCTTCTCGTAGCTGAGCCAGGTGGGGTTCTTGCCATTGTTGTTGGCTCGTGCCCGCAGGACGAAGTTGACGATTTCGTTGCGGAAGTCTTTCGGGTTGCTGATGCCCGCAGGCTTTTCGATCTTCTCCAGCTCTTCGTTGAGGGCAACGCGATTGAGGATTTCGCCGGTTTCCGGGTCGCGGTATTCCTGATCCTGAATCCAGAAGTCCGCGTAGAGCACGTAACGGTCGAAGATATTCTGGCCGTACTCGCTGTAGGACTCGAGGTAGGCAGTCTGGATCTCCTTACCGATGAACTCGATGTAGCGCGGTGCCAGGTACTCCTTGAGGAAGCGCAGGTAGCGCTCGCGGGTTTCTGCCTGGAACTGCTCCTGCTCGATCTGCTGCTCCAGCACATACAGCAGGTGCACCGGGTTGGCCGCCACTTCATGGGGATCGAAGTTGAAGACTTTTGACAGGATCTTGAAGGCAAAGCGGGTCGATAGGCCGTTCATGCCCTCATCGACGCCGGCACTGTCGCGGTACTCCTGGATCGACTTGGCCTTGGGATCGGTGTCTTTCAGGTTCTCGCCGTCATAGACGCGCATCTTCGAGTAGATATTGGAGTTTTCCGGCTCCTTGAGGCGCGACAGCACAGTGAACTGTGCCAGCATCTTCAGGGTGTCGGGGGCGCAATGGGCCTTGGCCAGCGAGCTGTTGAACAGCAGCTTGTCGTAGATCTTCACCTCATCGCTGACACGCAGGCAGTAAGGCACCTTGACGATGTAGATACGGTCAATGAAGGCTTCGTTGTTCTTGTTGTTGCGGAAGGTGTGCCACTCCGATTCGTTGGAGTGGGCCAGCAGGATGCCGGTGAAGGGGATCGCCCCCAGCCCTTCGGTGCTGTTGTAGTTGCCTTCCTGGGTGGCGGTGAGCAATGGGTGCAGCACCTTGATCGGTGCCTTGAACATTTCGACGAACTCCATCAGGCCCTGGTTGGCCCGGCACAGTGCCCCGGAGTAGCTGTAGGCGTCGGCGTCGTTCTGTGGGAATTCTTCCAGTTTGCGGATATCCACCTTGCCCACCAGGGCCGAGATGTCCTGGTTGTTCTCGTCCCCGGGCTCGGTCTTGGCCACGGCGATCTGGTTGAGAATCGACGGGTACAGTTTCACCACCCGGAACTGGCTGATGTCACCGCCGAACTCCGCCAGGCGCTTGGTGGCCCATGGCGACATGATGGTGTTGAGGTAGCGCCGCGGGATGCCGAAGTCTTCTTCGAGAATGGCGCCATCTTCCGTGGCATTGAACAGGCCCAGCGGCGATTCGAAGACCGGGGAGCCCTTGATGGCGTAGAAGGGCACCTTTTCGATCAGTTGCTTGAGCTTCTCGGCCAGGGACGATTTACCACCGCCCACTGGACCCAGGAGATAGAGGATCTGTTTCTTCTCTTCCAGGCCCTGAGCGGCGTGGCGGAAATAGGAGACGATCTGGTCGATGCATTCTTCCATGCCATGGAAGTCTTCAAAGGCCGGATAGCGCCGGATTACCTTGTTGGAGAAGATTCGCGACAGCCTCGAGTTGGTCGAGGTGTCCAGCAGCTCGGGCTCGCCGATGGCCAATAGCAAGCGCTCGGCAGCGGATGCATAGGCGCTTCGGTCCTTTTTGCACAGTTCCAGGTATTCCTGCAGCGAAAACTCTTCCTGGCGTGTGGATTCGAAGCGTTGTTGGAAGTGGCTAAAAATACTCATGACGTCACCTCGCTCGATACGTGGAGCCGGCGTCGGATCAGTCAGTCAAGTGCTGGCATGCAACTGAAAGCCCAGTTGCTGTTTACCCCCCAGAACACTTTCAAAGCTATCGACCTTGAAAGCTAGTACCGATGACCCGCTCGCCGGTGTACCGGCTCTCCCCTGATTTGGATGGCCTGAGGCTAAGGATAGTTCGGAATCCGGGAGGTCAAGGCGAGATGGGGAATTAGTTACGCACTACCGTTCGTCCGGTGGCGCGCAAGCCCGCGTAGTACGCGGGCTAGAGCTACTGAAAAAAATTATTCGGCGGTGCCCTGAGCGATTTCCGTCGGGTAGGTGCTGCGCCAAAGTTCGAAGCCGCCATCGAGGCTGTAAACGTCGGAAAAGCCCTGGCTCACCAGATACGCGGCAGCGCTCTGGCTGGAGTTGCCGTGATAGCAGACCACCACCAATGGGGCATCGAGGTCGGCACCGCGAATGAAGTCGGAAATGGAGTGATTATCCAAGTGTTGCGCGCCGCTGATATGGCTCAGTGCATAGGTTTGCGGATCGCGGATATCCACGACCACTGCACCTTGTTCGCGCAGTGCCTGGGCCTGTTCTGGAGGGATGCGTTTGAATTCACTCATGGCGGGCTCCTGGAGCTAGATAATCAGCGCCGACTAGCGCTTTGCCGGGACGGGCAAGGGTTCTGGGGAAAGGGGCGCAGTGTGCCCCTGGGCGTCGCAATCGCAGGTCAGGCGCACGCCGGTATCGACATTCAGCAAGGTCATGGCCCCGCCCCAGACACAGCCGCTGTCCAGGGCGAAAATGCCGGGTTCGTTGCAATGGCCTTCCAGGGCCGCCCAGTGACCGAAGATGATCTTCAGGTCCCGGGTCTTGCGCTCCTTGTGACTGAACCAGGGCGCGTAGCCCGGTAGTGCGGTGTCCAGTCCTTCCTTGCTCTTGAGGTCGAGCTTGCCCTCGCTGGTGCAGAAACGCATGCGGGTGAAGTAGTTGGTGATGACGCGCAGGCGGGTCACGCCCTTGAGGTCGCTGTCCCATTTGGCTGGGTCGTTGCCGTACATGCCGTCCAGGAAGGGCTCGAAGAGGTTGTCGTCGCGTAGCGCTTCCTCGACTTCGGCGGCGCACTTGAGCGCCTTCTTCAGGGACCACTGGGGGGCGATGCCGGCATGGACCAGGGCCACGTTGCGGGCTTCGTCGTAATGCATCAGTTTTTGCTGGCGCAACCACTGCAACAGTTCTTCGCAATCTGGGGCTTCAAGGATTTCCCGCAGCGTGTCGGACTTTTTCAGCCGTTCGATATTGCGCCAGGCTGCCAGCAGGTGCAGGTCGTGATTGCCCAGCACGCAAACCAGCGAATCGCGGATGGAATAAAGGTAGCGCAGGGTTTCCAGTGACTGTGGGCCGCGATTGACCAAGTCTCCCACCAGCCACAGGCGGTCCCGGGCAGGGTCGAACGCGACTTGTTCAAGCAGGCACTGCAGCGGTTCCAGGCAGCCTTGTAGATCGCCGACGGCGTAGGTTGCCATCAGTGCAGGGCCCCGGGGACCGCCAGGCGGAAGGGGGCAATGATGGCGTCGAACTGTTTGCCGTCCTCGGCCAGCATCTGGTAACTGCCCTGCATGTTACCGACCCGGGTGGTCATCACCGTGCCGCTGCTATAGGTGTGGCTCTTGCCAGCGGCAATCAATGGCTGCTGGCCAACCACGCCAGCGCCACGAACCTCTTCTACATGGCCATCACCGTCGGTGATCACCCAGTGCCGGGACAGCAGCTTGGCTGGGAGTGATCCGTTGTTCTGAACGGTAATGGTGTAGGCGAAAGCGAAACGGTTCTGCTCGGGTTGCGATTGGTCTGCCAGAAAGCGGGTGACGACGCTGACGTCGACCTGATAACGAGGATCGGACATGCAAAAGGCCTTTAAAGCAAAGCGGGGCGCGGGACAAAGCTGATGGAGGTCAGTCTAGGTCAAGTATCGGGTAGTAAACCAGACATCCTGTCCGGCGTCCTACCCGATCTCGGGCAAGGGCGTTTCTCAGTCGTTGGCAGGCTTGGGCTGGTCGGCCAATTGATCGGCTAGGCGTACAAAGGCGGCCAGATCCAGCTGCTCGGGGCGCAGGCTGCCATCGACACCGGCGGCTTCGATCTCGGCGCTGCTGAGGAGGGCCTTGAGGGTATTGCGCAGTGTCTTGCGGCGCTGGTTGAAGGCTTCGCGGACGATGCGCTCCAGCAGGCGATGATCCTTGGCTGGATGTGGCAGCACCGCGTGAGGTACCAGGCGCACGATGGCCGAATCAACCTTTGGTGGAGGATTGAAGGCGCCGGGGCCGACGTTGAACAGATGTTCCACTCGGCAGTGATACTGAACCATGATCGACAGGCGACCCCAGTCACCTCCACCAGGGCCGGCGGCCAGGCGCTCGACCACTTCCTTTTGCAGCATGAAGTGCATGTCGCGGATCAGCCCGGCGTTCTGCAGCAGGTGGAAGATCAGCGGGGTGGAGATGTTGTAGGGCAGGTTGCCGACCACCCGCAGGCTGCTGGGTGCAGCGCCCAGCGTATTGAAGTCGAACTTCAGGGCATCGCCCTGGTGCAGGTTGAAGTTGCTCTTGCCGGCGAACTGCTGGTTGAGGATCGGGATCAGATCCTTGTCCAGCTCCACCACGTCCAACTGGGCTCCGCTGCTCAGCAGGCCTTCGGTCAGGGCGCCTTGGCCCGGGCCGATTTCCAGCATGCGGTCTTCGGGTTTGGTGTGGATAGCCCGCAGGATACGGTCGATAACGCCTGCGTCATGCAGGAAGTTCTGGCCGAAGCGCTTGCGCGCCCGGTGTTGGTATTGCTCGCTCATAAACGGTTCTCGGCCATCTGGTAGGCGGTTTCCAGGGCGACCTGCAGGCTGCCGGTGTCGATCTTGCCGCTACCGGCCAGATCCAGGGCGGTGCCGTGGTCGACGGAGGTGCGGATGATCGGCAGGCCGAGCGTCACATTGACGGCCGCGCCGAAGCCTTTGTATTTCAGCACGGGCAAGCCTTGGTCGTGGTACATCGCCAGCACTGCGTCGCAGTGCTCCAGATATTTGGGGGTAAACAGAGTGTCGGCAGGCAGTGGGCCGCGCAGGTCCATGCCTTCGGTGCGCAGACGCTCTAGGGTAGGTTCGATGATGTCGATTTCTTCGCGGCCCAGATGCCCGCCTTCACCGGCATGAGGGTTGAGTCCGCAAACCAGGATCCGTGGTTGGGCAATACCGAACTTGTGTTGCAGGTCGGCATGCAGGATTCGAGTGACTCGCTCCAGGCGTTCTGCGGTGATGGCATCGGCAATCTCCCGCAAGGGCAGGTGGGTGGTCACCAGTGCCACGCGCAGGCCGCGGGTGGCCAGCATCATCACCACCTGTTCAGTGTGGGTCAGGTCCGCAAGAAATTCGGTATGCCCAGAAAAGACGATCCCGGAATCGTTGATCACGCCCTTGTGCACAGGAGCAGTGATCATGCCGGCGAAGTGCCCATCCAGGCAGCCCTGGCCGGCGCGGGTCAGGGTTTCCAGGACGAAGGCTGCATTGGCCTGGTCCAGCTGGCCGCTGACCACCGGCTTGGCCAGGGGCGTGTCCCAGACATACAGGCTGTCTGCGGGTGCGGGTTCAGTCGGCAGTTGTTCCAGGGTCACCGGCAGCAGATTGACTGCCACACCCAACTGCGCGGCCCGCTCAAGGAGCAGGTCGCGGCTGGTGATGGCAATCAGGGGGTATGGCTGGGGTTGCGAGGCGAGCAGCAGGCACAGGTCAGGACCTATACCCGCCGGTTCGCCGGGTGTCAGAGCGAAACGTCTGGGTTTCACTGGGCCGCCTGTTCAGCGCCAGGCAGTTTGATCTCGACGTAGGCCTCATCACGGATCTGCCGCAACCAGGTCTGCAGCTCTTCGTCGTACTTGCGGTTACGCAGGACGGTCATGGCTTGTTGCTCGCGGGCCTGGCTGGTGCTGTCGGTGGCGCGACGGCCAAGGACTTCCAGTACATGCCAGCCATAAGGGCTCTTGAACGGCTTGGACAGTTGACCTTGTGGGGTCTTGGCCATCACTTCGCGGAACTCAGGCACCAGGGCGTTCGGGTCGATCCAGTTGAGGTCGCCGCCGTTGAGCGCCGAACCTGGGTCTTCCGAGTAGCTTTTCGCCAGTTCGGCAAAGTCTTCGCCGGCTTCAATGCGGTCGTAGAGTTTTTGCGCCAGGCGCTTGGTCTCTTCTTCGCTGCGAATCTCGCTTGGCTTGATCAGGATGTGGCGCACATGCACTTCATCACGCACCTGATTGCCGCCACCGCGCTTGTCCAGCAGCTTGAGAATGATAAAGCCGCCTGGGGTGCGCGCTGGTTGGGTGATATCGCCCACGGCCATTGCACTCAGTTCACGGTCGAACGGAGGAGGCAATTGAGCAGCTTTACGCCAGCCCATGTCGCCGCCTTCCAGGGCGTTGTCGCTGCCGGAGCGGGCAATCGCCAATTGCGCGAAGTCCGCACCTTGCTTGAGTTGCTGGTACACGTCCATGGCCTGGCGGGCGGCACTCTGAATCGCTTCGGAGTTGGCGCTTTCCGGGGTCGGGATCAGGATATTGGCCAGGTGCAGTTCTTCGGAGAGCTGCATCTTGCCCAGGTCCGAGGCCAGGAAGTTCTTCACTTCCTGTTCCGACACCTGAATACGCTCGGCCACCCGGCGCTGACGCACGCGGCTGATGATCATTTCACGGCGCACCTGGTCACGAGCATCTTCATAAGACAGGCCGTCGCGGGCCAGAGCGGCACGGAACTGCTCGATGCTCATGCTGTTGCGCTGGGCAATGGTGCCGATGGCCTGGTTCAGTTCTTCATCGGTGATGCGGATGCCGGAACGTTCGCCAATCTGCAGTTGCAGGTTTTCAACGATCAGACGCTCCAGAACCTGCTGTTCCAGGACGCTGGTAGGCGGCACACCACCGCCACGCTTGGCGATGGTTTGCTGAACTTCGTTAACCCGCTGGTCCAACTGGCTCTGCATGACCACGTCGTTGTCGACGATGGCCACAACCTTGTCGATGGACTGCACTGCGGCGCTGGCCGCAGTGCTCAGGAACAGCGCGCCCAACATCAGCGGGCGCAGACAATCAGAAAGCTTGGTCTTCACGTTCACGATAACCTTGGATGCCTTTGTCGAGGAAGCTCTCTACTTTGGTGCCCATGACGCCACCGAGACCCTTCAGAACAATTTGGAGGAAGATGCCGCGGTCGCCTTTCTCGTTCTCCGGAGCGTTCTGACTGAACTCGTCATACTTGACCCAGTAACGGCTGATCAGGCGCAGTTTCCAGCAGCAGTTGTCGTATTCGAAACCACCGAAGGCCTCGAGCGTGCGGTTACGGTTGTAGTCGTACTGCCAGCGGCTGATGGCGTTCCATTGCGGCACGATCGGCCAGATCACCGAGAAATCATGCTGCTGGATCTTGTAGTAGTCCTTCACGTAGCCAGGCGTGCCTGGAGTGCCGTAGTCGCCGCCCATTTTCCAGGTACCGCTGTTCTGGTCGTAGCGGATCTGGTCGTTGCGATAGCGATAGCCGGCGTTGACCACCTTGTTCGGGTTGTCTTCAGGCTGGTAGTGGAACATCGCACTGCCGGAGCGTGCGGTGTGGCTGTCCGGGTCCCAGTTGTACTCTGCGTTGGCGCGCCAGTCGCGGTTGAAACGGTATTCGTATTCAAGGGCGTAAGGCGAGACGTTGGACGTTGCATCGTCGCGAGTGCGGTAGTCGATACCCGGCAACTGGACGGTGCGATCCTTGAAGTACAGGGCCTGGCCAACGCTGACGCGCTGACGCTGGAAGCCGTTGTCTTCGATCCAGCGGCTGGTCACGCCCAGAGACAGCTTGTTCTCGTCGCCGACACGGTCGGAGCCGGAGAAGCGGTTGTCACGGAACAGCGAGGCGTAGTTAAAGGTAGGTTCGCCGGTATCGAATACCGGGATGTCCTTCTGGTCCTCCTCAGGTACATAGAGGTAGAACGCACGCGGCTCCAGGGTCTGGCGGTAGTTCTTGCCGAACCATTGAGTGTTGCGATCGAAGTACAGGCCACCGTCGACGCTGGCGATTGGGACGCCGCGGTTTTGTGAGCTCTTGTACGACTCACCCAAGGCGGCAGCTCTATTCCTGTTGGTGACCAAGTCGTCTTTGCCTCGGCCATCCAGATCAAGATTGTACTGGGTGTACATATACTTCAGGGATGGAGTCAGATAGCCATAACTCCAGTTCAGCGGCAGGCTGACACCAGGTTTGAGGTTCAGGCGATCACCATTGGCGCGGGCCAGGCCCGCTACGTTGGTGTCCAGACGCGGATTGCCTACCAGCCCGGTGATAGGGTCAATCGGTCCGCCATCTTTATCTGTGTAGTTGCCCTTCAGTAGATCCCGCTCAAACCGAACCAGCTCGGTTTCATAGGTGAAATCCAGACCTTGCGGATGGTACGGCAGGGCACCGTTGAAGGTGATCTGCGGCAGCTTGTTGTACGGAGTGATATTGGACACGCTTGCCAGCTCATACGCCTGCACGTTAAGACGTGCGGTGTAGTCGTCACCACGGTAGGTCACGGCGCCTTGCTGGTTGACGTAGTCGGTGGACTTCACGCCAATCTGATCGGTTTCCAGGTCCTGGAAGTAATACGGATCGCTGATCTTGGTGTAGTCGACCTCGGTCATCACCCGTGAATCAAACCCGCCCTTGTGCTGCCAGTTGAGCATGTAGCGGGTTTTTTCGTAGTCGGTCTGCTTCTTGCGATCGGTGTCGTCGTCGTTGAGGTACGCGGCGCCGAACTGACCTTCGCTGCTCTTGGTCAGGTAGCGGAACTCGCCTTCCATCAACAGGCCGCGCTTGGACATGTAGCGCGGGTACAACGTGGCATCGTAGTTCGGTGCCAGGTTGAAGTAGTAGGGCGTGACCAGCATGAAGCCGGTATCGCCGCCTGTGCCGATGCTCGGCGGCAGGAAGCCGGACTGACGACGGTCGTCGATCGGGAAATAGATATACGGGGTGTAGAGCACCGGAATGTCTTTGACCCGCAAGGTCACGTTGGTCGCGGTACCGAAGCCGGTGGCCGGGTTCAAGGTGATGTTGTTGCCCTTGAGCTGCCAGGCGTTGCTGTTCGGTTCGCACGTGGTGTACGTACCATCCTTGAGGCGGATGATGGCGTTTTCCGCACGTTTGGCATACAGCGCACTGCCGCGAACCCGCGATTTGTGCATCACGTATTCGGCGTTATCGACCTTGGCTTCGCCAGTGTCGAGTTGCACGTCGGCGTGGTCGCCGACCATCAGCGTGCCGTTGTCGCGGATGCGTACGTTGCCGCTGAGCTCGCCACGGTTCTCGGCCTGATACAGGTTGGCCTCGTCGGCTTCGACTTGCATGCTGCCCTGGCGCATGACCACGTCACCGGCCAGGGTCGCCACCTGTTCTTCCTGCTGATAACGCGAGGCCTTGGCACCGATAAAGGTGGGGGCGTCACTTTTATTCGTCTTGTCATTCATGCCAGGACGAATTGGTTCGATATAGGAACCAGAGCAGTAAGGACCGGTTTCGGCCAATTGAGCGGCGGTGAGCTTCTCGCGCGGTACCCAGTCGAGGTGGCTGTAGTCCGCGCTGCGGGACTTCAGACCCCGGCCTTTGGCCTCGGTGACCAGCACTGGCTTGTCGCCGGTCGCTTGTTCTGCGGTGCCGCTGTCGGTTGCGGTGGCGCCGTTGGAACTGACCGAGCTGGCATCGTGAATCGGCCGTGGAGGCAGTGGGGCTGCACTGGCTTTCGGCGCACAGGCCCAGCCACCCGAAGCAGAGACTGAGCAGTCATACTGTTCCGCGGCGACCACGAAGGAAGTGGCTAGAGGTTGCAGGGCCAGCAAACCGCCGGTAACCAGCAACGGAAATTTTTTACGAAACGCGGGGGATTTCAATGCCATCTTATTAGTCCGGGCTTCCTGCGTGCCATCTGCCCGCGGTGTGGGCCGCACGCCTCTCGATGGTCTGAAAAAGATGCTGGATAATAAAGCATGACCCGCTTGACGGCTAGCGCCGTCGGAGACCCTTGTAATGCCTGACCAAGATGTACGCTTGCAACACCTGAAAGTTTGGCTCGATGAGCAGTTGGCGATTGTTTATGCAGCACAAGGCTGGGGTGAAGTACCCCCGGCGACATTGACCGCGGCCAGCAGCGACGCGAGTTTCCGCCGTTATTTCCGTTGGCAGGGTGCAGGCCGCAGCTTTGTGGTCATGGATGCTCCGCCACCCCAGGAAAACTGCAAACCCTTCGTGGATATCGCCCAGTTGCTGGCGACTTCCGGCATCAATGTGCCGAAAATTTATGCCCAAGACTTGGTTCGGGGCTTTTTATTGCTCAACGACCTGGGCAACAAGACCTACCTCGACGTGATCGACGAAAGCAATGCCGATGCACTTTTCGAGGATGCACTGCAGGCCTTGCTGGCGTTTCAACAGCTACCGATGGATGCGCCACTGCCCAGCTACGATGTCGCTCTGCTGCGCCGTGAACTGGAGCTGTTTCCTGAGTGGTACGTCGGACGTGAACTGGGTGTCACGCTCAGCGCGCAGCAGCGCGAACAGTGGCAGCGGGTCAGTGACCTGCTGATCGACAGCGCCCTGGCGCAGCCCAAGGTGCTGGTGCATCGCGACTATATGCCACGCAACCTGATGCTCAGCGAGCCGAATCCTGGGGTGCTGGACTTTCAGGATGCGGTCTACGGCCCAGTGACCTACGACGTGACCTGCCTGTTCAAGGATGCCTTCCTCAGTTGGCCGCAGCCCCGGGTGCGTGGCTGGCTGGAGGGCTATTGGCACCAGGCCCGAGCGCTGGGGATCCCGGTCCAGGAAGACTTCGAGGAGTTCCTCCGGGCCAGTGACCTGATGGGCGTACAGCGTCACCTCAAGGTGATCGGTATCTTCTCGCGGATATGCCACCGCGACGGCAAGCCTCGTTACCTGGCCGACGTGCCACGGTTCTTTGCCTATATAGAAGCAGTGCTGGCCCGTCGTCCCGAATTGGCCGAGCTTTCGCAACTGCTGCTCAGCCTGCGCCAGCCAGCGGGAGCCGATGCATGAAGGCAATGATTCTGGCCGCCGGCAAGGGCGAGCGCATGCGCCCCCTGACCCTGGCCACCCCCAAGCCGCTGTTGCCTGTAGCCGGCAGGCCCCTGATCGAATACCACCTGCTGGCGCTGGCCAAGGCGGGCTTTTGCGACATCGTGATCAACCATGCCTGGCTTGGTCAGCAGATTGAGGAAGCCCTTGGCGACGGTCAACGCTGGGGCCTGAACATTCAGTACTCGGCGGAAAGTGAGCCTCTGGAAACCGCCGGCGGTATTTTCAAAGCCTTGCCCTTGTTGGGGGATGAGCCGTTTCTGGTGGTCAATGGCGATATCTGGACCGACTACGACTTCGCCTCCTTGCGTCGGCCCCTGGCTGGACTGGCTCACTTGGTGATGGTGGATAACCCGGCGCACCATCCCAGTGGTGGCGATTTCTGCCTGCAGGACGGGATGTTGCACGATGCCCGGCCCGGAGCTGCAGCCCTGACCTTTAGTGGGATTTCGGTTCTGCATCCCAATTTGTTCCAGCACTGTGTCCCGGGCCCCTGCAAACTGGCACCGCTGTTGCGCGAGGCCATGGCCCGGGGACAGGTCAGCGGCGAGCATATGCAGGGGCAATGGATCGACGTGGGAACGGTCGAGCGTCTGGCGCAGGTCGAAGCCCTGCTGCAAGCGAGGCGCTGATATGTGGTGGCCAGGGACTCTGATCGGAGCCGGAGCGGGTTTTGCAATTGCCAGCATTCCGGGGGCCATGCTTGGTGCGTTGTTGGGGCAGGCTCTGGACCGGCGCCTGCAACTGCACAGCTGGGCGCATGTGCGTGAGCGCCTGGGCGGTCGCCCAGCGTTGCGCAACGATGAATTGCTGTTCGTGTTGCTGGGGCGCTTGGCGAAAAGTGATGGCCGGGTGGTGGATGGGCATATCCAGCAGGCGCGTCAGGAGATGCGCTCGCTGGACATGAACGATTCAGCCCAGCGCCGTGCCATTGCAGCCTTCAATCGAGGCAAGTCGGGCAATGACCGTCTGCGCGGTTATTTGCGGCGCCTGAGTGCCCAGCCCCATGCCGCGGAGGGTGTGTTGCGTGCCTGCTGGCGGATGGTTTGGGCCGATGGCCGGGTGGGGCCGGCGGAGCGTGAACTGATCCAGCTCTGGGGCAAATGGCTGGGCTGGACCACGGAACAGATCCAGGCGCTGGCGCAGGAGTATGGCCCGGCGCGAAGGTCGTTGGCCGAGGGGGCGCTGACCTATCAGGAGGCGTTGCGCCTGTTGGGGGTTGCCGCCACCGCTGAACCGGCGCAGATCAAGCGCGCCTACCGCCGCCTACTTAGTCGTCATCACCCGGACAAGATCGCCGGTAGCGGCGCCAGTGCAGCCCAGGTGCGGGAGGCGACGGAAACGACCCGAGAATTGCACAGCGCCTATGCCCTGATACGCGAGCGCCGGGATTTCCGCTGAGGCGTGGCCGGGCCGCCATTGCCAGTCAGGCAGTGGCGGCTCGAGCTCTTCAACTGTCGGTGTTCTGCGGGTTCAACCAGCCACGTACCCGGCGGAACAGCTGCTCTTGCTGGGCGGCATGATTGCCGGGCAGGGCTTTGAGGGCGATCTGGCTGAAGTTTGAATGCTTCAGGCGCTTGCTGGCTTGCAGTCGTTCCAGTGCCGCTTTCTGCGCAGCGCTTTTGTCGACATAGTAGAAATCTGCGGTTGCCAGCTTCAGGGTCGGTGTCAACTCTGCCAGTTGTGGCTTGCCATTGGCAGGTGTCTGGGCAGCTACCATCACCAGCTTCTGTACCTGGGAGGGCTGTTTTTCGCTCAGGTAGCGTGCGGCCCAGTAGGCGCCAGTGCCGTGGCCCAGGAGCACGATGCTGCGGGCATTCTGCTGTTCGGCGAAGGCCAGGGCTGCATCGATCCGGGTGAAGATGCGCTCGGCATCGGCCTTGACCTGTTCTTCGGTGCTTTCTGCGACGGCGCGGTCCGCCACGTCGGCTTCGCCACCGGCGGCTTGTTCGATGGGCTTGGCCTCGGCGCTGGCGTCCTTGGCGGTGTTGCTGGTGTCCGCTGGCGGCGGCGCGGCCTCGACGATCCGCGGTTGTGCCGCTTCGCTGAGCATGTCCGGCAGGGTCAGGCTCAGGCTGCCCCAGTCAGTGTCCGGCAGTTTATTGCGCAGTGGGGCCACGGCTTGGGGCCAGTCGGCGCTTTCGCCGGCTCCCGGGAGGATAATCACCACGCCCTTGGGTTCGCTGGTGTTGGCCGGTTTCCACAGGGCCAGGAAGGTGTCGCCACCGGCTTGCAACTGCTGTTGCTCCTGGGCAGGCAACTGACGCTCCAGGGCGCTGGCCTCTTCCTGGCTGCGTTCAGGCAGGGTTTGGCGTTGCGCCGGTTGTTCCTCGGGGCTCTTGGTTTCCGGGGCCGGCTCGGCGGCTTCCACAGAAAAGGTCCAAGGCAGGATCAGCGACAGGCACAATGCAGGCAGTGCCGAGCGGTGGACAAGGGGCATCGGATATTCCAGGCCAGAAGTAATTCCGGCAGCCTAATGGGTTGGTCAGTATTTGTCAGGGTGTGAGACTTCAGATGATGCGTTTTCGCTGCCTTCTGCTTATCGGCTGTCTGTGCCTTCCCTTGATAGGCGGGGCGGCACCGACGCCCCATGTGCCCACAGCACCCTTGAGCCACGAGCAGCGTCAATGGCTTGAACAACACCCGGAGTTGCGGGTGGGGCTGGTACTGCAGGCACCGTTCGCCCAATACGACCGGCGTCTGCAGCGCCTGTCCGGGGCTAACGTCGAACTGATGCAGACCTTGGCCCAGGCGCTGAAGATTGAACTCAGCTGGCGCAACTTTCCCGATCAGGCACAGCTGGAAAGAGCCCTGCGCGACGGCGAAGTGGACATGGCCCCCGGCCTGACCCAGACGCCCGCGGGCCTGAGGCTGTGGCTGTTCAGCGACCCTTATATGCGTGTGCCACAGCTGGTGGTGGGTGAGCGCAAGGGCGCGGGGGCCGTGGAACTGGAGAAGCTCGACAGCCAGGCCCGAGTCGCGGTGCGCATGCCCAGCGCGGTGGCCGACTACCTGCGCCTGACCTACCCCAACCTGAATCTGCAAGGGGTTCCTCTGGAGCGCCAGGCCCTGCAACTGCTGCTGAGCCAGCAAGCCCGTTATGCGGTTGTGGATGAAGCCCAGCTCAGTCGCCTGTCAGCGGAGGCAGAGTTTTCCGGGTTGGCGGTGGTGGGGGATATCGGCCTGCCGCAGCTGTTACGGGTAGCGACCCGTCGCGACTGGCCGGAGTTGGCCAGTATCGTAGAGGCCGGCTTGCACGCGATCCCGGCCAAGGAGCTGGAGCAATTGCACAGTCGTTGGCTGCAGCCCAAGTACCCGCGCCTGGGAGAATCCCCCGGCGTCTGGCAGAACCTCAGCCTACTGTTGATGATCCTGTTGCTGGCCAGCTTGGCGACTGTCTTCTGGCAGCGTCGTCAGCAACGCAGTCTGGAGCAGAGGTTGCTGGCGGCACGTGAGGATATCGCCCTGCGCGCCGCCAGCGAAGAAGCCCTGCGCCTGACCCAGTTCTCCATTGATCAAAGCACTGTGGGCATTCTCTGGGTCAACTGGGACAGTCATGTGCGTTATGCCAATCGGGCCGCTGAAGAGATGCTCGGTTATCCGGCGGGCGGAGTGATCGACCGCCCGCTGATCGATTTCGAACCCGACCTGCACATGGATCGCTGGCTCAACCTGTGGAAGCGTGCCCGGGCCAGTGAGGAGGGCGCGCAGAGTTTCGAGACCCAGTGCGTGCGTGCTGACGGCAGTATCTTGCCGGCGGACGTGTCCTTGAGCTTCCTGCGTTTTCGCGACAGCGAATACCTGGTGGTCTACCTCAATGACGTCACCGAGCGCCGTCGTGCGCTGGCGGCGCTGCGGGAAAGCGAGGCGCGCCTACAGGGGATCGCCGCCAACGTCCCGGGCCTGGTGTTCCGCCTGGAGCGAGCGCCGGTCACCGGGCAGATCGATTTCGCCTATATCAGTGAAGGCAGCGAAACCCTGGTGGGCTACTCGCCGGCGACGCTGGCCCACCGGGACACCGGCCTGCGCAGCCTGGTGCACCCGGACGACAAGGCCAGTTATCACCAGACCCAGGATCAGGCCCTGGACACCGATAGCGACTGGTCCTGGCAAGGTCGCATCCTGACCCGCCAGGGCCAGCAGCGCTGGGCCGAGATCAAGGCCATCACCCGCCGCCTGGATGACGGCGCTTTTGTCTGGGACGGCATTGTCTGGGACATCAGCGAAAGCAAGCGCATCGAGTTGGAGCTGGCCAGCTCCCGTGAGCAATTGCGGGAATTGTCGGCACACCTGGAAAGCGTGCGCGAAGAAGAAAAGGCCCGCATTGCCCGGGAAGTCCATGACGAGCTGGGACAGATGCTCACCGTGCTCAAGCTGGAAACCTCCATGTGCGAACTGGCCTATGCCCAACTCGACCCGGGGCTGCACGAACGACTCAACAGCATGAAGCGCCTGATTGCCCAACTGTTCCAACTGGTGCGCGACGTGGCCACGGCCCTGCGGCCGCCGATCCTCGATGCGGGCATCGCGTCGGCCATCGAATGGCAGGCCCGGCGGTTCGAAGCACGCACACAGATTCCTTGCCTGGTTCAAGTGCCGGATAACCTGCCGCGCCTGAGTGACGCCAAGGCCGTCGGCCTGTTTCGTATCCTCCAGGAGGCCCTGACCAATGTCATGCGCCATGCCCAGGCGCATACTGTGGAACTGACCCTGACCCTGGAAGAGGGCGAGTTGTGCATGACCATCAGCGATGACGGCCTTGGTTTCGACACCGCCTCGGCACGCCCGACGTCCTTTGGCCTGGTGGGCATGCGCGAGCGGGTGCTGATCATGGGCGGCAGCTTGTCGCTGCACAGTGAACAGGGAGAGGGCACCCTCCTGAGTGTCCGGGTGCCCCTGGACCGAGAACAATAACGAGGAGACGCGCGTGATCCGTGTACTGGTAGCCGAAGACCACACCATTGTCCGCGAAGGCATCAAGCAGCTGATCGGCCTGGCCAAGGACCTGCTGGTGGTGGGCGAGGCGAGCAACGGTGAACAGCTGTTGGAAACCCTGCGCCAGGTGCCCTGTGAAGTGGTGCTGCTGGATATCTCCATGCCCGGGGTAAACGGCCTGGAAGCCATTCCACGGATTCGGGCCCTGAACAATCCCCCGGCGATCCTGGTGCTGTCGATGCATGACGAGGCGCAGATGGCGGCGCGTGCGCTGAAGATCGGCGCTGCCGGCTACGCCACCAAGGACAGCGATCCGTCGCTGTTGCTGACGGCCATCCGCAAGGTGGCGTCCGGTGGGCGTTACATCGACCCGGACCTGGCGGACCGTATGGTCTTCGAGGTCGGCCTGACCGATGCCCGGCCCTTGCATTCGCTGCTTTCCGAACGCGAGTTCTCGGTCTTCGAACGCCTGGCCCAGGGTGCCAACGTCAATGACATTGCTCAGCAACTGGCCCTGAGCAGCAAGACCATCAGCACCCACAAGGCGCGGCTGATGCAGAAGCTCAATATCACCTCCCTGGCGGAACTGGTGAAATACGCCATGGAGCACAAGCTGCTCTGACGTCATCTGCAGTGCTCTCTCCACCTCCCGGGGAGGGCACTTATCCATTTACGACATCCCCGCTTTCGGCCTTCTGCCGTTTCTTGCTGCTTGTAGCTTGCCGCTGGCCTCTGCCCTTATCCAATCCCGCCATCCTTGTAGGGCAATCCCTACACGCAACCTTCCAGGCGGCTGAGGCGAATCTCTCCTGCGCCCCGATTTGCGCGGCCTGCGGCCTCCACTAGGCTTGTTCCACAGCCGTCTAAAACAAAAGGTGTGGGTATGAGCGAGGTTGATTCAAGCGCTGGGGCCAACGATGTTCTGGTCAGCTTTCGTGGTGTGCAGAAAAGCTACGACGGTGAAAACCTGATCGTCAAAGACCTCAACCTGGATATTCGCAAAGGCGAGTTCCTCACCCTGCTGGGGCCGTCCGGGTCCGGCAAGACCACCAGCCTGATGATGCTGGCCGGTTTCGAGACCCCAACCGCCGGTGAGATCCAGCTGGCCGGGCGCTCCATCAACAATGTACCGCCGCACAAGCGCGACATCGGCATGGTGTTCCAGAACTACGCCTTGTTTCCGCACATGACCGTGGCCGAGAACCTGGGCTTTCCGCTGTCGGTGCGCGGCCTCAGCAAGACCGACATCAGTGAACGGGTCAAACGGGTGCTGAGCATGGTTCAGCTCGATGCCTTCGCCCAGCGTTATCCGGCGCAATTGTCCGGTGGCCAGCAGCAGCGTGTGGCCCTGGCCCGTGCCCTGGTGTTCGAGCCGCAGTTGGTGCTGATGGACGAACCCCTTGGTGCTCTGGACAAGCAACTGCGTGAACACATGCAGATGGAAATCAAGCATCTGCACCAGCGCCTGGGTGTGACCGTGGTCTACGTGACTCACGACCAGGGCGAGGCCCTGACCATGTCCGATCGGGTGGCGGTGTTCCATCAGGGCGAAATCCAGCAGATTGCCCCGCCGCGCACCCTTTACGAAGAGCCCAAGAACACCTTCGTCGCCAACTTCATTGGCGAGAACAACCGTCTCAACGGTCGGCTCCACAGCCATACCGGCGAGCGTTGCGTGGTGGAGCTGGGGCGTGGCGAAAAAGTCGAGGCGCTGGCGGTGAACGTCGGCCAGGTCGGCGGCCCGGTGACCCTTTCCATCCGTCCGGAGCGCGTGAGTCTTAACGGCTCCAGCGAACGCTGCGTCAACCGCTTCTCCGGGAGGGTGGCGGAATTCATCTATCTGGGCGACCACGTCCGGGTGCGCCTGGAAGTCTGCGGCAAGAGCGACTTCTTCGTGAAACAACCGATTGCCGAGCTCGATCCTGCGCTGGCGGTGGGCGACGTGGTGCCGCTTGGCTGGCAAGTCGAGCACGTTCGCGCGCTTGACCCGCTTCTAGAGGCGAATTGATCGCCCCCCTGCAACACCAACCTGCACGTGGAGAACACAATAAATGTTGAGATCCCTGAAATTCACCGCCCCCCTCAGCGCTATCGCTGTGGCACTGGGCATGCTGGGTGCGGCACACGCCATGGCGGCGGGTCCCGACCTGACCGTGGTGTCCTTTGGTGGGGCGAACAAGGCGGCTCAGGTCAAAGCCTTCTACGCGCCTTGGGAAGCCGCAGGCCATGGCAAGATCGTCGCTGGCGAGTACAACGGCGAGATGGCCAAGATCAAGGCCATGGTCGACACCAAGAGCGTGTCCTGGGACCTGGTAGAGGTCGAGTCCCCTGAATTGTCCCGCGGTTGCGACGAGGATATGTTCGAGCAACTGGACCCGGCCCTGTTCGGCAAGAGCGAAGACTACGTCAAGGGTGCCATCCAGCCTTGCGGCGTGGGCTTCTTCGTCTGGTCCACGGTGCTGGCCTACAACGCCGACAAACTCAAAGCACCACCAGGCAGCTGGGCCGATTTCTGGGACACCAAGCAGTTCCCGGGCAAGCGCGGTCTGCGCAAGGGCGCCAAGTACACCCTGGAGTTCGCCCTGATGGCCGACGGCGTCGCGCCCAAGGATGTCTATAAAGTCCTGGCTGGCAAGGACGGCCAGGATCGCGCCTTCAAGAAACTCGATGAGCTCAAGCCCTACATTCAGTGGTGGGAAGCCGGCGCCCAGCCGCCGCAGTACCTGGCTTCCGGCGACGTGGTCATGAGCTCGGCCTACAACGGCCGGATCGCCGCGGTGCAGAAGGAAAGCAACCTGAAAGTGGTGTGGAACGGCGGCATCTACGACTTCGATGCCTGGGCCATTCCCAAAGGCCTGGACAAGGATCGCGCTGAAGCCGCGAAGAAGTTCATCGCCTACTCGGTACAGCCGCAGCAGCAGAAAACCTATTCGGAAAACATTGCTTACGGCCCAGCCAACATCCAGGCCGTGCCGCTGCTGGCCAAGGACATTCTCAAGGACATGCCCACTACCCCGGAGAACATCGCCAATCAGGTGCAGATCGACGTCAGCTTCTGGGCTGACAACGGTGAGCAACTGGAGCAGCGCTTCAACGCCTGGGCAGCCAAGTAACCACCCCGCTGTTGTAGGAGCGAGCTTGCTCGCGAAGGCGTGATCGGCACCACCACCGGTGTCGCCTGATGCGCCTTGTTCGCGGGCAAGCCCGCTCCTACCCCGGTGGTTTGTATTCGAAAGTTCGATTCGCGGAGTTTGTCATGACCATCACCGTTCCCTTGAACGCGGTCACCGGCCCGACCTTGAAGCAGCGGCTGGCCCGTGCCGAGCGGGTCAACCGCTGGAAGGCACAGGCCTTGATCGCGCCTCTGGTGCTGTTTCTGCTGCTGGTGTTCCTGGTACCGATTGTGGCGCTGCTGTACAAGAGCGTCGGCAACCCGGAAGTGGTCGGGGGCATGCCGCGCACTGTCGCGGCCGTGAGTGCCTGGGATGGTCGTGGCCTGCCCGCCGAAGCGGCCTACAAGGCCTTGAGCGAAGACCTGTTCGAAGCCCGCAAGAATCAAACCTTGGGCGATCTGTCCAAGCGCCTGAACATGGAGTTGGCCGGCTATCGCAGCCTGTTGACCAAGACCGCCCGTGCCTTGCCGTTCAAGGCCGAGCCCGAATCCTATAAAGAAGCCATGGAGAGTCTGGACGAGCGCTGGGGTGACCCGGCCTACTGGCAGGCGATCCGGCGCAACACCAGCAGCCTGACGCCCTATTATCTGCTGGCGGCGGTGGACCATCGCATCGATGACCTGGGAGAACTGGCCCCGGCCACCCCGGATCAGTCCATCTACCTGGACATCTTTGCCCGGACCTTCTGGATGGGCCTGGTGATCACCGCGATCTGCCTGGCGCTGGCCTATCCCCTGGCTTACCTGCTGGCCAACCTGCCGGCGCGCAAAAGTAATCTGCTGATGATCCTGGTGCTGCTGCCGTTCTGGACGTCGATCCTGGTGCGGGTAGCGGCGTGGATCGTGCTGCTGCAGTCCGGCGGCTTGATCAACAGTGCGCTGCTGGCCATGGGGGTGATCGATAAGCCGCTGGAGTTGGTGTTCAACCGCACGGGGGTCTACATCTCCATGGTGCATATCCTGCTGCCGTTCATGATCCTGCCGATCTACAGCGTGATGAAGGGCATCTCGCCCACTTACATGCGTGCAGCGATTTCCCTGGGCTGCCATCCATTCGCCAGCTTCTGGCGGGTGTATTTGCCGCAGACCTATGCCGGGGTCGGCGCCGGCTGTCTGCTGGTGTTCATCCTGGCCATCGGCTACTACATCACTCCGGCGCTGCTGGGCAGCCCGAACGACCAGATGGTCAGCTACTTCGTCGCCTTCTACACCAACACCAGTATCAACTGGGGCATGGCTACGGCCCTGGGCGGCCTGTTGTTGCTGGCGACCATCGTGCTCTATCTGATTTACAGCTGGCTGGTGGGCGCCAGTCGCCTGCGCCTGAGCTAAGGAGAGAATCGAAATGCTGAGCCCCTACATGTCGCCCGTTGAACGGGTCTGGTTCTACAGCTTGCGGATTCTCTGCGGCTTGATCCTGTTGTTCCTGGTATTGCCGGTGCTGGTGATCATCCCGCTGTCGTTCAACTCCGGGAGCTTTCTGGTGTATCCGCTGCAGGGCTTCTCGCTGCACTGGTACCAGGACTTCTTCGCTTCCGCCGAATGGATGCGAGCCCTGAAGAACAGCATCATTGTCGCCCCGGCCGCCACCTTGCTGGCGATGGTCTTCGGCACCCTGGCGGCGATCGGCCTGACCCGTGGCGACTTCCCCGGCAAGGCGCTGGTGATGGCCCTGGTGATTTCGCCGATGGTGGTGCCGGTGGTGATCATCGGCGTTGCCAGCTATCTGTTCTTTGCCCCGCTGGGCATGGGCAACAGTTTCTTCTCGCTGATCGTCGTGCATGCGGTGCTGGGGGTGCCCTTCGTGATCATCACCGTGTCGGCGACCCTGCAAGGCTTCAACCACAACCTGGTGCGGGCTGCAGCGAGCCTCGGCGCCTCGCCATTGACCACCTTTCGCCGGGTGACCTTGCCCCTGATCGCGCCTGGGGTCATCAGTGGTGCGCTGTTCGCCTTCGCTACCTCGTTCGACGAAGTGGTGGTGACCCTGTTCCTGGCCGGCCCCGAGCAAGCGACGTTGCCACGGCAGATGTTCAGCGGTATCCGCGAAAACCTCAGCCCGACCATCGCCGCCGCCGCCACGCTGCTGATCGCCTTCTCGGTGATCCTGCTGCTGACTCTGGAATGGCTGCGTGGGCGCAGTGAGAAGTTGCGCACCGCCCAGGTGTGAGGTCCTTCGCCTTCCTGACGGGTGTTGCCAGGCGCGGCACCGGTCAGGGAGAGAAGGGAATTCGTCTGCTGAATAGGCGACAACCGACAATCCGCGACTACGCTTGTGCCGGCTCCTACCTTTATATAAGAGGCTGCGCACATGAGTATTTCCTCTTTCAAGATCGCCCATAAACTGCTCACCGGCAGCACCGCCATCGAACAGCTGGCCGCCGAGCTGACCCGACTGGATGTGGATAACCCGCTGATTGTCACCGATGCCGCGTTGCTCAAGTCGGGCACGGTGGAACTGGCGCTGGCACACCTGGGTGAGCGCAGTTATGAGATTTTCGACCGGGTGCAGCCCGACCCGGAGATCGCCATTGTCGAAGACTGCATGCAGGTCTACCGCGAGGGCGGGCATGACGGCCTGATCGGCCTTGGGGGCGGCAGCGCCATCGATATCGCCAAGAGTGTCGCGGCTTATGCGGGCTACCATGGCGCCCTGGAGGATCTGTTCGGCGTTGATCAGGTGCCGCGCAAGGGACCGCCGTTGATCGCCATTCCCACCACGGCCGGCACTGGCTCGGAAGTGACCAACGTGGCCATCCTGTCGGACAAGGTCGCGCTGTTGAAGAAAGGCATTGTCAGTGATTACCTGCTGCCGGACGTGGCCCTGGTCAGTCCACAGATGACCTTGACCTGTCCCCGCAGCGTCACGGCCGCCAGTGGTGTCGATGCCCTGGTTCACGCTGTCGAGTCCTACCTGTCCCTCAACGCCTCATCCATCACCGACTCCCTGGCCATTGGTGCGATCAAACTGATCGTCAAGGCGTTGCCCAAGGCTTATGCCAACCCGGCCAACCTGCAAGCCAGGGAGGACATGGCCACCGCCAGCCTGATGGCCGGCATGGCCTTCGGTAATGCCGGGGTCGGGGCGGTGCATGCCCTGGCCTATCCGCTGGGTGGACGTTTTCATGTGTCCCATGGCGTCGGTAATGCCTTGCTGCTGCCCTATGTCATGACCTGGAACAAGATGGCCTGCGTTGAGCGTATGCAGGATATCGCCGAAGCCATGGGGGTCCAGACGGCGCATTTGAGTGCCAGCGAGGCCGCTGATCGGGCCGTGGAGGCAATGACTGCGTTGTGCGCTGCGGTGGAAATCCCCAGCGGCTTGCGCAGCTTTGGCGTGCCGGAGGAGGCCATCCCCGCCATGGCGTTGGAGGCCGCGGGTATCGAGCGCCTGATGCGCAACAATCCGCGCAAACTGAGTCCTGCCGATATCGAGAAGATCTATCGCGCGGCTTACTGAAGAACGCGGTTACGGTGTGCGCTCCAAAGCATGAGGTATACAATGCGCGCCATCGTGATTCTGCTCAAAAAAGGTGCGTCATGCAGCCCTTCGCTATTGCTCCGTCGATTCTCTCTGCCGACTTCGCCCGTCTGGGTGAGGAAGTGGACAATGTCCTGGCCGCTGGTGCCGACATCGTCCACTTCGATGTCATGGACAACCACTATGTGCCGAACCTGACCATCGGCCCGATGGTCTGTTCTGCACTGCGCAAGTATGGGATCACCGCGCCGATCGATGCGCACCTGATGGTGACCCCGGTGGATCGCATCATCGGTGACTTCATCGAGGCAGGCGCGACCTACATCACCTTTCACCCCGAAGCCACGCTGCATGTGGACCGTTCCCTGCAAATGATCCGCGAGGGCGGTTGCAAGGCCGGCCTGGTGTTCAACCCGGCGACCCCGCTGGACGTGCTCAAGTATGTGATGGACAAGGTCGACATGGTCCTGCTGATGAGCGTCAACCCGGGCTTTGGCGGGCAGAAGTTCATTCCTGGGACCCTCGACAAGCTGCGCGAGGCACGGGCCCTGATCGACGCTTCCGGTCGCGACATCCGCCTGGAGATCGACGGTGGGGTGAACGTCGGCAACATCCGTGAGATCGCCGCCGCAGGCGCTGACACCTTTGTTGCCGGTTCGGCCATCTTCAATGCGCCGAACTATCAGGAAGTCATTGAGAAAATGCGCGCCGAACTGGCGCTGGCTCGGCCATGAGCGCATTTGAGCAGCTGTTCTCGGGGCGTTTGCCGCGACTGGTGATGTTCGACCTGGATGGCACCCTGGTCGATTCGGTGCCGGACCTCGCGGCCGCCGTGGATCAAATGCTGCTCAAGCTGGGGCGCAAGCCCGCGGGTATCGAGGCGGTGCGCGAGTGGGTCGGCAACGGTGCGCCGATGCTGGTGCGCCGGGCCCTGGCCAACAGCCTGGATGCCCAGGGCGTCGACGATGTCGAGGCGGAGCACGCTCTTGAGTTGTTCAACAGCGCGTACGAGGACAGCCACGAACTGACTGTGGTCTATCCCGGTGTGCGCGAAACCCTCAAGTGGCTGCACAAGCAGGGCGTGGAAATGGCCCTGATCACCAACAAGCCCGAGCGTTTCGTCGCGCCATTGCTGGATCAGATGAAGATCGGCCGGTATTTCCGCTGGATCATCGGCGGCGACACCCTGCCGCAAAAGAAACCCGACCCGGCGGCGCTGTTCTTCGTGATGAAGATGGCCAGCGTACCGGCGTCGCAGTCGCTGTTCGTCGGCGACTCGCGCAGCGATGTGCTGGCGGCCAAGGCGGCGGGGGTCAAGTGCGTGGCGCTGAGCTACGGCTATAACCACGGCCGGCCGATTGCCGAGGAGTCGCCGGCGCTGGTGATCGACAACTTGCGGGCGCTGATCCCCGGTTGCTTAGAACCAGCCGCTGAGATAACGTTGCCCGACGCTGTTCCATCCCCTTCTGGAAATTCCATCGTGGTGGTCACTCGCAAACTCTGGATGAAAGTCATCAAGGCCCTGGCCCGTTGGCGTTGGCGCGCCTGATTTTTGTCTGGCCGGCCCTGCCGGCACGTTTGCATACCTGACTGTTAGACCCTCAAGCCACGAGGCACCCCATGATTCGCGAAGAATTCCTGCGTTTGGCCGCAGCCGGTTACAACCGTATCCCGCTGGCCTGCGAAACCCTTGCCGACTTCGACACGCCGCTGTCGATCTACCTGAAACTGGCCGATCAGCCCAACTCCTACTTGCTGGAGTCGGTGCAGGGCGGTGAAAAGTGGGGGCGCTATTCGATCATCGGCTTGCCGTGCCGCACCGTATTGCGCGTGCATGGGCACCAGGTCAGCGTGAGCCATGACGGTGTCGAGATCGAGAGCCATGAAGTGGCTGATCCGCTGGCTTTCGTCGAGGAATTCAAAGCCCGTTACAACGTGCCGACCATCGCCGGCCTGCCGCGCTTCAACGGTGGCCTGGTGGGGTATTTCGGTTATGACTGCGTGCGTTATGTCGAGCCGCGCCTGGGCCAGTGCCCGAATCCTGACCCGATCGGTGTGCCGGATATCCTGCTGATGGTCTCCGATGCGGTGGTGGTGTTCGACAACCTGGCGGGCAAGATGCACGCCATCGTGTTGGCCGACCCCAGCCAGGACAACGCCTTCGAGGCCGGGCAAGCGCGCTTGCAGGAGTTGCTTGCGCAACTGCGCCAGCCGATCACGCCGCGTCCCGGGCTGGATTTCAGCAAGCAGCAGGCGGCCGATCCGGTATTCCGCTCCAGCTTCACCCAGGCGGACTACGAGCGAGCCGTGGACACCATCAAGGAGTACATCCTGGCCGGTGACTGCATGCAGGTGGTGCCGTCCCAGCGCATGTCGATTGACTTCAAGGCTGCGCCCATCGATCTGTACCGGGCGCTGCGCTGCTTCAACCCGACTCCCTATATGTACTTCTTCAACTTCGGCGACTTTCATGTAGTGGGCAGTTCACCGGAAGTGCTGGTGCGGGTCGAGGACAACCTGATTACCGTGCGGCCGATTGCCGGCACCCGTCCGCGGGGCGCTACCGAGGAAGCCGATCTGGCCCTGGAACAGGACCTGCTGTCGGATGCCAAGGAAATCGCCGAGCACCTGATGCTGATCGATCTGGGGCGCAACGACACCGGTCGCGTATCGGAAATTGGCTCGGTGAAGCTCACCGAGAAGATGGTGATCGAGCGTTATTCCAATGTGATGCACATCGTCTCCAACGTCACCGGTCAACTGAAAGCCGGGCTGACGGCAATGGACGCTCTGCGGGCGATCCTGCCGGCGGGGACGTTGTCCGGGGCGCCGAAGATTCGCGCCATGGAAATCATCGACGAGCTGGAGCCGGTCAAGCGTGGGGTCTACGGCGGCGCCGTGGGTTACTTTGCCTGGAACGGCAACATGGATACCGCCATCGCCATTCGCACGGCGGTGATCAAGAACGGTGAGCTGCATGTACAGGCCGGTGGCGGGATTGTCGCCGACTCAGTGCCGACCCTGGAGTGGGAAGAGACGCTGAACAAGCGTCGTGCAATGTTCCGTGCCGTGGCGCTGGCAGAACAAACCCCCGCATCCAAGGTTTGAGGAGTTTCCATAATGTTGCTGATGATCGATAACTACGACTCCTTCACCTACAACGTCGTCCAGTATCTGGGCGAGTTGGGTGCCGAAGTGAAAGTGGTACGCAATGACGAGCTGACCGTGGCTGAAATCGAAGCCCTTAAGCCCGAGCGTATCGTGGTCTCGCCTGGCCCTTGCACGCCGACCGAGGCCGGTGTCTCCATCGAGGCGATCAAGCATTTCGCCGGCAAGCTGCCGATTCTGGGCGTGTGCCTGGGCCACCAGTCCATCGGCCAGGCTTTTGGCGGCCAAGTGGTGCGAGCCCGGCAAGTGATGCACGGCAAGACCAGCCCGGTGTTTCACCGTGACCTGGGGGTATTCAACGGCTTGAACATGCCGCTGACCGTGACCCGTTACCACTCCCTGGTGGTCAAGCATGAGAGCCTGCCCGAGTGCCTCGAAGTCACGGCTTGGACCCAGTTGGAAGACGGCTCCGTCGACGAAATCATGGGGCTGCGCCACAAGACGCTAAATATCGAAGGGGTGCAATTTCACCCCGAGTCTATCCTCACCGAGCAGGGCCACGAGCTGTTCGCCAACTTCCTCAAACAGAGCGGCGGCACGCGCTAAGGACTTTTCATGGATATCAAGACTGCCCTGAGCCGTATTGTCGGCCATCTGGACCTGAGCACCGATGAGATGCGCGATGTCATGCGCGAGATCATGACCGGCCAATGCACCGATGCGCAGATTGGCGCCTTCATGATGGCCATGCGCATGAAAAGCGAAAGCATCGACGAGATCGTCGGCGCGGTATCGGTGATGCGTGAACTGGCTGACACGGTCGAACTGAAAACCCTCGACGGTGTGGTGGATGTGGTCGGCACCGGCGGTGACGGTGCGAACATTTTCAACGTTTCCACCGCGTCTTCCTTTGTTGTTGCCGCCGCCGGCTGCACCGTCGCCAAGCATGGTAACCGTGCGGTATCCGGCAAGAGCGGCAGCGCCGATCTGTTGGAGGCGGCCGGGATCTACCTGAACCTGACGCCAGTCCAGGTCGCGCGCTGCATCGACAACGTCGGCATCGGCTTCATGTTTGCCCAGTCTCACCACGGCGCCATGAAATATGCCGCCGGCCCGCGCCGTGACCTCGGCTTGCGCACCCTGTTCAACATGCTTGGCCCGCTTACGAATCCGGCCTGCGTGAAACATCAGGTGGTGGGAGTATTCACTCAGGCCTTGTGCCGGCCATTGGCCGAGGTTTTGCAGCGTCTGGGCAGCAAACATGTGCTGGTGGTGCATTCCCAGGATGGCCTGGACGAGTTCAGCCTGGCGGCGCCGACCTATGTTGCCGAGCTGAAGAATGACCAGATCACCGAGTACTGGGTACAGCCCGAGGACTTGGGCATGAAGAGCCAGAGTCTGTTTGGCTTGGTGGTGGAGAGCCCGGCGGCGTCCCTTGAGCTGATCCGCGATGCCCTGGGACGACGCAAGACCGAGCACGGCCAGAAGGCCGCCGAGATGATTGTGCTCAATGCCGGTGCGGCGCTGTATGCCGCGGATCATGCCAGTAGCTTGAGAGAGGGCGTGGCCCTGGCGCACGATGCCTTGCACACCGGCTTGGCCCGGGAAAAGCTCGAGGAGCTGGGCGCCTTTACCGCGGTGTTCAAGCAGGAGAATGAAGGATGAGTGTGCCGACAGTTCTGGAAAAAATCCTCGCCCGCAAGGTTGAGGAAGTTGCCGAGCGCAGCGCTCGCGTCAGTCTGGCCGAGCTGGAGAGCCTGGCGCGGGCAGCCGATGCGCCGCGGGGTTTCGCCAGGGCGCTGCAGGAGCAGGTCAAGCTCAAGCAGCCGGCGGTGATTGCCGAGATCAAGAAAGCTTCGCCGAGCAAAGGCGTGATCCGCGAGAATTTCGTGCCGGCAGAGATCGCCAAGAGCTACGAGAAGGGCGGTGCCACTTGCCTGTCGGTGTTGACTGACGTCGATTACTTCCAGGGGGCCGATGCCTATCTGCAGCAGGCCCGCGCGGCCTGCAAACTGCCGGTGATCCGCAAGGATTTCATGATCGATCCCTACCAGATCGTCGAAGCCCGTGCCCTCGGTGCCGACTGTGTGCTGCTGATTGTCGCTGCGCTGGACGACCAGCGGATGGCCGAGTTGGCGACGGCGGCCAAGGGTGTCGGTCTGGATGTGCTGGTGGAAGTGCACGACGGCGACGAGTTGGAGCGGGCGCTGAAGACCCTCGACACACCGTTGGTCGGGATCAACAACCGCAATCTGCATACCTTCGAAGTCGACCTGGAAACCACTCTCGACCTGCTGCCGCGGATTCCTCGCGATCGCCTGGTGATTACCGAGAGCGGCATTCTCAACCGTGCCGATGTCGAGCTGATGGAAATCAGTGATGTCTATTCGTTCCTGGTGGGCGAGGCATTCATGCGCGCCGAGAGCCCGGGCAGCGAGTTGCAACGCTTGTTCTTCCCCGAGCGTGGCGTGCCGGTCAGCGGTTCGACCCTGGACTGAACCTGAAACAATGAATAAGCCGGCGATGCCGGCTTTTTCGTATCTATTGCAAAGGATTTCCACTGTCATGACCCAACCCCTTGCCTTGACTGTCGAAGCTGGCCTGCAGGCCGAGCAGGATCTGCTGGCGCTGGTGTGTGCTGGCGAGCAGGAGTTTGGGCTGCTGTTCTGGCAGCCCAGCGATCGGGCGCTGGTGATGCCCCGGCGCTTGAGTCGCCTGCCGGGGTTCGAGCAGGCCTGCCAGGCGTCGGCGGCCAACGGCTGGCCGGTGCTGCTGCGGGAAACTGGCGGTGAGCCGGTGCCGCAATCGGCAGCCACGGTGAATATCGCGCTGGTCTATGCGCCACCGCGCAGCGAGGGGGATCAGGGGCGGATCGAAACGGCCTATCGGCGTCTGTGCCAGCCGATTTGCGATCTGCTCAGTGAGCTGGGAGGCCATCCGTCGTTGGGGGAGGTGGACGGCGCCTTTTGCGATGGCCGTTTCAACGTCAATCTGGAGGGGCGCAAGATGGTCGGTACGGCCCAGCGCTGGCGTCAGAGCAAAGGCGGACAGCGCCCGGTGGGGCTGGTGCACGGTGCCCTGCTGTTGGATAACGAGCGCGACTCCATGGTGGGGGCGGTCAATACCTTCAATCAGGCTTGCGGCCTGGAGCAGCGTTGCCGGGCTGAAAGCCATATCGCCCTGCATGAGGCATTTACCGCAGAGAATGCCGTGGCCCGGCTGGACAGTCTGTACCGGCAGATGCTCAAGAGCTTTCTGCCGGGTTAGCGGGTGCCGAACACCACCATGGTCTTGCCTTTGACGTGAACCAGGTTGCGCTCCTCAAGGTCCTTGAGGACGCGGCCGACCATTTCTCGGGAGCAGCCGACTATCCGGCCGATCTCCTGACGGGTGATCTTGATCTGCATGCCGTCGGGGTGGGTCATGGCATCCGGTTGCTTGCACAGCTCCAGCAGGCAGCGGGCAACCCGTCCGGTCACGTCGAAGAACGCCAGGTCGCCGACCTTGCGCGTGGTATTGCGCAGGCGCTGGGCAATCTGCCCGCTGAGGACGTAGAGAATGTCCGGGTCGTTCTGCGACAGTTCGCGAAACTTCGCGTAGCTGATCTCGGCGACTTCGCATTCCACTTTGGCCCGTACCCAGGCGCTGCGCTGCTGTTCGTGCCCGGCCTCTTCGAAAAGCCCCAGTTCACCGAAGAAATCCCCGGCGTTGAGGTAGGCGATGATCATCTCCCGGCCATCGTCGTCCTCGATGAGGATAGTCACCGAGCCCTTGATGATGAAATACAGGCTGTCGGACACATCACCGGCGCAGATGATGTTGCTCTTGGCCTGATACCGGCGGCGTTGACAGTGCATCAGCAACTTGTCGAGATTTTTGATCCTGGGGGTGGGGGCAATAGCAACCATGGTTGTATCCCGAGAAGACTGCACGGTATGAGGTGATTTTTATGGGCGTAAAACGAGGACGTTGAACGCTGGCTAAGCGCCAGTCATTTGGCGTCAGCTTAACAGACACATCCTTGACGGATTTAAGATTTTTCTTAGTGAAGATCGGTAATCTGCTGTGAACATGCAAAGCGCAGCCCGTGCAAAACCCTGTGCTAAGCTGGCGACCCTTTTTTTACAGTGGAGTCTTGGCGATGAAGGCACGCATCCAATGGGCTGGCGAAGCCATGTTCCTCGGTGAGTCGGGCAGTGGCCACGTTGTGGTGATGGACGGTCCGCCAGAAGCCGGTGGACGCAACCTGGGTGTTCGCCCCATGGAGATGCTCCTGCTCGGTGTGGGCGGTTGCAGCAATTTCGACGTGGTCAGCATCCTCAAGAAGTCGCGTCAGGCGGTTGAAAGCTGTGAGGCCTTTCTTGAAGCCGAGCGTGCAACCGAGGACCCGAAGGTCTTCACCAAGATTCACATGCATTTCGTGGTCAAGGGGCGTGGGCTGAAGGAGGCTCAGGTCAAGCGGGCCATCGAACTGTCCGCCGAGAAGTATTGCTCGGCTTCGATCATGCTCGGGGCTGCTGGCGTGGCCATTACCCACGATTACGAAATCGTCGAGTTGGGTTGAGCCGGGACGCAGTTTGTCGGTAAAGGAAAAGGGCGCCTCAAGAGCGCCCTTTTTTGTGTTCGGTACTGGCCGGGATCAGATCCGATAGGTGCTCTTGGTCATGACCTTGGCCAACAGGCTCATGCCGAACTTCACCGGTGCCGGGAAGCGGAAGCCGCCCGCTTCGAGAGCGGTTTCTGCGTGGTGCTCTTCGTCGATGCGCAT
This sequence comes from Pseudomonas idahonensis, assembly GCF_037903935.1. NCBI lineage: Bacteria > Pseudomonadati > Pseudomonadota > Gammaproteobacteria > Pseudomonadales > Pseudomonadaceae > Pseudomonas > Pseudomonas idahonensis. Next base: position 6,147,004 of record NZ_CP149586.1, on the reverse strand, counting down.
CTGCTCCAGGATGGCCCGGGACTTTTCGTCTTCTGCCGGTAGTTGTTCCAGGTGTTCGTTCAGGTGCTTGCAGACCTGGTCTTCGGTGGCGGCGACGAACCCCAGGCTGACTTTGTCGCTGATCAGGCCGGCGGCGGCGCCGATGCCGAATGACAGGCCATAGAACAACGGGTTGAGAACACTCGGGTGGCTGCCCAGTTGGCGGATGCGCTGTTCGCACCAGGCCAGGTGGTCGATTTCCTCTTCGGCGGCATGCTCCATGGCCTGGCGTACCTGGGGCAGTTTGGCGGTCAGGGCCTGGCCCTGGTAGAGCGCCTGGGCGCAGACTTCCCCGGTGTGATTGATACGCATCAGGCCGGCGACGTGCCGGGTATCCTCGTCACTCATCTGCGCTTCCGGCTGCACTATGGCCGGTGACGGGCGATAAGGTTGGCCGCTGAAAGGCAGCAGCGTACGCATGGCCATATCAGCTTGCAGCAGCAGACGGTCAATCGGCGAGTAGTGACGTTGGGTAGTCATGCTTATCTCCGGGAAGAATCACGGCGGCCAGTTTACTCCAATCGACAGGGTGAAAACTGCGCTGGATCAGCGCACCCTCGCCTGGGAGTGGGCGAGGGTGCGCGGTACACGAGTGTTGGCGGGCAATCAGCCCGGAGGCCAGTTCATCTGACGCTGACCCAGCACGTGCATATGAATGTGGTAGACGGTCTGACCGCCCAGCTCATTGCAGTTCATCACCACCCGGAAGCCGTCCTCGCAACCTTGTTCCTTGGCCAGGCGCTGGGCGGTGAACAGGATGTGTCCGGCCAGGGTTTTGTCGTCTTCGGTGAGGTCGTTGAGGGTGCGAATGGGTTTCTTCGGTATGACCAGGAAGTGCACCGGTGCTTGCGGAGCAATATCGTGGAAGGCCAGAACCTGGTCGTCCTCGTAGATGATCTTCGCGGGTATTTCTCTGTTGATGATCTTGGTGAACAGAGTATCCACAGCTGTTTCTCCATTGGGTTGGTCCGGGGTGAGTGTACTCAGGCTCACAATGTGCGCCCAGTCCGAACATCTAACGTGGGCAATAGGCCCGATTGAAGTAACCGACGATCTTGCGGGTCAGCCAGCGAGAGCCCAGGCGGCTGCTGAAGGCCATCCAGCGGTTCAAGCGGCCGGGGATGATGATGGCACGGTTCTTTTCCAGGGCCCGGACTGCGTACAACGCTACTTCTTCGGGGCTCATGAGCAACTTGCTGTCGTTGAGCTTCTGGGTGTCCATCTGGGCGGTGCGGAAGAATGCGGTGCGGGTGGGGCCGGGGCACAGCACCGAGACCTTGACCGCGCATTTTTTCAGCTCTTCGCGCAGCCCTTCGGAAAAGTGCAGAACATAGGCCTTGCTGGCGTAGTAGGTACTCATCCAGGGGCCGGGATAGAAGGCCGCTACCGAGGCGACGTTGAGTATCTGTCCTCCACCCAGCAGGGCCATGCTGTTGCCCAAGGCGTGGCAAAGGCGGGTCAGCGCAAGGATGTTGACCTCGATCAGGTCTTGTTCGGTCATCCAGTCCTGGGCCAGGAAAGGGCCGCTGGTACCGATCCCGGCACAATTGACCAGCAGGTCGATCTGGCGGTCGCCTTCCTCCAGTTCCAGCAGGAAGCCGGACAGTCGCAGAGGCTCTCCCAGATCGCAGGCCCGGAACAATACTTCGACGCCGAAGCGTTGGGTCAGCTCCAGGGCGATGCATTCCAGCTGATCACGCTGGCGGGCCACGAGAATCAGGTTGCGGCCACGCCGGGCCAGTGCTTCGGCAAGGGCCAGGCCTATGCCGCTGGAAGCACCGGTGATCAGAGCGTAACGGGTCATGCATTTCTCCATCGCAACGGCCAGCGGCCTGCGACAGGAAGGGTCGCAGGCTGGGGCGCGTTTATTCTTGCTCGGATTCTACAGGGGCGGCGATGTCCGCTGGTTCAGCATCTTCATCGGCGCTGCTGGAATCGATGGTTTCGCTGTAGCTGGTTTCGCTGTAGCTGTCTTCCAGGGAGCTCAGGCCGCCGGCCACCACACCCACGATCAGGACGGCGATCAAGACTACCCACATCCAGGACAGGACCTTGACGGCGGTGGTGTTGGGTGGAGGTGGCGCGCCGTAGCGGTTGGCCACGTTGCTGCCCGGGCTGACCATCAGCACCAGCGGGAACACGCTGCCGACGATAGGGACGAAGTTCAGCAGCCACAGCCAGCCCGACCAGCCGAGGTCGTGCAGGCGCTGCACGCTGATCTGGATGCTGACGACGATGAAGCCGATGAAGACCACTACCCCACCAGTAATCCCCAGGACAGTGAGCAGTGTGGAGTTGAACATTGCGGCGGACAGGATGCCGAAGAAGGCCCCCACACCGATCACTGCCAGCATGGCCACCGTCAGGACCAGGGTCCAGGCCAGATAGCGCAGGCGACCGATGCGGCCTTCGAAACTGAAGACATTGAGTGTGGCGTATTGGGGGAGGGCATCTCCCACCGCCGCTTGCGGGGGTGCATAGGGCGAAGCGCTGATGCTGGCGGCCGTGGGCGTGGGGGTTACTGCATCGAGGTTCAGCTGCAACGAGGGCTCGGATTCGATGCGGGCGTCGATCCCGGTGTTCTTCAACGCTTCCAGGTAGCGCTGGGCATCGGCCTGGGTCAGGTCGCGCTTGAGTTCCACCTGCTGGCCACTGAACAGGCGTTCCACGGCAGCGACATCGCTTTTGAACAGTTCGGCCAGGTTCAGTTGGGCGGTGGATTTTTCCACGCCGGGCAGCAATGTGCCGTCGAAAACAATCTTGTAGCGGGTCTCGCTCATGGGGGCATCCCTGTCGCTTGAAAAGAAGGCTTACATAAAAGGCCGACAGTTTAAGGCCAGTGCCCCCCGGCTGGCCAAAAAACAATGAGAACTGGTTAGCGTGGCCAGCGTTTTATGAGTTGCGTCGAGCGTTCCTGAGCGGCCTGATACTCGCTGTCCAGGCGGGCAATCAGTTGATCGACGCTGGGCAGGTCGTTGATCTCACCGACGCCCTGGCCGGCAGACCACACGGTTTTCCAGGCCTTGGCTTCGTCGCTGATGGGTTTGAGCTTGGAGCCGAAATTGACTTCGCCTTTACCTTGCAGGGCTGCCAGGTCGAAACCAGCGTTTTCCAGGCTCTGGCGCATGAAGCTGGCAGGGACCCCGGAGACGGCGGCAGTGTGCACGATATCCGCAGCGTGAGAATTGAGCAGCATCTCTTTATAGGCGTCCGGTGCATGGCTTTCGGTGGTGCCGATAAAGCGGGTGCCCAGATAGGCCAGGTCGGCGCCCAGCAGCTGTGCGGCGAGAATCTCGTGACCGCGGTTCAGGCAGCCGGCCAGCAACAGGGTCTTGTCGAAGAACTGGCGAATCTCGGCAATAAGGGAGAACGGGCTCCAGGTTCCGGCATGTCCGCCAGCCCCTGCCGCTACAGCGATCAGTCCGTCGACTCCGGCCTCTGCAGCTTTCTCCGCATGCCGGCGGGTGGTCACGTCATGGAATACCAGCCCGCCATAGCTGTGTACGGCGTCTACCACTTCCTTGACTGCGCCCAGGCTGGTGATGACGATCGGCACCTGGTGTTCGATGCAGATCTGTAAGTCCGCCTGCAGACGCGGGTTGCTGTTGTGCACGATCAGGTTCACCGCGTAGGGGGCAGGGTTCTCCAATTTGGCCAACCCTGCTTCGATCTCCTCTAGCCAGGCCTTGAAGCCACTGCTCTCACGCTGGTTGAGGGCGGGGAAGCTGCCTACCACGCCATTGCGACAGCAGGCCAGAACCAGTTCAGGGTTGGAGATCAGGAACATTGGCGCCGCCACCAGAGGCAGGCGCAGGCGTTGTTCGAGCAGAGCGGGCAGTGACATTGGAGTACCCCCAGGGGAAGCGACTAGTAAGAGTTAGAACGGCCGTACAACGACCAAAATTACAATAGCCAGCAATATCAGGACCGGTACTTCATTGAACCAGCGATAAAAGACATGGCTGCGGGTGTTTTCGCCACGGGCAAAACGTTTCACTTGAGCGCCGCACATGTGGTGGTACCCGATCAGGATCACCACCAGGGTCAGTTTGGCGTGCATCCAGCCACCCTGGCCGAAGTAGGCGCTGGGATTGAGGCTGATCAACCAGATGCCAAAGATCAGCGCGGCGATCATTGCCGGCCCCATGATGAAGCGATACAGCTTGCGTTCCATGAGGCAGAAGCGCTCACGGCTGACGCTGTCTTCGCTTTGAGCGTGATAGACGAACAGGCGCGGCAGGTAGAAAAGGCCGGCAAACCAGCAGACCACACTGACGATATGAAAGGCTTTGAGCCATAGATAGAGCATTTTTAGTTATTCCCAGGTTCACGGTGGCGAAGATAGTAGAGGGTAGAGCGGCCGCACGTCACCTTGACGGTTGTCGCAGGGGCGCGCCACCCCTATTATCGGCAGCTTTCCAGTGGGTTCGTTGAGGGCAGGTTTATGGTCAAGGTCGGTATTGTCGGCGGCACGGGTTACACCGGTGTCGAACTGCTGCGTCTGTTGGCACAGCATCCGCAGGCGCGAGTGGAAGTCATCACTTCGCGATCCGAGGCGGGCCTGGCCGTAGCCGACATGTACCCGAACCTGCGCGGTCACTATGACGGCCTGGCTTTCAGCGTGCCGGATATCAAGACGCTGGGTGCCTGTGATGTGGTGTTCTTCGCAACGCCCCACGGTGTAGCCCATGCACTGGCCGGCGAGTTGCTGGCGGCTGGGACCAAGGTCATCGATTTGTCGGCGGACTTCCGTCTGCAGGATGCCGATGAGTGGGCCAAATGGTACGGCCAGCCCCACGGCGCACCTGAGCTGCTGGATGAGGCGGTCTACGGACTACCGGAAGTCAACCGTGAGCAAATAAAGAAGGCTCGTCTGATTGCCGTTCCCGGGTGCTATCCAACGGCCACCCAGCTGGGCTTCCTGCCATTGCTGGAGGCCGGTCTTGCCGACACTACGCAGTTGATCGCTGATTGCAAGTCCGGTGTCAGTGGAGCAGGCCGTGGTGCCAGCGTCGGTTCGCTGTACTCGGAAACCTCCGAGAGCATGAAGGCCTATGCGGTCAAAGGGCATCGTCACTTGCCGGAAATACGCCAGGGTCTGCGTCGGGCGGCAGGCAAGGACGTCGGCCTGACCTTTGTGCCGCATCTGACGCCAATGATTCGCGGCATTCACTCGACGCTCTATGCGACCGTGGTGGACCGCTCGGTTGATCTGCAAGCGCTGTTTGAGAAGCGTTATGCCAACGAGCCTTTCGTTGATGTGATGCCGGCGGGCAGTCATCCTGAGACTCGCAGTGTGCGTGGTGCCAACGTATGTCGGATTGCCGTGCACCGGCCACAGGATGGTGATCTGGTGGTGGTGCTGTCGGTCATCGACAATCTGGTCAAGGGAGCTTCCGGCCAGGCGGTGCAAAACCTCAACATTCTGTTCGGCTTGGACGAGCGCCTGGGGCTGTCCCACGCTGGCATGCTGCCTTAAGGTCGGTTTAGAGGTGAACAGAAAGGCCCGTCTGACGGGCCTTTCTGCGTTCTGCGGGCAACTGGACGACTATTGATATACCGTAACAATAGTTGACCGCTTTTCTGGGAGAAGCGGATAATGCGCGTCATTACGCAGTATGGCGGCTTAACGCCGGGAGATAGTCAGCATGAGCGTTGAATCCTTCACCCCCACGGCTTTGCAATTCACTCAAGGTGCAGCGCACAAGGTGAAGACCCTGGTCGACGAAGAGGGTAATGATCGCTTGAAGCTGCGCGTATTCGTTACGGGCGGCGGTTGTTCGGGGTTCCAGTACGGTTTCACTTTCGATGAGGAGGTGGCCGAGGACGACACCATCGTCGAGCGCGAAGGCGTAAGCCTGGTGGTCGACCCGATGAGTTTCCAGTACCTGGCCGGTGCTGAAGTGGACTACCAGGAAGGTCTGGAAGGTTCGCGGTTCGTGATCAAGAACCCCAATGCCACCACTACTTGTGGTTGCGGGTCCTCGTTCTCGATCTGATCAGTCGGCAAAAGCCAGATAGCAAAACGCCGCAGTGTCTAACGACTCTGCGGCGTTTTGCTATCTGGCGTTCAAGCCGGGTAGATAGCGCCCAGTACACGCGGGCCGCGGGCGCCTGTGACGCTGGGCCGGTTGGCGGCGATGCCTTCCAGGCAGCAATGGGCCAGCCAGGCGAAGGCCATGGCTTCTACCCAGTCGGGGTCCACGCCATAAACGGCGGTGCTGTTGACCTGTGTCCCGGGTAGTAGCGCGCTGAGGCGCCGCATCAATGTGCCGTTATGGGCACCGCCGCCACAAACCAAAAGCTCCCGGGTGTCGACTTGTGCAGCCTGCAACGAGTCGACGATGGTCAGCGCTGTCAGTTCCAGCAGGGTGGCTTGTACATTTTCTGCGGGGATGGCGGGATGCTGGGCCAGATGCTGATTCAGCCACTGGAGGTTGAATACCTCGCGCCCCGTGCTCTTGGGTCCTTGAGTGGCGAAGAAGGGATCGCTGAGCAGGGTCTTCAGAAGGGCCTGGTCAAGCTGGCCGCTGGCCGCCCATTGGCCGTTGCGGTCGAAGGTTTCAGCCCGTTGAGTCTGTATCCATGCATCGAGCAGCACGTTGCCAGGGCCGCAATCAAAGCCTGCGACCGGTTTGGCGGTTTCGATCAGGCTCAGGTTGCTGAAGCCACCGACGTTCAGAACGGCACGCTTTCCGGAGCGCTGCTCGAACAGAGCTTCGTGGAAGGCGGGGACCAGAGGGGCGCCTTGGCCGCCGGCAGCCACGTCGCGACTGCGGAAGTCGCTGATAACGGTGATACCGGTGAGTTCTGTGAGCAATGCTGGGTTGCCGATCTGCACGGTAAATCCGCGGCTCGGCTCATGGCGCACGGTCTGCCCGTGGCTGCCTATGGCGCGAATGTCTTGAGCCTGGAGTTGTTGTTGCTGCAGAAGGCTGTGGATGCCCTGGGCAGCCAGCTTGACCCAGTGTTGCTGGGCCATGGCGGAACGGGCGATCTCGTCAGGGCCGCTGGCGCACAAACTCAGGAGTTCGGCGCGCAGGGTCTCTGGCATGGGGATGTAGTGGGTAGCGATCAATCTGATCGCCGGGCTCTGCTCGATCAGGGCAATGTCCAGGCCGTCGAGGCTGGTTCCGGACATTACTCCTATGTAGAGCGCCATGGCTCAGCGCTTGCTCGAGGCCAGCATGGTGGCCTTTTCCTGGTCCATCCGAGCCATAAGAGGCTGGCTCTGTTGGAGGAAGCGAGCTCGCTCGGCCTTGGCAATAGGGTCAGCCATCGGCAGTTTCTGGCCCAGGGGGTCCACGTGGACGCCGTTGACCTGGAACTCGTAGTGCAAGTGAGGGCCGGTAGACAGGCCTGTGGTGCCGATATACCCAATGACCTGACCCTGTTTCACCGAGCCGCCGGTCTTGACGCCCTTGGCAAAGCCTTGCATGTGGCCATACAGGGTCCTGTAGGTGTTGCCGTGCTGAATGATCACGGTGTTGCCGTAACCACCGCGGCGGCCCGCCAGCAGAACCTTTCCGTCACCGGCAGCCTTGATCGGCGTGCCTCGTGGGGCGGCGTAGTCGACGCCCTTGTGAGCGCGGATCTTGTTCAGAATTGGGTGTTTACGGCCCATTGAGAAGCGCGAGCTGATACGGGCAAAGTCCACTGGCGTACGGATGAACGCTTTGCGCATGCTATTGCCGTCGGCGGTGTAATAGCTGCTGGAACCCTGTTTGTTGGTGTAGCGCACGGCGGTGTAGGTCTTGCCGCGATTGGTGAAGCGTGCGGAAAGGATATTGCCGGTACCGACCACTTTGCCGTTGGCTACTTTCTGTTCGTAGATGACGTCAAACTCGTCACCCTGGCGAATATCCTGCGCGAAGTCGATGTCGTAGCCGAAAATGTTGGCCATATCCATGGTCAGGCTATGAGACAGGCCGGCACGTGCCGCGGACTGTGAAAGCGAACTATTGATGACGCCATGCACATAAGCCGAGCGGACTACTGGTTTAGTGATCACTCGGTTGAAGGTAAAGCCTTTGGGGCCCTTGGTCAGAGTGATGGTTTCCAGATCACTGACTTTACTGTGCAGGTTGCTCAGTTGGCCGTCTTGAGTCAGTTCGAACTCAAGCTTTTGGCCGTGTTTTAGCTGGGAAAACTGCTTTGCTTGCTTGTCGCTTGCCAGGACTTCGTGAACAGATGTAGCTGGCAGGCCAACCTTCTCGAAGAGTGTGGACAAGGTATCGCCCTTGGCCACTATCACTTCTCTATGGCCTGGGGCTTTTTGCTCTTCCGTGACAGCGGTTGTTGGTGCAGCTTCAGCAGTCTCCGGGGGGGCTTCGGCGGTGTTGTCGATCTGTGCGAAAGGAGAGGCGACGCTTTCGCTTGTGGCTTGTTCGACGGAAGCGGCGTCTTGATCTTGTGTCAGCTGCTCGACCGGACTTTCCAGGTCAAGGCTTAGTGTCGTTTTTTTGGCTTCTACATCACTGGAAGGGAATACCAGTAGTGCCAGGCTTAGAAGGGCTGCGATGCCACTTGCGGCGAGCAGGTGGCTCTTCGGATAAAGCGGTGGCGCTTTAGACGGTTCGGTGGTCATAGGTAATTTGACTTTGAAAAGATGAAATGGAAAAGATGAATGACATGATGAAGATGAAATAACTGTATAAAATATAACCAAATCATCTGTGACGCAAGCTCGCGGACGCTCTGCTGCGTGAATGCCCCTGTACGCCGGGCAAAACTTGTAATTAGTCCGTGATCTTGTATGGTTGGTTCCCTTTTGAATCTGAGCCTTGCGGGTCTGTTATGAAGTCGGTTGAAGAGCAGCTAGCGCTGATCAAACGTGGTGCGGAAGAGTTGTTGGTCGAGTCCGAGTTGATCGAGAAGCTCAAGCGCGGCGAGCCGCTGCGTATTAAGGCTGGCTTCGATCCGACGGCTCCGGATCTGCATCTCGGCCATACCGTGCTTATTAATAAGCTGCGTCAGTTCCAGGACCTGGGTCACCAGGTGATCTTCCTGATTGGCGACTTCACCGGGATGATCGGTGATCCGAGTGGCAAAAGCGCTACTCGTCCGCCACTGACTCGCGAGCAGGTTCTGGATAATGCAGAGACCTACAAGAGTCAGGTTTTCAAGATTCTTGATCCTGCTAAGACTGAGGTCGCATTCAACTCTACTTGGATGGACAAGATGGGGCCGGCGGATTTCATCCGTCTGACTTCCCAGTACACCGTTGCGCGCATGCTTGAGCGGGATGACTTCGACAAGCGCTATTCGACCAATCAGCCGATTGCCATTCACGAGTTCTTGTATCCGCTGGTGCAGGGCTATGACTCGGTCGCTCTGCGTGCTGATGTCGAGTTGGGTGGTACCGATCAGAAGTTCAACCTGTTGATGGGGCGCGAGCTGCAGCGTGGTTATGGTCAAGAGGCTCAGTGCATTTTGACTATGCCTCTGCTTGAGGGGTTGGATGGC